>NZ_FMYB01000024.1 GCF_900104155.1 Butyrivibrio sp. INlla16
CGTAACCAACTCTCGGAGGACGAAACCTCCCAATCCCTCTTAAACATTGAAAATACAGGCTTTATTGAGTTTTGTCGCTGATGTAAAAAAGAGACAAAACATTATAGAGACAAAACTGTTCGGAATAAAAAAGAGACGAAATGGTTTTGTCTTTTTTTCATAAGACAGCCTACCATATAATACTCCTTTAGGCCATAGGCCGGAAAGGAGAAAAATGGAAACTGTAAGAGAAAATCAGTTGGAGGAGAGGAGGCTGAAGTATGCTGTTTTTACTGTCAGGAACTGCATAGAGAATGGTGAGAGCTTTGACAGATCATTCATTGTACTCAAGAACGAGTATGGGATAATCGAACGGTTCACCAGACTGCAGGATTATGCAGGTATTTACACATACCGGACATACAAGCCGCTTCAGTCCAACCCGGAGCCAAAGCTCTACTACATATGTAAGATGCTGAATTACATACTGGTAGAGAATGGAGGCAGATTTGGGATCAGGCATGTCTTTGACATCACAAAGGATATGATGCAGGAGTTTTTTGACTATTATGCCATGTCTGCCAATTCAGATGGTACGTATCATTCAGAGGGGACGGTGGAGAGGTGCATTTCCTGCTGTACTTTTTTCATGGATGCGATATCTCGTAGGTACGGTGGCTTTGTTAAAGTCACAAAGGAAGAGCTTTATTATGAAACAACGATAAGGCTCCACACAGGAAAACTCAAAGTAAGAAAAATCCCCAAGTTTCAGGCAACCGGGCTGTTTGATGAGAGTGACGGACCGTTCAGGGATATGCCCGCAAAAGTAATGGAACAGCTTCTGCCGATGGCATTTAAGTATGCGCCTGATATTGCTTTTGGTATTGCTCTCCAGGCCTTTGCCGGTCTCAGAGCCGGAGAGGTGTGCAATGTCAGGCAGGAATCCAGCAAGTACGGAGCAGGGCTTCTCTTTGAAGAAGCAGGTGGTGCAGTCAGGAGAATCAGGATTGATCTGAAACACGAATACAGGCTCAGAAATGATGGTGCTGAGGTTGGAAAGATCAAAAAAGAACGTTTTCAGCAGGTATACCCTGATTTCATAAAGGCTTTTATGAGAGCCTATGAACTGCATAAGGCATATCTGAAGACGGTAGATTATGAAGCGGATTTTGCACCTATGTTCGTCAATTCCAATGGTCTTGCCATGTCATATGAGACCTACAGGCGCAAGTTCAAGGTGCTTATCAATGACCATCTTCGTACATGGCTTATAAGCAGTACGGATCCTGATTTCAGACGTTACGGGCAGCTCTTATACGAGAACAGTCTTAGCACTCATTCGCTCAGACACTGGTATACTGTACAGCTGGTTCTCAGAGGATGCGAAGTTGCAGAAGTCCAGTTCTGGCGCGGAGACAAGAATCCGGAAAGTGCTTTTACATATCTTCAGAACAAGGGCGACCTCGTAAGAGAACTGGAGATAACATCGGAAAAGCTCATATCATCACTTCTGGAGATCGGAGGTGAGATGTATGGGCTCGAATAATAAGTATGCGCTTTACAGAGAAGTTATAAATACTGCAAAGGAGTGCTGTTCGCTTTACAGGGATACCATTCCCGGCAGAGATAGTCTTCTCGAATTTATGGATATGAACGGATGGTTCGGCATGACGCCTGAGTTCAGAGATGGGGATGTCTGGGTGGATTCTATGAGTCAGTTCAGACCCCAGCTAATCTTGTGGCTTAAAGCGTATAAGAAGAGCAGGGAAGAAAAAATAGGACTGATGCTTGATGCATACAAGGAGACTTATCCGGATACATGCGGACGTCTCAATGCATTTTTTGAAGCAAATCAGCTTTCGGGGACTCCTTCAGCATACAAGATGACGGATTTTATACTGTCTTCAATTACCAGGGACATGATCCTGTATTCGCAGGAAGAACTTGACGCGATTATAGAAGCCGGAAATAAAGAGATGGATCTGACTGTTATGAAACTCCTGAATTCATTCCTTGACTTTTCTTATGAAGGAAATCCAATCAGTCACTGGAGTTATACATTTGAGTCACGTCAGACAGTACCACAGAACAGGGCAGCGTATACTTTGAATCAGTTTGCGGCTATTTCATATGCTGTGTTCGACCAGCGTTATTGGGATGTGCATGATCTCATAGCAAAGGCATGTTCAAGGAGAAGATTTGCTGACTTATGGCTGTTTACAGCGATGCATTTTATGGGAGCAGTGAGGAAAGGAGATTTTTCCAGGCTTCCGATACCATCACTGCCTTACGACGGTGATGAGGTCAGACGGAAGATTCTGGCAGGTGAGTATACTGCCCAGGAAGCACAGGATGTAACAGATGACCTTATCTTCAGGATAAGAATGCGGCCGAAGAGACCGCATAAAAGCAGTAAACACAGGAGTATTGCTGATCTTAAGATCCAGATTCCATTCAGTCTTCGGGAAACACTTGGCATTATCCTGTCAGTTTCGCTTTCTTACAGAGAAGAAGGAGATCCTTTTGTGGGAACAGAAAGCGATCCAAGGGATGTAACGGATTTCTTTGGAAAAGAGCTGGCTGAAGCTGTGAATGGAAAAATACTGTCAAGAAGAGCTAATAAGTCATATCTTCAGGGAATTGATGCAGAAGGGAACAATGAACCGGGAAGACCAAAGGGATATATGCTTGCATCCCTGGCAAGGAGCCATAAGTGCAGTATCGGAGGCTTATCTGATGTCACACAGGTATATCTGAAAGATGCTGCATTTACAGGATATACTCCGGAATTCATATTGATGGAGATGTATGAAAGGGGCATTTTTGGCTTTATTCCTGTACTCCTTTTGAAAATGTATGCAGGAGAGGACTTTAAGAGGATCGGTGTTACAGATCAGACAAGGCTTATAAAAGAGATTGGGCTTTCTGCGTTTCAGCTTGAAGAGATAACAGAGACGGTTACACGGTCTTATAGCAGGGCAGGAGAGGTTGTTGCGGCAGTCATGGAAGGAAAGGACAGGAATCATATCGGGAAAGTGATCCAGCGTATCGCTGCAGGCGCAGCTCCTGCGAAAAGCGATAAATTCCTGTGCCTGATGACAGCTGCCGACCTTGGATGCCCGGAGCGCTCCAGAAGCGGATGTTTTGGGTGCAGATATGAAATATATACCAAAACATCCATGCAGATGCTTATGAATAACTATGCGAAGCTGTGTGAAAGAATGAAATCCGCAGCGCCTGAGGAAAAGAACCGCATCAGAAACATCTTAAAAGAAGGTGTGCTTTCGGGGATATCTGAAATGATGTCAAGCGTTCAGATGCTTTATCCCGATGCGGATATGGAGCCTATATATCAGATAGCAGAAAGGGGACTGAAAAATGCAGATAGCGATAACGGAAGAAAATAGGGATGGATTTTCCAAAACCCTGAAGCTGGTAAGCCTTGATAAGAAGACCATCAAAGCGGCAAGGGCGAACTTTGGGCGCTTCAGGATAAATGGGGTGATACGTGGGGGCATCTATGACTCGGATGTATGGACATTGTCAGATGATCTCCATGTCAGTGAACTGGCATTTTCCATGGATGAAGACGTGTATGATCGGCATGCCGGAGCATGGCTCGGATGCAGCTTTGAGGTATACAGGGAATCAGTAAAGGCATATATAGCATTGAATCTTGGGGTTCTGGCAAGATCCACACTTTTGACAATGACAACACTTTACAGGCGGCTTACAGAAATGGACTATGGGGACGTTCTGGAACTGCCTGCTGAGGACATACCATATGTGCTGGAACTGATAAAAATGATGCCAGGCGGAAGCCCGCTTCGTGATGAAGTGATTGAAAGTCTTGAAAGAGAGCGCTTGCGTATTGCATCGACAGAAAGGCGGACGCTTGCTGAATTTAAGTATTATCTCCGTTTTGACAGAGAGCTTGGGAAATATTGGAGGGGCTGTCCGGAGGAGAGAAAAATATATTTCTTTCCGATGTATCTGTGGTGGGAGGTTACTGCAATTCTGCCGCTTCGGGTAACCGAATTCCTTCTGACACCGTATGACTGCATAGAAGAAAAGAACGGAAGATTCTATCTTACGATACGCAGGACAAAGATGAAAAAGGGCAGACACAGAGTTTCATACAAGGTTCCCTCGGATTATGAAAAAATGCAGTATGAGATCCCGGAGAGAATCTATAACGATATCAGATGGTATCAGGGGATTCATGATGATGCAGAGGCACATGGCTATAGGAGACCTGAACTTGATACGCTGTTTCTTACGTCTGCAAATCCCTTAAGCGGATATTTCTGCTATGGTATGGCCAGACTCAGGCTCAGAAGCCTGTGCGCAGAGGTCATGAATGATGAGGACTATCCGATCCATCTTGGAGATACGAGACATCTTGCCATGATCAACCTGATCCTTTCAGGCGGTTCACCGGTGATCTGCAAAGAACTGGCAGGGCATGAAAGCATAGATATGAGTTCTCATTACTACGGAAATCTATCGGGAATTGTAGAAAGCATTATATACGAGAAATATAACGGATGGGGTGATGACACAGAGTTCTCCGGGTCTGAGAAGTATTATGCGACGCTCCCGGATAAGACGATACCCGTAGAGGGAGGATGGTGCGATTCGGAAAGCATGATTTCGGGCAGCGTCAGGGATTGCTTTAAAGACTTCGATGGAGAGGACGTTATAGGAAGCTGTATGGGCTGCAGACATTTTTATCCCGAGAAGCAGGGAATTAAGCTCAGGATCATAAATGAGCGGAAAAAGGCAGTTGATGCAGACTGTGAATATCTGATGCAGATGATAGAGCTTGTCAGAAAGGGACAGGGCTATCAGGAAGATATTGCTTCTGCTATGTTGAAGCTCCATGCAGATGCAGAACTTTATGGAGATCTTCTTAAACGCAAATACAAGGGAGGATACAGGTAATGGGCAGACCCAGGAAAACAGAGACAGCTGAACTTATCAGGATAGTTGAGGAATACTTTGAAAATGAGGTTAATGGAAATCCCAGGAAACTCATGTATAACAAGATTGCGGATTACGCATCAGGGAAAGGGATTGATGCAGAGGGTTATCATTTTCGCAGAGATCCGGATGTCAAAAGAAGGATCGAGGAATTAAAGGAAAGCCTTTCGAATTCACTGGAAGATAAAGGGATCGTCTATTATAAGAGCCTTGATGTTGATGGAATTATAAGACAGTGCACAACTCTTGGAGAGCTGAAGCAGCATCTGAGAGATATAGATGCCTACTGGAAGAAGTCGTATCTCGAACTTGCGGATATGTCGAAATCATACAGCAGGATGGTCAAGGAAAGGCAGAGCGAACGCGATGAAGTGGCAAGGTGCAGGGATGAGCTTAAGGAGGCAAGAGACCAGCTTGCCGATATCAAAAAAGAGCTTGGAAGAGAGAAGCAGCAGAATGTCTGGCTCAGGCGCTTCATAAGAGAGAATGTATATCCGGAAGTGGTAAATAAGCTCCTTAGAGATCATAACATCAAGGTTGATGAAAAGGAAGATAAGATCATCAGACCCGAAGCATTTAAGAAGCTCCTTGAGTCTGCAAGACCGCAGGCATTCGATGGGGTGCAGGAAGAGATAAAAAAGCCTGCAACAAGGCTTACGAATATCATGAAAGAGCTGGAAGGGCAGGTGGACTCCATTGAGTAAGCTGATACAGGGAGTAAATGACCTGAAAACGCTTGACCCCGTTCTCGCATCGGAGTGGGATTATGAAAAGAATGATGGACTGACACCTGACATGGTGATGCCGGGATCCGGCAAAAGAGCGTGGTGGAAATGCAGTCTTGGCCACAGCTGGCAGGTCGTTATTAATACAAGGGCTGTCAGAGGGTATGGGTGCCCGTATTGCGAAGGAAGAAAGGCATGGCCGGGCTTTAATGACCTTGCAACGACAATGCCGGAGGTTGCGGCTGAATGGGACTTCGAAAGA
Organism: Butyrivibrio sp. INlla16; assembly: GCF_900104155.1. Taxonomy (GTDB): domain Bacteria; phylum Bacillota; class Clostridia; order Lachnospirales; family Lachnospiraceae; genus Butyrivibrio. The sequence goes on from NZ_FMYB01000024.1 coordinate 5,950, forward strand.
AATGGTGACCTGAAGCCGGATGACGTATTGAGCGGAAGCGATAAACGAGTCTGGTGGATCTGCAAACGGGGGCATCATTGGAAAACTGCTGTATATCAGAGAAAGGAAGGACATGGATGTCCTGAGTGTGCAAATCTGACAATGCTTGTCCGTAAGGGAGTAAATGACCTTGCATCTGTCAGACCGGATCTTGCACAGGAATGGGATCATGATAAGAATACGTTTGAACCGGATGAGCTTTCATACGCCTCCGGTCAGGTGGTATGGTGGAAATGCAGTCTTGGTCATACATGGCAAAGGTCGATAAATGCCAGAATGTTCAGAGGTCAGGGATGCCCGTATTGTGCAGGACAGAAGGTCTGGCAGGGTTTTAATGATCTGGCAACTACAATGCCGGAAGTAGCAGCTGAATGGGACTATGACAGAAATGATGATCTTACACCAAAGGATGTGACTGCAGGCAGAGATCTTAAGGTCTGGTGGAGGTGCAGTAAGGGCCACAGCTGGAATGCATATGTATATGCCAGAAAAGCCGGAAGCGGATGCCCTGTATGCGCAGGTAATATCCTGATTCCCGGTGTCAATGACCTTGCAGGTGTAAGACCCGATCTTCTTGCTGAGTGGGATTATGAGCAAAATAGTGATAAGTCTCCTGAACAGGTCGCAGCCGGAAGCTCAAAGGTTGCATGGTGGAAATGCAGTAGAGGTCATTCATGGAAGGCTGCGATATCAAGCCGTGTGAGAGGAAATGGATGCCCTGTATGTGCAGGGAAAAAGGTTGTTATTGGAGTAAACGACCTTGTAACAGTAAATCCCTCACTGGCAGATGAGTGGGACATACAAAAGAATGAATTCAGTCCTGTGCAGATAACGTCAGGCTCATCAAGGCGTGTCTGGTGGAGATGTTCTAAGGGCCACAGCTGGAAGGCTTCAGTTGCAGCAAGGGATAGAAGCAAGACAGGCTGCCCCTATTGTGCAGGAAAAGAGATACTTCCGGGATTTAATGACTTGAAGACTTTGTATCCTGAAGTTATACAGGAAAGATGGGATTATGACAGGAATAAAGATATAATGCCGTCTCAGATAGCTTCGAATTCAGGATTAAAGGTATGGTGGCATTGTGAAAAAGGTCATGTCTGGGATTCAAGACCCGGAGATGTCATAAGAAACGGCTGCCCTGTATGCAGCAATAGACGTGCAATGGCAGGCTGCAACGATCTTCTGAGCATACATCCTGATATCGCAGAGGAATGGGACTATGAGGCAAATGAAGGTCTCAGACCTGAAGATGTCACATATATGACAGGCAGAGTATGTAACTGGAAATGCAGAAAAGGGCACTCATATAAGCTGAGCGTCTACAGCAGGCATAAAGGGGTAGGATGTCCTTATTGCGGTGGAAGGAAGGCGCTGGGCGGCTTTAATGATCTTGCTACTGTGTCGCCGGAACTTGTAAAAGAATGGGATTTTGAAAGAAATCAGGATATAAGCCCCAAGGAGATCCTGCCATTCAGCAATCGCAAGATATGGTGGAAGTGCAGTAACGGCCATCATTACAGGAGCAACCTTAACGCCAGGAATAAAGGGCATGGATGTCCGTATTGCTACGGACTGTTGCCTTCAAGGACGAGACTCGTTCCATGAAACACAAAAAGTATTGCAAATTGTCTTACATTATAGGATAATTGAATCAGAGGTAGACATATGGATTTTGAGTGGGACGAGGAAAAAGAACAGAAAAACATAATCAAGCATGGAATTGATTTTTCAACAGCAGCACTTGTATTTGGTGATGATGACAGGATCGAATTCTATGACGAAGAACACAGCCTTTATGAAGACAGATATATTACCATTGGGTTGGTCGATGATGTGCTGACAGTCGTATACACCATGAGGACTGATACATATCGCATCATATCTGCCAGATTAGCCACAAGGGCGGAACAGGAGGAATACTATGGCAATTAAGAAGGTCAACATTGATGTTAAAAAGAAACCAACAAAAAAACAGACGGAGATGATAAAGGCAGCAAAAAATCTGCCGGTGACCTTTGATGAGGATTCTCCGGAACTGACGCCTGACCAGCTTAAGCGTTTTCGCAGGATTTCCGAGGAAAAGAATGAGGATCGCAGAAAAGGAACGGTCACGTTAAGACTTACACCCAGAGCGCTTCGTAAGGCAAAATCTCTTGGCAAAGGGTATACCAGTGTCCTTTCCAGAATACTGGAGGATGCGTTGGATGATCCCCAGGTCATAGAGAGTCATTTGTAATCAATGAGCGGATTGTCAGGAAGAACATTCCTGGTGATCCGCTTTAATAAACACTGAAGATACATGATAAGTAAATATAGTTTTTGTTAATGAAGGACTGCAAAATATAGCAGTCCTTTTTGTATGGAGGTAAATATGAAGAGGATAAGAGCACCTACCGGCGAATCCCGCTGCATACGAATGGAATCTATGAGATTTCAATGTTAAGGGGAATGTGGCATGACAACTGAATACTGGAATGAGTTCCATAAAAGCGCACCCGGCGCAGATGGTCGGCAAACTATGAGCACCGGATGCAGGGAGTCCAAAGACTCGTACAAATTATAACACGGGAAAGGGACAGATATGGAAACTCAAAGAAACTGCGAGACCCAAATAATTCATTTGAGAATAAGGAGGATGGCCAAAAACGCAGTTAGAAAGGGTGGAATTTTGAGACAAAATTCGGCTCTTTTTATATTTGGGTTTCGTACAAAAATACAAAAAACGACAAAAAAACAGCAATCTGCGTTTTTGGTTTCTAATAACATGGATTTTTTCAATACAGCAATAACACAGCTTTCAACCGTAGTTTCCGCACTGGGCGCCGGTCTCGGGGCATGGGGAGTCATAAACCTGCTTGAAGGCTATGGAAACGACAATCCTGGTGCAAAATCACAGGGAATGAAGCAGCTTATGGCCGGAGGAGGTGTCGTACTCCTTGGAATTAAGCTGATTCCGGAGCTTGCGAAGGTGCTCATTGTCTGATGTACCGGATTTCAGAACGGTTACATTATACCATGGAAAAGGGCTGGGCGACCGGCCCTTTTCCAGAATAATGAATAAACAGGAAAGGAAGATGAAATGAATCCATTAGACTGGATAGAAGATTTCTTCATAAACATGTTCAATGGCGCAAGTGAATCGAATCTGTCATCGCTGATGACTACGATGAATGACCGCGTACAGAACGTGACAACAGATGTATCAACTTCTCCGGACGCGTGGAACACTTCAATCTTTACCATTATCCAGACCATCTCGGATGATGTCATGGTGCCTATTGCAGCAATCATAGTAACGCTTGTCATGTGCTATGAGATCATCCAGATGATCATAGATAAGAACAACTTCTCTGACGGCGATGAGACTGCCATGTTCTTCAAGTGGATATTCAAGGCTGTTGTATCCATATATTTCGTAACGCACTGCTTTGACATCACAATGGCTATATTCGATGTGGGATGTCATGTGGTGGAGGAAGCGGGTAACCTGCTGACCGGAACCATTGACCTGACTACCACACAGGATTCATTGCTGTCCATATTTGATTCAGAAAAAGACAACCTGACAGTATCACAGGCTTTTACCATCATGATAGAAACGACCATTATACGGCTGCTGTTCAATGTAATGGCGATCATAGTGACATGCGTATGTTATTACAGGATGATCACGATTTACCTGTATGTGTCCGTATCACCGGTAACCTTTGCAACACTTGGTAACAGAGAGATGGGGCAGCTAGGAAAACACTACATTAAGTCGCTTCTGGGACTGGCATTCCAGGGATTTTTCATCATCGTATGTTTTGCTATATACGTCTCTATGATGGGAAGTTTCTCACCAAGTACAGACCTGTCCACAGCATTATGGGGAGCAGTTGGAATCACGGTGGTTCTGTGTGCAACGCTTCTTAGTTCAGGACGTATTTCAGAATCAATATTTGGAGCATAAGGGGAAGGAGGAAAAGAGATTGAACAACACACATTTCAGTATCCCTGTGCCGAAAGACCTTCGTGCAGTTAAGACTACAGTCTTCGCAAATCTGACACTCAGACAACTCATCTGTATCGGTATAGGAGCAGGCTTTGGAATACCGACATATTTTCTTTCAAGGGACTATATCGGCTATGACAATGCTGCGCTTGCTATGGTTGCTGTCATGCTGCCGATGTTCTTTTTCGGAGTATATGAAAAGAACGGATGCACCCTGGAAGAGATATGGAGGAGGAAGCTCAGGCACAGATACTGGACACCGAAGATAAGGAAAATGGCAAGGGCAACGGAGCCCGTAATTCAGAATACAAAGGAGCAGAAACTTGAAAGATATAAAGCAGAAGAGAGGAGAAGCAGGAAAGAAGAACGTCCGGAACATTCCAAAGAAGACGAAGCTGTCTTTCGCAGAGCAGTTAAAGCTGTCCATCATGAAAATGAACAGGATACCAAGGACAGCGCAGGACACAGTTCCGTACAGGAAGATGTTCGAAGACGGTATCTGTCAGGTTACCAGGAACTATTACACAAAAACAGTCAGGTTCGAGGATACCAACTATGAGATGGTTTCTGATGGCGTTAAAAAGTCGATATTTGATGGGCTTTGTGATTTCTATAATTACTTTGATCCGTCTGCCACAGTGCAGATGTCATATGTGAATCAGCAGAGTACATTTGCTGATACTATGAAGGCTATCGAGGTAGATGATCAGGATGACCAGTTCAACGACATCCGAGATGAATACAGGCAGATGCTGAGAAAGCAACTGACCAAGGGCAATAACGGACTTGAGAAATTCAAGTATGTGACATTCGGCATTGAATCTGACAACATCCGCACAGCTCGTATCAAACTGAACCGTATGGAAACCGGTATTATGCAAAACCTCCGCCTGATGGGAGTGGAGTCACATTCCCTTGATGGAAAAGAGAGACTGAAGGTAATGCATGGCATTATGAATCCGGGGACAGATGGCAGACCATTTACTTTCTCATATGACAATATTAGGGAGAGTGGAGGCAGTACCAAGGACTATATCGTGCCGATGCGCTTTGACTTTTCTGAGAACGACAGCTTCAGGATGGATAAGACCTGGTGCAGTGTGTCTGTGATAGATATCACCTGCGCAGAGATGTTGGATGACTTCATGAGTAAGTTCCTGCATCTGGATAGGAATCTTATATTCACCATGTTTGTGCATCCGGTCAATCAGAAGGAGGCTATAAAATCCATAAAAGGTTCGCTTTCTGATATCCAGAAAAAGAAGATCGATGAGCAGAAAAAAGCAGTACGAGCCGGGTATGATATGGATCTGATTCCTTCCGATATCAATACATACGGAGAATCAGCCCAGAGCACGCTTAATGACCTGATGCGCCAGAATGAAAAAATGTTCAGGCTCACTCTGATCGTCATGAATTTTGAGGACAGTAAGGATAAGCTGGATTCTTCCATAGAAGCAACCAATGGTGTGATACAGCTAGGCAACTGCACTATGAGAAGGCTTGAAGATATGCAGGAACAGGGCTTTGTATCGAGTCTGCCGCTGGGACTTAATCTGACCGAAGAGTACAGGCAGCTCCCTACAGTCAATACAGCAATCCTGATTCCGTTTACTACCAGAGAGCTTTTCATAAAGGGAAGCTCTTCTTTGTATTACGGACTTAACAGTATCAGTAACAACATGATTCTGGCAGACAGGAAGAGGCTGATCAATCCTAACGGTCTGATACTCGGTGTCCCTGGTGCAGGTAAGTCTTTTTCTGCGAAAAGGGAGATACTTGGAGTGTTTCTACAGACGGATGACGATATCGTAGTTACAGATCCTGAAGGAGAGTATTATCCTCTGATCAACGCACTGGATGGTCAGGTCATACATATATCATCCAGTTCTAACGACTATATCAATCCTATGGATGTGAACCTGGATGTCGTGCGGAATCCTGAGAAATACAAGACCGGTGACGCAGATACAGAAGAAGACATAGGGACGATCGTAAAAGATAAGTCCGCATTTATCATGTCCTTCTGTGAGATCATCATGAACAAGCCTGGCGGCATGGAACTGGACGGCGGTGAACGAAACTTCATAGACCGCTGTGTTAAGCAGATATATGAAAAGTTCCTGTATAACAATCCTACGGAAGAGACTATGCCGACATTGGAAGATCTGTATAACGTAATGATGCAGGAGAGCGAGCATAACGAAAAAGGCAGGAACATAGCAGAATGTCTGGAGATGTATGTACATGGTTCTCAGAATATTTTCAACCACAGGACCAACATCAACCTGAATAACCGTACAGTCTGCTTTGATATCAAGAAGCTCAATACTACGCTTCGTAAGCTTGGTATGTTCATCATTCAGAACATGGTCTGGACGAGAGTATCTCAGAACCGTAATGCCAAGCGCTTCACCAGGTATTATATTGATGAGTTCCATCTCCTTTTGAATCAGCCACAGACGGCCAGCTATTCACTTGAGATCTGGAAGCGTTTCAGAAAGTGGGGAGGCATACCGACAGGCATAACCCAGAATATATCCGACCTTCTGTCATCACCGCAGACCAAGAATATCTTCAATAACAGCCCGTTCATCTACCTACTGAAGCAGTCAGAGCAGGATGTGGAGCTGCTTGCGGAGTATATCGGTTTGTCAGATACAGAGAAGGATTATCTTGTAGCAGCTGACATGGGCTGCGGTATTGTGAAGTTCGGAGATACGATCATCAGCTTTGCAGACCACTATCCGACAGATACCATTACCTATAAACTGCTGACAACCAAGCCTACAGAATAAAAAGAAATATACACCACTGGTGTAGGAGGAGGGAACTTGCGAAATGTGAGTAAAAGTTCGGTAAGTCAGAACAGAATAAAATCATTCAGTTCAGAAGGTGGAGCAGGTAACAGTGCTTCGCCTTCTTCCGTTCAGAGCTTTGGACAGGGTGGGTATTCTGGGAGACTCAAAAAGGTGAGTGAGACTGATAACAATCAGCCTTCTATCAGTGAGAGCACATCCAATGGCTCAAAAAGTTCTCACCTGACAAGAGTGCAGGATAACATCAATGAGTCGAGAACAAGTAGCAACAGCAGTTCAAGGCAGAGCAGTTATTATACACCGCAGCAGTCTGATAGCAAGGTGCAGAAAACAGCTCAACAGAATTCTGGTGGTAAGCACTCCTCCAGACTGAGAGTGGTGAATGAGAATGTAATGTCTGAAAGAAAGCAGATGTTGCATGAAAGCAGCACTGATGTAAGTACAATTGATATCAGTACTAGAGTTGCGAATAATAATGATCGTTCTGTAAAAGGCTTTGAAAAAGTCAGGTCTGTCCGTGGTTATGACAATAAGCTTCAGAAGGTGACAGTCGATGGTAATGGCAAGATCATACATGAAACTGTAGCTGGCAGTAAGGAAAAACTGATAGGCGAGCAGAGCAATATCATTAAAGCAACTCAACCGGCTGCAGAACGGATGAATAAAGTTAAGATCGACCATTATATGAGAGATGCAACCGGAGCACTTATAACTATTGCGGGCAAAGTAAACAGCCAGATAGCTCAGAACCAACAGTCAGGAGAATCGATTCAAAGTGACGAGATAAAGCAGGAAACAGCCATTGTCAAAAGCACTGCCGAGAAGGTCCTATCCAGAGAACCAAAGGTAAATGATAAGAAATTAAAATCTATTATAGAAGCCAATGCAAAATCTGGTGATAAAGCGGAAGGGAAGCTTAGTAAGCTTCTGAAACACAAAGACAGGTTGAAGAACCAGGAAGATCTTACCGTTAAGGCAAAAGGCAATACGAAGTTTCAGAAGGTGACAGGGTTTGATAAGAAGAATCCTAAGTCATCAAAGGACTTTCAGAAGCAGCTCTATCGTAAGAAATATGCCAGAAGCTTTATGAAAAAGCGTTATGGCAAGGCAGCAAGTGCAGCGAATAAAAAGGCAGCTTCCAATACAAGTTCCATGATGAAATCAATGAAGGAAGCTATTCTGAAAGCTCTGAAGAAATCCGGTACTTTGAAATGGTTTCTGGCAGCCGGTCTTGTAGCCATGATTGGAATTATCCTTATCATGGGACTTGTCATGCAGATGGCTATGATCGGTTCAGACTCTGAGGAAGAGATTGTTACATGGCAGTCAGAACCTACGGAGATAGACAAAGCTGCAAGCAATTATTCCAGGATGGAATGTGACCTTCAGGATCAGATTGATAGTGTCCCAACCGATTTCCATGGGTTCGACGAATACAACTATGACATCGGCGAGATACAGCATGATCCGTTCGTCCTGTTATGTTATCTGTCTGCGAAATACGGTAGTTTCACAGCAGATGCAGTACAGCCGGAGCTTGAATCACTGTTTGCGGAATGCTATCAGTTTTCTGCTGTTTCAAGGACTGAGACAAGATACCGTGATAAGACGGATGCTGATGGAAATGTCATCTACGATGAGGATGGTAATGTAGAGCAGGAGTCTTATGAAGTAAAAATCCTTGATGTCACAGTAACAAGTACTCCTCTGACAGAAGTTGTTGAGGGACGTATGAATGCTGAGGAAAAAGGCTTTTATGACGTGTATATGGCTACAAAGGGCAACCTGCAGCAATTCTCATCGCCGCTTGAACTCGATTGGTATTCTACAATCCTTTATAACTACGGATATCAGAAGAATCCAGTAACAGGTGTCGTTGAATTTCATAATGGCATTGATATATCCGTGGCTGAAGGAACTAAAGTACAGTCTGTCCGTAATGGAACCGTAGTTGAGACCGGATATGCAGAGGGCTTTGGTAATTATATCTCAATATCAAGCTCTGATGGATACGTTCACAAGTATGGACATCTTAGTGAAATCAAGGTAAGTGCTGGTCAGTCGGTAGCTACAGGACAGACTATAGGAAAGACCGGAAGCACTTCCAGTATCTTCGGAAGTGAGCTGTATGTGGAGCTAATGTATAACGGCAAGTACATGAACCCGCTTTTTTATATGCAGAACGGAACTGATTATACCGCAAGGGATAATACAGGAAAGGGAAGCGGAGTGAATGTCGGGGATGGTACACCGCCTGAGTCATACAGCGATGCTACAGTACAGAGACTCATGGATGAAGCTGAGAAATATCTTGGAACAGACTATCATCTTCCTGGAGAGCCGCCGGATTCTTTTGACTGCGGATGCTTTGTTACATGGGTATTTACCAAGAGCGGTGTTAAGAGTATGGCTTCAACATCTGCGCAGGGTATCTATAATCAGTGCACGCCGATATCACCTGATGAAGCCAAGGCAGGAGACCTGATATTTTTCCAAGGGACGTATAACAACGGCAGGACTGTCACCCATGTGGGAATATACTGCGGTAACGGAGTAATGATTCATGCAGGTGATCCGGTAAAGTATTCAAACATTAACACGACGTACTGGCAGCAACATTTCTATTCGTTTGGCAGGTTATCATGAATCTGCCGTATCAGAAATTTAAAAACAGTAACCAGCGCAGCTAAGGAGCAAAACCATAGCTGCGCTTATTTTTTTACAAGGGAGGAATTGAAAATGAACAAGGTAGTAAGAACAGCAGCAATCGTTGAGGGAGGTGGATTTGTGTGAAACTTGACAGGCTTATTGAACGCCGGGATAAGAACCGGGCAGAGATTGCAAGATTGCGTGAATTGGACAGGAAGTATTCGGAAAGCGTAGAAAATGCACAGGATGCAGAAATGGTCAAGGTGATCCATCAGCATAAGATTTCCATGCAGGAACTAAAGAATCTGATAAGTGGAAAAATGACTGCTGAAGAAAAGGCAGAGGAAATAAGGTCACAGGAACAAACTACACCACTGGTGCAGGACAAAAAGAATAAGAATTTCTGGGAGGATACAGATGAAGATAACTGAAACACTTAAGAAGGTAAAAGAGAAAGTAGGTAAGAAGCAGGCAGCTATGGCAGTTGCGGCACTTGTTACGGTGAGCGTAGTAGCTGTTTCTGTCGTGACTGGAAAAGGCAATACAAAAACCGTTGATGATGTTGCGGGAAGCATTAGCACAGAAGCGAATTCAAATGTATCACAAAACATTACTCATGACGTGCTGACCAAGACAGATACAGATGAGGCAAAAGATAGCGACACCGGCGCAGAAACGGAGGCAGTAACAGATGATGAAAAGAATAATACTGATAACACTCAGGCTGATGATGCCGATAGTGCTTCATCCGATTCTTCTGTCGGGCGTGATGTGGTACTGAATATCGTATCACCTGATGGCTGGTATTCAGACAGTGCGGAAGTGAAGTTTGAAGTAAAGAACTACACAGGAGATGAGGCGTTCCGCATTATGAATGCCAGAGCCAGAATAGGCTCGGAAGGCACATATGTTGATGTGCTTGAACCTATGGCAATCGAGATTACTGAGAATTGCAGTGTATATCTGGAGATCACAGATGAACAGGGAAATCTCTATACCAAGAGCAAGTCTATTATCTGCTTTGATAAGACTCTGCCTACACTCAGAGCCGGTGTTAGCAATGGCGTATTATCCGTAAAGGCATCGGACACAGAATCAGGTGTGAAGGCTATCTATGTGAATAACACAATCTATGACGAATTGTCAGGCGGCGGAGTTGATATCCAGCTACAGCAGTTCGACTCATATTATAAAAAGTTTGTCATTACAGCAGAGGATTATGCCGGCAATATCTCTTCAGAGTATTCCGTGAACAATCCATATTATGATGACCCGGATAACTCAAATGATGATGACATGAAGAACTCACTTCCTGTATCTGCAGAGACTTCCGGTCCGACATATGCTAGAGGAACGGTGACGCAGCATTCAAGCGAGTACGTTGACGTAGATGGAGCACACAGTATTCCGGGTACAGATTCCGTAGATCCTGATAAGGATGATGACAGCACACCTGATGCTTCAAGCTCATCATCGGACTTAAATGCTCAGAAGAAAGAGTCTATGGCAAAGGCAGATGCAGTTGAAGCTGCTGAGACAGGAAAGACTACAGATGGTACACCATCAACTGGCGATGGTTCAGGAAGCAGTTCATATAATGCGTCAAATAGTAATACCAGCGGAGAAGAGGGAAAAGAGTTCTATACCATCGAGACCAGATCAGGCAAGACTTTTTACATGGTCATTGATAAGAGCAAGACAGATGACAATGCATATCTGCTTACAGAAGCCAGCGAAGATGATCTTATGAACTTTACCGGTCAGGATGCGCAGACACTGAATCAGGACAGCGCAGTTGTTTCCACAGCTCTTCCAAGTGAAACAAAGCTGCCAGAGACAACAGAGGTGGAAAAGACAGAAACAGAGGAAGAGGAACCGGAGGCTGAACCTGAGAAAAAGAACAGCACTGGCAACTATATCATGATCCTACTGGTATTCATAGGCATTATCGGTGGCGGTTTCTACTTCAAGGTATGGAAGCCTCAGCATGATAACCCGGAGTTCGGGGATGATGGTGATGAAGATGGCTCTGAAGCAGACGATGATTTCGGGGACGACAACACATAAATAAAGGGGGATGGATTGATGGATTCAGAAAACAGAAATAACACAGCCGCAGATAACGGTGAAGGGGGCATCGGAAGATGCCCTCACTGTGGAGGCGAAGTACTCTACGGCAAGTATGGTGCATACTGCGATAACAAATGTGGTCTTGCACTTGGAAAGTATTACGGTCAGACCTTTACTGAAGATCAGATAAGAGACCTGCTTGCAGGAAAACAGGTTCTCATGTCTAACCAGAAAGGAAAGAACGGAAAGACCTTTGATGTCCTTATCAGTATCGAGGGCGAAGAGGAGTTTTCCTACGAAAAGGACGGACAGACCTTTGTGGGGTATGGGCTTACCTATACCAAGGAATTTGTTAAGAAGCCCAAAGGTCAGGGAAGTATAAGCAGCAGTAACAGTACAGGAACTGCTGCGGACAGTAATGCCGCAGATAATGATGGCTTTGAGCCTGTGGGAGACGAAGAGCTCCCGTTCAGGTAATTAGCCATAATTGGCAGGGGAAGCCAATAGGATTTCTTGAAACAAGTGAACAGAATTATTAACCATGAGCCAGGTATAAGAGCGGAAACAGCATTATACCTGTTTTTTTACAATGAAAAGGAGAATACACAATATGGAATTAAAAGAATTTGCACAGGATATGAAAACTGCTATTCAGGAGAGACTTGGCGAGGGATACGATGTCAAGGTAACAGAAGTAATGAAGAACAATGATACGATGCTTACAGGTATCACAATTCAGAGGGAAGGAGAAAACGTTGCTCCGTCCATGTATATCAACGATACTTTCGAGCGTGTTGAGAGGGGAGAGGTCAGTTTTGATGATGCTGTGAACAGACTTGTTGATATGTATGATTCACATAAGCGTCCTGAGATCAACGTGGATTTCTTCAAGGACTATGACAATGTGAAGGATCATCTGAAGATCTGCATGATCAATACTGATGCTAACAGCAAGCTCCTGGAGGATACACCTCATCTTGACTATGGCGATCTGTCCGGAATAGTCCGTTTTGAGTTTCCAAACGATGAATTAAGAGGCGGAACCATTATGATCAAGGAGCAGCACCTTGAGGCATGGGGGATTGATGCGAATACTCTTCTTCAGGATGCAATGGTATGTGAGAGCAACAGAGATTACCGTGCAATCTCAATGAATGCGATGCTTGAGGAGATGATGGGAGAAGCCGCACCGGAAGAGACTGCGGGCGGCATGTTTGTCATTACCAATGAAGAAAAGATGAACGGTGCATCCGCTATCATGAACGATCAGCTTCTTGGTGACCTTGCGGAAAAGAATCACAGTCAGTACCTGGCAGTGCTCCCATCATCTGTGCATGAAATTATCGCAGTTCCTGTCCCGACAAAGGATGAGGCAATTGCCATGAAGGATATAGTGCAGTCGGTTAATTCCACGGAACTTGCGCAGGAGGATATACTCTCTGGGAATGTTTATATCTATGATGCGGAATCCAGAGAGATGACTATCGCAGGCGAGCAGGAGCCTATGAAGGTGGTAATGCCTGAGAAGAAGGAAGCAGAGAGAACCCAGGTGGCTGATAAGGCAGATAAAGCCAAGGATTCCAACATCCGTAAGTTCTCTTTTGCCAATAAAATTCAGGAGAACAAGGGTGTTGCTGATAAAGCCAATGAAGCCAGACAGGCTGAGAAGGCGATTGATGCCGTTAAAAAGACTGAACCGGCACTTGGATAAGTATAAAAATAGAACGCCATATCCATCTAATTATTCGGGTAAATGCACACACAAACCTAAATTGTGTGTGCATTTACATAAAAACAACCATGGAATTTTTGAGTTTTATTTATAGAAAAAAACTGCTATATTAGAGATATACAGAAGGTGTAGAGGAAATAATTGTGCAGGACAATATATCACTATTTTCGAAAAACAGAGATAAAAAGGTTTTTATTACAGATGTCGCGCTAACCAAGATACCACATATTGAATACAAAAGCTTTGATGACGATAAAAATGAGCTGATGTATAAAATGGCATATACAGTTTTACGTACTGCAAAAGAAGAAAATGATAGTAATGAAGTTGCAATGATCACAAGCTTGAATGCAGATGATCCATTTTATGAAGCTGCGATTGTAAAGGGAGATGAGCATTCAGTCGATATAGCAAGTGATACACTTGCTAATCATATCGTTGTTTCAGGCAATCACCTTGCAGTTGTGATAATGCACAATCATCCGTCAACTCAAACGTTGTCACTGGATGACATTGCATATTGTATATATCATGATTCGGTATCGTTGATAGCTGTTGTTACAAATCAGGGAAGAGTACACTATCTCTATAAAGATGTAAAATATGATTTCAATGAAGCAGATAATCTGTATGTTGAATGTATGAAAGCAGCAAGGATAAGTGAAATTCAGAAGGATGGCAGTTTCAAAGTGGATGTTCGTATGGCAGGATCTATTTATTTGAATAGATGCAGCGAAGCTGGTCTACATTATTCATGAAAGGAGCACGCTACTATGTATGAAGATAAAAGTCTTGGTATTATAGATGACAGAGTTGTATATACAGGACCGAGAGTTCTGATTAAAGCTAATCAGGAAGACAATGTAGATCCGAAAGAGCTTGAAAAATCCAGGCAAAAATCGCTAGAGTTAATTAGGAAGTATGCTCCTGTTAGTGAAGATGAGCGAATGCGTATGTAATAAAATACAACAATATCATCAAATACTATAAAATCAAATAAGAACAGAATCTGAGGGCGGAACAGGCAGCCGCCACCCCTCGAAAGAGGTTAGGAGATGCGAGAACGGTCACCTCGTCTATTCTGTTTCTTGAAACGCCGATAACTGTCAAAGGTTGTTGGCGTTTTATTTTATAGTTTTTGCCGGCAGCGTTTATTATTATGACGTTGCCGGCTTTTTTTGATTAATGAAAGGGGAGGTTACATTGAACAAATATGATTACTACGGTCTTGTTGCTGCCAAGGCAACGGCAGACTTAATTACAAGTCAGGAAAAGTGGGAAGCATTTCTGACTACATCCGGGCGGCTCTATAAGTATTCCTGGGAAGATCAGGTCATGATACATGCACAGAGACCGGATGCATCTGCCTGTGCAACTATAGATATCTGGAACAAGCGCATGAAATGCATGGTGAAAAGGGGGTCCCATGGTATAGCGCTCTTCGACCAGACATCAGACAGGAGAGCACTTCGATACGTCTTTGATGTAAAGGATGTCTTTGCTACAAGAGAAGGTCATCTTCCAGAACTATGGAAGATAACTGATGATAACAAAGCAACTGTCATAACCAAACTGGAACAGAGCTACGGCAAAACAGAGCGTCAGGAAGATTTCGGTGACAAGCTCATAGAGATTGCCCGCAGGATCACGGAAGCTGAAATGCCGCAGGCACTTGAGACAGTAGAAGAGCATATGTCAGGAACAGTTTTCGAGAATCTGCCCATGACAGAACGTGAGGAAAGACTGTCTGCAACGCTTCATTCCAGCATTTCATATATGATCCTGTCCAGATGCGGTCTTGACCCGCAGGATTACCTGGATAACTTCGATTTCTCTTACCTGTCATCCTTTAACAGTCAGCAGGTATTATCAGCTGTCGGTAATGAGATCAACACTCTTTCGCTTCCGGTATTCATAAATATCCGTGATGCTATCAGAGATTTTGACAGGAAAAAAGCTCTTGAAAAGAATGAAGATCTGACACATAATAGTAATAGAGAATTTCACACGTTAATTCGTGAAAGTGATAAAGCAGGAGGTGCAGAACATGGAGATAACATATCATCAGGAAGGGGATTACATGATACCGGACATCATGCTGAACCCGGTGAAGGAACACGAACCTCTGAACCGTTGGGGCAGGATGCGCAGGGATTACCTGAAGAATCACAGGAAAGCGATGTACTCGGATCTGGTACTGTCAGAGAACCTGTGGGAACACTTGGAGACCACGCAGAACGAAGCAGAGGAGATGTTCGACCTGCTGGTAACTCAGATGGCAGAGAAGCAGGAAGTGAACGAGGAGCTGAAAGCGAAAGACCAGATGCGCTGGATAGGATTGATGAACAACATCAGGAACTCAGCGGAGGAGATAGTCAGGACGGAGATTATCTACAGCTAAGCTTCCTCCCGACAACATCACAGCAGCAGGAAGCAGTTAAGAGCATATCGAAAAACAGCGAAGGAGTGGATGATACATCTGCTCCTTCTTTTATGCCCTTATATACCTACATGAATCCTAAGACAGAAGAGCCACCGGAGGAATATATCACTCAGGTTCTGCAGAGAGGAAGCGGATTTGCTAACGGTAAATACCGCATAGAGAAGCTCTATGAAAACGAAGCAATGAAGCCAGCAGACAGAAGAAAAGCAATCCGTGCTGAGTACGGACAGGGCGGTGCATCATGGCCGATGGACGGATACGGACTTCATGGATATGACAGCTTCTCTTCCAAAGGTCTTCATCTGGAATGGAGAGATGTAGAGGGAGAAAAAGACGGCTTCGTATCCTGGACTGAGGTTGAAAAGAAAATCGAAGTTCTGGTGAAAAATGGAACATATATTGAGGATGAGGTACCTGACAGGCAGAAAGAAACAAAACCTGAGAACAGTGTCAATATAATCCCAGATGACAACGGTTATGCAGGGGCAATCGAACCGGATTCAGAATTTATGGTACTTCCGGGCAATGGCATGGCTGATGCTCTTGATGACACAGCCGATAAAACTACGGCTGATTATGTGACAGAGAATGCAGCAACAAGCTCTGAGAATAATATTGATTCAGCGGATAGCACTGTGACAGAGCCTGCACAGCCTCATCAATCCATAAAAGCGCAGAACTTCCGCATCACAGATGATGCTCTGGGACAGGGAACACCTACAGAAAAGGTCAACCGCAACATAGCAGCCATTGAGACTATGGCAAGGGTAGAGGCAGAACATCGTAATGCCACACCTGAAGAACAGCAGATATTATCACAGTACATCGGCTGGGGAGGACTTCCGCAGGTATTCGATGAGACCAATACGCAGTTTGCGAAGCAGCGAGCAAAGCTCCAGAACCTGCTTACACCTGAAGAATATAGTGCAGCAAGGAGCAGCGTTCTCAACGCTCATTTCACACAGCCAATGGTCATCAGGCAGATTTATGAGACTCTTGGCAGATTGGGATTTGATGGAGGCAACATTCTGGAACCATCCTGCGGTGTAGGTAACTTCTTTGGGAGTATGCCAATAGCTATGCAGGAAAGCTCCCGCCTCTATGGCTCAGAACTTGATCCAATCACAGGACGAATAGCAAAACAGCTTTATCCAAAAGCGAATATACAGGTATCAGGATTTGAGAAGACTCAGTTCCCTGATGCCTTTTTTGATGCAGCAGTTGGTAACGTGCCGTTTGGTCAGTATGGAGTGACAGATAAGAAGTATGACAGGAATCATTTCATGATACACGACTATTTCTTTGCCAAGACTATAGATCAGGTGCGCCCCGGAGGCATCATAGCCTTTATCACAAGCAAGGGAACCATGGATAAGAAGAACAGTGCTGCCCGCAAGTATATCGCAGAGCGTTGTGACCTTCTCGGAGCAGTAAGGCTTCCCAATACGGCATTCAAGGCAAATGCAGGTACTGAAGTAACCTCCGACATTATCTTTCTTCAGAAGCGTGACCGTATGGCAGAGCAGCTCCCGGAATGGGTTGATATCGGCAAGGATACTCAGGGCATGGAGATGAACAATTATTTCATCACCCATCCTGAAATGATCGCAGGAGAAATGACCTGGCAGTCCGGTCCTCATGGCATAGAGACAACCTGTAATCCAAAAGCTGGAGAGACTTTGGAAGAGAGCCTGAAGAATGCTTTATCCCATATCGAAGGAACATATGAAGTCATATCCCGTGATGCTGCAGAGGATGAACTGGAAGCAGAACCAATCCCCGCAGATCCTAATGTGAAGAACTTTTCTTATGCCGTGATAGACGATAAGGTCTACTATCGTGAGAACTCAGTTATGACTCCTGTAGACCTGTCTGAGACAGCAGAGCAGCGTATGAAAGGCATGATAGAACTTCGTGATACTACGCAAAAGCTCATAAACATGCAGCTTGAAGAAGTGTCTGACGAAGATATCCGTGCAGTCCAGGCAGAGCTTAACAGACAGTATGATGCTTTTCAGGAGAAGTTCGGTATCATCAGCTCCCAGACCAACAAAAGAGTATTCAATCAGGATTCGTCTTATTGTCTTCTCTGTTCTCTGGAGAAGCTGGATGATGAGGGGCATTTTGCAGGCAAGGCTGATATGTTCACAACAAGGACTGTAAGTCGTGTCCTTCCGGTAACACATGTTGATACCGCAGAGGAAGCTCTGACAGTATCCATGAACGAGAAGGCTGCTGTTGACCTTGACTATATGCAGCAGCTTACAGGAAAAGACATTGATACTCTTGCTGAAGACCTTCAGGGTGTCATTTTCATGGACCCTGAAGATAATAGCTGGAAGACGGCAGATGAATATCTCTCCGGAAATGTCCGTGAGAAACTTGAAAGAGCAGAGCTTGCAGCAGAAAATCATGCAGAGTTCCGTATCAATGTGGAAGCCCTGAAAGGAGTACAGCCTGAACCTCTTGATGCATCAGATATTGATGTCAGACTTGGAGCAACATGGGTAGATGCCAGGTTCATAGATGATTTCATGAGGGACGAGTTTGGAACACCCGGATGGCGAATGGACAGAGGAGAGATCACGACACAGTTTTCTCCTGTGACCGGAACCTGGAATATCAAGGGCAAGAATGCCGATTACAATAACCCGAAGACCACAGAGACCTACGGCACAGACCGTGTAAATGGTTATAAGATTCTGGAGGATTCCCTGAACCTGAAGGATACCCGTATCTATGACGTAGTACATGAGGATGGTAAGGAAAAAAGAGTTCTGAACAGGAAGGAGACCATGCTGGCATCACAAAAACAGGAAGCACTCAAACAGGCTTTCCGTGACTGGATATTCAGAGATCCTGACCGCAGGCAGATCCTTGTGAAAAAATATAATGACATCTTCAACTCACTCCGTCCCAGAGAATATGATGGAAAGAACCTGCGATTTCCAGGAATGACACCATCCATACAGCTTAAGTCACATCAGCTCAATGCAGTTGCACGTATTCTCTATGGCGGAAACACACTGGTAGCTCATGAGGTAGGACTTGGTAAGACCTTCACATCTATAGCGGCTTGCATGGAGTCGAAGCGTCTTGGTCTTTCCCATAAGCCTCTGATAGTAGTTCCTAACCACCTGACAGAGCAGTGGGGTTCTGATTTCCTGAAGCTCTATCCCGGAGCAAATGTACTTGTGGCGACAAAGAAGGACTTTGAACCGGCAAACCGTAAGAAGTTCTGTGCACGTATTGCAACCGGCGAATATGATGCGGTAATTATCGGTCATTCTCAATTTGAGCGCATCCCTCTGTCAAAAGAGAGACAGGCTGCAGCCATGCAGGAGCAGATAGATGAGATCACAGAAGAAATAGCACAGGCAAAGGAAATGCATGGCGAGCGTTATTCCATCAAGGAAATGGAGAAGACCAGAAAGAGCCTTGAAGTACGCCTCGCAAAGTTGAACGACCCGTCAAGAAAAGATGATGTGGTCACATTTGAGCAGCTTGGCTGCGATAAGCTGGTGGTGGATGAAGCGCACCTTTATAAGAACGCATTCCTTTATACCAAGATGATGAATGTGGCAGGCATAGCATCATCAGAATCCCAGAAAGCAGCTGATATGTTCGCCAAGTGCAGGTACATGGATGAGATCACAGGTGGAAGAGGCATTACGTTCCTGACGGGAACACCGGTATCCAATAACCTCTCTGACCTCTATATCATGATGAGATACCTGCAGTTCGGGACATTACAGAAGATGGGGCTTTCCCAGTTCGATGCCTGGGCATCTACTTTCGGTGAGATGCAGACAAGTGTAGAGCTGGCACCTGAAGGGACAGGATATAGGACAAAGACACGTTTTGCCAGGTTCCATAACCTGCCTGAACTCATGCAGATGTTCAGGGAGTGCGCTGACATACAGCTTGCAGACCAGCTTGACCTGGACAGACCGGAGATTGAATATATCAATGTGAAGCTCCAGCCATCAGAACTTCAGAAGGATATGGTAAAGTCTCTGGCTGACAGAGCAGAAGCAGTCCGTAATGGAAATATCGATCCTTCCCAGGACAATATGCTTGCCATTACCAACGACGGCAGAAAGCTTGCTCTTGATCAGCGTCTTATGGACCCGGTACTTCCCGATGATCCTAATTCCAAGAGTAATGCCATAGCAGAGAATGCATTCAGGATATGGCAGGATACTAAGGAGCAGAAGGGGACTCAGCTCATTTTTTCTGACCTTTCGACACCAAAAAATGACGGCTCATTCAATGTATATGACGCTATCAGGGATAAGCTCATAGAGAGGGGAGTACCTAAAGAGGAAATCGCCTATATTCATGATGCCAATACCGATGCAAAGAAGGCCGAGCTATTCGCAAAGGTCAGAAGCGGTAAGGTTAGATTTCTAATGGGTTCAACAGCCAAGATGGGAGCAGGTACAAATGTGCAGACAAGATGCGTAGCTCTCCATGATGCAGACTGCCCATGGAGACCTTCAGATCTGGAACAGAGACATGGTCGTATCAATAGAGCAGGCAACATGAACAAAACTGCAAAGATCTTCCGTTATGTCACAGAACAGACCTTTGATGCATACTCGTATCAGGTGATTGAGAACAAGCAACGCTTTATTTCTCAGATCATGACAGATAAATCGCCTGTCCGTTCTTGTGAGGATATAGATGAGGCTGTACTGGATTATGCAGAGATCAAGGCATTGGCAACAGGCAATCCTGCGATAAAAGAGCGTATGTCTCTCAGCATTGATGTGGCAAAGCTCAAGCTCCTTGCTGCCAATCACCGCAGCTCTATCTATCGCCTGCAGGATAATATCACAAGAGAATACCCGCAGAAGATAGCAGGATTGCAGGAGGCAATCAGGGGACTGAAGGCAGATATAGAGCATTATGAAAAGGCAAGGCCTGTAGCTGAAGCAATTCAGGAAACTATGACCGGTACTGACGGCAAGACAGATGCAAAAGCACCATTCCTTATGACAGTAGATGGCCAGAACTATGATGAGAAGAAGGACGCGGGTGCAGCGATACTGGAAGTAGTACATAAGGTAAAAGAGCCTGGTGTAAAAATTCCGGTTGGCGATTACCTTGGCTACAAGCTATCAGCACAGTTCAATTCCTTTGACCACTGCTATATCCTGACAATCAGCGGAGCTGCTGCACATCGCATCACCATGAGCAATGACCCTAACGGCATCATAACCCGTATCAATAATGCTCTGGAAGCAATGCCTGTAGAACTTGCCAAGGCAGAGGAAGCGCTTGCCAATACTGAGAAGCAGCTTGAAAGTGCCAAGGAAGAGGTGGTAAAGCCCTTCCCACAGGAAGCAGAGCTTCAGCAGAAGATGGCACGTCTTACAGAACTGGATGCCATGCTCAATATGGATGCACCGCAGGATGAGCAGTCTAAGGGAGAGAATACAGCTGAACAGGTGCAGTCGGTAGAAGCAGCTAAGGATAAGAACCTCGAAGCATCCGCAGTAAAAGAACCGGTAAGGACTGCAGAATTATCTGCTATAACAGAGCCTGTTAAGGAATCTATAAAAGATTCCCAGACTGAACGCATGGCACAGATAGCAGAGATGCTTCAGAAGCGTAAGGAATATCTGATGAATGCAGAATCCCTGGAGGAGGCCAACTACAATCAGGTAGGGAACGGCATCATTGATAACGAGCCTACTCCCAACAACTATGAGAAGGACACCAACGAAAGCAAGGAAGCTCAGAGGTTCTCATTCAAAGAGAAGATTAGCAGCCTGAAGCATACCGTTGAAGACAGAGAAGCTGAACGTAAGGCGCATCAGCAGGAACATCCTCCGCAGGAGAGTCAACATAACAATCATCAGAGCGATGATATGGACAGAAAAATTTCATAAATTATATGGGCAGGTGGCTTTCGGGCTACCTGTCCTTTTTTCTTTGCAAAATATGAATTCGCAAGAATACACGAAAAAGCATTGAGAAGATACTTGGCTGATGGTACAATTGAAACAGGCGTTTTATTAGTATTTACCTGCATTGCAAGCGTTTTGCAATATACATGGAGGTCACATGGCTATATCTTATAATAAGCTCTGGAAATTACTAATAGATAAGGGTATGTCAAAGGTTGAGCTAAGAAAAAGTATTGATTTAGCACCCAATACTCTTACAAAACTGAACAAAAACGAAGAGGTCGCTATGACAGTTCTGGAAAGGATATGCAAAGAGCTTCATGCAGACTTTGGAGATATTGTCGAATATATAGATGATCAGGAGGAATAATAATGGCGGCAGCAAAAAAGGCAAAAGAAGTTTCAATGGAAGAAGCTTTATGGAAATCAGCAGACAAGCTTAGAGGTTCCGTTGAACCGTCAGAATATAAGCATGTGGTGTTGAGTTTGTTCTTTCTAAAATTTGCAAGCGACAAATTTGAAGAGCAGCGTAAAAAAATCATTGAGGCTGGCAATGAGAAGTTTGTAGACAACATAGCATTCTATACCAAGGATAATGTTTTCTATTTACCTCCTGAGAGCAGATGGTCATATATCCTTGAGAATGCAAAGCAGGATGATATCGCGCTGAAAATTGATACTGCGTTATATACAATTGAGAAGACCAATCCTCAGTTGAAGGGCGCACTTCCGGATAACTATTATTCCAGACTACAGATTGATACTACAAAACTTGCATCCCTTCTGGATGAAATCAATAAGATAGATACCACATCCGATAAGGAAAACGATATCATCGGCAGAATATATGAATATTTCCTTAGTAAATTTGCTATTGCAGAAGGTAAAGGAAAAGGAGAATTCTATACTCCCAAGAGTATAGTAAATCTTATAGCCGAAGCAATTGAGCCTTATGATGGTACGCTGTATGATCCTTGTTGCGGTTCTGGTGGTATGTTTGTTCAGTCAATTAAGTTCGTGGAGGCACATCACGGAAATAAGAAGAAAGTTTCTATATATGGTCAGGAATATACCAATACCACATTTAAGCTTGCAAAGATGAACCTTGCTATAAGAGGCATATCCGCAAATTTGGGAGAACAGGCTGCAAATACATTTTCAAATGACCAACATAAGGATTTGAAGGCTGACTATATAATGGCTAATCCCCCTTTCAACCAGAAAGAATGGAGGGCTGATGACGAACTTCTTGAAGATCCGAGGTGGAAAGGATATGAAGTTCCGCCTACCAGTAATGCAAACTATGGGTGGATATTGAATATTGCATCCAAATTGTCGCAGAACGGGGTCGCAGGTTTTCTTCTTGCTAATGGTGCTCTTTCTGACGATGGTACGGAGTTGAAAATCAGACAGCAGCTTATTGAGAATGACTTGGTAGAAGCCATACTTATTTTGCCAAGGAATCTTTTCTACACAACAGATATCAGTGTGACGCTATGGATTCTGAACAAAAACAAGAAGGCACGTGTTGTTGATCAGAATGGAGAAGAAAAGAGATATAGGGATCGCAGTGGCGAAATACTGTTCATGGATCTCAGGCAGATGGGTTCTCCATATGAAAAGAAATATATCGAACTGACTCAAGAGGACAGGGATAAGGTAACAACTGTATATCATAACTGGCAGACAGAAGGTTATGAAGAAACATATGAGAATGTTCCTGAATTCTGTTATAGCGCATCATTTGACGAAGTAAAAGAAAAAGGTTTCACCCTCGTACCAAGCAGATATATTGAATTTGTAAACCGTGATGAGAACATTGATTTTAATGCTAAGATGACTCAGCTGCAGACGGAGCTTACTGATCTTCTGAAACAGGAGGAAAAGTCCAAGCAGGATTTACTTGGTGTTTTTAAGGAGCTGGGATATGAAATCAAATTATAAGCAACTTGGACAGTTTATCAGACAAGTCGATGTTAGAAATACTGATGGTAAAGAGGATAATCTTCTGGGAGTATCGGTTCAGAAAACGTTTATTCCTTCTATCGCAAATACGGTGGGAACCGACTTTAGTAAATACAAGATCGTTAAAAGCAGGCAGTTTACTTACATTCCAGACACTTCTCGAAGAGGAGATAAGATTGGTATAGCTTTATTAGAGGGCTATGATGAAGGCCTCGTTAGCAATGTATATACGATTTTTGAAATCATTGATACACATCAGTTAATTCCCGAATACTTGATGCTATGGTTTAAACGACCGGAATTTGACAGATATGCAAGATATAAGTCTCATGGAAGTGTAAGAGAAATCTTTGACTGGGACGAGATGTGTAAAGTTGAGCTTCCAGTTCCGTCATATGAGGAGCAACTTAAGATTGTAAATAATTACAAAGCTATTTCAGATAGAATTGAGATAAAGCAAAAGATAAATGATAATTTAGCGGCTTGATATCATTGAAAGCATATATTCAAGTATATGCCGCAATCTAACAATTTCACTATTATTATCAGTGCGCATGGACTCAATTGGCTCAATGAATCTTCGTAGTTTGTTCATAGTTTCAACATTTGGAAGATCGATCGGCAATTCCATTTGCTTGGTTATTCCGATGTAGGCTCTGGTACTTCCCGCACCCGACCATGCCGAAAGAATTGATTGAAATTTGTTTGATTCAAAATAATATCTCAAGTAACCGTTATATAAATTCTTTTTTGTACGATAGTATGTTACTTGCGGCGTAAGGATCGCTAACGGATAATTATTTGGCAAAATAGCAGTACGGCCTATAGTAGCTTTATGTGTTAAAAGAACATCTCCTGGATGCGAAAAACCTTTGCGTAAGCTGTTTGCTTGAGTTTCAGAAATAAAAGCGCAGTTTTCATAATCAACAGTTCCATCCACCAAGTTGTTCGCCATTAAAAATGGTACACCCTCAGATACATAATCAGAGGCTTTGGGATGTATTTCGCCATGATTACCATCCATGGGCGGGTCCAGTAATCCTTGATTTACCAATTCTGAAACCGTTACACTTTGCCATTGTTCAGGATTTTTTAAAAACTCTGTTTGAATAAAACTAACCGCCTGTTGTTCTAAATTATCATTTAGCATAACCCTCTGCAGTGGCGAGGGTAAACAATAGAACCGCCGCTGGGTGTCGTTCTCTTGAATATAAAAAAGGAGAGAAACGGCATGAAAGAAGAATTGATTACTGAAATTGAGCAACAAATGCTAGGAGTGCTGGATAACAGCCAAATGATGCAACTGAGAATAGTTCTCAACACATGTCTTCAAGGATATGAGGTAATGGAGACAGGCGAGATATCGGAGGAGGCGGTAGACTACATAGAGCTGTTCCTATCGGCTAAACGTATAGAAGGACGATCCGATAAGACCTTGGCTTATTATCGGAGCACCGTTGAGAAACTTGTAGTAAAAATTGGCAAGGCAGTAAACCGTATAACAACCGATGATCTTCGGAAATACCTTGCAGATTATCAGGAGGAAAAGAAGTCCAGCAAGGTTACAATTGATAATATTCGGAGGATTTTATCCACATTTTTCGGCTGGTTGGAGGATGAGGATTATATTATAAAAAGTCCTGTTAGACGCATTCATAAGGTCAAAACAGGTAAAACAATAAAAGAAACATATACGGATGAAGAACTGGAACTGATGCGTGATAGTTGCGCGGAGGACAGGGATCTGGCAATCATAGATATGCTGACATCGACCGGAATGCGTATCGGTGAAATGGTTTTGCTTAATCGAGACGATGTGAATTTTACCGAGCGTGAGTGTACAGTGCTTGGCAAGGGTGATAAAGAGCGGATTGTATATTTTGATGCACGTACAAAGATGCATTTGCAGAATTATCTAAATGGTAGGGATGATAATGATCCGGCATTATTTGTTTCGTTGAATTCGCCTCATAGCAGAATGAGTATCGGCGGTATCGAGGTACGGCTTCGGAAAATTGGCAATGGGTTAGGAATACAAAAGGTACATCCGCATAAGTTCCGCAGAACACTCGCCACGATGGCGATTGATAAGGGAATGCCAATAGAACAGCTACAGCATATGCTTGGACATCAAAGAATAGATACAACGCTTCAGTATGCGATGGTTAAGGAAAGCAATGTGAAATTGGCACATAAGAAATATATAGGATAGGGTGAAGATATGGGTAATTATGAACCACTTGGAAAGCACATCCGATTAGTAGATATACGGAATACAGATTCAATAACAGATCGGGTGCTTGGTATCAACATTGATAAGTTTTTCATGCCATCCGTAGCCAATGTTATAGGTACGGACTTAAGTAAATATAAGCTCTTATGCAAAGGTGTTTTTGCGTGCAATCCTATGCATGTAGGTCGAGATGAAAGGCTTCCCGTTGCGTTATATACGGAAGATGAGCCGGCTATTGTATCTCCAGCATACTTTATGTTTGAAATTGTTGATGTTGATATTCTTGATCCGAACTATCTTATGATGTGGTTTAGACGACCGGAGTTTGACAGGTTATGCTGGCTTAAAACAGATGGAAGTGTTCGAGGTGGTATTGCTTGGGATGATATATGTCGTTTAGAGGTGCCGGTCATCCCGATTGAAGATCAGCGCCATATTGTGAATAACTATAATACTATTTCGGAAAGGATAAGGTTAAAGCAGAAGATAAATGATAATTTAGATAATCAAGCCAAAGCCATTTATTGCCAAATGCTTAATTCGGAGCATTCCGCCTGTTGGAAGTTAGGAACACTCGGGGAGCTATTGACTGTAAAATATGGCAAAGATCATAAACATCTTTCAGATGGTAATGTTCCTTTGTATGGCTCTGGTGGCATTATGCGCTATGTTGAAAAAGCCTTATACAACAAAGTATCCGTATTAATTCCAAGAAAGGGATCTCTCAATAATATTCTTTATGTCAGCGATCCCTTTTGGTCTGTAGATACTATGTTTTATACAGAGCTTAAACAACCTTTTTATGCTAAATATGTTTATTACTTTCTTCGAAGTAAAGATTTTGCTGGATTGGATACTGGTTCGGCAGTTCCAAGCACATCATCAGAAATGCTTAATAGTATGCCCATTGTAATCCCAGATGATGAACAGCTAAAGCAGTTTGATGTATATTTGCACCCCTTGTTTGATCGGATGAAACAAAATAATAAAGAGGTTGCAACATTAAAATCTTTACAAGAGATATTGCTTGAAACTATATCAAGCCGCTAAATTATCATTTACCTGACGGAGTGGAGCATGAATAATATGACTGTAAAACAGCATTATGTTCCACAGTTTTATTTGAAACATTTTGCTAATAAAGATGGCTTTCTACAGGTTTTCAATATCGAAAAAGGAAAGACTTTTAGCGCAAGACCGGAAGATATATGCTTCAAAAACAACCTGTACGAAACGAAGTGGCAAAACGAGAATGAGAGGCTTGGTAAATATGTTCTCCATAACCAAATAGAAAAATACTTTGCATCACGTGAAGCTTTATATGCTGCTCTACAGACAAAGATTATTGCACTTTGTAATGATACTTCCAATAAAGAAGCCTTGATTCTCCGAGGTGAAGAAGTGGATTTACTGCGAGAATTCTATGCTAATATGCTTCTTCGAAATCCATATACTATGGAAAAACTTGGATTTGACGGTTCTTTAGATGATGTTTATGAGAACGAAGAAATACAGATATATAGATATCTTGTTGAACAATTGGGATTAGGTGATTTTGATTCTATATTACAGGCATCTTATAAGAAGGGCGTATTAACAGATGATTTCCAGGAGTCATATGTTAATGGTGTAGCAAATGATCTAAAAGGATTGTCATTTTGCTTCCTGCATTCTCACGAGACAGGTTTTTTGACTACAGATTTTCCAGTATCTTTTGGAATGGATTTGTCTATTGAAGGAAGCAATAAGCTATCAGCATATTTCCCGATTGCGCCAAATCTTGTAGTTCTGTTCGGAAATTATACTGATTTGAGACGGAGAAAAAACAAGATAGCTGAGATTGATGCTGATATTGTTTACGATTTTAACAAAGACTTTTTAAACGCAAATAAGGGAAGATATAAGTTTGTATTCGCTCATTCTACAGAAATATTAGATAAGTGTATCGGGTAGGAGGTGGTCGCTATGGCAAAATTCAATGAACATGCGCTTGAAATGTCCATAATGAAGCTCTTTGAAGAAAAGGGTTATGAATATGTGCCTGGTGAGAATATCATACGAAATTTATCAGAGGTTCTAATCCTTGATGATTTGAAAAAATATCTTTCAGATAGGTATGATACGGAGGGTATTACTTCAAGTGAGATTGACGGAATTGTCATGTCATTAAAAGCAAACTCTGGTACTTTATATGAAGTCAATAAGACTATCTTTACTATGATTCAGGATGGCTTTGTCTTGAACAGAGAGGATAGAAGTCAAAAGGACATATATATTGAACTGCTGGATTATGATCACCCGGAAAAAAACATTTTCAAGATAGTTAATCAGTTTGAGATAGAGGGTTATAATTACCAGACTCGTATTCCGGACGGAATAGTATTTGTTAATGGAATTCCGCTTGTTGTGCTGGAATTTAAGACAGCAATACAGGAAACAACAACCATCATGGATGCCTACACGCAACTTACAGTGCGCTATCAGAGAGATATACCTGATTTATTCAGATATAATGCGTTTGTGGTAATTTGCGATGGTGCTAACAGTAAGTATGGCTCTTTGTTTAGCCCGTATGATTTCTTCTATGCATGGAGAAAAGTTAATGATGATGATCCTGAGATGGATGGAATCAATTCATTATATACAATGATTGACGGCTTATTTGAGAAGAACCGTTTGCTTGATATTGTAAAAAACTTTGTCTATTTCCCGGATTCATCGGATTCTAATCTAAAGGTTGTATGCAGGTATCCTCAGTATTTCGCAACAACCAATCTTTATAACAATATAAAAAAGCATATGAAACCACAAGGTGACGGAAAGGGTGGCACTTATTTCGGCACGACCGGCTGTGGTAAGAGTTATACTATGCTTTTTTTGTCACGTATGCTCATGAAGAGCAAATTCTTTGGAAGCCCCACTATATTGTTGATAACAGATAGGACAGACCTTGATGATCAGCTGGCTAAACAGTTTGTTTCATCAAAAAGATATATTGGCGATAACCAGGTAATAAGCATTGATTCCAGGGAGGAACTTCGAAAAGAGCTGCAAGGCAAGCCGAGTGGCGGAGTGTATCTGACAACTATTCAGAAGTTTACAGAAGACACGCAGCTGCTAACTGATAGATCGAATGTTATCTGCATATCTGATGAGGCACACCGGTCACAGGTGAATCTGGATATGAAGATGCGAGTGACAGAGAGTGGTGTTAGCAAGACATATGGTTTCGCAAAATACCTTCATGATTCATTGCCAAATGCAACTTATGTAGGTTTTACAGGAACTCCGATTGATGCAACATTGGAAGTCTTTGGAGATATAGTAGGTCATCCATATACGATGACAGAGGCAGTAAAAGATGGCATTACTGTAAACCTTGTGTATGAGGGGAGAGCGGCGAAGGTTACACTGAACGATCAGAAGATGCAAGAAATCGAAGATTATTATGACAAGTGCGCTGAATTAGGATCTTCTGAGGAGCAGATTGAGGAGAGTAAAAAGGCGGTAGCTAAGTTGGATGCCATAATCGGTGATCCAAACAGACTGGATTTAGTAGCAAAGGATTTTGTAATTCATTATGAGAACAGAGTTGAAGAAGGCGCATCGGTAGCAGGAAAAGCTTTGTTTGTATGTGCAAATAGGTTCATAGCCTATGATATGTATAGGCGCATTATTGCTTTGCGCCCGGAGTGGGCAGTAAAAAAGCAATGCGCTGATGGTGTTGAGTTGCCAGAAGATGAACTGCAAAAGCTAAAACCAATAGAAAAAATCTGCATGGTTATGACGCGGAATAAGGATGATGAGAAAGATCTTTATGACATGCTCGGGACAAAAGAGTACAGGAAGGAACTCGACAGACAGTTTAAGGATATACATTCCAATTTTAAAATAGCTATTGTCGTGGATATGTGGCTTACAGGCTTTGATGTACCTCCGCTTGATACGATTTATATTGATAAGCCAATCCAGCAGCATACTCTGATTCAGACCATATCACGTGTAAACCGTGTATATGAAGGGAAAGAGAAAGGGTTAATCGTTGACTATATCGGCATTAAAAAGAATATGAACATAGCCCTAAAGAAGTATACGAACTTTGAGAAGGAAGAGCTGGAGGGCATTGAGCAGGCTATTACGATAGTAAAAGATCAGTTGGAAGTGCTTGATCAAATGTTTTATAACTTTAAAAGTGAGCCTTTCTTTAGCGGAGATCCCCTGGAACAACTCAATTGTCTGAATAGAGCTGTTGAATATGTTCAGATGACAGAAGAACTTGAACAACGTTTCATGGCTGGTGTTAAGAGACTGAAGCAGGCTTTCAATCTGTGTAGTACCAGTGAGGAATTCTCTGAGAAAGATGTTGAAAAGGTTCATTTTTATCAAGCTGTTCGTTCTATTCTATATAAGCTGACAAAGGGTGAAGCACCTGATGCTGCAAGCATGAATGCTAAGGTCAGGAATATGCTAGAAGATGCGATACAGTCTGATGGCATAGAAGAACTGTTTGAGACAGGAACACGGGTTGATTATGAACTGTTCAGCGATGAGTATATGGCGCGTATTGAAATGATACAATTGCCAAATACCAGAATTAAGGCACTTCAGCGATTGTTGACATTTGCTATAGAAGAATTTAAGCGTGTCAATAAAATTAAGAGCTTGGAATTTTCTGAGCGCATGAAAAACGTTGTTGAACTTTATAATAACCGGAGAAGAGACGAGGCGTTCGCAAATGAGGTTCTGGACGATGTGGCGAACCAGCTTGCAGATCTGCTGCATGAACTGAAAAATGAGCAGCAATCATTCAAGGATAAAGGTATAGATTATGAGGAAAAGGCCTTTTATGACATCCTTTTGGCTGTTTCTAAGAAGTATGAGTTTGATTATCCTGAAGATAAGATGATTGCCTTATCCAAGGAGATAAAGAATGTAGTAGATGATAAGGCGAAATACAAAGATTTTGCTACCAGAGACGATATAAAGGCAGAGTTACAGGTTGATTTGATCTTGCTTCTCGACAAATATGATTATCCTCCGGTAACTATTGATGATGTCTATAAGGAAGTACTGGAACAGGCAGAGAACTTTAAGAAGTACGCACAATAAGGAGCGTGAGCTATGTCAAAGTTAAACATTGATCAGCAGACTATCAAAGAGCTGTTTTCGAACAAAAAATCGGATTTTCTGATACCTGACTATCAGAGACCGTATGCATGGGAAGAAACAGAATGTCAGACATTATGGGATGATATTTTTACTTTTGCATTTCCAGAAAATGATTACAGCCTTTTTAAGAGTGACGAGGATGAATACTTTCTTGGACCGATTGTTACGTTTAAAAATGCTGACGGAAAGCTTGAAATTATTGATGGACAGCAGAGACTTACAACTCTGATGCTGATGCTCCGCGCCTTTTATTCAAAGTTTGGCAACATGAAAGATACGAATTCCATAAGTACAAGCGATGATATTGCCAAGTGTATATGGAAGACCGATGAATTTGGTAATCCTGATAAGAACAAGCTAAAAATAGATTCTGAAGTTTCATCCGATGATGATAAAGAAGAATTCTTATCTATTCTAAAAAGCGGCGAGACTGTTGCTGAGCAGAAAAGCAGGTATGCCAAAACTTATCGCTTCTTTCAGGATAAGATAAATGAATTCCTTCAGACTTTTCCTACATATTTTGCATATCTTCCTACAAGAATACTGAACAACTGCATTTTACTTCCTATAGAGGCAGAGTCACAGGATACAGCACTCAGAATATTCTCTACTTTGAACGATAGAGGTAAGCCGCTGTCCGATACCGATATTTTCAAGGCGCAGTTTTATAAATTCTACTCAGACATGGGAAGAAAAGACGAATTCATTCAAAGGTGGAAAGATCTGGAGACAAAATGCGAGGACATTTTTGCGGCGCCGTCAGGCTCTCCTATGGATGAATTGTTTACGAGATATATGTATTTTGAAAGAGCTAAGCAGGGTAATAAGCAGACGACTACCGAAGCTCTCAGAAAATTTTATGAGAAAGACAAGTATGCAATACTCAAAAGGGAAGAGACGTTATCTGATCTTGAGGACTTAGTTGATTTCTGGAAGTGCATTGTGACACAGGATGATACAGCTTTCTCTGATAGAGTATTAAGGAGACTTGCTGTTCTGAATTATGCTCCTAATGGAATGTGGACATATCTCGTGTCAGTATATTTTATGAAAAACAAGAATTCGGAAAAACTTCTTGATGAAAATGATTTTTATGTTTTCCTTGATAGAATTACAGCGTTTATATGGACATATGCGGTCATGAGACCAGGAGTAAATGCTCTGAGAACCCCTACATATCCAGCCATGATTGATATAGTAAATGGTAGAACTGTGACTTTTTCAGATTTTTTGTTCTCTCCAGATGCAGTCAGAAAAATGCTGGAGAATTATGAATTTACAAATCAGAGACCAATTACCAAATCGATGCTGGCATGGTGGGCATACAGCGACGATAAACAATCGCTGATTTCTCTTGATACTACCCTCGAAATTGAGCATATATTCTCTAGACAACGTCAGATAAATGAAAAGACTCTTAAGGACAAAAATAATTTGGAGTCGCTCGGTAATAAGGCACTCCTTGAAAAAGGAATAAATATAAGAGCATCAGATTACAGATTTGCTGACAAGAGGAAGTATTATCTTGGATTTACCAATGATAAAGGTAAAGAAAAGGCTGGAACAAAAGTGTTTGAACTTAACAATATGGCTCAGTCCAAAGACGATTTTCAGGAGACAGATATTATATCTCGCAAAGAGGAAATCTTAAACGGATTCTTACGTTATCTGGATAAGAATCATTTGCTGACCTCGCAGGATTGATGATGTG
The DNA here is from genome assembly GCF_900104155.1 of Butyrivibrio sp. INlla16. Classification (GTDB taxonomy): domain Bacteria; phylum Bacillota; class Clostridia; order Lachnospirales; family Lachnospiraceae; genus Butyrivibrio. The sequence goes on from NZ_FMYB01000024.1 coordinate 38,689, forward strand.
GAGAAGCTGGAATATAAGCGTATGTAGGAAATAATGAGGATTATTATGGAAGTATCAAAGCATGATTGGAAATTGTATAGAGATAAAGTTCCTGAGTGGCAGGAAGGCTACATGGCGAGGCTAAACGCAGAATATATACAGATTCTTCAAAGAACTGACCACGATGCATCTGATAATTTCTGGGAATTGGAAGAACGGCTCAATAAGGATAAAAAGAACCCGGGAGTCACCATGGAACTTCGTAAAAGTGAAGTTTTCTGGGATATTGCAAGACTAATAAACGATGGCGTAATTACAACTGACGACCTGGAAGATTTTGGCGATGAGCTGAAGAAAGCAGTAAAGTTGATTTTAAACAGATGATAAGGCCTGGGAACGCTTTCAGATGTCATCTATAAAAAAGGAAAGTAACAAATGCAGGATAAAAACGCTTTTAGGAGAAAAGATATTGAATAACGCAGAACTTGCAGATAAAGTGCACACATCCATGCATAATCAGGTCAGTAAACGCGGATATGCTGCACCGGTGGATGTGCTGATGGATATCGGAGCACTGGATAAAAAGGAATATGAGAACTGGCGCAATGGGAAGGTGAGGTTTTTGGAAGCCGTCTGTACCATGAATCTTGGAAAGCTTTCTACTGCGCTTCATGAAATGATGTCATATGCAAGCAAAGCTCATCTTAAGCCTTCACATACTGCATATATGTTCTGGGGCAAGGGAAAGAAACACGAGCTCAGGTTCAGTAAGAGCGGAAGGTCTGAGATAGAGAAGCAGTATTCTACTCATTATGTCTTGGATAAAAGCAGCTGATAATCCGCAGCAGATGTTGGAAGAGCTGTAAAGCTGGAGGTTGTTATGGGCAGATTAAAGGAATTACGGAAATATGTGGATGGCAAACTTAATGAAATGCCGGATGCGGATAAGAGAAATAGTGCGATTGCTCACCTTTACGGGGTATCACTTGCTGCAACGATGATAGCAAAGAAGCGCGGGCTTGATCCGGAGATTGCTTCCATGGCTGCTATGCTCCATGATCTGTATGCATATGAGAGCGGCAGTTATGACGACCATGCCCATAAGGGAGCAGATCTGGCAAGAGATGTTTTGCAGGAGTTAGGGCTTACAACAGATGAGGAGACAGATATTATCTGTTCTGCCATATACCATCATGATGACAAGTTGGCAGTAGATTCCGCTATGGATGAGTGCCTGAAAGATGCAGATGTGATCCACCATTGCATGAATGATCTGTCGAAGGAAGTCAAAGACAAGGAAAAGGCAAGATTTGAGAACCTTTGCAAAGAGTTTGGGATGGATTAATGATGAAACTGTTATTAGCAGGACAGATATCGCTTATCATATGCTGTATTTTTTATCTGATATGGTGGAGAGCAGGATTCTATCCCGGAGTTACAGTAAGCAGGCTGACTGGCAAGGTGGGGATACTATTTTACCTGACAGCAGTATTTGGATTACCTGGTGTATATCTGTCTATTCGTGGAATAAACAGCATAGAGACTGAACATGACCTGATATCAGGTTTCGTGGTAGTAGGTGGTGGAGCCGCTTTGTACGTTATCCTTCTTATCGGAAGCTCGGCAATCCTGCATAGACAGGTTACTACTGAACTTTTGCTGATTGTCTGCTGGACTATGCTTGAAGTGATGGCTGTACAGAAAGTCTTTTCTGCAGGAATGATTGGGTGGATACAACTTGTTGTAATGTTTATCATCATAGCTGTGGCTGCTGTGCTAAGTCTGGTATTCTATCTGACTTATTACAATGTAGAGCCAATGCGAGGGTTCGTCTATGGGATGATTCCGCTTATCACAGAGGCACTTACCATGGCAGTATTTGTAGCTATGTTGAGAGTGAGGTAGCACAATGTTTCTGGCGGCTTATGAAAAAGCACAGATAGAAAGCATTAGTGATGTAAAGAGAAGGTTGGAAGAATGTTTCTGATAATGGGAATTGAAGATGGCAGCAAAGAACTGGGCTTTGATCAGCTGATCATATGTAAGTGTTGCGGCAGATACGGTCATATGCACGTCTATATGTATTACACCTACTTCATGCTCTTCTTCATACCCATCTTCAAGTGGAATAAGCGGTATGTTGCAGTGATGGACTGTTGTGGTGCTTCCTGCGAATTGGATTCGGAGACTGGAAAAGCCATTGCGAACGGTAGCATCACATATCTTGATCCTGACAGGATGAATTTTTCCGGAGGGGGTCATAGCAGTAGTTACGGATACGGCAGCACACATAAAGTCTGCAGGAATTGCGGATATTCGACAGATGAGGATTTTGAATTCTGCCCTAAGTGTGGCAGACGTTTTGACTGATACTGGGAGGAGCGCATAATGGAAAAGCTGACAATAGAAGAAGCCAGGAGGCTTAACGATACGATGGTCACAGAAGAACACCTGAAACTCCATGCTGCAAATGTGGCTGCATGCATGGGCGCTATGGCACAGCACTTTTGCGAGGATAAGGAACACTGGGAAGCAGTTGGATACCTTCATGATTACGATTATGAGAAATATCCTGAAGAACACTTGGCACATACCAAGGAACCACTCAAAGCAGCAGGAGTTCCTGAAGGCGATATCAGAGCAATCATGAGTCATGGATATGGTATTTGCACTGATGTAGAGCCAGTTTCTGATATGGAAAAGAGTCTTTTCACAGTTGATGAGCTGAGTGGAATCATTCAGGCTGCAGCTCGTATGAGACCAAATGGTATCACAGATATGGAAGTAAAGAGCTTTATGAAGAAGTGGAAGGATAAGCGTTTCGCAGCTAAGTGTGACCGTCCACTTATCCTCAAGGGATGTGAGATGCTTGGCATGGATATAAAGGATGTGTCAGAGATATGCATCACTGGAATGAAGGAACACGCAGAAGAACTTCAGCTGACAGGAACAGGAGAATGAGCAGGACAAGTGAATAATCTCATTTTACAAGGTTTTCAGATTAACTGGAATAAAATAGACCCAAGAAGCTACCTGCGAAATATAGAGGCAATCAATGGTCTTGATCAATTTGAATTTAATGCGCCGGTAACTTTTTTGGTTGGTGAGAACGGAACCGGGAAGTCTACGCTGATAGAAGCTATAGCAGTTGCATATGGTTTTAACCCGGAAGGTGGAACGAGGAATTACAGCTTTTCTACATATGATGATTATTCCGAACTGCATAGTGCTATTCGTTTGATGCGTGGCTTTAATAAGCCTGGATGGGGATACTTCCTTAGAGCAGAGAGCTTTTATAATGTCGCAACTAAAGAAGAGGAATATGCCAGAGAAGGTGGAGTATTAAGCGATGAGCTTCATTACAAGTCTCATGGAGAATCATTTCTGACTATTGCACAGGAACATTTTAAATCTCAGGGTTTTTATATCCTTGATGAGCCGGAGGCAGCGCTTTCACCGCAGCGACAGCTCACTCTTTTGCTGGAGATATATAATTGTGCCAGAGAGGATTCACAGTTTATTATAGTATCGCATTCGCCGATATTACTGGGACTTCCCGGAGCTGATATCTTTTCTATGGATGACGGTCTGATACATAAGTGTGAATACGAGGATACAGACAGTTATCAGATAACGAAGCTCTTCATCAATGACCGGGAGGCGTTACTGCATAGATTGTTACAGGAATAGAAAGAGTTGCATTTGACAAGTGTATGGAGAGAAGAGCACGAAGAGGCAAGCGAAGCTGCGGGCGCAGCGTATAATATGATGCTTTATAGAGAGTTTGAGGATTAGCAATGGCAATTTGGAATCCATGGCATGGATGCCACAAGATTAGTCCCGGATGCGCAAATTGCTATGTTTACAGACGGGATGAGAGCATTGGCAAAGATGCCAGTATTGTAACCAAAACAGGAGATTATAATCTGCCTCTGAAAAAGAATAGGCAGGGTGAATATAAACTGACAAGAGCAGACGGCGTTGTTTTTGCTTGCATGACTTCAGATTTTTTCCTTGATGAAGCTGATGAATGGCGGCAGTCATGCTGGGATATGATCAGGGAGAGACAGGATTTGGATTTCCATATCATAACCAAGAGGATTGATCGCTTTGATGTATGTAAACCTGCTGATTGGGGCGATGGCTGGGACAACGTGACCATTTGCTCTACCTGTGAGAACCAGGATAGGGCAGAGTATCGTCTTCCGATTTTATTGGAACTTCCGATAAAGCACCGCGAGATGATCTCTGAGCCGATGCTTGAAGAGATAAATATTGAGAAGTACCTGGAAACGGGACTTATAGAGCATGTGACCTGCGGAGGTGAGTCTGGGTCAAAGGCAAGACCTTGTGATTTCAGATGGATACAGGAAGTCAGACGGCAGTGCATCAGGCAGGGCGTTCCTTTTACCTTTAAACAGACTGGTGCTGTTTTTATAAAAGATGGCAAGACCTACCATATAGACCGTAAGGACCAGATACCTCAGGCTCATAAATCTGGCTACAGCTATTATCCCGGAATGGGAACGGCTGATGCGATAGCTTATCATTTGCCGGACAGGAAGGATTTGTTTGAAGGACTTTCACGGTCAAAGTTTAGAAGTAGATTTCATCTGAGTGATAGCGACAGGGAATACATCAAGGAAAAAGGAATAGATACAATCAGAAGCCATGCTGCAGATTTTGTTCAAAAGCGCCTGGCACCAGAGAATCCTGAAAATGATGGTAAGCAGACACCGATGAAAGGACATCCGGTATTTCTGGCACAACATGCCTGTGCTTGCTGCTGCAGGGGATGCCTTGAAAAGTGGCATCATATTCCTGCAGGTAAAGTGCTAAACGATGAGGAGCAGGCTTACATTGTAGATGTACTGATGGAGTGGATTCAAAGCGGCATTTGATTAAGGAGTACTGATGAATATACAGATTTTTGGAACAAAGAAAAGCTCTGATACCAGGAAAGCTGAGCGCTTTTTTAAGGAACGCGGTATCAAGTTTCAGAGTATTGACATGAAAGAGAAGGGGCTTTCCAAAGGGGAGTTCCAGTCAGTGATGCAGGCTGTAGGTGGTCTTGATCAGATGATTGATACGGATTCAAAAGATAAAGACCTGCTGGCGTTGATTAAGTATATTGCTGATGAAGATAAAGCTGATAAGGTATTCGAGAATCAAAGCATTCTGAAACTCCCGATTGTCAGAAACGGAAAACAGGCAACGGTTGGCTATCAGCCGGATGTCTGGAAGAAATGGGAGTGATGGATGGAATCTTTAAGACAAGATGTCTTCGACTATGTGAAGAAGAAATATAAGAGTAAAATCGAATATCTCTGGAAACGGTATCCTGATTATGCTGTCTTCAGGCATGACGACAACCAAAAATGGTATGGGATTGTCATGAATGTAAGCAGGGATAAGTTAGGGCTTAGTGGCACGGATGTTGTCGATGTCTTGAATGTGAAGCTGGATGATCTGATGTATCGGGATATACTGCTACAGCAGGAAGGCATCTTGCCAGGATATCATATCAGTCGCGGAAATTGGATTTCTATCCTTCTTGATGGGACGGTGAGCTTTGAGCAGATATGCGATCTGATCGATACCGGTTATGAAGTGACGGCTTCAGCCAAGAAAAAACAGAAAATCCGTCCTGCAAAGGATTGGATTATTCCTGCGAATCCAAAGTATTACGATATCGAGCATGCTTTTGATGATACAGATCTGATTGAGTGGAAGCAGGGAAGTGGTATAAGAGCCGGAGATACAGTTTATATGTATGTGGCTGCACCGGTTTCAGCAATCCTTTATAAGTGTAAGGTTACTGAGACGGATATCCCTTATCAGTACCAGGATAACAATCTGACCATTAAGGCTTTGATGAAGATAAAGCTCCTGAAGAGATATAAGCCTGATAAGTTCACTTTTGATGTGCTAAAAGAAAAGTACGGAATCTATGCAATACGTGGGCCAAGGAGTGCACCAAACAGCTTGGCGGCAGCATTGAAATAATGTGATGATAAAAAGAGGAGCAATGACTATGAAAATACTTATGATCAATGGTAGTCCGCATCTTAACGGATGTATTGGTACAGCACTGGGTATGGTAGCGGAGGAACTGAATAAGCAGGGCATTGAGACAGAAACTATTCATGTCGGCAATAAGGATATCAGAGGCTGTATAGGCTGTGGAACCTGTGAATCAAAAGGTCAGTGTGTCTTTGATGATCTTGTTAATGAAACATTACCAAAGCTTGCGGAGTGTGATGGTATGGTAGTCGGATCACCGGTTTATTACGCGTCTGCAAATGGAACATTGGTATCATTCCTAGACAGGCTTTTTTATGCAAATCACGCAGACCTTACCATGAAGGTAGGTGCATCAGTTGTTTCTGCAAGACGTGGCGGAACTACAGCTACCTTTGATGAGCTTAACAAGTATTTTACTATCAGCTCCATGCCTGTTGTTTCAAGCCAGTACTGGAACATGGTGCATGGCAATTCCAAAGAGGATGTCCTTGCCGACGAGGAAGGCTGCCAGATAATGAGAACTTTGGGTAAGAACATGGCATTCATGATAAAGAGCATCGCCCTGGGAAAGGAAAAGTTCGGTCTTCCTGAGAAGGAAGAGCATGTCTGGACGAATTTCATACGATGAATTACAGACAGATAAGGCGTGAGGATGATGCTGCCATAGCTGGAATAATCCGTGATAATCTAAAGCAGTACAATTTGGATGTTCCGGGGACGGTTTATTTTGACAAGAACCTTGATCATATCAGTGACTTTTATCTTGCAGATTCTGAGAAGAGATATTACTTCATAGCCATAGAAGGTGAAAAGGTGTGCGGCGGTATAGGCCTTGCAGAGGTGGACTTTTTTGAAGATTGTGCAGAGCTTCAGAAATTGTATCTTTCAGATGAAGCTAAAGGACAAGGCTTTGGTTATGAACTGATAGCCATGATTGAGGACAAGGCGAGGCAGCTCGGATATAAGAGAATGTATCTTGAGACACATACGAATCTTGAAGCTGCAATACATATCTATGAAAAAGCTGGATACAGGCAGATCCCAAGACCTGAAGCAGTAGTGCACGGAGGCATGGACAGATTTTATATAAAAGATTTGTTATAGAGTTCTGCGGGAGGATGTGCTGATGAAGTTGTTTTTTAAAAAGAAATCAGAACAGACCAGTTATGATAAGGAAAATCAAATACCTGTACTTCACTGCAGCATCTGTAATGGAGAGCAAGTTGCAGGATTCAAGGATATTCATACCGGCAAGTTTGAAGAGGTATGCTTGATCAGGAATGACGCTGAGTTGCAGGCTTTTAAAGATAAATATGGGATTACGGAGATTACTAAGGAGTATTAGGGGGCTTATGTTTGAAATTGAAGTAAAGGTCGAACAGGAATCAGATTTATACAATCACTTTGATAGCAGGGAACTTATGCCAAGTGATGATCTGATTGCATATATAAGCAATCGACTGGAAGAGCGCCCATTAGGAGAAAAGATAGCGCTTTCTTTTACTGGAGCTGAAATCGACAAAGAAAAGTTCAAAAGAGCAATGGATGATTTTCGGAAAATACAGACTCGGAAGCTTGTAAAGGAAAGACAAAGGGCACTGGCAAACAGTATACGTTTGCTAATAACTGGAATTATATTTGTCATTGCCGGAATTACACTGGCAGGAGTTATGAATGAGGTCGTGGCTGCAGTAGTTTCCACGATTGGTTCATTTTCTATATGGGAAGCAGCTAACAAATGGCTCCAGGTATTGCCAGCACTTCGCATGAAATCTCATGTTTACGAAGTGCTTAGTGATTATACATTACATTGAGAGAATTTGAGTGGGTATTTACTATGGGACAGGCGATAGGCGAAACAATATTTGAAGTTCTATATTTGATATTTGCGGTAGTTACCGGGATTCAACTTATTTACGGAGGCAAGGAGAGCAGGTTGCCGGGATATGCAGCACTTATTCTTGGTTGCGGTGATGCCTTTCATCTTGTACCAAGGATGTATGCCCTTTGGACAGACGGAACGGCAAATCATCCGGTATCGCTGGGGATAGGGACACTGATCACAAGTATCACGATGACGGTTTTCTATGTGCTTCTCTATCTGTATCTGAAGAAGGTACCTTGTAGAGAGACGGGAAAGGCATTGGATATCTGTGTTTATATCCTTGCTGCTTTGAGGATTATCCTTTGTCTGTTTCCGCAGAATAGATGGACATCGCCGGATGCGCCTCTTTCGTGGGGAATCATCCGAAATGTGCCGTTCGTGATCCTTGGAATAGTTGTGATAGTCTATGCGTTCAAATGGTGTAGGAAGGATGCGTTAAAGCTCTTGTGGCTGGCAATCATCTTAAGCTTTACATTTTATATTCCCGTGGTGCTGTTTGCTGACAGTATACCGGCAATCGGAGCACTCATGCTGCCTAAGACTGTTATGTATATATGGATTATTATTATGCTCAGAAAAGAATGTAGAAAAAAGGTTACTGATGGTGTTATTCACCGTTGAAAAAACTCATAAGCAAAATGCAGAAAGGAAGGTATTATCTATGGCAAAGAAAAACTTAGGTTCACAGGGAATTGTTTTTCCGGGTGCAGTACTGCTCATCGGAACCTACGATGCGGATGGAAATCCGGATGTCATGAACGCTGCATGGGGTGGACAGTGCGGACCAAAGCACATCGCAATGAATCTCTCTCCCCACAAGACTACAGAGAACCTTGAGCTGAAGAAGGCTTTTACTATTGCATTCGGCACAAAGGAGACGCTTGTGGCATCTGACTATGTTGGCATGGTATCTGCAAAGAATGAGCCTGACAAGGTGAAGAAAGCAGGATTTACCGTAACAAAGGGAGAAAATGTCGATGCTCCTGTCATTAATGAGATGCCGCTTAGCCTTGAGTGCAAGGTTGTGAGCATGGGAAATGATCCTGCTACCAATGAGTGCAGAGTTGTTGGAGAAATCGTGAATGTCATTGCGGATGAGTCTGTGCTTACAGATGGAAAGGTAGACTTTGGTAAGGTATCTCCGATTCTCTTTGATGGAGTTTCAGCAGGTTATTGGAGCATCGGTGAAAGAGTTGGCAATGCATTCAGTGATGGCGCTGCATTAAAGTGAAGGAGGGACTTATCATGATCAATGTCATTATTACGAAGTTCAACGTAAACAGTGAGGCATTTGAGGCTTATTCAAATGTGAAAGCAGATCCGATGACAAACAGCCTCACAATCTCGCAGTCGGCACTCATTGAGAAAACAGGAACTCACATTGAGCTGAAGGAAAGATTTGACACTGGCGTAAATACCGGAAATGACGCTTTTGCAGGCGGACTGATTGGAAGTCTCTTTGGAATCCTTACAGGACCACTCGGAGTCCTTTTCTGGGGCGGCTTTGGCGCACTCGCTGGATCAGCAATTGATGCGGACGATGCAGTGACAGAGATGTCTCTTGGTGAAGAAGTCATTGGCAAGATGAGCGAAGACGGCATGTATCTTATGACTATTGCTGATGAGAATGATCAGACAATGTATGATTCAAAGATAGGAAAGTTTGACTGCGTGACAACACGTTTTGATGCTGCTGAAGTGCAGGCTGAGATTGACCATGCACGTGAGGTAGAAGCCAGTCTGAAGAAGCAGGCAAAGAAAGAACTGCGTGATAAGCAGAAAGCAGATTTCAAGGCAAAAGCAGAAGCCAAGAGAGCGGAGATAAAAGCTAAGTTCGATGCTTTTAAGGAGAAGAATAATCTCTAAGCATGAAGAACTAATAAAACCGGAAGGATATCTTATCGTATTTGATAAGTGATCCTTCCGGTTTTTGATTGATAAGTGCTGATAGGATTTAATTTACGGACTCATAAGCTGCCTGAAACCGCTGAATACAGTCACGCAGATTTCAGACATCTCTTCCTTGCTTTCCTGCATTCCGTCCTTGAACCATTTGAGGAGTACATCCTGGAATGCGGCTTCTGCAGCTACAAGATAGTATTTTTGCTCGGTGGTCTTTGCAGGATAGAACTTCTCCAGAAAAGATTTTCCCTCAAATAAGGTATCTACAGATATATTAGCCTTTAATAGAAGATCAATCATTTTCTTTTCTTTCTCAATCAGATCAAAGCATCCCAGAAACCATTTGTGCAGATCCTCTCCGGACATTACACTGTCAAATATTACCGAGACCCTTTCTATGAGATTTTCTTTTATATCAGAGAGGATTTCTTCTTTTGATGAATAATTTCTATAAAATGCAGTTCTTGAAACACCGGAGCGGCGCACAAGATCCGTGATTGTGATCTTGTCAAAGCTTTTTTCTCCCATCAGATAGATTAAGGCCATCTGAAAGCATTCTCGCGTCATCTTTTTTGATTCTTCATTATTTAGTCTGAGAATATCACGCTTGGCAAGCTCGGAAAGTTCATTGTTTTCCATACAAAAATCCCTCGTTTTATTTCGGTGTTACACATTTGCTGAAATTTGTACAGTCCGTTGTATATTTGTTGACGCTCAAATTATACGGCGTTACACTTGTAATGTCAACACATATATTTTGACTGTTCAGTTGTAGACATGAATTTTTGCGAGGAATGAGTATGGAAGGACTATCAAGGGATTTTTATGAACTTATGATGATTGCGGCAATAGCATCCTTTACAGGGTATGTTGTTGAGAATGTTTGGCTTTTATGTACCAAACACTATATTGATAACCGCAACATGTTCTTGCCATTTCTGATAGGATACGGGATGACGTTTCTTGCTTTTTACACATTATTTGGGACACCGTCTGATCCTCATTTTCTTATGTATCGCCTTAATCTGCAAAACTCAAGCTTTTGGTATACCGTGATAGCCTTCTTTGCAGTATGTATCGGAGAGATAGCTCTGGGCGAGTCATTCTATATAGTCATGGGCTTTGATTACTGGAATTATGAGTGGGTACCGATGCACATAACAAAGTATACGTCAGTTCCCACCAGTATCGGCTTTGCCGTTCTGATAACCTGGTTTATGGATACTGTCTATCCGGTGCTTGCCACTTACACTGCAGAGATGGATTATGAGATGCTTAAAAATGTCAGTATCATCCTGACGATTGCAATGATAGTAGATTATTTTATCTCTTTCTCACTCATGGCCAGGAAGAGAACATTCAATGTAGTCTGGCGTTTCAGCACGAAGGAAGGGCTGGCATTGTCAGAACATTTAGCATAAATAAGTAACATTGAAGGTAACTGTTAAGGACAGACCGAAGCACTTGCTGCTGAGGGCGTACCAAAGCAGTAACGGAGCCAGCATTTTTCGAACTCTAATGCGAAGCTTCGCAAAATGCGTATCTGTTCAGCGAAGCGTTCTGAACAGATGATATTGGAGGAAGAGATATGGGAGAATTATTTCAGACTTTTTCACACAAGGCACAAAGAGAAGCTATAGGGATGATGATTGATTCCGTTCTTAAAAAGACACCTGAAAAAAGGCGGGAATTCTATCTGAGAATTGCGGAAATGGCGAAGTTTTTCTTTGGCAGTGAATTTACCGATGAGCAATATGAAAATGTAAAAGCGGTGATCAAGGGAGATAAAAGCCGCTGGATGCAGTATATTGACCGCGTCATCACAGAGACCGATCCGCATATCGCAAAGACAACTCTTTTGAATCTGGGTTATGAAGCCTTTCTTCGTGGAACAAAAACAATCCGTAGTAATCGTGAAAAATACGGCTGCAATATTCCATGGCTTATCCTCTTTGATCCCACCAGTGCATGCAACATGCATTGTAAGGGATGCTGGTCAGGAACCTACGGACGTAAGTACACCCTCAGCTATGAGGAGATGGACAAGATCGTTACACAGGGAAAAGAGCTGGGGGTATATCTTTATATGATGACAGGTGGAGAACCACTTGTTCGGAAAGCTGATGTCTTGAAACTTGCAAAAGAGCACAGGGATGTACAGTTTGCCCTCTATACTAACTCAACTCTTATTGATGAGGAGCTTTGCGAAGAGGTTCAAAAAGTCGGAAATATCATGTTCTTACTCTCTATTGAAGGGACACCCGAGACTAATGACAGCCGTCGCGGGGAAGGCCACTATGCTGCTGTTCTTAAGGCTATGGATCTACTCCGTGAGCATGGTATCTTATTCGGAACATCCATCTGCTATACAAGAGAGAATGTAGAGGCAGTGACAAGTGATGAGTTTTACAGCCTGCTGATGGAAAAGGGAGCAAGGTTTGGATTCTATTTCCACTATATGCCTGTTGGCAACTCAGCAGTTCCTGAGTTGATGCCGACTGTAGAACAGAGACAGTACATGATAGACAGAATCAGATATATACGAAGTGAGGAGAGCGGCATAGAATTCTTCCCTATGGACTTCCAGAATGATGGCAAATATGTTGGAGGATGCATAGCAGGAGGAAGGAATTACTTCCATATCAATTCTGCCGGGGATGCAGAACCTTGTGTCTTTATCCATTATTCAAATGCAAATATCAAGGACAGCTCTATTCTGGAGATTCTTCAGAGCCCGCTGTTCATGGCATACCACAAAGGCCAGCCTTTCAACAAAGATCATTTGAGACCATGTCCTATGCTGGAAAACCCTGACTGCCTGAGAGAAATGGTAAAGGAGAGCAAAGCCGTAAGTACAGACCTTGAATCTCCGGAAGAGGTGGAGCATCTCTGCGGGAAGTGTGATGATTACGCTGAAAGCTGGGGAAACTATCTTGAGGAAGAAAGAACTCCGGCCAGAGTCTCATAAGGATCAGGATCGGGTGGCTGAAAGTCATAACGCAATATTACCGGTATTCAGGATACATTTGAATACCGGTGTTTTTATAAATAGCTCACTTACTGTATCTTTTGATATACTTGAAAGAAAAGATATGCCTTTTCAGTCGGTGAAAAGCTGAGAGAGGCTGTCAGAAGGAGAAACCGCTCTGAGTGAAAGCTTTATGAAGGGGAAGAGCAATATGAGTAATATCATTGATTATGTTAAGGAATATGGCAAATATGACTTTGGTAAGAAGCATTTTTCAGAGACAGATGCCCTACTGTTAAGTCAGGTGGCATACATCAAATTCAAGGGATTTGTTCCGGGATCTGATGATGAAGCAGGCTCAGTAACATTGTCTGATCTTGATATTGATAATAATCTGCCTAAACTGCTGGATGAATACTGGTACAAGAAACAAAATGAAGAACTTTTAAGGGTAATGCTTTCTTCTGTCAGATTCCATGACATGAGGATCAATTATCATACCGATGTCTTGGATGAAAGCAACGAGGAACAGTTCTCTGCAACGACATTTATTTTGAATGAAGGAACTGTATATGTAGCATTCAGAGGGACTGATGCCTCGCTTGTCGGATGGAAGGAGGATTTTAATCTTGCTTATTCACATCCTATCGCCGCACAGAAATCTTCCGTTGCGTATCTGGAAAAAATAGCCGCATGCACAAAAGCGGATCTGTATGTAGGCGGACATTCAAAAGGCGGTAATCTGGCTGTTTATTCTGCCATGTATTGCAGTGATGATGTCAGAAACAGAATAAAGAAAGTATACAGCTTTGATGGACCGGGTTTCAGACCGGAGATCAAGAAGGAAAGCCATTATGCAGAAATCTCATCCAGGGTTTCAAAATATATTCCTGCTTCATCAATAGTTGGTATCATCATGGAGGACGAGAACAGCTATAATGTGGTCGATGCATCAGGAATGGGCACATTCCAGCATAATACCTACAATTGGAAGATAAATGGCGACAGGATTGCACGGAAAAAGGGAAGAAAAGCCCATTATCTCCTGATGGATGATGCACTTAATACATGGATATTAGGGCTTACGCAGGATGAACTTCATGCTTTTACCGATACGCTGTACGATGTCGTGAATGCATCAGGAGCATCGAGTCTGTATGATCTTAGAGATGACTGGACAGCAGATATGAAAAAGATTGCTCAGGCAGTAAATAATCTTGATGATGACACAAAGAAAAATATATATAAGATCGTTAGACTGCTGTTTGATACGGTTCATAACCAGATGAAAGATAAAGCCATAGCAAGCTATTTATCCGGAGTCGATGAAGTCAGGAATTATTTTACTTTGAAATCCTGATAAAGCGTCAATGCATACCATACATCATGACAGTTCATATATTTACAGCAAAGGAGTATAGATTATTATGAATGAGGTATTTCCGACTGTTCCTGAGATGATCAAAAAGGCATCTAAGGTGTGGAATCCAATTCTCAGTGCCAAGGATGAAAAGAGAGCTGAGAAGTTTCTGTCTTTTTTGCATGATCAGACAGCTCCTTTTGAGGAGATGAGAACCTACTATGAGTGTGCAATACTTGAAGTGACAACAAAATTCAGAGTTCTGGATAAGCAGCTGTCACTGAAATATGATGAAAATCCGATTGAGGAGATTAAGTCAAGGGTAAAGGATAATGAAAGCCTTGCCAGGAAAGTTATTCGAAAAGGGATTCCATGGGATCCTGCGGAGATAGAAAAGAATATAGATGACATTGCAGGAGTCCGTATAATATGCTCTTTTCAGGAAGATATCTACAGGCTCGAAGAGAGTTTTCTTAAACAGGATGATGTTACATTGATAGAGAGGAAGGACTATATAAAGGAGCCGAAAGAGTCAGGCTATCGGAGCCTTCATCTGATCGTATCTGTTCCGATATTTCTGGAAAACGAAAAGAGAGATGTTAAGGTTGAGGTACAGTTCAGGACACTTGCCATGGATTTCTGGGCTTCGCTTGAGCATAAACTTCGTTACAAGAAGAATCTTTCGGAAGAGGAACTTGAAGTCTTGTCAAATGAACTGGATGAATGCGCTGAGCAGTCTCATGCGCTGGATCTCAGGATGGAAAGAGTCAGGAAGTCGATCCGAAACGGAATAGTTGATATAAAATAAAGGAGCTTTCTAAAATGAGAAATAAGAAAGGACTGATGGTTGCGGGAGCACTTCTCGGATCATCAGCTGCATTATATTACAATTATAAGAAAAAACAGGAGCTTGAATATTCAAGACTTAGTGAAATAAAGGAATCCACTGCCAGCGATATGATTACTCCGGGGTGCCTTGTCCTTGAG
Source organism: Butyrivibrio sp. INlla16 (assembly GCF_900104155.1). Classification (GTDB taxonomy): domain Bacteria; phylum Bacillota; class Clostridia; order Lachnospirales; family Lachnospiraceae; genus Butyrivibrio. The sequence continues at coordinate 53,794 of NZ_FMYB01000024.1, forward strand.
GGAGGATCATTGAGGGGTCTGTATACAGCCGGAGTGTTGGATTGTCTGATTGATAATGATCTGAATTTTCAGACTACGATCGGGATTTCTGCAGGAGCCATGATGGGAGCGAATTATCATGCAGGTCATAGAGGCAGAGCAGGAAGATTTAATCTGGAATATCGTAATAATATTCATTATGTTGGCTTAGGCGCTGAGATAGAAAACCAAAGTCCTTTTAATTTTGATTTTGCCTTTGATGATAAGAATTTCAATCATCCTTTTGATAAGGACAGACTTTACAGCGAGAAAAGGAACTTTTATGCAGGTGCTACCGATGTTGAAACCGGCGAAGCGGTCTATTTTAATGCCAGAGAATGTGATGATATTTTTTCTGCCATAAGGGCATCGGCATCGCTTCCTGTAGCATCCAAAATTGTTGAAGTAGACGGGCATAAGTGCCTGGACGGAGGATGTGCAGATCCGATACCTGTCAAATGGGCAATAGATAAGGGCTTTGATAAAATAATAGTAGTGAGAACCAGAGAAAGGACTTTCCGCAAGGATGTTGATGATCAAAGGGAGAGCATTGTCGTAGAACAAAGATACAAAAAATATCCGGAATATGTCGAGAAGATGAAGAAACAGCACAGTCATTATAATGAACAGTGCGATCTTGTAGATAAGCTTGAGAATGAAGGAAGAGTATTTGTTTTGGCTCCGCAGGAACCTGTGAATGTAGGACGGTTGGAGGGAGATCTTGAAAAACTGGGAGATCTTTACTTTGAAGGCTATGACGAAACGAATGCTTTAATAGGGAAGCTGAAAGAGTATCTGGCAATTTAGGCTTGCATATTGGGCAATGCTGATTGTCGGAGCATCATGCCTGATAAGCCTTCTTGTGACTGTAATTGGTCTCAGGATCAGCAACAAGACGAACCATCCGGCAGAGGCAGCTCCCTCTGGTACTCTGAATACAGATGTACATAATCAGCCTGATCAGGGAGGGGAAAAGAATTGATACGGATAATTTCCGACAGTACCTGTGATTTGTCGAAAGAATTAAAGGATCGCTTTAATATCAGCATACTGCCATTGCATGTAATTGCGGACAAGGATCATCTGGATGGCATAGACATCAGCCCTGATGAACTATATAAGTGGGCTGATGCCAATCATACTACACCAAAGACTGCTGCACCTGCTGTTTATGATGCTACCGAAATGTTTAAACGTATCATAGATGCCGGAGATGAGATCATAGCTTTTTCGATATCATCATCCATGTCGTCTTCTTATAACAACATGCGGCTGGCAGCGTCAGAACTTGGTGCAGAGGACAAAATTTCAGTCATTGACTCTGCAAACCTTTCTACAGGAGTAGGACTTCTGGTACTGCATGCTGCAAAGCTTGCATCTGAGGGGATTTCAAGAGATCAGATAGTAGAAAAGATAAATGATATGATACCATATGTAAGGGCAAGCTTTGTGGTGGATACACTGACCTATCTGTACAGAGGCGGAAGATGCTCCGGAGTGGCAGCACTTGCCGGAGGTATGTTGAAGCTGCATCCATGTATCAAGGTGAGTAATGGGGCGATGCAAGTCGGTAAAAAGTACCGTGGCAAATATCAAAAAATCGTTCTAAACTATGTCAAAGACCTTGAACCAGCTCTTTTAAATGCCAGGGATGACTTTGTATTTATCACGCATTCCGGAATAAGTGAAGAGGTGATATTTGATGTGAAAACATATCTGCAGGAGCTTGGTGTTTTCAAAGAGATATTCATAACAAGGGCGGGGAGTGTAATTTCAAGCCATTGTGGATATGGAACACTTGGTGTTCTGTTTATTGAGAAAAAACGGTGAGCATTGATTTAATGATGGAATGAAACTGAAATAATTAAGACCGCCTGAAGGAAATGTTGATTTCTTTTGGGCGGTTTTATAGTGCAGAAATAATGGCGGCATCACGCATTGAGGAATATAATAAAAAGTAATTTGAACCATACAAAAATGAGAGGGAGGGACTTATCATGACTTACGAAGAAGTAGTAGCAGAAGCAAAGAAAATCGTTGCAAAGGGTGATGCCAGCGAGTTCAAGGAGCATCTTGCAATCCAGTACAACGTGACTGGTGAAGGCGAAGGTGCTTTCTACATGGAACTGAAGGACGGACAGATATTTGTTGAGCCCTATGATTACAACGACAGAGACATTCTGGTAACAGCAGATGCGCAGACTATTCTGGATATGATGTCCGGAAAGCTGGATGTTGTTCATGCATATCTGACACACAAGATATCAGCAGAAGGTGATCTTGGTAAGGCTGACCTTCTTAAGAAGCTTATAGCCAGTGGAAAGAAGGCTGAGAAGGCTGCAGTTAAGAGCGCAAAGAAAACAGAGAAGACAGCTGCGAAGACTGTAAAGAAAGCAACTAAGTCTACAAAGGCAGGAAAGAAATGAGTGAAATAGACGCAATTAAGAAAAGACACTCCGTCAGGAATTATGAGGACGTTAAGATAGAGCAGTCCAAAGTGGATAAGCTGAATGCTCTTATTGCGGAGTGCAATAAGGAAGGCAATCTCCATATCCAGTTCCTGGAGGATGCAGGTAAGACGTTTAATAAGCTGCTGAATAAGTTCATGGGACTGGGTAGCGCACCCAGCGTTATTGCCTGTATCGGACCGGATGATGATACGCTTGATGAGCGTATCGGTTATTACGGTGAGAGGATTGTTTTGACTGCGCAAGAGTTGGGACTTAATACCTGCTGGGCTGGTACTTACAACTCATCCAATGTGAAAGCAGAGATATCTGACGGTGAGAGACTTGCAATAGTGATTGCTATCGGCTACGGACAAGACGGTGGCAAGCCTCATAAGTCAAAGTCCATGGAAGATGTAATATCAGTCAAGGGGGACAGACCATACTGGTTCAACAGCGGTGTTGAAATGGCACTTCTTGCACCTACAGCCATCAACCAGCAGAAGTTCGAGATCAGACTGAATGAGGACAACAGTGTAGAGTTTGTAGATAAAGGCGGTATCCTCAGTAAGATTGACCTTGGCATTGTGAAGTATCACTTTGAAGTCGGTAAGAAATATGCAATGGAAAATCACTGATAGCGTAATCGGTATGGGAGGATGTTTTGCAGAAGATCCGGTGCGTGGTTGAAAGAATTACATATCAGAACCCGGAAAACGGATACTCTGTACTTAAGTGCCGGGTCAAGAATTATGATGACCTTGTTCCTGTGATAGGGAATCTGATAGATGCAAATGTTGGTTCAGTCCTCTTGTGTGAAGGGGACTGGAAAGTAGATTCTAAATATGGCAGGCAGTTCGTAGCACAGAACTGGGAAGAAACGCTCCCTGCAACTGTCTATGGAATGGAGAAGTATCTTGGCTCAGGACTGATCAAAGGCGTTGGTCCGAAATTTGCCAAGAAAATTGTTCAGAAATATGGCGTTGATACATTTTCAGTCATAGAGGATAACGTTGAAGTTCTGATAGAAATAGAGGGCATCGGCAGGAAAAGAGTCCAGATGATAGCCGAGTCCTGGGAGAGACAAAAAGAGGTCAAGAACATCATGCTCTTTTTGCAGGAGCATCAGGTAACGACCTCTTTTGCAGCCAAGATATACAAGCAGTACGGAAATGACAGTATCTCTGTCATGAAGGAAAATCCATACAGGCTGGCGGACGATATCTGGGGCATAGGCTTTAAGACTGCTGACCAGATTGCAACGAAGCTCGGCTTCGGAAAAGAGTCTTATGTCAGACTCAGAAGCGGTCTGATGTACACGCTTTCTGAGCTGTCAAACGAAGGTCATGTCTATGCTGAAAAGGAGCAGCTCATAGATACTGCGGCAAAACTCCTTGAAGCATCACCTGAGACAGTGACCATGACAATGGATGATATGCTTCAGAAAGAGGAACTGATTTTAGAAAAAAGCATCGTTAAAACAGATGAAGATGGAAACACTGTAAAGGCGATTTATCTTCCACCTTTTTATTATGCAGAAGTGGGAGTGGCAGGGAAGCTAAAGAAGCTCGCTGCATCGCCTGCCGGGGACAGGCTTTATACAAAGCTCATGGAAGCAAGAAAGAGTACCGGCAATCAGGAGTTGTCTGTAGATATAAATGCTATCCAGGCGAAGACCGGTATGGAATACGATGACATACAGGCAGATGCTATAAGACAGGCAGCAACTGCAAAGGTCATGGTTTTGACAGGAGGTCCTGGAACAGGAAAGACTATCACAACTCATGGCATCATATCAGCATACAAGGCTTATGGTCTGAAGATACTGCTTGCAGCACCAACAGGCAGGGCAGCCAAACGTATGACTGAAGCAACAGGTCTTGAAGCAAAGACAATCCATCGTCTGCTGGAATGCAAGCCGCCGGAAGGATATAAAAAGAACGAAGAGAATCCGCTTGAAGGCGATGTGCTCATAGTTGATGAGTGCTCCATGATAGACATCGTTCTGATGAATTCTCTTCTTAAAGCTATTCCGCAGACCATGCGGCTTATTCTGGTAGGAGATATAGATCAGCTGCCGTCAGTAGGCGCAGGTAATGTACTTCGCGACATTATAGATTCCGGCGCATTTCCTGTTGTAAGGCTTACCAGGATATTCAGACAGGCTCAGACCAGTCGAATTATCATGAATGCTCACAGAATCAACGAGGGCAAGATGCCTGATTTCAGCAATGGCAGGAACAAAGACTTCTTTTTTATGGAAAATGAAGATGCAGAAGCAGTAGTTCCGCAGATAGTGTCACTGGTACAGGAGAAGCTACCAAGCTATTATCATGTTGAGCCGACACAGATACAGGTGCTGACACCTATGCAGAGAGGCGTAGTCGGTGCGACCAATCTGAACCTGTCCTTGCAGGAAGCATTCAATCCACCGGAGCATGATATCTTCATGAGAGGACGAGGAAAAGTGACCATGCCGAAAGAGTGCTTGCGGCGAAGTGGTTATGCCTTCCGTGAAGCTGATAAGGTCATGCAGATCAAGAACAATTATGACAAGGAAGTCTTTAACGGTGATATCGGTATTATAGAATCCGTCAACGAGACTGACAGGATTCTTAAGGTGAACTTTGACGGGCGCAGCATAGAGTATGATGTGACTGAACTTGATGAGCTGGTACATGCTTATGCCACAACTATTCATAAAGCACAGGGTTCGGAGTATCCTATCGTAGTCATGCCGATCCTCATGAATCATTATGTCATGCTTCAGAGGAATTTGATATACACAGGCATTACCAGAGCCAAGAAAGTGCTTGTAATTGTTGGCACGAAGAAAGCACTGAGTTATGCAGTTCACAACCTGACAGTCACGAACAGGAACACGCTCCTGAAGGAACGGTTGATGGGATAGGATTGAGAGTGAAAGAGTGAAAGCGGAGGGATTATGTTTACATATGAGCACAAGGTTCAATACTATGAAACAGACCAGATGGGCATTGTACACCATTCAAACTATATTCGATGGTTTGAATCAGCCAGAATAGAATTCCTTAATGCTCTGGGCATCAGTTATGCGGCTATGGAGGAACATGGAATCATATCTCCGGTTCTTCATGTAGAGTGCGATTATAAAGATATGGTCAGATTTGGTGATACGGTAGTGATTACCGCTGATATAGTCAAATATAATGGTGTGAAGTTAGACTTGACCTATACGGTAACAGATAAATCAACCGGAAAGCTTAGAACAACGGGACTAAGCAAGCATTGCTTTTTGCATAAAGATGGTAAGCCTATGTCATTGAAAAGAGAACTCCCGGAACTGGATCAGTTGTTAATGATTGATATGGAGCAGGTTTGATTAGTACGATCTGCTTTGAGAAATCAAAAGTTATCTTTGTAACTTACCCCAGAAATTCTCATGGCCTGATAAAGAGACTGTTCTATTAATGTAATACTTGAAATTACATCAATCAGGTGCTATATTTGGTGTAATGACGGAGGTAACATTAAAATGCAGATTTCAAGTAGATTTACAATGGGAGTTCATATCCTGACATGTATAGAGGTATTTAAAGACGATCACCAGCTGAACAGTGAGTTTATTGCTTCAAGCGTAGGAGCCAATCCAGTCATTATCCGTAAGATATTTGGGCAGATGAAGACTGCAGGGCTTATCTCGGTAAAGCGTGGAGGAAACGGAGGAGTTGAGCTGGCAAGACCGGTTGATGAAATATCTCTTTATGATATTTACAGTGCGGTAGAGAGCGTGGAAGATGAAGGACTCTTTCATTTTCATGAAAACCCTAACGCCAACTGTGAGGTTGGAAGGAACATGCATAAGTCCATGGACAAGCGGCTGAATCAGATACAAGCTGCTATGGAAAACGAGATGAAGGGCATGAAGCTTTCTGATGTAATCGAAGATACAAAAAAAGAAATATTGCTGGAAAGTAAATAATACAAAACGCCAGGAAGCGGTGAAATTGCCGTGGAATGGCGTTTTTTAATGCTTTGAAAAAATGAAAAAAGTTTTGATGTAACTATTGACACTACAATTAAAAGGTGATATATTTACACCATCAGATGTAACTAATGCGATTACATCAAATAAACGAAGAACATTTTCAGGAGGTAATTATCATGAGCAACATTCAGAAGGCATTGGAACTTATAAACATATTCGCATCAGGAGATGCAGATAAGGCTAAGGAGCTTTTGGCTGAAGGATACATCCAGCACAACCTGGCTTATGGCACTGGCCGTGATGCATTTCTTGGAAGTATTCAGTATCTTGCAAGCGCACCGGTTAAGACGACTGTAGAAAATATCCGTGCCTACGAGGATGGCGATAAGGTCTATCTCCAGAGTGTATATAACTTTGCAGGAGCAGGAGAACAGGTTGGTTTTGATATATTCAGATTTGATGCTGATGGAAAGATCTGTGAGCACTGGGATAACCTGGCAGCTAAGGCTGAGCCTAATCCTTCAGGACACACTCAGATTGATAACGTAGCACCTGTAAAGGATTTAGATAAAACAGAAGCAAACCGTGAGACTGTAAAGGGATTCTTGAATGATGTAATGATGGGCAAGGCTCCTGAAAAGACAGCTGACTACTTCAATAACGGAAAGTATATCCAGCATAATACCGGCATTGCTGATGGCCTTGAAGGACTTGGTGCTGCACTTGCAGCTTTGGCTGAGCAGGGTGTACAGATGATTTATTCTACTGTTCATCAGGTGCTTGCACAGGGCGATATGGTTCTTGCAGTATCAGAAGGAACTTTCGGCGGTGCACCTACAGCTTACTATGATCTCTGGAGAGTAGAGAACGGCAAGATCGCAGAGCATTGGGATATCGTAGAGACTATTCCTGAGAAGGATACCTGGCAGAATCAGAACGGTAAATTCTAAATACGTGTCTATATAGCCGGGAGGAAGTCTTTTGCTACTGAAGGATGGACTTCCGGCATTTTTGAAAAAATGTCTTGGGAAGTATAACATCAAAATCGAGAGGGGTTTTGGATGAATCAGGACGAAAGAAGAGACTATCTGATAAACAGACTGAAAACAGAGAGTCAGGAATATAAGAAAATACAGATCCCCGGATTGGCAACTGAAAAAAGGCAGTTGCTTCGTGCCCTGATGAATGTCCGTATGCCTGGTGAAATTGATCAGGATTTTTTGGATGTTCAAGATGCATATCTTAAAAATGCGCGGGATGAAAAGGGTGTCGTAACTGTAGATGATATATCTTTTAATCAGGAAGGCATAGGAATCTGGAAAGGCGATATCACGCGTCTTCAGGTGGATGCTATCGTGAATGCAGCCAACAGTGGAATGACAGGATGCTATGTGGCTAATCATACCTGCATAGATAACTGCATTCATACTTATGCCGGAGTGCAGTTGCGTTATGAGTGTGCTCGTATCATGCAAAAGCAGGGGTATGAAGAGCCAACCGGTCAAGCTAAGATAACACCGGGATACAATCTCCCTGCAAAATATGTGTTGCATACTGTTGGACCGATTGTTCAGGAATCACTTACGGAAGAGCATGAGAGACTTCTTGCCTCATGCTACAGATCCTGTCTGGAGCTTGCAGATGAAAAAGGATTGGAGAGCGTGGCATTTTGCTGTATCTCTACCGGTGTATTTATGTTCCCCAACGAGAGAGCTGCTGAGATTGCAGTAAAGACAGTAAGAGATTTTATGAAGAAAGATACTTCAGTAAGCCTGCCCCGCATTTCTGATGCGGGGAGCCCCGCGGCTTTGAGCGAATCAAAGGAACGCAGAAGCGTTCCTTCCGTAAGGAAGGTGATTTTCAATGTTTTCAAAGATTATGACGAGGAAATCTACCGAGAGCTACTCGGATAATATAAGTAAGCTTAAAGATGCAATAACATCCAGTGATGCCATAATCATAGGCGCAGGAGCAGGTCTGTCTACAGCTGCCGGATATACTTATTCCGGCGAACGTTTTAAGAAATACTTTGGAGACTTTGCAGAGCGTTTTGGCATCAGGGATATCTATTCCGGTGGGTTTTATCCATTTCCATCAGCTGAAATCAAGTGGGCTTGGTGGAGTAGACATGTATGGGTAAACCGCTATGCTCCGGCACCAAAGCCTGTTTATGAAGAGCTTTTTGAACTGGTGAAGGATAAAGACTACTATGTGATCTCAACAAATGTTGACAGCGCATTTATAAATGCTGGATTTGATGTGTCACGTCTGTTCTACACTCAGGGTGATTATGGCCTTTTCCAGTGTACAAAACCATGCCACTATGAGACCTATGATAATAAAGAAGTCATCCGAAAAATGATCGAAGATCAGGGATTCATCATAGAAGATGATGGTAATCTCACGATACCGCCGGAAGGTGTTCGTATGGAAGTAAGCACAGATTTGATTCCTTACTGTCCGAAGTGTGGCAGCCCTATGGATATCAACCTGCGCTGCGATGATACCTTTGTAGAGGATGAGCACTGGCATGTCGCAGCTGGCAGTTATGGAAATTTCCTGGCAAGGCACGGTATCAAGGCAATGGGATTTTTTACAGAAGATACGACAGAGAAAGTGGATAAGGGTTATGATGGCAAAGTGCTTCTCATGGAATTTGGTATTGGCATGAACACGCCTGGCATCATCAAGTATCCATTCTGGCAGTATACTTCACAAAATAAGAATGTCACCTATTCATGCATCAATATGGGAGAGGCTTATGCTCCTTCGGATATAGAAGATAGATCAATTTGTGTGGATGGGGATATTGCTGAGATTATAAAAGAGCTATAAATAGTTATCATGGCACATCAACTTCCAATTTCCATTAGAATCATTATTTCACCAGAGGATGCATTACAGCATCCTCTTTTCTTCCTTTTGAACAGCTATATCTTGCAGGTGTTCCGTTGCCATTTTTTGAAGCTTTTGAAGTGTGACTTCTTTATCTCCTGCCTGGTGATATTGCTGTAGCATAGAGTCTCGCTGATTATGCATATTTTGCAGCTGAGTATCCAGCTCGTTAAGGTTAGTATATTGTGGATTGATTCCCAGCCTCTGCAGCATATTTCTGGCACCGGTGTACAGGGTGAGCTCAGTATCATATTTGGTCTGGATAAGACGCTTGTTCTTATTCCTGCGCAGCTTGTCATGATAGGGCTTGTTATCATAATACTGGTTCAGATATTTTATGGTCTGACTGAGCTCTTTTATCTCATGCTCCAGTGCGGCAATATCTTCCTGCAGAGTGACCTTATCTTTATGGATGCGTTTGACATCGGCAGCCAGATCATCAAGTGATGCATAGCCATGTTCCTGAAGGATACGGTAGGACTGGAATTCTGATTTCAGGTTCTGCTTATCTGCCCAGCGTTTCAGACCTGGCTTATCAGCAAATCGTTCCTGACTTGTATCAATGAACTGGGCAGGTTCTTCTATTGTTTTCTTAATACGGTCAGTCCGTTTCTGAGCCTTCAGTTCTATCTGTTCAGCTATACGTTTTTGTATCCGTTCTCTTGTAAAATCTTTACCAAGTGAACGTTCAGATCCGCGTACCCATCTTTCCATACCGTCCTTTCTGAAGGCGATGTATTTCAGGTCATATTCGCCCTTGGTCTCATAACCCATTTCGTGGACTTTTGAAAGAAACTGGGTATAGGTTAGAGATGTTCGGATTGCCTCATTGATATCTATGCGCATCTGCTGTTTCCAGGAGGTTCCCCTGCCAGCTTCGTTATGTTCTTTCCAGGTTTCTTTTGCCCTGTCGGGATTCTTGATAGTTGACAGTCCATGAGCTTCGCATATTCTGTCATTTACAGTGCGGATTTTTTTGTAGCTTTCCTTATTATCCAGATATTTCTTATGGGTAAAATTGTCCACCGAACAGAACACTATGTGATTATGGACATGTCCTTTGTCTGTATGTGTAGCAATGACATAGGAAAAACGATTTTGAAGTATTTGATCTGCAAGTTCTATTCCTATGTCATGAGCTTGCCCTGGGGTGACTTCTCCCGGGGCAAAAGACTGTATCAGATGGAAAGCTTTATTTGCTGATTCATGCTGAGTAGCTTTTCGAAATGTCGAGTCAAAGTCAAATGCTGCTGTTTCAACAGAACAGGCATAAGCTGATACTAGAATTCCCTCTTCGGTTTTAGCCGGATTTGTAATGTATTTTATAGATCTTCCAGGGGCTGTTTTGATAGGATGAATTTTTGTGATTGCCATATAGTCTCCATGTCATTTTGAATTTCTTTTATATCATCTGCATACACCGATCCGGAGGAGTTAAGTCTCTTTGCAATCTGATTGATGTTCTGGCTGATACGACCAAGAATGGTGTTGTATTCTTTTAGGTATGAGTAGTCAACTTCATATGATAATCCGTGAACAATCAGGTCGCGTAGAAAAGCGGAACGAGATGATTTTCCGGATATTTTTGCTTTCTTATTTAGTACTTCCAGCTCTTTATCAGTCAGGAATAGCAGAACCTCATTTTTTCTGAATCTGTTTGTCATTTTTCTGGATATCTCCTTTGTATAAAAAATATAATTTTGATAGTTCATCCGCATATAAAAAGGGGTTTCAGGGGCTTTCCCCTGACGAGCATTTTGACGTAATCCGGTTCCTATGGATGCAGTCAAAAAACCGATTCTGTATATACAGAATCAGTGCTCGCTAAGCACTTGAACGAGCGTACCACAGCGAGTGGGACAGCCCGCGGCTGTCCGAAATCAGGGCGGCTTAGGCCGCCTGTTTTGATTCCATAATCCCCGTATCCGGGGAAATATCTTTTGTATTCACGACTGCATTATACAGAAAAGAGGATTTTTCTCCAAAGGATTTTAAGAAAAGAGCTACCATATGGTATCGCTTTACATATAAAGCGTGACCATATTGTTGAAGCCACTCATGGTACCGCCTTCATAACATGAAGGTACAAATGTTTTTTCGCTAAAAGGAGGACTACTATGAGTGAAAAAGAATCCAAGTTAGGACAAAAAGTCAGGCAGGAAGATTCCACAGATCATCCGAGAGCGATGGCATTTTCTGCCGATGAAGTGAACGGTTTTATGATACGCATGGATGAAGAACGCGGAAGCATGAATAAGAGAGCTTTTGCCAGATTGATAGGTTATTCGGAAGGTTATCTCAGAATGATCAGAAGAATGGAGAGACCGATGACGATTCAATTGGTCTTTAATATGGCAAAGCATGGGATTGATGTCAGATATATTCTTGGTAACATACGTCCCAATAATTATGTCCCGGACAGGTTTGATCAACTTATGTCGGAAATGCGTAATACATGTAATGAAGATGAGATGAATCACATTTACGATATGGTTTCTAAGGAACTTGAATTTTACAGGAAAATCAGAAGTAACAGAAGCAGAGCAAGCGTGTTTAGGGAATCAAGGGAATAATATCTTTTCAGAAAGGGGAATCTTGTATTGGGAGATAATGTGATGATAGAGGACGGCTTATTCGAAAAAGAGGTTTCCGAAGCCGTCATGGAATATGTACAACTTAGAACCGAAAAAGCTGAAAATCTTACTTGTGCGAGAGTTATGATGAAACGCGCAGGTATCATGTTTGATGCAGAAATGATTGTGCTCCTTGATGCTGATCTTAAAATGAAAAAATGGACACCTTCGTATTGGTTCAACTTGCTGACGGATATGTGGATGGGACCTAATCTTTTTAAGGAGATGGAGCAAACAGATGATTTTCTGAAATGGGTAAGGGCGCTTATTGATAAGAACGAGATATGCATCATTAAAGGCGAAGACATGGAAGCCCACCTTGATATTGAAAAAGAACAGTATCGTCGGCTTAAAGTAGAGTCAGTAATCGGGATACCTTTTGTAAAGCATCTGACAGGCTTTCTTGTAATCAAGAATCCTAAGCGCTTTATACGTAATACAGCTTTCGCATATGTTTTGGCTGATTGGATAGAAACGTTCATATACGAGTACCGCAAGGAAATGGAGCAGGATCCGAATGATGATCCGGATGAAGTAATGGAGAACCCTGTTCCGTCTGTTGACGAAATCAATGTGAAACTGTTTGGGGATATGACTATCAAATATGGTAATGAAAAGGTAATACCTGCATCACGTCTTACTGCGAGAAAAAAGCATATTGGGGCGATACTCGCAGCACTCTTTTTTGCTCCGGACAGAAGACTTAGTCAGCAGGAACTGATGAAGGTCTTATATGAGAATCCGCAGGATAATGATTTTTAAGAATGTGCAGTCTGCTGTTTACAGATTCAGAAAGTATCAGAGGCTTCTTCTTGGAGATAAAGAATTATTAGATACTACTGATGATGGCTATAAAATCAGTGATACTGAGAATATTCACCTTGATGTAGAGGACTTTGAACAGCTGCATGACAGATTGATCTGCACTGCAGATAGTGATGAGCAGATCAATGATCTCTCGGAATCTTGAGTGGTCATGCCAGCTAAATTCTGGCAATTGAACTTTGACAAGTGAATATTACCCAAGATGAAAAAAAGATGCAAAACAGGGCATGAATAATAGACATAACACTGTTGCTATGCCTGAGAATGCTGTATGATATTTACGAGATCATGCTACATTACAAACCAACTTTCTCAGGGCGGATTCGTAAGGCAGATCCCATGCATCCAAATGTTGTAACATGAGGATGTGATAGAGGCGGCAGTACCACATCTTTGTTGAGCGGTGCCTGCCGCTTTCTAGCTTGAAGTCTATTTTCTCACGCTTGTTTGA
>NZ_FMYB01000003.1 GCF_900104155.1 Butyrivibrio sp. INlla16
GGGACTGTTTTGTCTCAGGATCATAATGAGATGTAGACTCGTAAACGGCAATCATTCCAGTCTTTTTGTTTGTGTACTTCACTATCGACATCTTTCATCCAACCTCCTTAACTGTACTTGGTACTATTTATTATATATCATACCAATATTTATGTCAATACGTGTATTGGTATTATTTAGTTATATAGTACCATTATTTTCCACAAACTTTCAATCAGAAATTAGTGCAAAATGCAGAGAGGCCGTAACCCCAGACATAATCTGAGTTTACGACCTCTTGCATCAATCAGCACTTATATATTTTTAGTCAATCATTAGACCGTGAATAGTAACAGTCGCATATGTAACCCCGTCTCTGTAATTAATCTTTTTAAGTTTAAGGGTCCCTGCATATTTTACGCCACCGTTCTTTTTTGTATAATAATATGTCTTATCCGGAGTCGCCTTTCCATCTATCTTCACTTCCAATGTGACCGGAATCCCATCATTTTTTGATTTATCTAAATTAAAAGTGTCACCAGGAGTAGAAACCTCTCTTATACTGATTATGAAATATGAAGATTCTTTAATACTCTCATTCATGTTATTGGGAACGGAAGCACTTACAATTCGAGCATCCGTTTTTGATAAAAGCAAAAAAACAAATGTGAAAATAACAATAAACCTTCTTACAATTATATTTTTCATCATATTTCGTTACTCCTTCCACCATATATACGTTCGTCATTATAGTCTCGTAAAACAAGTATCATTTCAATCCCCACCAATAAAATCATTCCTTTCACTATATTTAAATGGCCTACAAATATAATGTTAACTTGTGATGCAAAAACACAAATTACCATAGCGATAACTATAGTCAATGCATTGATAGCACTTGTCCATCTTTTTCTATCCTTGTGTGATGAGACACTGACTTCAATATAGCTCAAAAAAATCAGCACCAGCCAAAGGCAAGAAAGCATGGTATCAATAACAAATCTTCCTAAATTGTGAAGCTTTTCCTTATAGATAGACTCAGCTTTTATAAATCCATTTATCCCTGCTATTTCAGACAAATAGCTATCAATATTCTCTTTATCATTGTCATCATATTGAAAATAAAGAACTCTTGACGCTTCACCCAGAATATAACTAGGGTGAAAATTATTGGTATATATTACAGAAACAGGATCCACTATACTATTATTTTCTTCATTCCTTATAATATCAGTAAATGTATAAAATGCCTGCCCATTCTTGATTGGAATAATATTCACAAAAGCCTGCTCTTCTTTTGGATCCCATATATTATTGATACTTTTTTTATATACTCTCTCATATATTTGAAATCTATTAAAATTTAAATAATCTGTAAATTGCCTAATCAATTCATTTTCCTTTTGCATATATTTCTCAGGAACAAGAATATTTAGCACATTCTCATCATAGTCAATCATCTTTTCAACAGATTCACCGTTGACTGTTATAATTGGATTAAACTTCAGATAATTAGGAGTTATTGTAATGTGAGTCTCTTGTCCATTTTCAGAATATATTCCATTTAATTCAGAATCACATCCAAGCAAATCACATATGTGAATAGAATCCGCATCCATCAAAAAGCCATTGTTTTGCTTTGCTAATTTGTTATATGTTATATTCGCGAAATTCTGAATCTCTACCTCTTTCTCTATGCTACAATCTTGTCCCATATAATTCATTACTACTCTATATATATTTGACATATTCTTGCATTTATGTATTTTATTATTACAATCAAGCAGGAAGATATAACAATATTCCTCCTGCTTGATTATTTGAAAGTTTTTTATCACATGTGACATTCTTACCATATATTTCTCAAATGCCAAAAGTCAATTGAATGATATGCAATTAACGTTTTTTAGTCATTGCATATTGTGCAATGACTCTATAAAAGCGACAAATACGACTCTCCCAATGGATTTTACTCTGAACTAATTACTTCCAAAAATCAAAAAACGCCCCAGTATATATGTTCAGATCCAACCGATTCTTGCGTTCTTTGCAATGAGGTTGGAAATGAATATATATACTGGGGCGTATTATTTCAGTCAATTGCCAAGTGATATGGGTTAGTCCGCCTTTACGGGTGCGGTACGAATGATGAACTGTACTGTGCTGGGTTCATCCTCGTTTGCGCCTGAGAAGGAAGTGTAACTCTGAGAAGCTTCATCAACTGCTCTGAGTCTGTCTTTTACTGAAAGAAGATCCTCATCAACTGTGCTTGTGAGCTTCTGGATACCATCCTCGTCAAACTCAACCATACCGTCTGCAAGCTTTCTTGCGCCGTCGTTAAGTTCTACAGCACCATCATTGAGTTCGCCTGCTCCGTCTCTGAGCTTGCCTGCTCCATCGTTGAGCTCGCCTACACCGTCATCAAGTTTTACAGTTCCGTCGTAGAGCTTACCTGCTCCGTCATCAAGCTTCTTTGCTCCATCGTCGAGCTTACCCACACCGTCATCAAGCTTTACAACACCATCATTAAGCTTGCCTGCACCATCATCAAGTTTGCCTACTCCGTCTCTGAGCTTGCCTGCTCCGTCATTAAGGCTTGAAGCACCGTTTGCAAGCTTTGTTCCGCCATCCTTAAGTGACTTACTGTTATCATTAAGCTTCTTAGCGCCATCTGCAAGCTGCTTTGAACCATCCTTAAGTGAAACAAGTCCCTGACCAAGAGTTGTTCCGCCTGCATCAAGTTTCTTCATTCCATCGTAGAGGCTGTTAGCACCAACTGCCAGCTGTGAAGCGCCTGCCTGAATGTCCTTAAGACCCTGAGTTGTATCTGTACCATAGAGCTTCTCCATAGCAGTGATGGAAGACTCTATTGTTTTATATGCAGCTCCGATAGTCATAATAGCTTCGGCACCTGTTGATGTAGTTGTACTGGTTGCTGTTGCCACTTGACTAAGGGCCTGTAAATATATCATACGCTTTTGCTCATCAGTTGATTCCGTATTAGCCGCCTGTCCATCTGCCTTATCCAAAATATCATTAAAATTCTTAAGCATCTGTGCATTTGACTCTTGAGAACCCGCGCTCATAGCAACTGCTGCACCGGCCTTAAGCTGCTGAATCTTTGTAGCATCAAAGCCTGTTACTGCGTAAATTGCCGCAAGTCCTGCTTCATCAGCATATTGATCAACTTCACCTGTATATACTTCCTGGCTCTCTTCTGTATTCTCAGAGCTTCCAAGGTTTACTGATTCCTCTGCTTGTGCCTCTGTATTTCCGGCATTTTCTGAAGTTTCAGCTGTCTCTGTATTCTGAGCCTCCTCACTTGTCTGCTCAGTTTGCTCAGTGTTCTCATGATTTGAATTCTCTTCAGGAGTTACCTGAGTATTCTCTGCATTTTCAGTGTTCTCAGTATTCTCATTTGAACCGCTTTCTTCAGTAGCTCCCTCATTCTCCTGAGGTGTTTCTTCGCTCTTGCCCTCAGTATCAGAAGCTTTTTCCTTCTTCTCTGACTTATCACTATTTGAATCATCCTGTGACTGACTCTGATCTGAAGAGCTGTTCTCCTGATTATTCAGAATTTCCTGAAGCGCCTTCTCTGCTGCTTCCGCTCTCTTAGTAGCTTCCTCTGCCTTCTGTTCTGCTTCCTCTGCTCTCTTTTCAGACTCTTCTGCCTTCTTTTCAGATTCCTGAGCCTTCTGCTCAGCATCTTTTGCCTTCTTAACTTCGGCTGATATTTCATCAGCATAAGTATCAGCTATTCTGTCAGTAAGTTCCTTAACAACATTCTTGGCTGCTGAATTATCTGAAGGTGCAGCTGCATTGCGCGCATTGACAGAACCGTCCTTCTGAGCTATATAAACAAGTTCCTGTCCAAACTCTGCCTCGAATGCACTCTTCGCAAGCTTAAGTACGTCAAGCTGCTGTTTTACTCCATCCGCAGCAGTATTTATACCTGTACTAAGCTGTGCTGCGCCATCTGCAACGCTCTTAGCACCATCCTTGGCAGAAGTGATTCCGCCTGTGAGTGTTGTAGCACCGTCCTTAAGCTGACCGATACCGGTATCAAGGCTTGTAGCACCTGAAGAAATCTGACCCACAGCATCTGTATATGTTCCGATTCCTGTGCTAAGTGTCGTTGCACCATCTGAAAGAGACTTACTTCCCTTTGCAAGCTCGCCTGCGCCACTCTTAAGCTGGCCTGTACCGTCCTTAAGTTCGCCGGTTCCGTTTCTGAGTTCACCGGTTCCGTTCTTAAGCTCACCTGTTCCGCTCGCAAGCTGGCTTGTTCCATCCTTAAGCTCGCCTGCACCGTTCTTAAGTTCGCCGGTTCCGTCCTTAAGCTCTTTTGTTCCGTCAGCAAGCTCCACAGTTCCGTCGTAAAGCTCTGATGTTCCGTCCTCAAACTTCTGTGTTCCGTCTGCAAGCTCACCCGTTCCGTCCCTAAGCTCTGTAGATGCATCGGAAAGTTTGTCCATATCGCCGTTTAAGTCGTCGAGTTTATCTGAATTGTAAATCTTATCAAGTCCGAGGTCTGATACTACGTTTGCGCTTGCCATTGATACTGTCATGGGAAGCTCAAAATCCTGAACGTCTGCAGTGATCTCTACGAAATCGGGGATATCAACCTCATCCTCGTCAATATCGTTCTCTTTTAATTTTTCATCATCAATCTTGAGTGACTCCTTGAGTCCGGGCATTGCAACACCGACTACAACGTAGTTGTTGGCATCGGAGATTACCTTACCGTTTGAAACCTTGACGTTGGCAAACTTCGCGTTATCAAGCATTGTTCCGGAGATCATTGTGAAAGGAACATCGATGTCCTCTTTCTGTCCATCAATCTCAACTTCCTTCTTAAGTGAGTTTGTATAGTCAAAGCGGATTCTTACTCTTCCGCTCTTGCCTGCGATGTCCTCGGCCTTCATCTGCTTTCCGTCAAGTTCGTAGGTAACCTTTACGCCGACCGGAACTTCCTGTGTGGGTGTTCCCTGATAGTAGATGTCCTGTCCTTCGGCATCCCAGGTAACAGTTCCGTCGCCGTTGTCCTTGAAGGACTCATCGCCCTTAACATTTACGATGTCCTTCAGGTTTGTTGTATCTGTAAGTGACTTGTCGCCGTTTGCGTTCTTTAACCAGTTGCTTACCACAACTTCATCAACTGTACCATCGGCATCAGTCATAACATATACAGTCTCTTCTTTTCCGCTCTCAGAATTCTCTTTATTTCCGGTAAAAGCTGCTTGTGTCATTGTCTCCACAAGCTCTTCGGCTTCGGGGCTCTCCTCGGTAATATCCTGAACCTGTACTGTATCTTCTGCTTTTTTACCAAGTCCGCAGCCTGTCATTGTACCGAATGCAAGTGCAAACGCTGTTAAAACTGATGTAGCTTTAAGTAAATTTCTCTTATACATTCCAATTCCTCTTTTCCTTTTCTCGTCAGATATATAACCTTTTTCTCTGACTAAGTGTTTGCGAAAACTCTATTTCAAATTGATGTTTTATTACTGTTTCAACCAAGTCCTACCTGATCAAGGACTGCAACGTCTTTATTTTTCTTTCTGTCTGCATCTCTTTTAATGCAATCATGCATACCCCATGTAGTTCTAATGATAAGTCCATCGAATATCATGTACATGGAAGGCAGAACCAGAATAACTACTGCCATACTGATCAACGCGCCTCTTGCCATAAGGAAGCAAAGCGATCCGATCATGTCGACGCTGGATACGAGTCCTACGCCGAAGGTTGCTGCAAAGAAGCTTAGCGCACTTACGATAACCGACTTCATACTTGTTGAAAGCGCGATTCGCGTAGCCTGCTTCTTGCTCTGGCCATCTTTTCTCTCCTTACAATAACGAGTTGTCATAAGGATTGCATAGTCAACAGTTGCACCGAGCTGAATTGTTCCGATAACAACCGATGATATGAAAGGTATTACGGTTCCCGTAAATCCGGGGATACCCATGTTGATGAAAATAGCAAACTCTATAACTGCAACCAGTATAAAAGGAAGAGATATAGATTTCATTACAAATGCAATGATAAGGAATACACAGCCAATAGAAACAATGCTGACTGTCTTAAAATCTTTATCGGTAATCGTGATCAAATCCTTAGTACAAGGTGCCTCACCGACAACCATTGCTGTAGGACTGTACTTTTTCACAATTTCGTTTACCTTATCAATCTGAGCGTTAACTTCATCGGATGCTGTTTTATACTGGCTTGTAACCATTAGCATCTGATACTCATCACTTGAAAGCTCATCC
This sequence comes from Butyrivibrio sp. INlla16, assembly GCF_900104155.1. Lineage (GTDB taxonomy): Bacteria > Bacillota > Clostridia > Lachnospirales > Lachnospiraceae > Butyrivibrio. Next base: position 6,249 of record NZ_FMYB01000003.1, read on the forward strand.
TTAAGCTCAGTGGGAATCATGTCCCTGGGAAGAAGCGGTCCCATCAGTGATTCAAGTCCGAGTACTCCATCAACTCCATCAACACTCTTAAGTTCATTCACCATGCCCTGCATTGTAGCCGTGTCAAGGTTTGCATCCGCAAGGATCATATAGGTTGTATTTGTTTCAAAATTCTTTTCAAGCTCTATCATCGCCTGTCTGCTCGAAAGCTTAACGGGCAGTGTCTCTGACAGATCGTAGTAAACAGCTGCGTGTCTGTATCCCCAGATTGCCGGAGGAAGGAGACACAGGAAAAGCACTCCGAATATGATGGCATGCTTGGATATCCATCTGGGTGTTTTTACAAATTCCTGAACAACCGGTTTATGTTTGGTCTTCTCTATTATTTTATCAAATATCAGAATCATTGAGGGAAGAACTGTTACGCAGGCAATAACGCCAAAGATAACACCCTTCGCCATGACGATTCCAAGGTCAAGGCCGATTGTGAAGCTCATGAAGCAAAGTGCCACGAAACCTGCGATGGTTGTAATTGATGAACCAAGCACCGACTGGAACGTTGCGGTGATAGCGTTTGCCATTGCTTCCTTTTTATCATCTATACCCTTTTCAAGCTCCTCCTGGTAACTGTGCCACAGGAAAATTGAATAATCCAGTGTAACACCGAGCTGAAGAACCGCACTGAGCGATTTTGTAAGGAATGAAATCTGTCCCAGGAATATGTTTGTTCCCATGTTGAACATGATTGCAATTCCGATACTCATAAGGAAGAAGAAAGGTATAAGGTAGGAATCCATTGTCAGTGAAAGAACAATTACAGCAAGAAGTACTGCCATTCCTACATATATAGGTGTTTCTTTTTCCGTAAGATTCTTGGTATCAAGAACGATTGCCGCCATTCCCGAAAGGAAGCATTTTTCATTGGCTATCTTCCTGATCTCTGTTATGGCCTCCATCGTGCCGTCGCTCGAGGTCGTATCATCAAAGATGATAAACATCAGCTGTGTGTCTCCGGTTCCGAGTGCCTCGGTTACCTTATCCGGGAGCATCTCCTTCGGAATGGAATAGTCCATGAAGGTGTCATACCAGATTACCTTCTTTACATGATTAACTGTCTCAATATTCGCCTTCAACTCGGCTATGTCTTTATCAGCCATACCCTCAACTACGAAAAGCGAATACGCTCCGGTTCCGAACTGATCCATGAGGATGTCCTGACCTTTCATGGTCTCAATCTCCCCTGGCAGATATGAGAGGATATCGTAATTAACTCTCGTGGCTGCCATTCCCGCAAGGCACGGAATCATCAGTGCGATGCTGGCAATCAGTATTATGAATCTGGATTTTACAATTGCCTTAGAAAAAAATTTCATAACCATTTCCTCACAAAAATATTTTATGACCACTGGTCATTTTTTACACTTTATGTTATACTCCAAAAATGACCGATGGTCAATATTTATTTTTAAGATGTAAAAAGCGAGGAAAACCCGTAGGGTTTTCTCGAGCCTTTTCTCAATTAATATGTTAGGATAAAGCTATGGGAAAATGGGATGAAAACAAAAAACTGAAACTTGATTCTCTCTTAAACACCTCCTTTGAGTTGTTCACTTCGCAGGGAATCAATCAGACGTCAATTTCCGACATTGTTAAGAAGGCCGGAGTTGCGAAGGGAACCTTTTATCTGTATTTCAAAGACAAATATGATATAAGGAACCGTTTGATTGCGCGTAAATCAAATCAGCTCTTTGGTGTCGCTTACGAAGAACTTCTAAAGGAAGAACTTCATTCGGTTGAGGATAAAATTATTTTTATGATGAAGCATATCCTCATTGAGCTTTCAAATAATCACATGCTCCTATCCCTTATCTATAAGGATCTCAGCTGGGCTCTGTTTAAGGAGGCCATGACCACGAACATTGATGACTCCGAGACTGACTTCCTGAGGATAATCACCGAGATGTTTGAGGAATCCGAGGTGAAATATCGAAATCCCGAGCTCATGATGTTTCTGATAGTCGAGATGGTCAGCTCCGCAGGCTACAGTTCTATTATCTACAAGCAGCCACAGCCACTTGATGAACTGATGCCCGAACTCGAATACGCTGTTCGCGGCATTATGAAAACCTATGAAATAAAGTAAATTGCAAATATCCTTTAATCGAAATAACCCGCGTTGGCAAGACGCGGGTTTTTCAGGTAGGAGATTTCTTATGACTATGTATGTCATTTAGTTAGCTTTTGCTAACACGGTTATATTAGCACAGACTAACAATCATTGCAAGTACTTATTTTTTTAAATGAAGCTCATAGTAATAGGCCGCAATAAGAATAAGATTCGCAAAAATCCAGGCGGTTATCTCACCATAATAGATGCCGCGGCAGCCAATAAAGCCCGTGATCACCACAGCACAGAACACTCGCATAATCAGCTGACCAAAACTTGAGATCATCGGAACAAATGAATTCCCGCCCCCCTGAAGCGCAGCTCGTATTATGTAGAGCGTATATAAAAGCGGATAAAAAATCCCAAGAACCAGAAGGTAATCTCGTCCGTATTTAAATACATCCGGTGAAACGGACGACGAATCGACAAACAGTCCCATCGCACTCTGCCCAAAGGCTATCATTATAAATGAACATACTAGCGCAGTGCCTATGCCTATTATGAGGCTGGCCCTTACTCCGGAATGAATTCTGTCAATTTTTCTTGCACCAAAATTCTGCGAAACATAGGCTACAACAGCCACTGCGTAGGATGAAGCAGCTATCTCCAAAAGAGCATAGATTTTTCCTGCAATTGTATAACCCGTAAGAAAAGTTATGTCAAAGTGGTTTACATTACTGATGACAATTAGGCCGCCGATTGCCGTGATCCCGCTCTGCAACGCCATTGGAAGTCCGACAACTATAAGCCTTCTCACCACATCGCTGCTAATATACTCATTATTGTCACGGGCAATATCATCATCGGCTTTCTTTTCATGCAGCATCCCATAGACGTTATATCCGCAAACAATCATCACTAGAGCTTCTGAAAGAATAGTACCAAGGGCCGCACCTGCAATTCCCATATTAAACACGCATATAAAAAGAAGGTCCAGCACGATATTGCAAATAGATGAAATAGTCAAGGCCGCCAACGGGATTCTGCTGTTACCGCGGCTTCTTAATGTTGCGGCAAAGAACTGATAAAATACCAGAAACGGAACACCTGCAAAAATCACGCTTACATAAGTCTTTGCATAATCGAACGCCTCTGTCTTTGTTCATACCGTTCCCTCTGATTACTTTTTTATTTCATAGGAATTACCTATACAATAAATAGCTTTGGTATCCATAAAGTGCATGGATACCAAAGTCTCTTAGTTCTTATCTTCCCAGGTTGCCAAAAAAAGCATCTCCCGAGTCACCATGTTTATTGCCGCCCCGGCCGTCTCCTCCAAAGTCGTCGTCTGAGCCGTATTCATCATCCGGATAATCATCGTCTTCGTCATCCTCATCCGGATAGTTATCTTCGGAATCATCCTCGAAGTCTTCCTCATCATAGTCTTCGTCGGATTCATCCTCTTCATCATACTCATCTTCGTCTTCCTCGTCATCATCGTCTTCTTCGAAGTCGTACTCATCATCTTCGGCTTCCTCGAAGTCGCCGTCGTACTCCATGTCGTAGTACCCCTCTTCTTCAAGACGTTCTCTGACATCGCGGTCGAAATCAAGCTCGTAGTCATTCGGATTAAGTCCAACATCCTCAAGCATCTCACGGCGCTCATCTTCTTCCGCGCGAAGGAATTCCTCAAAATCAAGTCCCGCATTGCAGACAGCTTCTACAAGTTCAGCGTCCACGTATACTGTGAAGTCCGCATCATTGCCGTCGAAGTCGTCATCCACATAGGGGAGATTTTCAGGGAAAAGAGAAAACATTTTTCCGTTTTCATCAAAGTCTAAAGGGCCGAAGCCTTTACCAAGGTTTACGTTCATATAACCCTCATCCGTCAGCTAAAGCTGACACCTTCCCCCTTAGGGGGAAGGCATAATATCTTAGTCTCGTTCAACGATTGCCGCAGCTCCCATTCCGCCGCCTACGCAAAGAGTAGCGAGTCCCTTCTTGGCGTCGCGTCTCTGCATCTCATAGAGAAGTGTTACAAGAATACGGCAGCCTGAGCATCCTACCGGGTGTCCAAGGGCGATAGCGCCGCCGTTTACATTGAGCTTGTTAAGGTCAAAACCGAGATCCTTACCAACTGCAACTGACTGAGCAGCGAATGCCTCGTTAGCCTCGATAAGATCAAAGTCAGAAATCTGATAGCCAGCCTTAGCCATTGTCTTCTTGGTTGCAGCAACAGGACCGATACCCATAATGCGGGGCTCAACGCCTGCAAGCTCACCGGCAATCCATGTAGCCATGGGCTTGATTCCGAGCTCCTTAGCCTTCTCTTCACTCATAACAACGATAGCTGCTGCGCCGTCGTTGATACCTGAAGAGTTAGCTGCTGTTACCATTCCATCAGGTTTGAAAGCGGGACGAAGCTTAGAGATGCTCTCCTTTGTTACGCCTGCTCTGGGGCCTTCATCCTTAGCAAACATAACAGTTTCCTTCTTAACCTTTACAGGAACGGGAACGATCTCCTCATCAAATACACCATTAGCCTGTGCCTTCTCGCACTTCTGCTGAGAATTTGCAGCAAACTCGTCGAGCTCTTCTCTTGTAAGTCCCCACTGCTCACAGATGTTCTCAGCTGTGATACCCATGTGGAAGCCTCCGAACGCATCTGTAAGTGCATCCTTGATCATTGTATCGATGAGCTCACCGTTGTTCATACGGTAACCAAATCTTGCATTCTGAAGTGCATAAGGTGCACGAGACATACTCTCTGTACCACCTGCTACGATAATATCTGCATCTCCCATAGAGATAAGCTTTGCTGCAAGGTTTACACAGTGAAGACCTGATCCGCAAAGTACGTTAATTGTAGTTGCAGGAACCTCAACCGGTATTCCTGCATTAACTGCTGCCTGACGTGCTACGTTCTGGCCTGTACCTGCCTGAATTACGCAGCCCATATATACTTCATCTACCTGCTCAGGCTTTACACCTGAACGCTTCAATGCTTCCTTAATTACGATTGTTCCAAGATCCGGAGCCGGAATGTCCTTAAGGGCACCCCCCATAACACCTATTGCTGTTCTACAAGCTCCTGCCAAAACTACTTTTCGTGCCATGCCTTTCTTTCCTCCTTATAATGAAAATTGTTTTATTTTTTCCGGAATTCGTGATGATAATTCCGGATGAATTACAAAACGAAATACAATAATATTATATCAAAAGCTCCATGATTAGTAAAAATCCGGGAAACCCAAAAGCTTCCCGGATTCTGAATGATTATTTTATTTTTACACTCTTTGCGTCTGACCAGTCTGAATAGTATTTGACATTATTATGCTCGATATAAGTTCTGACTCTAAAGTAATATTTCTTATGTCTCTTAAGCTTGTTTATTTTTATCTTTCTTTTATTATTTCCGGCAATTTGCGTCTTTGCAATTTCGAAAGATTTTGTTTTTACATTCTTCGTAAAATTCTTGTTAGTCGAGAACTGGATTTCGTAACCATTAACACCTGTAACGTCCTTAATGGTTATCTCTGCCTTTTTCTTACCGGGAGATTTTACCTTGGTTACTTTTCCGTTTTCAATTTTGGCATTGTTTAATGAGAAGGTATATTTTACCTGATTGCCCTCGATTTTTAAGTAATATGTACCCGGTGCTAAATAGATATCGCTGGATGCCGGTGATCCTGCACACGCTTTTCCCAGATGTTGTTTCTCAAACAGGTCTTGATTATATAAAGTTGCGTCCGCATAATTGTATCCGGAAACGACCTCGCTTTCAGCCACAGCCGTATAATGATACTTACCTTCCTGGGTGATGTTCACCCTATACCAATCCTCTGCGTCAGTGGCTGTAAAAGAATCCGTCACAGAAGTGTTCAGAGTATATTCCTTTGGATTGTCGTAGCTATCCTTCCCATTTTCTGATACGCCATAGCTCTCAAAAACTGTTTTTAATCTATAGCTCTGTTTTTGGCTTCTATTACGGGGACTTTCACTTGATACTCTGATGTAATATGTGCCTGCTGAAAGAGCCTTGGAATCCGTTCCTGTCCAGGCTGAATCATCTACATTCATCTGACCTGTAGTCATTACTCTATATGACGTATCAGAGCTATTAAAAACATCTAAACCTATATGGCTTGTGTTTTTTAACATAAGACCAATCTTGAATATACCATCTGATGGTAATGTAACTTTATAGAAATCCTGGCTGGCAACACCTATTTCATTCCATCCGGTCCACTCCATATTTGCCGGCAATTCTACAGTTGTATCAAAAGTGCTTCCGCCCGCAGCTTCGGCAACAATTTTAGTTTCCGGATTAAAGGCACCGATTGGACTAACTGCCATAGTTAATGCCAAAAGCACTCCCCCAAATTTCTTTAGCAATTTTTCTTTTTTCATCCTCTTTTCCCTCTTTTCTTCGAAATGTCATACAACTTTACAAGTATACCACAAAATATGAAAAAAATCCGAGAACCTTAAAGATTCCCGGATTTTGAATGTTTATTACATTTATTTTATTTTTGTATGCTTTACGTTTGACCAGTCTGAGTAAAATCTTGACTTGTTTGATTCTACATAGCCTCTGATTCTAAAATAGTATTTCTTATGTCTCTTAAGCTTGCCAATGGTGATTTTTCTGTAACCGTTTCCAATGCTCTCAGCCTTATCATTCTCAAAAGATTTTGATTTTACATTTTTTTTGAAATTCTTGTCAGTTGAGTACTGAATCTGATAGCCATTAGCATCTTTTGCTTCCTTGAAGGTAACCTCTACCTTTTTCTTCTTGGGTGACTTTACTTTTGTTATTTTACTCTTTTTGATTGTAGAGCCCTTTACAGAAAAAGAATATTTTGTGTTTTTGCCTTCAAGCTTTATGTAATACACTACTGGAGTAAGATAAGCATCTCCTGTTTTAATCTCCTGAGTATATCCTCCATTTCTTTCAAGCGAAAGCTTTTCTTCTGTCAAATCAGAATTCATTATTTTAGCATTACAGGTTATTGATCCACCTTCAAAACCATAACTGGTAATGCTAAAAATATACTTTCCTTCTTTATCTACATTAAATCTGTACCAATCCATGTTCTCTGTCCAAGTAAATGCATCTGTAGCTACAGTATTGATTGTATATTCCTTAGGATTATCATAGCTGTCTTCGACACTTTCAGATGTTCCGTAACTATTAAAACCGGTCTTTATCTTATAGTTCTGATAACCATTACCCTTATCTTTATTTCTGACACCTTTTCCAGTAACTTCAATGTAGTAAGTTCCCGCTGACAAAACACGTTTATCGGATTCTGTAACAGGAGCATCTTCTTCTGTCCCGAAAATAGTTTGTACATGACACAAGATATCAGTGTTCTTCTCTTTACGAAGAAATGCGTTCACGCCATAACAATTCTTAAATGCAGCACTTAATGTAAGCTCCCCATCTTCAGCCAAAACCACTTTGTAGAAGTATGTTCCTCCATCAACAAGTGGTGTCCATGCTGTCCATTCTGAATTAGGCGTTAGCACAGTTGCCGTATCCTGTGTCTCACCGGCTGCCTTAACTGTAAGCTTTGTCTCAGGAGCAAATGTGCTAAAAGATGCAACTGACATAAACATTGCAAGAAGCAGAGCTCCTGTCCTTTTTAATAATCCATTTTTCTTCATCTTCGTTTCCCTCTCCTTATCTTATTTTTGTTGTTCTATCTATAAGTACCGGCGGGTTTTGATTTGGTTTTATATTTTTGAAAAAATATAAAAAAAAATATTATTGCACCAAAAAGCAGCTGTAGCCTAAGCTACAACTGCCTCTTTTAACTATGCTTAATTTATTTTGCGCTTTCAATTACAGACTTAATCGCACCGGCTGAGGTGTCTGAATAAAACGTGAGTAGTGTAGCATCCGTTGGTTGATACAGGGTTTTAATATCGGAATCACCATTTGGATAGTCTATCCATTCAACTTCGCCTTCGTATATCTGATTTGTGGTATTACTTTTACCATCATAATCATATACGAATTCATATCCCATGTGCACCGAAGATCCGTAGAAGCCATCATGTGAATTCTTTCCCCAGTAATCACCAACATGAGCTCCCAGAGTTTCTCCCATTTTAATCCAATCGGATTTAGCATCCACCCAGGTGTAAATGTTCATCATGTAATCAGCCTCACAGGTTCCCTGTTGGACTATAAACTCCGGAATACCATCAGCCGTAACATCATACACAAAGTAAAGTGGATAATAGCTATCAACTATTCCTTCCGCCTGTTTTTGCTTTATAAGCTCAGCTGCCTTTTTCGCCATAAGCTCCGAATTCATTGATACTTTAGAACTGCTTACTTTCCATTTCGAATAGTCAAAGGTGCTGCAATCCTTAATGATAAGTCCCCCGAAAATATCCGGATTACCACCCTTTACAGCTGTTGCGGTGAAGGGAAACAAACTGGGTGCTGACCCGGGTTCATCATCCAGTGATTTCCAACTGTATTGTCCGGTCAACGTATATGTTCCGTCTCCATTATTTTTTATATCAAGTCCCTCATAGGCATAATAGTCCATTGCCAATTCGCCTTCTCCGAGCAGATTGTCAGAGTCCACAGTGACACCATTATCATCAAAATCATAATCCCCGGGAATTTCAATTCCAAGGGCCTTATAGAAATCCTTTACAAAAGGAACATCCAGTTTATCATCCTTTTTCCAAGGGAAGGCCTTTTTTCCTTCAGGGTTATTCCATAATGTATATACAGCATACAATCTTGCACAAAATACAAAGTTCCCTGCGTCCAGCCAATCTTGAGAATAAAAGCCGATGGCATCAACAATCTGAATTTTCTCATCTTCTGTAAGGGTTACATCATCAGATGTATTATCCGGGCTTTCATCATTGTTTCCATCATTGTTTTCTCCACTTCCTGATGGTATTGTGCCATCTTGATTTTGCGCATCCTGGGATTGTTCTTCAGAATCCCCCTGATTAACCGCTTCCGCTAACCCTTCCAGATCCTCATCACTCGCATCCGCTAATTTCTCTGTTTTTGCAGCATTCTGATTCACCACATAATAAGTCGCTCCGGCACCTGCGCCCGCTCCGGCCAGAATCGCGCCGGCAATTATCAGAGCTTTCACGCCTATCGATATTCCGGCACCTGTGGCAGCAGTCCCTGCTGCGCCTGCAACTGCAACACCTGTAGCAGCCATATTTGCTGACATTCCTGCTCCTGCGTTTCCAAGTGCGATAGCTCCGGGTGTAAGTCCGACATGCGCACAGCTTCCCGCATAGATGCCCTCTGCAGCCTTTGCGGAGAGCTTCGTATTCTCTGACATAAGCCTGATAGCATAGTACAAAGTAGGAAGTGCAACAACGTGAAGTCTGATACCGTCTCGCTTTTCTGTTCCCTCAACCTTATCCTTGAGGAATTTGCGCGCATAGTTCAGGCGGCTCTTAACCGTTCCCTCCGAGCAATCCTGCATCTGCGCAATTTCTCCGACTGAAAAACCATCAAAATAATAAGCGATAACCGCAGCTTTCTGAACCTCCGGAAGCTCATCGATGAACTCCTGAATTATCCTGCTTGTTTCCTTCTGATCTGCCGACAGCTCAGGCAGTGACGCAAGGTCGTTACTCTCAAGTGTCTCGAAGATATCATTTCCTTCCTCATCGCCATTTAGAAACACATCTTTTTTCTTGCGAAAGATTTTCATTCCCTGATTATGGCAGATTCCGTCCAACCATCCGAAAAGAGACTCCACATTCTGCAGGCTCTTTATGTTTTTGTAGGCCTCAATATAAACAATCTGCGTCAGATCCTGCGCATCAGCCTCATCCTTCATGTATGCCTTTGCACGGAAATAAACGTGATTGTAGGTTGCTGAATATACCGCATTGAAGCCCTCTTCTTTTCCCGCCGCCATATCCTCAATGGCTCTTATAAGCTTTTCATCCATTCTACATTTTGTTGTCATTTCTTTAATTTCCCCCCTACTTTTTTGCTCCACTTGGAATAAACTTTCTGCCTTCCAACATTTTTATAAGTACGTATGCGCACATAGAATTTCTTACCATATTTTATGTGCTTAAATTTCTTGGCCATGGCATTCGGTTTATCTATAAAAATCGAACCCACCTTGTTTCTGAATTTCTTGTTAGTGCTGAACTGAATTTCATAGCCATCGATTACGGATTTCACTTTTTTCCATTTGAGCTTTAGTGTCGATTTTCCGGTGATGACATCGTTTAGCTTTGTCTTTTTCATATAGGGATCGACAGGTACCGTCCCCTTGGGCTCTGTTCCCGTATAAAGTCCGGGTTCAAGCTGTCCGTTTTCGAAAAGAGCATTAAGCGTAGAGGTTTTGTATTTCGAATAAACGTCGTTAGGAACAGTGTGTCCCCACTGGATTCTCTTATAAGTCTGCGTCGTAAGTCCGCGTGATGAGTAGAGCTGGGTTACAGTCTGCGAACCCGATGCATTCTTGGTATCAATTCCGCTTGTTGCCGTGAATTTGCCTGCAGCAGCTTCATCAGTCCAGAATTCAAAGCCGCATGCATAGAAGAGGTAATCCGACTTATCAATCGATGCCGTTTTTCCCCAAAAGTGCAGCACGCAGTTCTTCATCTCATCCGCAGTAAGGTCTACCTTCGCATAGCTGTCAGTATAGGTTATGCTGTTACATTTTTTAGACTTGGAATTTTTCCACGGAAGAGTATAAACTCGAATTCCACTGGGATATGGCTGTGAGTCGATGACAATCCATTTTCTTTTGGAAAGCGAATACGCAAAGAGTTTTATTTTACCCAGATAAACCGTGAACTTCTCAGGAAGTGTCTCCCCGCTTGTCAGATAAACCGCCCCCATTGAGAGCACTCTCTTTGATTCAGGGGATGAAGTATCACTAAGAATGTGTCCGTAATATCTATTCGCCTTGATCATGTAATCACTCATCGATTCGGAGCGAAGCGTCATGGAATCATAAACAGGATCGGAGCCCTCTGCGTAAGACGTGATGGGCGCCATCAATAAAATCATGGCCGCCATCAATATTGAAAGTGAACGAGTAATAATACTTTTAGCAATACTTTTTTTAAAAACCCAAATTCCTCCTAATCATATGTTCCCCTGCACATTGCTCTATTTTATCACATTTTCCCTAAAAAAATCCCGCCTCAAGCTTTTGAGGCGGGGTGATTATTAAAGTTTCCAGATGTCTCTGTTATACTCTTCAATTGTTCTGTCTGATGAGAAGAAGCCGGCCTTTGCAATGTTGGTAAGCATCATTCTCTTCCACTTATCACGGTTCTCGTAGTCTGCGAAAATCAAATCCTTTTCACGGATATAATCCTCGAGATCGATAAGAGTCATGAACCAGTCCTTCTTAAGGAGCTCATCCTGGAGACGCTTCAAGTTCTCCTTGTGGCCCACTGCAAGGCACTGCTTGGATGTGATGAAGTCAACTGCTTCCTTGATGACCTTGCTCTTCTTGTAGTAATCCTTGGAAACGTAGTCTGCCTTCTTGTAATGAGTGATAACTTCATCTGCACTGATACCGAAGATGTAAATGTTATCATCACCTACGAGATTGTGGATTTCTACGTTTGCACCGTCATCAGTTCCAAGAGTAACTGCACCGTTAAGCATGAACTTCATGTTACCTGTTCCTGAAGCTTCCTTACTTGCAAGTGAGATCTGCTCGGATACATCACAAGCGGGGATAAGCTTCTCAGCATAGCTTACGTTATAGTTCTCTACCATAACAACCTTCATGTAATCCTTTACATCGGGATCATTGTTAACGATCTCCTGAAGGCAGAGAAGCAGGTGAATAATATCCTGCGCAATTACATAAGCGGGAGCAGCCTTCGCACCAAAAATAAATGTGATGGGACGCGCGGGCTTCTTGCCGCCCTTGATCTCCAGATACTTGTGGATGATGTAAAGGGCATTCATCTGCTGACGCTTGTACTCATGAAGTCTCTTAACCTGAATGTCGAAGATGGAGTTAGGATCAACCTCAACGTTCTCCTTCTTCTTAAGGTAAGCAGCAAGTTTTTCCTTCTTCTGGTGCTTGATGGCATCAAGCTTATCCAGAGTCTCCTGATCATCGATGAACTTAAGGAGATCCTCAAGCTTATCAGCATCCTTCTTGAATCCGTCACCGATCTTATCAGAGATGAACTCAGTAAGAGGATGGTTACAGGACATAAGCCATCTTCTGAAGGTTACGCCGTTTGTCTTGTTATTGAACTTCTCAGGATAAAGCTTGTAAAAATCGTTAAGCTCTGAGTTTTTCAGAATCTCAGTGTGGATGGCAGCAACACCATTTACAGAGAAACCGTAGTGGATGTCAATAAATGCCATGTGTACCTTCTTATCCTTGTCAATGATCTGAACTGCAGGATCCTTAACCTTAGCGCGGATTCTCTTATCAAGCTCCTTTATATAAGGAACGAGCTGCGGAACAGCCTTCTCAATATACTTAAGAGGCCATGTCTCAAGTGCCTCTGCGAGGATTGTATGGTTTGTATAAGCGCAGGTCTTAGATACAACATCGATGGCATCATCCATTGAAAATGCCTTATCCTCAACAAGAATTCTGATAAGTTCGGGAATAATCATTGTGGGGTGCGTATCGTTGATCTGGATAACTGCATGCTTATTGAGCTCGCGAAGGTCATACTGATGCTCCTTCTGCTCCTTCAGGATGAGCTGAGCTGCATTACTTACAAGGAAGTACTCCTGATAAATTCTAAGGAGGTTACCTGCCTCATCAGAATCATCGGGATAGAGGAAAAGTGTGAGATTCTTCTCGATCTCTTCCTTATCAAAAGTGATGCCCTTCTTTACAAGGCTCTCGTCAACTGTCTCAACATCAAAAAGTCTAAGTTTGTTAACACCTGTGTCATAGCCGACAACATTCATATTGTAGAGTCTTGAAACCACTTTCTTTTTACCAAAAGCAACCTCGAATGTAGTGTCTGTCTTCTCAAGCCAGGATTCATTCTCAATCCACGCATCCTTCTCTGCAGTCTGAAGGTTGTCCTTGAACACCTGCTTAAAGAGACCATAGTGGTAGTTAAGGCCGATACCCTCTCCTGAAAGTCCCAGGGTTGCAATTGAATCAAGGAAACATGCTGCAAGTCTTCCGAGACCGCCGTTACCAAGTGAAGGCTCGGGCTCGCACTCCTCGATGGCTGCAAGGCTCTTGCCGTTCTTTTCAAGAATCTCGCTTACCTTATCATAGATTCTGAGGTTGATAAGGTTATTTGAAAGGAGCTTTCCGATAAGGAACTCCATTGAAATATAATATATCTTCTTCTCGCCGCCTGTAATCTGCGCTACATCCATAAGACGATTTGAGTACTCAAGAAGAACAACATAGGTCTCCTTATCGCTCAAATCTTTAAGGCTCTTGCCGAACTTCTCGTTCGCAATGCCGCTAAGTGACTCCTCCATATTGGTTACTAAAACATCCTGCTGTAAATTACTGTGCTGACTCATAATTCCTCCTTTCGCCTTTTTGGAGAAAACGTTTTCTCCAAAACTGAATATATCATATCATGTGAAAACGTTTTCCGCAATATTAATTTTTTCGAAATTTTTTGACTGTTGTATTCTTTGAATAACAGAACCTATTGCAGACTCGGAATCAATGATTCCTCGTTGTAGGGCTACCGCCCTATGAAGAAAATAAAAATGATCAAGCTTTGTGCAAGCACAGCCTGATCATTTTTATTTTCTTCGCACTGCAATAAGTTTAACAGATGATGTCCTCATACTTAAGTCGAACCAGTGTATGAGGGAGGCGGACCTTCCTGCCGGCGGAGCCGTTGAGGAGGCGGTTCAATTCGCAGACTGCCTCGGCTGAAACATTGTTGAAATTCTGCTTAACCGTATTCATCTGCTTACCAACGTACCCCATCAGAATGATACCGTCGAAACCGCAGACCGGTCTGAAAATATCCATATCGATAAGGGCTTTCATCGCACCAATTGCCATCAAGTCGGAACCGCATACAACCACATCCCTGTTCTTTGCATACTTAAGAGTAAGATTTCGCGCCTTTAATTCGGAGAAGTCGCCATTGCGGATGAAAAGCTTAAGCTTCTTCTTTTTCGCAAGATCCTCCATTGCTCTTATCTTCTCATCAGTTACAAAGCTGTTTCTCATACCGGCGATGTAGAGAATCTTCTTACACTTATTCTCGCGTATAGTCTTCTCAGCTACATCATACTGAGCCTGATAATGATCAACGCCCACAACTGATGTGTTTTCATTTATATTGGCGCCGTCCACCACAACTATCTTGAATTTCTGTGAATCAACCAGCTGATGAAGAACCTTATCATCGTTGTTCATTCCGAAAATGACTATTCCGCTGATACTCTGAGACGCAAAGTATCTAATCATCTCCTCTAAATTCATCTCAGCAATAACAGAATAGAACACAGTTATGACATCGAGCTTTTTCTCCTGAGCCATGGCGAGAGCACCTGAGATATACTGCATATCTATCTCATCTATCGCCTGCGTCTTCATGTTTAACTTCAAAAGAAGCGCTATCCTTCCCGATCTCTTCGAGGACAGCGCAGCCGCAACCTGGTTAGGGACGAAGTTTAAATGGTCAACTGCCTCCATAACCTTCTTCTGAGTTGATTCACTTATGTTCGGATAATGATTTAAAACCTTAGAAACTGTTGAAATGGCAACTCCCGCTTCTCTTGCCACATCCTTAATGGATACCATGTATCATGCTTCCTTCTGCGCTGCAACCTGATTCATATAGTATGTATACAGCGTCTTATAAGTATCTGAATTATAATGAAGGCCATCACCTGATGAAAATCCCTTATTCTGGAGATATGAATATCCGTCAAGCCATCCGATTCTGCTGTCAAGCCCGCTTTTCATCTCACTGTTGAATTCTTCGATATCCGAATTGGTGATAGTGGGATAATCACTTACAGGAGTAACCGCCGCGTAGTAAACAGTGGCACCTGCAGCTATCCATGAATCTACCTTCTTATTTATAAGTTTAATATATTTTTCGGCATTGTAAAGGTCATTTACGCCATAGTTGATGATAATTGTGCTTCCGCTTCCTGCCTCAGCATCGATCTTCGGAACCGCTTCATTAGAGAAAAATGAGAAGCCCTCACCCACCTTGGCAATCCATTCGTAGTCATCCTTATCAACGGCCTGACTCATCTGAACTGTTCTGGAATCGCCGGCAAAAATGTACTCGGTACCCGGCTCCTCTTCCTGAAGATAATCCATCTTGATATATCCGACTTCATCATCATGCTTTACCTGATACCATCCGTTATCGGTCTCTCCGAGAACTTCTACCTTTGAATCTCTGGAAATTGTATCCAGTCTGTCAAACATTATGCCCGCACCTGATCTGATATTGACACGATCATTTGAATAGTAATTCTTTACATTTTCATAAACGGTTATCGCATAGTCGGTTACCATATAATCGATATCCGATTCGTCTGTCTCCTCAGATTCTGCCTTTGGAGTTTCTGTCTCCTCAATCTCTTTTCCTGTAATACCTTCCTTCACAATAGTCTGGGTATCGGCTGCCTTGGCATTGAGAGCGGTGAATATTCCCACGGTCAGGGAACTGCTATCTGCAGCGCTTGCCGTATTATCGGCCGGCACGTGGATAGTCTCCTGTTTAGTTTCGATAGCACTCTTCTCATCAATGGCCTTCGCACCAAATTGAACAAGAAGTACTATTATAAGAAGTATGGAAGCGGCAAACACGATTCGTGCTGCCGGGATAAATTTCCTGACGTTTTTGTTCCTGTTACCTGTTCTTTTCATAAAAATACTGTTAAACTCCTTGAAATTCCTATGAGAAACAAGTTTAAAGGTTGCAAAATGTGCTTAAATACAGATATAGGGAGCGATACTGCTCCCCATAGTTCGAGATATTACTCCAATTTTACACATTCGTCAAGTTTTTGTAATATTTTTCTTTAGCTTTTCTTTTTCTCTTCTTCCTCTTTTTTTCCGAAAATACGCGTGATAATCAGCCCTATCACCCAGAAAATGCCCCAAATAAGCCATCCTATGGCACCTCCTGCAGTATTAGTCACAACATCGTCCAACTCTGCGATTCCCAGCCCTTTTACAAACTGAATCAGCTCAATAAAAATGGAGAGAACAGCGCAGGTGAATACACACACAAAAGGATTCCTCAACCTCTTAAAAGCACTCGGCAACAGTATACCCATCGGAATGAACATAATGATATTTTCAATAAACATCGCTCTCTTTAAAGTCGTCGTGCCCCAGGAGGACCACAGTTCCAGATTTACACCCTCATATTGCCCGGGTTCTCTGCTCATGAATACTATGAAAAGAGTTGCCGTTAAATAAATCAGCAGTGCAAAAACCGCAACTGCATGTCCGGTGGTAAGCTTTCTCTCTTTTCCCAAAAGCTTACATATTACAACGTACAACAAATAGACCGCCCCGTACATCAGGGCGATCCCTATGCCTATATTCATATATTTAGTTACACTCACCAAATCCGATAGTACCTGTTTGATGAGTGTACCGTAATTACTAATTAATTCGCTTATCATTGCTTGCTAACTGCTTCCCTTGCATAGACAACACATTGAACTATGTTGGAGCGCTCCTCTCTTGTGAGAATATAGCTTACTCCGAAGCTTCTTACTGCGCCGGTATAAAAATCCGTGATGGAATCCTTTCCTACAGCGATCGCATTACCCCTGCGATCAAGCGCAACAACCGTAACCGGAATATAATCAACATTTCTGTCGGAGAGATTGGTAACATCTGCAGACAGAGTGAAATAGCCGCTTGTATTACTTCCATACATTATATTACTTATATCAAAGTCGCTGCGAGGATCATTCGCGCACTTTTTAACATCAAGGTTGGGCATTATAAAGTACTCATGCACTCTGTAAAGTGAGAGTCCGGGATAACTTGGCTTTTGTTCTTCTTTGGATGAGCTCTCAGCTGCTGAAGAAGCTGCACCGTCCTCTGAAATAGCTGCATCGCCGGAGGTAACTTCCTCTGTACCCTCCGGTGCTCCTTCAGCAGGTGCCTGTCCCTCAGGCGGTATCTCTTCGCCATTCTCATCAGCGGGAAGAAGCTCTGTGCCGCCACTACTCTGATCAGCTTCATCGACAGTAGTTCCTCCGGCAGAATCTGCGGCTGCCATGAGCTTATCTGCGCTTACTGCTATCTTTTCAACATCCTTTATTGAAGAAGAGGTCAGCCCCTCCTCCTTAAGAGCTTTTTCAAGCTCATCTATATCTATAGCGTTAAAATCCTCACCGTTTACATTTGCGGGAGCACTGTTGGCCTCTGAAGGATCAGGTGAATCTCCGGAAAGATCTCCCTCTTCAATGGTTACGCTGTCCTCTCTTGTTTTTATCTGACCGTAAGGAACGTAGAAATAACCCTTCTCACCCGGTGCGATGACATCAGGAACTGCTCTGACATAATCATAGGAATCCACAACCTCAAGGTTTCTGTCCTCTATATCAAACACTGATTCCGAGCCGAGATAGAGATTACTCTTACCAATATTCTCAATAGTAACTACTGCGTGAAAACCGGAATAAAGACCATCATCCTCATAAACAAAGGTAGTTCCGGTGATTCGATAATCGATGTTCTCAGAAGCATCAGCGCCTGTGGAAACTGAATCGCCGCTTCCACCATAGCCGCTCTCACTCTCGCCGTACTTAAAAATCCAGTTTCCGTCACTGTCATAGTAGGCCGAATTATCCAAGGCCTCCTCCTGTGAGGGCGCCTCATTAACCTGTTCTACGGGAAGAGGGTTGTTCTTTCTATACATATAATATGCGCCGAAAATAAAGCCCCCAAGCAGCGTCACTATTAATGCAAATGTAGTAAAAGCATATTTCATAATGTTCCCCTCAAAAAATATTCTTCCGATTTTATTGTAATAAACATCCGAGGCTGTTTCAATCTTTTAATGCCAGAATGATTCTCGACAGATGAGAGGATATCCTATGAGACATCTAAAGTATTTAATCCTTGGCGGAGGTTCCTACGCCCTCATACGCATGAAACAGAACTACTGCTGTGGGACTGGGAATAATCCTGTAATGTGCGCTCTCGCTACCTGACGGACCCGATTTTGCTGAAATCTCTCTGATCACAGTGCGTCCTCTGCCGCTATTATTATCGGATGAATTATCTGCAGAGGCCTGATCTGCCGGAGGTGCCTCCTTTGCTATCTGCTCCTCACTTACAGGCTCCGGAATTATAACAACATCACCCTCTGTGGTATAGAGTATTTTTCCTTCCTCATGCTCTCTGAAAAAGTCCATCTGTATAGCTTTTTTAGAGTCATCCTTTGCCTTTGCCGATGTATTTACAGCTGTGCTCTGATCCTTTTTGATTCTGGACTCTACGACATCACTTGTGAGGCTCCTGAAATCAAGTCCGCTCTGCTGAAATACCTTGTTTGCAAGACTCTTATCATTTAAGAGTTCCTCAAGTACGAATCCCCTTATAGCATCAGGATTCACATCCTCTGTGACGATTTTGCAGTCACCCTCACCTTTTCCCGAAAGATAAAAATCTGCTGCCTGTCCGGCAAGGAGGATCACCGTCTTGCTCTCCCCTGACTTAAGACTTGTGATCTTACAGTGGAGACTACCCTCAAGAAGAGACACCCTGGTATGCTTCGAATCCAGAATCTCCACTTGTGCGCAGGTTCCACGAACAGACATAACCATATTTGAAGTACGAATATTGAAAATCTCATTTTCCGAAAGCGCTGATGTCACATTGAAAAAAAGATTACCGGCATCCAGGAGAACCTCTGCCTTGCCCTCCTTCTTTCTTACTTCCGCCTTAGATAAGCTGTCCAATTTAATGTACTTTGTGCTGTCGATTTTCACAGTCGCAAAGCTTTTTGAAGATGTTGTAACCATGCTGCCGTTATCAAGTCGCATCTTGGTTGTGGCTTTTGTCTTTTTGCCCCTGCTGTCTGTAATGGTTATTGTTCCCTTACCGGAGGTAAGTCTTATTGCATTCTCGGTTTCGGATTTCACTTCAGCAGCTATAGCATCTCCTGAAAAGCTTATAATCAAAAAAAGAGCAACCGCAATCGCGAGCAATTTCTTGCCCGCCTGAGCTGCTCTATAAATCGTATAATCGTATTCTCCCCTCATAGCGCCACCTTTCTCATAGGCCTATATGAAAATAATACGATATTTTGATAAGAATTGAAATAAAATAAGTGTAATATTTTTATGAATTAGTACACCTTTATCTGGCAGGATCTCATTGTCTCGAGAGCCGCATCATGCTTATCCGGAGTTACTCCGGCGCAGCAGGATGAATCCACACTTATCGGTACTTCCGGCATAAAAGCTTTGAGCATGAGCGCATTTGAAACCACGCATATATCAGTACATAAACCGACAAGTTCAATCTCGATATCTTCCTTAGCTGCAATGTCTTTTATCATCTCAGCAAGCTTAGTGCTTCCGAAGGTAGGCTTATCCACAATTGTTGCACCTTCTGAGAGGGCCTTTATATTCTCATCAATTTCCCACCCGGGAGTTCCTTCTATGCAGTGCTCCACCGGAAGATTCGCCCCCTCCTGTGTCTGCATATAATCAGTCTGATGAGTATCCCTTGTGAAAATCACATCATTTTTGTCATAGCTTTTAATTTTCTCTACAACCTTCGGAACAATGCTTACCGCTTCCTTTGTTCCGAGCGCCCCATCAACAAAGTCCTTCTGCATGTCTACAACTACAAGTATTTTTCTCATTTTTCATACACCTTCCATAGAATTCAGTAGATATCAACTCTATGATTATAGCAGATTTTACTTTTTTAATTCCATGAAAAGCATAAAACTCTATATCTGCATAAGCCTCGATCTTATCGCTCCGACAGTTCTTCCATGTCTTCTTGCTATTTCATCAAGGCCCATTCCCATCGCCCACTCATCCTGAACCTTTCTGTCTTCCTCATCGTTCCATCCGGAATATGCACGTGCAACTATCTTTCTGCTTTCATACAGATCTGACACCGCTTCGCCCGCGATTTTTACATAAAAATCGAAAACTGCCTTAGTGGTTCTAAGAAGTGTCTCACGCATATCGAAGGTCATATCCGACTCCCGGCTCATTCTGATCCTGCTGAGTCTCTCCATATACTCAGGAGTCTTCGTGTTTCCTACAGGCGTTTTCAAAATGACATTTACGAGTGAGAGGTCATCCCAAAGAGATGAGTTGAACGCAAAGCGATCCTCACCTCTCTTATATCCCCATTCGGTCACAAAATCCGACCTATCCTCAACATTCACCTTCGGCGGTTTTTGATAGAAATCTCCGATCAGAATCAGCTGCTTATTGTAATGATCAGGTTTCTCCGCAAGGCTCTTCCTCTTAATAATATCGCGCAGAGTCCGGATCACATACTCAAACTCATCCACCCTGCAGCTGTTTATATCATCAATTATTATTATGTCTGCATCATTCAGAATGCTTCCCGGTTTGTGGTTATACTCACCCACCTTGATGATTCTGCCCGGAATATCAAATATTCTCTGAAGCGTATCTCCGCAGATTGCGGTCGCCTTTTTCTCCGTAGGCGCACAAATAACAATATTGCTGTTTCTTCTCTCAGAGATAAACTTATTTATCAGGAAGGATTTGCCCGTTCCCGATATTCCGGAAAGAAAAATGTTCGCTCCGGTCCTCATGACTTCCATTGCCCGCTGCTGATCAGTTGTTAATGCATTCGATTCCTTACTCATACGTATCCCCCAATACTAAGAGTCTCGAATATTACTATCCGGCAAAATGTGAGCTTGCTGCGTTTTCTATATCGCTATAAAAACTTCGTCATTAGGTTTTGTTCTTGTCCAGGTCTTGATTGCCTGCTCTTTTAGGAACTGAACAAATCCGTCTATTTTATCAGAGTGATCAAACACCTCCAACGCCATGTAATATGTTTCTTTATCTTCATCAAAAATAATCACAGGTGGCAAATTATTGACTAATAAAATGTAATTTAAAAGAGTACGCCCGACTCTTCCGTTGCCGTCAGCAAAAGCATGAATCCGCTCAAAGCTACAATGAAACCAGGCTGCTGCCTTCAGTACATCTTCCGAAGAATTAAGTTTCGCATCCGATAGTTCATCACAAATGAATCTGACTTCTTCCTCAACATCCTCGGGAGGAACACCTACCGAGAGCCCTACTCCATAATAGTTTTTCTTATACTCTCCTGGGCGTTCTCCCTTAGCCCATCTAGTCTCATCATAGCAGCCATGGCATAACTTCTCATGAATTTCTTTGATTAGATCAGATGAAAGTTGCTCTTTTAATACTATCTTTTCTTTTAAAAACTCAAAGCACACCTTCTGATTTTGAGTTTCAAAAAGCGCGCGCAAATCCCCAGTATATCCTACAACTTTTCCATTCTCAAAAATCTCTCTCGTTTGATGAAGGGATACTCCAGCATCTTCGATTTTATTTGAATGGTATGCAAAGAAAACCCGATAATCCGATAACGCATCATCGAGATCAATAAGGGATTCTATTTTCTTTCCCTGCCATGCAGAAAGGATTTCGTCGTAGGTTATCACTTTAAATTACCTCTATAATGTTCTATCACCTTGTTTTATCAATCATTCCATCTCTCGCATTATTTCTTTTCTGAGTCTTATCTTTTCATTCTTATTAAACATAACTATATATGAACCCAACATACAAGTGATGGAAAACAAAATCACTTTAATTAAAAATATTATTACTGAGTCTGATGCCTCTATCAAACTAAATCCCATTGCAATAGATATCATCAACGCGCAAGTAAATATGTATATTCCAATTGTTTTATAAAATGACCTTGCTTGTATTTTTAAGCAATACGCTGAATAAATTGGACTATCAATTATGTGTATAGTATTTATTACAACAGTTGTCAGCAATACTGCTGCTCCTCCCATATTGGTATTAGCAATTAGTATATACATGGAAATCACATTTGCCAGTCCCATAATTATTGTGACAAAGCATGGGAATTTCATTTTTGCAGTCAATGTATATGTATAATAAAGAGGCTTCATCACACTAGGTATAAGATCCCCCAAAAGACATAATATTGTAAACAAATAGAGCTTTCTTATTTCATTTGTATTACCTAACCATAAGACCAGGAACTCTTTTCCACATCCTACAAAAGCACCTATAACAATAATATAAAGTGTTCCTGTTATTTTCATTGCATAATTTAGTTCATTTATAAGTAAATTTGTCTTCCCTTCAGAATAGAATTTTAACTGAGCAGGTTTTAATGAATCACTTACAGCAGACACAACAGCATAGTTTAACGAACTAAGCATCTTTGCAATGGATATAATTCCTTGGGTAATTTCTGAAATCATGAGATTTGTTATTAGCAAATCCAATCCGTTATTCAAAATATTACCGAAATTATTGATTGAAACCCATATGCCTTTCTCTACTAAGTTTTTTATCAGTCCGAAAGAATAATTTTTTCTTGAAAAAGTCAGCAGAGACACATTGTAATTTTTTGCCCAAAGCTGAAATATGAAATTAAAAATCTCATATGCAATCGCTGCTATTCCGACATAATAGATTTTGGGTTCTCTTAATATAAAAAGGACGCACAAAGTAGAGAACTGAAGCAAACAGGCCACCACTCTAATTTTTGATGTCAAATCCACCCTATTCTTAATAAAAGCACCCACTTCAAATGTTGCAGAAAAAAGTGATAAATCGTACTTCAAAATCAGAAATACAAATAGCCATTTGACATCACTCAAAAGACCATTAGGTATATTAATTATTGTTTCTGCCTTATATATAAATAAAAATATAGGAATACTCGAAACAATACATAAAATGATATCCGCAAATATTATCGAAGAATAATAATTTCTCGATTGTTCATATTCACTTTTATGAAAACATACAGAAATATATCTCTGTGCGAAATAGTTAAACGATACGGCGATAATATCAATGTATGCAATAAAACTGTTTGCCAACGCAACAAATCCATATGCTTCTACACTTGTTGCTTTAGTAACAATCGGTACAGAAACAAATGCTATGATAGTTCTGACTACAACTAAAGTCAGAGCCCATACTGTTCCATTATTAAATAGTTTTTTCATCATCAACGCTCCAATGTCTTATAGAGCTCATTAAATTTATCCAGTACGACTTCATAAGAGTTTTGCGACGTAATAATATTCTTTATTGTTTCAGCTTTTAAGTCATACAATTCCTTATTCGTAGAATAATCTGAATATGCACGCATTATTTGCTCATATAGTTTTGCTGTATGATCTTTTTCATCAGCGTAATTATATGTGTATGTGTAATCAGCTGGATACTCATTGATTGTTCCATTACTAGAGCAAACAACATTTGTCCCAACAGATAGTGCAAGAAGTACAGATGCTGAGTTCAGCATAGAGTCATTTTTATATGGAAGCACAATGCAATCCGCACCCTTTATGAACCCCCACAATCTATCGTTAGGAATAAAATCAGAATATAAGGAAATATTGTCTCGTTTTGATACCTCATTCTTTATTTCATCAAGATAATCCTTAGATGACTTTCCGGCTATAGTTATATGTATAGCTTTTCCCTTTATCATATCAGCTAATTCTATTAGCTTTCCAACATTCTTATACTCCGAAATAGATCCAAAATAAGCAATTTCAAATATATTTTTATCTCTTTTGCCTGAAATATTTACAAATTCATCTATATTTGAGTGTTTATAAAAATCGCTATAGCTAGGGAGCGGTATTTTAAAACACTTACATCCATTCACTTTGTATGATTTGCATATATTATCCAAGTATTTATATGTATCATCACATAATACAATTACAGCATCTGAATATTTAATAAGCCACGCTAACAACTTTGCTGAACTGTTTTTTTTACTCGCATCATGCGAGTGTTTATTATGAACAGTAATAATAATCTTACTATGCCTGATATATTTCAAATACAAGACAGCCATCTTATGCTTTAAAATATAGTAATGTGTCGTTAATAAATTTTTTCCTCGCACATTTTCATACCAATTTAAATGTGACAAATGTATCCTTTTAAAAATATAATTGGAACAAATAACTTTGGAGAGTGGTATAGCAGTATATCCATTTTCATTCATTATTTTTTTTATTATTTCAATATATGGATTATCTCCACCAGAAAATGGCTTAATCACTGCATATCGAACATCCGCCATCTCTCACCTCTCAAATTCATTACACACTTATACGAAACTTTGCATTTACATTTGCAAAATCAAAATCCTCTTTCAAAACATTCTTATCATATATAGCGTTTGCCAACGCAAGTAAAAATATATTTTGAGTCATTGAAAAAAATGACTTCTCCATTATTCCATAAATAGCATACATTCCTAAAATAATGACCATAATTCCGTTATTACTTTTTTTATATCTAGACATTGCTTTTATATACAAAATAGAGAATAAGCCATATACAATCACCCCATATTTTAGAAATATCGCAACATATGCTGTATCCAAATAGAACCTTCTGACTAAGACATTCATTTTTCTAATATATAAATCTATATTTTGGCCAAGCAATGTTGTCCCATAATACATCCAGGTCCTATGGCAGGCAGAAAATCTATGCGACATCATCCTATCAATAATTTTCAAAAACTGATATTTGCTTAAATTTATATATGATAAAAAAATACTTCCTGCGTTTGAAATGATTGATAACATAATTATTATGGACAAAAAAAACTGTTTACCACTTTCCACAAATCCAGAAATATGATATCCCATAAGTAAAATTAGCAAAATAGCTAATGAATAATATGCTGTTTTACAATTAGGAACCTTGTATACAAAATAGGCACTTATTACAATAAGAGCATAATCCATTACTCCTATTCTTTTTCTTCTGATATAACACCATGCAATAATCAATTGAAAGCATCTAACTCCAAGCCAATTAGGATGAATAAATCCCATGGAATGACGTAGCTGTGAACCTCTGTAAATATATGTTTCCTCTATCCATCCGGTATAATACAGATAAAAAACAATCCCAATACCCAAAACCAGCACAACAAAGCTAATCTGAATTATCTTGTCAAAGTCAATATGCTTTGAAGCTATTACAAAAAGCCACGTTGACATCATCATATTATCACCTGATCTGATAGTTCCGATCAAAACAGGAATTGACAATAGTAGCAACACAAATATTTCTGCTAATCTATAACTCTGTAAAAACAGAATTTGTATTATTATGAGCACTAATACAAACACTGCCATAAACTTATTTACATCGCTTTTTTTCCATACAAAAATATACTCTACCGTCGAATTGAAAATAATTTCAAATCCAAACCAAACAGCAATGACGAAGTACATATAATATTGACTAAATCGTTCTCTTTTTGCTTCCATTTATTGTCCCGCAATAATATCTTCATATATCCGCAACACTTCCGTTTTATTATGAAGTGCATTAAAATTTTTTAATGCATACTGTTGCCCTTTTTTAGCAATATCTTCATAGTCTCCAAAGTTATGTATTACTTTCTCCATAGCATCTGTAAGACTCTGACTATTATTTGCTTCAAATAATATCCCTGATTTACCCTTCTCCAAGATTTCAGGTGTTGCTCCCGAATTTGAGCCAATAATCAAGCACCCCGCCATCATAGCCTCTACAGTCACTCTTCCAAAAGCTTCTGCACTGGAACTCATAATAAATACATCGGCCTTTTTATATTCATCTCGAGTATTTTCAAGCTCTCCCAAAAAATAAAATTTATCGGATATACCTGCTTCAGATACCCGTCTGATATACTCTTTTTCCTTATTGCCACTTCCTACCATAGTTACATCAAAATTCGTTATTCCTCTCGCAACCAGTTCCGAAGCCGCTTGTATAATTAAAATCTGTCCTTTTTTTTCATTTCCCATATACCCAACATTTAAGAAATGTACTACCTCTTGTTCATCCTTATTCCACGTTCTTTTATAGTAGTATTCCTTTTCATCTATGCCGTTATAAATCATTGCATTTTGTGGCATGCTTATCTGAGGATAATGGTTCTTTATAAATTCCGAAATATATAGTGTATATTTCGCTTTATTAATTATCGAATAAGCCTTGTCATCATACAGGCATTTATCCTGATCCACATCCAAGGCTTCTCTTATATGCCACACAACAGGCACTTTGCATAATCTGGCTGCAACAGCACCAACATACGAGGATATAGTGTTTATATGGACAATATCAATTTTATTATATTTGATAGTCACACATATTCTCATTATTGCAAAGACATTCACAAGCCTTTTAATTTGCATTTTTAGAGTCCCTAGAATTGTCTTATGTTCGTTTAAATGCTGGACCCAGCTACAAGACCTTATAACGTGATATTTCACCCCGACATTCGAAAGAAGTCTTACGCCCTTTCCTTCTTTAGGAAGAATTACTATTATGTTTATATTTTCATCTTTATTCAGCAATTCACATAATTTAGCCATACTGCGGAAAGCCCCTGCAGCAGGATTATTATCTGATGAAATAAATAAGATGTTCATTTTCTTGCTATTCATCCGCAATCACTCAATTTAGAATACCCACTTTATGATGTCCTTTTGCAAAATAAAAATACTTTTTTAATGTTAAAACAGCGCCGTACTGTATGCATTCATAATAAAACTGAACAGGCATAGTCAACATACATCCAATTAAATAAACAACCGCACCTTTGCCCTTAAATTTTTTGCGCATCAAAACTATATTTTTTTCTTTGCCTGATAACCACGATCCAGCCCCGTGATGTATTGCAATAGTATTAATTGTACGTATATCTTTCTTTGAAATATTATCTATTCCGGAAAAAAACTCCGGTGGATATATTGTTATCCCATCTACATACTGAATATCTTTCTTGGATGGATTAAATCCCTTTTTTATCAGCATATCTGTAACTATATTAACAACTGTAGTTTTGTCATATAAATGATTTCCTATTAGAAACTCTCTCTTTTTATACTTTTCAATGACCTCTCTTAAGATAGGATGCTCTGCAGGAAATGCCATCCCAATCCCAGGGTTCACTGCATCCTCTATTCCATTCTGTTCCCCATTCTTATAAAAAAAATTATCTCGACTATATCTATAGCATGATTCACTCGAAAAAAAAGGCATAGTTATCTTTGATGAATCAAACATTTTTACTAATTCGACATCAGTATCAAAATATATTCCACCCTCTTTGAAAAGTATCACAAATCTCGCATAATCAGCCACAAATGCCCATTTTTTTGAAGCATATGCTTGCTCAGCATATTTGCAATCCTTTATATCAAAGTTTTTCTCATCCCACTGTTTTATTTCATAGTCCGGGCAAAACTTCCCCCAACTCGCTATGCATTTTTTTTCAAGTTCGGACATGTCTCCATTCCCAAACCAACAATAATGTATTTTTTTAGGTATAATAGATGTCATCAAACAATTCCTATCCCGATTATATCTTGTAGACGTATTGTTCCTATTGATAATCCCATTTCTACTACAGGCATACTGGATATATTTTTTTTCTTCATTTCGTTTAGTGCTTCTACAGCCATCTTGTCCTTCTTTATATATGCCGGACTTGAAGACATAACATCATCCACTGATAAACTATATATATCCGCACCGCGCTCAAGTTGCCTACGCAAATCACCTTCAGTAATAACACCTAACATTCTTCCAGTATCATCAACTATGGTAACTATCCCCAACCCTTTTTTACTTAATTCCAATATGGCATCCTTCAACGCGGAATGATGTGAAACAACAGCATTCTTCTCGCCTGTTGCCATCAAATCCTTTACCCTAAGTATCGTTTTCTTTCCAAGTGCTCCTGCCGGATGCAATCTTCCAAAATCAGCATCCTTAAATCCGTAAATAGCACTTGCTGTTACAGCCAATGAATCACCATATACCAATTGAACCGTTGTACTGGAAGTTGGTGCCAGCCCCATATAACATGCTTCTTCCAAATTTGGAATTAGTTGAATATAATCGGCTTCTTTTGAAAGAGTGGACTCTCTTCTTCCGGTAACCGCAATGATAGTTGCACCAATGTGTTTTATAGCAGGAAGCATTCTCAATATCTCATCACTCTCTCCGCTATATGAAATAACAATGACAACATCCGCATTTGAAACCATACCCAGATCACCATGTAAAGCTTCATCAGGATGCATAAAAAACGAAGGAGTACCTAAACTAGCTAAAGTAGAAGCTATTTTTCTACCAACATGACCTGATTTTCCCACTCCGGTGACAATGACTTTTCCTTTACATTCAGTCACCTGTTTTAAAATTTGCTCAAATGATGAGTCCAGCGAATCTCTCATTCTGCTTAATGCATCAATTTCTATATCAAATACACGTTTTGCCTCAACCAGATAATCCATAGTTCTCCTTAGTGAACGGCTTTATACACCTTTATTATTCTCTCCAACATATTCTCAAATTCATCAAGTTTAACCATGTTGGGGCCATCTGATAATGCATGATCAGGATCAGGATGCACTTCAAAAAACAAAGCATCCGCTCCCGCCGCGATCGCTGCCTTTGCTAACGGCTCTACGTAATTCCTGTTTCCCCCGGTAGCTGTTCCATTCCCACCTGGTTTTTGAACACTATGAGTTGCATCCATCATCACAGGATACCCAAATTTTTTCATCTCGCAAAAGCTGGTCATGTCTACAACTAATGAATTGTAGCCAAAACAAGTACCTCTTTCGCATAAAATTATTTTACTGTTCCCTGCATCTTCTATTTTTCTAACAACATTTTTCATATCCCATGGTGCAAGGAACTGCGCTTTTTTTACATTTACTGTTTTTCCTGTCTTAGCTGCACTTACAACCAAATCTGTTTGTCTGCACAAAAAAGCCGGTATTTGGATAATATCAGCTACTTTTGCAACTTCGTTTGCTTGCCATGGCTCATGAATATCTGTTGTAATTCGTAGCCCATATTTTCGTTTCACTTCAGAAAGTATCTCAAGTCCTTTTTCTAAACCAGGACCTCTATATGAATCAATACTTGTCCTATTTGCCTTGTCGAAAGATGCCTTGAAATAATAATCAAGATCATATTTTTCTGCTATTAATCTCATTGCATCAGCAATTTGAAATGTGATTTCTTCTGTTTCTATAACACATGGGCCTGCCACTAAAAGCAATCTATTCATCGCTCTCCTCTTTATCAGCATACAAACATGCTATTTCGTAGTCTTCTTTTTCATCAATATCTACAGCCTCTGCGCCTTTGACCTCTGCTATATATGGCATAAATCCGATGCGTCTGTGATGTTCAGTAAATATTTCTTTTTTGAAAATATAGAACCCACTTGTTTCTTCCCAAACAGGTTCCATATCTTGAGTTCTTGGTACATCATTTGGATCATAGTTTATTGGCTTATTATCATACCATGCAAAAGTTTGTATTCGTTTTGCAGAAAATGCAGAATCATTTTCCCCATTTAATATATGTTGCAAAGAATCATTTATTGTTTCTTTTTTTATAAAAGGCGATGTTGTATGTGCTAAGATATATACATCTGCATCAACCTCAGAAATAAAGCTTTTATAAATATCAAAACCTTTTACTGTATCCCCATCCAGCCAACTATCTCGTTTCAAAAAAGATACATCTGCTGGAATATATTGTTTAATATCAGCATTTGAGCAGTATACATAAACTTCATCTATTAGATTTACTTGTCGTAATGTATTACATATATGCCAGCATAAGGGGTGTCCCTTAAGTGGTAGTAAATTCTTATTTGCAAGTCTTTGTGAATTCAATTTTATCGGAACAAATGCTACTACTTTCATCTCATCCTCTTTTTAGGTCTATCTCATCAAAATCTACTCTCGTAAATATCTCAAGTTTGCCACCGCGAGTAGCATTAAATATTTTTATCCCATTTTTTTCGCAGTACTCTCGTGCTACTTTATAGCCAGTATCATTTGTTTCTTTTACTAGGTAATCTATCCTCTTATACCCGCCATTTTCAAAATGTGACTTTGTCACGCCAGTCGTGTGCTTACGACCTTTTCCATCTCTGTAAAACGGATAATTAGCATCTACCCCAAGCAAATAAATTTCTTTAAATCCCATATATACCGCAAGTTGAATAGATGTATAGGTAACTGTTCTGGCATTATCAATAAAACATGAACAGTCCTCACTAAAAGTCACTTTCTTATCATCCCAAAAATTCACAACATATCGTGGATTCGCATTACATAGAATAATCTTCTCATCTCTTGGGATATTCCCTCTCTGTTGCCAATTAATAAACATATAATCAGCACTAACTTTATCTATCTCATCCCCGATTTCTTCAACAATTGACATGCTATCCATACAGACATAGTATGTTGGTCTCCATGATGTTTTAGAATATATGTTATATATTTTATTAGCTGCAAACGAATATTCGTTTTTGATTTTTTGCAAATCTTCCGGAGTCAAACTTGGTCCATTCCCTATTATGAAACACCTTTCTCCATCATGAATATTCTTAAAACGTTTAATAATCTCAGGGAATTCTGATTCGCTATACAATGTATTTTCTTTTTTAAAATGATGCATTCCATAAGGGCATAATAATAACCGAAAATAGCGGCTATCCTTTATATCCCTTAATACCTGATAAACATTCATAAATCGCACCAATTACCAAACTCATTAACGCCATTACAATCTCTTACTAGATACAAAAACAAGCGGCAGCCACGCCGAATATTCGGGCGCGCTGCCGCTAATTAATCAAAATATAAAATGCCCCCGAATAATAACTTTTTTCATCAAGTTAACCACATAAGAAAATCCCCATAGAACACGCAGTTCTATAGGGATATTATACGCTTAATATGGGTTTTTGTCATTGACCTAAAATCCACCTATATGAAAAAGAACACTTTTCCCATGGTTTTTAGGGTCTTAATTGACACTTTTTCCATGAATTCCTATGTCAAAATTGACACTTTTTCCATACCCATATTTAATTCAGTTTATCAAAAATATCATCCAGCGATAATTCTTTCCCCGTCCTGTCCTTATAGATTTCATCGAAGTCCTTGTTTTGATCATGCGGATCAAAGTCGACATCCTTTGCGTGGGATTTCATGTCGTTGTCATCGGGAAGTATCTGATAGGCCATGTTGTGCTGAACCCACTCGTAGGCCATGTCCTCAGCATCTCTGTAGGATTGCATATCTCTTCCATGGACAGGCTTCTCATCTATAAGCGCTTGGCAGATATAGAGCATATCGCTGACGCTGTTTATTTTGTATGAGTCTATTATTTTCCAATTATCCTCGACATAAATTGCAGAGAAATCTTCGCCGTTGTATGTGAAGGTGTAGTTTTTGCCGGAGCCATCGTCATGAAGGTTTATGTCTGCCGAAGAGGTCAGGATTCCGTCATCCTCATCTGAACTTCTGCCATCATCACTACCGGTCAAGTCATCGCGATCATCGTTCTCTTCAACCGTAGAATCGGTATTTTCTACATCATTCTGCTGCACTTCTTCTGTTTTATCAGCATCCTCAATCTTCGTAAACAACTCGGAAGCAGAATCTCCGCCATTCTCCGATGTATCATTATTCCTACCACAACCTGTCAGAATTCCTGACAAAACTATGGTTCCGGTCAAAATAAAAGCCGGAACCCTTTCCATAATATTTCTCATAAATCTTAAATCCAATCTCATTTCACTTTTCTGTTCCCTGCCAGAACCTCTCTGTAATCCTCGAGATTCTTCTTAAGGAGCTGAGGAATTTGCAGCTCATACGGACACTTTGAAAGGCATGCTCCGCAGTTCACGCATTCCTCTATCTTGTTCATTTCTGCCTGCCAGTATTCGGAGAGCCAGCTGTCACTGGGAGCACGGCGAAGCATAAGCGTCATGCGGTTGCACTGATTGATCTGGATACCCACAGTGCAGGGCATGCAGTATCCACAACCGCGGCAAAAATCACCCATGAGCTCTTTTCTCTCACTCTCAATAAAATCTCGAATCTCTGCATCCATCTGCGGAGTGTCGTTCATGTAGGAGAGCCATTCGTTAAGCTCGGTCTCTCTCTGAATTCCCCAGATAGGAACAAGTCCGTCAAACTGATTTGCAAAGGCCATTGCAGCTTTCGAATTAGTGATAAGTCCACCAGCAAGCCCCTTCATGCAGATAAATCCGACATTCTTCTCATTACAAAGATGTATTAAATCTATTTCCTGATCGGTTGCAAGATAGCTCATCGGATATTGCACAGACTCATACAATCCGGACTCGGCGAGTTCCTTTGCGATTCCGATTTTGTGCGCAGTTCCGCCGATATGCTTTATCTTCCCCTGTTCCTTCGCCTTGATCATGCACTCATACATACCCGTACCGTCGTCAGGCTTCCAACACTGATTCATCAGATGGAACTGGTAAATATCAATGTATGAAGTTTTAAGTTTGTCAAGTGAGGTCTCAAGATGCTCCCAAAATTCTTCGGGAGTTTTAGAGCCTGTCTTTGTTGCGATGACGATGTCTTCTCTTTTCACATAGCCGTCACCGAAGGCAGCGCCCACCTTCTCTTCACTGTCACTATAGGCTCTTGCGGTATCAAAAAATCGCATGCCTCCGTCATAGGCTTTGCGAAGGAGCTTTACTGCATCTTCAAGCGGTATTCTCTGAATCGGAAGTGCGCCAAAACCATTTTGCGGAACGGTTATGCCGGTGCGGCCGAGTGTTACATTTTTCATAGTCATTCTCCTTCCCCTCATCCGTCAGCTACGCTGACACCTTCCCCCTGTGGGGGGAAGGCTTTAATAATCTCCGTAAGCTTCGCTGACACAGTTACATTCTACCATCAAGAAATTTGCCGGTTTCCTTATGGTTGAAGTTGGGAATCATCCTATTAAACAAATCAATAAGATCCGCTCTCTCCCAAGTTCCTCGTCTCTTCATGTCAGCAATTGTATTTACAAAATCATCCAACAAATCAGCATTAAAATCAAGCTCATTTTTGATGATTCCTATGGATTCGAATTTATCCATATCAAGAACTTCATTATCAGTGTAGAATTCCTCGAAATCCTTCTCACCGGTTGTGTCACTGGTAAAGAAATACACAGGGTATTTGTGCTGCGCTTTGAGCTCACTGACTCTGTCTCTTGCCTCCTGCTCTGTAGAACACTGTACGGGCTCATAACCCAGGTTTGCAAGATATTTCTCCGCAATGCTGCTGAAGGTGATTAGGTTTAATTCTTCGCTCAGTTTAGGAAAATAGATATCTCTGTTCTCTCCTGTAAGGCACGACAGCAGGCAGAGTTCACCTGATTCCTTCGGAGTTACAAAATATCGTCTGACATCGTTAGGTGCTGCAATTGGCTGATTTTTCTCTACTCTTCTGTTAAACCCATAAAGCAGACTTCCGTCCGAAAATGCCACGTTGGCAAATCTCGCCATTGATAAGGACATGTTCTCACTTCTTCTACTTAGGAACATCTCCATGATTCGCTTGGATGCTCCCATCATATTTACGGGATTGGCGGCTTTGTCGGTGGATATGCAGAAGTACTTTTTAGCCCCCATATCCTCTGCCATCCTCATGAGTTTTTCCGTATAAAAAATATTGGTGTCTACCATTCGCATCAGTGTAAACGGATCTTTCTCCGAGCGCACATGCTTAAGCGCAGAGGTGTTGAAAATATAGTCATAACCGCCGATGCGCTTTTTCTGAACTTCTATAAAAGCTTCAAAAATCTCACTTCCACAGTCTATCGCGAAAGTAGCAAACTCACCGCTTCCGTAGCCGGCAGAGGATCTGATATCACGCACAAGTTCAACCATGTTATTTTCACTTATATCAACTACATGTAAAACCTTCGGATCCCTTGCGAAAAGTTCTCGGCAAATAGCGGAGCCAATTGTTCCTGCACCGCCGACTACAAGGAATCTTGAGGATGAGATAATCTCCTTTAACTGCGCTTCTCTGTTTTGAATATCATTAACAAAAAGCGGTTCTGTTCTTCCGATAAGTTCGAGTATGTTATCCTTCGCCATTTTCCACCTCATCATGTCCTCTACTAAAACGAAACTCCTTTGCCTTAGCAAAGGAGCTTCACGTAATCCATTCTCTTTAGTAAGCACCCTCGGATTCAAACACCACGGGAATTGTTTTGAGTATTAGCTTAATGTCCGTTGCGATGCTCATATCTTTTATATATTTCAGGTCAAGTTCAACCCATTCATCCCATTTGATGTTAGCACGTCCTCCAACCTGCCAGTAGCAGGTAAGACCGGGCTTAACAATGAGTCTCTGCTTTTCATAAGCATTGCACTCTTCCATCTGGTTCACCAGGATCGGTCTTGGTCCAACTATGCTCATATCACCCTTAATGATATTTATGAGCTGCGGAAGTTCATCAATCGAATACTTACGAATGAATTTTCCGACATGTGTGATTCTTGGATCATCCTTAATCTTAAACGCATGACCGGTCTGTTCGTTTTGTGCCTGCATGCGCTGGAACTGGGCTTCTGCATTTTTGTACATGCTGCGGAACTTGTAAATCTTGAATGGCTTCATGTTCTTCCCGGCTCTGTACTGAGTAAAGAACACCGGGCCGCCGTCTTCAAGCATAATAGCAAGCGCTGTCACGAGGAAAATCGGTGACAAAACAACAAGTGCGAGGCTGCATGCAACCACATCGAAGGCCCTTTTAAGGCCTTTGTAAATATTCGCCTTGTGATCGTACACCTCCTGATAAATCAGGTTAATGATCTTTCTTCCTGATACTTCAATGATTGCTTGTTCCTGTCTGGCTAAAGCAGTATCATTCATAATTTTCCCCTCATCCGTAAGCTGCGCTGACACCTTCTTGCGAAGGCTTTAAAACATATTTGATACCTTTTACTCCTGAATTGTTTTCAACAATTCGTATTTAAAACCAATTTCATTGGTCTTAATTCATCTTAAGAAATGCAAATGTTCCGGCTCTGTTAACCGTGCAAATCACATGGCCTTCACGTACTTCGTCAACCTGTACTTCATTCCAGGTTCCTTTCGGTCCCATCTGGAATACCCTATAGATATCGCCGTCGTGAGCACCGTAAACCTTGAAATCAACCTGTGCTGTACTGAAGCGAACACCGGGTGCGTAGGTCTCAACCACGTTCTTAACCGATCCACCGATCTGTGCTGCAAGGATCTTTGCGGAATCAACCTTGGCAGATGTGGTCTCTCTCATAACGAAAGTTGCTCTGGTCTTAACTCCGCAGATAACGAGCTTTCCACCCTGTCCTACAGGGATCGGGCAATCAAGTCCCGGGGCTTTAAGAACTGTATTTACAAAAGGCTCTGATGCCGGTGAATAACCGCTTCCAACTGTGTTATTCTTAACAACCACCTTCGGTTTTGATGCTTTGCCGTTTTTAACCGTAACCTTTACTTCTACGTTGGTCTTTTTATTTGCAAGCTCAATAACTTTATTGTAAAGGTTCTGCACCTGCGCTTTGAGGTCAGCGATTTCTCTCTCAAGATATTCACCATGTGCTTTTGCTTCCTGATATCTGCCTTCTGCCAGACCGCGCTGGTAAGCTTCTTCAGCTTTGGGTGATCTGATAACAGTAGCCCCTGCCATAATCGGGGTTGACATAATCATTGCTCCCGCCAACAATAAAGCCATTATCTTTTTCATAACAGTTCCCCTTTCTACGCCTTTCAGCGTATGATACTCATAAGATAACCTAATTTAATATTATCAAAAATACGACTAATATACTACTTAAAAAACTATAAACTCTGCATGAACACTAGCTTTATTTTTACTTAATTACGATTAATCTGATGGCAGCTCAGGTGTCTGCGTATCACCTACATCCGGTATCTCGTCATTCCTGTCAATAGTGCCGTTTTGATCATCTATAAGGCACCCTACGACCACCCACTGTTTATCCGGATGCTCAGGATCTACGGTCACAAGACTCACAAGGAAATTGTCAGGTGTCGCCCCCTGTTCCCATTCGCTTCGAATGTTAGTGGCCGAGGTCCAATCCTTTTTCATATCATCGAGGTACTGCTGACAGCCCTCTGCTTCCGTGAAATCATATTGATGCATCACATCATTATTATCTCTCGCGTAGGCTGTCCAGACTTCGTATGTCAGTATGTTATCCGCGATGGCAATCATGAATGTCTCGTGGCTGTTAAAAAAGTCTTCATCCGCGAAATTCCAGAGCTCCGAGAACATATCCCCGTCCTTCGTGGTGGATCCGTATATCACGGTGTTAAAATCGCACATGTCATTCATGTTGAACGACTCAATATAAATTCCGCCCTTTTCACTCTCCTTCGTTCCGGTGATATCATGAGTCTTGTAATAGGTATCATCACCATCTAGATTCTGGGCGATCGGATAATCAATATTCGTATCAGGTACGACAAGCCATCCGAAAATATCAGGATTCTGATCAATAAGTTCCTGAGATTTCTTTGTTTTTTCCTCTTCGGTTTCAGTCTGATTACCGCATGACGCAAGAACAGCCGCCACACTCATACCAATCAGAAATAGTCCCCCTTTTTCAAGCAACTTATAAACTGTCCATTCTTTATATCGGTTCATTGTTTAGTTTCCTTTACCCCTGCACATCGATTTTTTCATAAAAAACATCGAGAAACATCTCGTATTTGGCATCATCATCCGGATAGAATTCTTCGAACTCTTCTCCCATCCTTGTTTCACCCTTTAAAAGAAGTAAGCTATCCGAATTAAACTCGTATCCGGAAACAGTGGACGCTATATAGGACAGCTGATCCACAGAAACATCCGTTACCATCTGCTTACTTATCTCTTTATATATATCCACCGCAAGTGTGGGCTGACTCTCGGTTTTCTCTATTACCTGGCTGATAAATGCTGTCAAATATTGCTTCTGTCTCTCAAGCCTTCTATCTGCAGAACCGATCTGTGACAAATTTCTATTCTGTAAAAAAGCAAAAGCAGCTTCACCGTCAAGATGAACGGTTTCTCCCGCTTTAAAGCTGTAATCACCGCTCTCGAAATCAGCTGTAGGCGTCACATCCACACCTCCGACAGCATCATTTATCGTAGTGATTGCACTCATATTGATAGCCGCATAACCATGTATGGGCAGTTTGTAAAACAGATCGCTCACAGCTCTCTTCTGGAGCTCACAGGAACCTTCAACACCGTCTCCGAAACCGTGCTGAAGCGCAATCTGTGCCTTTATCGTGTTTACAAAATTGCCATATTCATCGTACATTTCAATATCCGTCATGGTATTTCTGTTAATACCGATGACCTTGGTCGTTTTATCATGAGGATTGAAAACAATAAGAAAAAGTGCATCTGCCTGACCGCCGTTTATCTCGCCGTACACAGGGCTGACCTCCTCGTCCTTCTTGTCAATTCCCATCACAAGAAATGTCATTATATCATCGTTATAATCGTATATTTCGCCGTTATGCTTTACCCAGTCGTCCTCCCATTTCATGGCACTTTCCGTCTGAGTCAGCACCTCAGTGCTCTTGGTAACAGGCGCACTTACAGCATTTTTTGAAAAAAGGCCGGACTTACCAATGACCCTTGTAACCTGAAAAGCTCCAAGGCACACCAAAATCAGTGTGACCGCTATACACCATATAAGCAGGAATTTATTCAATCCTTTTTGTCCTCTTCCATGCCTACTCATAACTAATTACCTACGGTTTCTGATTCTCCCGTTCCAAATCCCTCTGTGTTAAATCCGTCTGTTACTACACCCTCCGGATAAGCGTTGTAGCTCTGGTCGCTTGAAAACAGCACATTGCCGTTACTTTTGATACTATCAATATTTGCAGGAAAAACTCTGGACTGCTTGGTCACATTACCGGACTTGTCGCTCACAGCATAGTAAACAACAGCAGTCTCCTGCTCCTCATTAAGTATGGTTTTCTCTACAACTATGCGGTCTGTAATATCTCCGTCAACGGCATCATAAGCTGCCACTCCGTTCAGAAGATCTGCTTCCTTCGTATTTTCATCGTAAGTGAGCTCGTATGAAGAGAACCTCATTTCAGGCTGAATTCTGTCAGTCATGTTGTAAAACCAGACTATGAAAACAGCCATCACTATACTTCCTATTGTGAAAAAGAATGCAAGTATATTACTTTTCACTTATAGTTCCTCAATCCTTTCTGACTACGCCTTCAATGTAGTCAAGTTCATCAAGATTGCCCTTAGCCGCTGTACTTGAAGGTGCCGGTCTCTCAGACTTTACCTGCGGCTGCATAATTCTTCCCGGTTTTCCTCCGGTCATACTGCCATCACTGTATGAATCATTTTTTCCGTAATATTTCCCGTAATACTTGCCATAATATCTGCCGTAATATCTGCCATAATGACCGTATACGCCGCCGGTCATATCAACCTTATTGAGCACTGCACCTATAACCTTTGCACCTGCTTTATCAAGCTGACTTTTTACCTTCTGAGCAAAGCGGTAGCTTATGGCATTATCCTCAATGACCATTATTGTGCCGTCACACTGCTTCGCGATAACGGCTGCATCAATAACACTTCCAAGAGGAGGAGTGTCGATTATTATATAGTCGAAAACATTCTTCATGTTATCAAGAATCTTGCTGAAAATCTGACCTCCAAGAAGCTCACTGGGATTGGGCGGAATAGGTCCAGAAAAAATAACATAAAGGTTCGGAGTATCGGTCTCGCATATAACATTGGAGAGCTTCTCGCGGCCCACAAGACAATGCGTAAGACCAAGTCTTACGGAGCCTGTCTTATAGCGGCCTACCATTACGGATTTTCTCATGTCCGCATCCACAAGAACCGTCTTCTTTCCTGCCTCCGCAAAGGCTCTCGCAAGTGCCATGGATACACTGGATTTGCCCTCGCCGGGTGTGCAGCTGGTCACCGAGACTGCGCGCACATCCTGCCCGCTGAACTCAACGTTACTTCGAAGAGTTTTGTAGGCTTCCTTTATCTGGTAATTATTTTCGGATTCGCTGAAATGTAATGTGGTTTGCTGCATGTTACCCCTCATTTACGTCTTACTTGATTTTGATTTTCTCTTTTTCTTATTGTTCTGCTCATCGGATATCGCAGGTATCATGGCAAGGGTGCTGAGTCCCAGGTATGCCTCTACGTCATCACTTGATTTTATAGTGTCATCCATAAGGTAATTGAGAATGATAACTGCGGATACCACAACAACAGCTGCAACGCCGCCGATCATAGTCCACCTCTTTGCACTGGGGCTGTACTTTTCAGTCGGCATGTTTGCAAGCTCTGCTATGTTAATGGCATCGATATCCATAACGTTCTGAATATGCTTTGATGCAACCTCGCGCACACAGTTGGCTTCCTTCATCGCCATCATGGGATCGGAGTCCCTGACAGTGATTGCTACAATACGAGTATCATCAGGTGTGCTGATGGATACGAGATTACTCAGCTCGTCATAATCCATGTCAAGCCGTAGTGTCTGAATAACCTCTTCAAGCACGTAGCGACTTTTTATCAGCTGTGCATAATCCTGCGTCAGCTGCGTGGATATCTGCACGTCCGAATAGGTTACGGTCGCGCCTTCTTCCTTGTTCAATATGTATATTTTTGTAGTTGAGGAATACAATGGAGTCAGTACGAATTTACTGACAAATAGACAAAGGAGCGCAAAGAACACTCCCGCACTCAGGATGAGCCATGCTCTTCCAAGTAAGACTGCGAACAATTCCCCCAGATTAATTTCAATTACATCATCTTTTCCCATACGCCCCTCATTCGTCCGGTCACAGAATCAAGTAAATAATCCTTCCCTAAAAATCGGTTAAAGGATCAAATTTGTTTGTCAGATAACTTCATTTCTTAGCACTTTCATGGCATTATCATGAAAAATCTTAAGCGCATAATCTTCGCCGAGCTTCCCCTCCACATAATCCCGACAATCCAGGAGGTGCGGCGCCCGCGAACCATTGTCATGTGCATCGGTTGCAACAAAATGAACCATCTGTTGTTTTAATAACTCTCTGGTAAAATGCCTTATTCCAAGGCCATATTTTCCCATTACGCTATTAGCATTAACCTGTATATATATTCCCATATCTAACAGTTCATCCACATACTTCACATGCTTAGCCATATCTGCATAGCGTTCAACATGCGCAAGAATCGGTATGTATCCTGCTGACTGAACTGCATACAGGGCATTATGTATAGTCTTATACATATCCGTTGGATGAAACTCTATAAGTACATAATCCGACTGGGCAAGAGTTGATGTTCTTCCACTCTCGAGCTCCCTAAGAGTCTGATCACTGTAGTATATCTCATTTCCGGGAAAAAGCTGAACGTTAATACCTGCCTGATGTGCTCTCTCCATAAGCTCACCCGTATATATCGGAAGATGTTCCGGGCTTACATTGTGATGCATCGGCTTATGATGCGGAGTCAGTATCATGCCCTTAGTGCCCTCTGAATAAGCGGTTTTCAGCATTGCAAGACTGGTCTCCATATCAGGAGATCCATCATCCACACCGGGCAATATATGGCAATGAATATCAATTGAAGGTACCACGAAAAATAGCTCCCCAACCTACTATAACTTGTACTTATACACTATATATTATACTTCATGTGGTTTTGTATCGCAATAAAATAAGATAAACAAAGGCCCCGGATGAGAGTGCTCTCATCCGGGGCAGAAAGGGATACTTAAATTAGCTTTAAATTACTAATTAGTAGCAATATCAAATTATTGATTATTTAACCTTAATCTTGAAGGTCACTTCTGTTGTTGCTTCCTTGTGTGTATCGTCGCCGGCTGCCTTAACTTCAACCTTAACCTTATAAGTGCCCTTCTTAAGACCCTTCTTAACAGTTACCTTACCTGTCTCACTGTCGATCTTGATCTTCTTGTTGCCGCTTACCTTAGTATAGGTTACATCACCCTTTGCCTTGCTGACTTTAACCAGTTTGGAAATCTTTATCTTCTGAGTCTTTTTGCTAACCTTAGAAGCCTTGATGGCTACTGTCTTACCCTTAACTGTAAGAGTATTCTCTTCCTTCTCCTTAACACTTTCTGCAGGAGTAGTAGCTGTAGCAGTCTTTGCTTCTTCCTTTGTCTCTACAGAAGTTGCTTTCTCCTCTGCGGGCTTTGTCTTCTCTT
This sequence comes from Butyrivibrio sp. INlla16, assembly GCF_900104155.1. Classification (GTDB taxonomy): domain Bacteria; phylum Bacillota; class Clostridia; order Lachnospirales; family Lachnospiraceae; genus Butyrivibrio. The sequence continues at coordinate 47,652 of NZ_FMYB01000003.1, forward strand.
CCGTTTTCTCCTCAGTTTTTGCTTCAGGTTCCTCTGAAGGTGTTTCTGCGGGTGTCTCTGCAGGCTCCTCTACAGCAGGCTCCTGTGTAGCGGGCTCTTCTGTAGCAGGCTCTTCTACAGGATCAACTGCCTCACCTGTAAGAACGATAGTTCCGAATACCTCTGTTGAAGACCAGCCGTTACCTGTGTTATCTGCCCAGCTGAGTGTTCCGCTTCGCTTTCCTGATGCGTTAGCATCGTTGATCTGAAGTTCAAGACCAACCTGAGCACCTGTCTTAGGTGTGATGTCTGTCCACTTGAATGCTGCTTCGATCTGATAGCCACCCTCTGTAAGAACTGCCGCAGACTTTACATTATCCTCAATACACTTTGTGCCGTTGAAGCTGTGCTCGTTCAGATAGTTAATTCTGTACTGCTTGTCATCATCCTGATATGAACTTGTCTTTGCATTGTTCTCATCGATGAATACTTCAAGTGAATCCTGCTGGTACTCATCAGATGAATCCTTGTTTAAAACTGCGTCCTTAACATCTGCAAGAACATAGAGGTACTTAGAATCCCAAAGGAGCTTAGCTGATGCCTCTACCTCTGAACCAAGGTTAATTGTAAGCGGAACTGCTTTAACATCATTCCATGCATCATCAACCTTACCGTCAACTACTACGCTGCCGCTTGCAACTGCAAGAAGAGGCTTAACTACTGTTACTGCGAAATACTTGGTATCGAGCTTATTCATATCTTCAGGTTTCTCAGGAAGTGAGTTAACCAAAGTTGTATCGCCAAATACAACAGGCTTACAGTTATCTGATGCAGCAAAATCCATCTTTACTTTATTTGTTTCAAGCGCTTCCTGATCTACAGCAAGATTTACTACTGCCTCGTATCCTGTATCTGTTACTGTATATGTTATTGCATCTGAAGAATCGTCTCTTGTAACTTTCTTATATTTAAGTTCTCCTGTTCCGTCATCTGCCAGAACCATGAAGCCATCTGTTTCATTCACTGTTGAGTCGTTTACGGTTACCTTTACAGTAATCCCGTTCTCATCCCAAACAGGAATAAATGTAGCATCGAAATCGTCGCCTGTAACCTTGTAAGATTCTCCTACTGAGAAGTCATCATTTACTTTCTGCACAAGAGTAATGCTTCTGATCTCGGGCTCAAGCTCACCTGCTTCGGCAAGAGCATAGAACGCATTCTTTGCATGGTAGTTATCATCGAACAGAAGAGGATACTGTCTTGAGCTTCCGTTTGATCCGCCACCGTTGTTGTTTGCTGTCTGGAGCCATGAATGCTTATCTGTGATTCCCCAGATAGTCATACCTGTGAAGTTCACGCCTTCATTTCTAAGTCTTCTGATTGTGTCATAAACTGCTTTGTATCTCTCAGCGAGCTTCTCGTCCGTTGCACTTGCAGCTCCCTTGAAGTCAAGCTCGGTAACCTGAACCTGATCAACGAGTTCTGCATATCTTCTTGCAGCAATCTTGAACTGCTCCATTGTAGGAGAGTTAGCTGCAACCTGGTAATGAGCCTGCATTCCCATACCGTCGATTCTTGCGCCGGGTGTAGCCTTAACATTTTCGATAAGCTTGCAGATACCTTCCATCTTGTTAGTAACTGTCTCGTTGTAGTCGTTGTAGAAGAGGTCAACATCTGCAGGCATATATTTGTTTGCATATACGAATGCATTGTTGATGAACTCGGGTGACTCATATACTCTCCACCATGTTGAGTTCTCGCTTGCATTTCTATATGTACCTGTTCCGTCACTGACTGCCTCATTAACAACATCCCAGCCATAGAACATTCCTGCATATTTGCTGCCCTCACCTGTGAAGTGCTCAGCAACTTCTCTGATGTATACCTCGAGACGCTTGTTCATAACCTCAGGTGTTACATAAGGCTTTGAAGTATCATAATCCTCACGGAAGAAGAAATCCGGTGTCTGTGAGTGCCATACAAGAACGTGGCCTCTGATCTTGATTGGCTTCTCGGGATGCTGTTCATTCCAGTCAACAAAGAAGTCGAGACGGCTCTCAGGTAATGAGAAATCAAGTACCGGGAATGCGATCTCCTCGCCATCAAGAACTTTTGTTGTGATCTCTGCATTTGCCTTAAGCATTGACTCAGGCTTAAGCTCATTACCAAGTGTTACGCCATTGAAATGCTTTGTTGCAAGCTCCATATCAAGAGGATCACGGAACTCATCATAACTTGCTGCTGTACCGATGATGAAATCATCACCCATAAGAGCTGTTACGGGATCGCGAAGATCCACGATATCCTGCTCAACTTCCTTCTTGGGACGAAGTGCTTCAGGTGTGTTATCAACTGTAAGTTCTATCTTTTTCACTGTAACATCAAACGGGAATGCCTCATCCTGGTTATTCATAGCCATGATAGCAATTCTGCATGCATCTCCTGTTGAAGAAGGACGATAAGTATATGTGCTCTGTCCACTCTGTCCGTAAATCTGAGTTACCTCAGTATCCTGCTCATCATATAACTTAAAGCAAAGAATATTTGTTGCTTCAGTGAAATAGAACTTTATTTCCTTGATATCATCTATTGCATAGGTCTTGCCAATGGACATCCAATATTCATTCCACTGTTCAGCGTATGAAAGAGTTTGTCCCTCAACATCCTCGCCTGTATTCTTATTGCTGAACTTAAGATCATCACCTTCGAAAACGATTGTCTCTTCGTATTCATTCTTCTCGGAAGATGATCCATCCTTTTTATTTACCTTGATGCTTGTGACGGTCACGCTGTAAGGATAGTTACCCTCAGCCATGGACATGATACCAACATATCTTACAGTACCATCAAAGTCAGGGGTATATGAATACTCGCTACTGCCGTTTGCGTTATAGTCCTGGAATTTCTCGCCGGCTTCTGACAGTTCGGAGTATAGCTTGATGCAAAGGTTGTCACCCTGATCCTTAACTTTAACCGAGATCTTATCTACCTGATCTGTAGGGATATCCTCTCCCAGATCATAAACGAACTCCTCATACTGAGCGTTGAATGTAAGTGTTCCCTGTGCTGAGATGCTCTGATCCCATCTGCCCATAAATACCGGAGCTTCAGTATTTTCCTCTGATCCTGCAGCATTCTTACGCTCAACAGATATGTCTGTAACTGTGACGCTCAAAGGATACACGTCGGCATTATCGTTACTCATAACAGCAACGTATCTTACTGCTCCGTCATAGTTTGGAGTAAAGGAATACTCATCCTTTCCGTTGCAGTTGTATTCATGGAAATCTTCTTCTTGCTGACTAAGTGAAGCATAAAACTTAATGCAAAGGTTTCCACCCTGATCTTTTACCTTTACAGAAATCTTCTCAATCTCATCTGTAGGAATCTCTTCTCCGAGATCATAAACATACTCCTGATATATCTCTGAGAATGTAAGTTTTCCTTTTACAACATCATTCGGATTCCATCTGCCTCTGAATTCAAGCCCTTCAGTTTCAGCTTCCTCCTCGGCAGCTGCAGGTGCGGCCTCTTCGGCTGCTTCCTTAGTCTCCTCTGCTGTTCCAACAGTTTCGCTCTCATTAGCCTTGTTTTCTTCAGCCTTGGTTTCTTCAGCCTTGGTTTCTTCAACCTTGGGCTCTTCCACTTTTTCCTCAGCTGCCTCTTCCTTTTTCTCTTCCGGAGCTTCAGCTTTGGTCTCCTCTTTTTTGGTTTCTTCCGCTTCCTCTTTTACTTCCTCTTTTGTCTCAGACTCAGCTTTCTCTGCTGTCTCCTGCTCAGATTCAGCGGTCTCTTCAGTCTGTACAACTGCTTCTTCCGTAGCCGCATTAACCGGTAGCGTGCCTACATTGACAGATGATACAGCGAGGACTGCTGCCATCAAAACAGATGACATACCCCAATACCTTTTGTGCATACCTTACACATCCTCCTTTAAAAAATTGTCGACGTTGTGCAATCCCCCCATATCACACAGCAAGTTGATTAATTATAAAAGGAAATATTGCCCAAATGCTTACCAAAAAATGCGCTTGCCTTTATCATATTTTGTCAACAAAATCGCAATATATGAAAAGAGGATGCCAATATTTGACATCCTCTTGCTCAATACGTAATAAACCTCGAATTCATGCGGTTTTTTATTTATAAAATTTCAGGCAAACTTATTGGAATCCGGATTATAAACATATCCAATCCCATTAAGTTTTGCTACAATCCCATCCAGCTCATCTTTTCCTATATCAAGTCCTTCCGCAAGCGCTTCCAGACTGCTGTAATTGTCCCTGAGCTGGGTATTTATGTAACTAAGTAGCATTATTGGATCTTTCGGTATCATGCGGCCCCCTCATCCGGCGCTTCGCGCCACCTGTCTTCGCTCCGCTTCGGTCCGCGCTAAACCGACGTCCCCCGGACGTCGAGCGCCCCCTCGGAGAAGGCAATAATATTTATCAAACTTTTATTGCACGTGCGACAAGCGCATCACCTTCCACATCGATTTCAATTACATCGTGTGGCATAACCTTATCTTCAAGTATAAGCTTTGCGGAGAGAGTTTCAACATGCTTTTGCACAAATCTCTTAACGGGTCTTGCACCGTAATTTGCATCATAGGCATTGTCCGCAACAAACTGCTCAGCTGCAGGTGTAAGACGAATGCTAATCTCTCTGTCCGAAAGTCTCCTGTTAAGATCGTCAACGATCAGTTTAACGATTCCGCTGATATTGTCCTTGGTCAGCGGCTTAAACAGAATCATCTCATCAAGTCTGTTAAGGAACTCCGGTCTGAAGCGCGCATGCAGCTCGTTCATCGTAAGGTCCTCTGCTTCCTTGCTTATGCTGCCATCCTCCTGAATTCCGTCAAGAAGGTAGGGCGCACCGATATTGGAAGTCATGATGAGAATTGTATTCTTAAAGTCCACAGTCCTTCCCTGAGAATCGGTAACACGTCCATCATCAAGTATCTGCAGAAGTACATTGAATACATCGGGGTGCGCTTTTTCCACTTCATCAAAAAGTACAACCGCATAGGGCTTCCTGCGAACCGCCTCAGTGAGCTGACCGCCCTCCTCATATCCCACATATCCGGGAGGTGCTCCAATAAGTCTGGACACGCTGAACTTCTCCATGTACTCACTCATATCAATTCTGACGATATTGTTCTCATCGTCAAAAAGCGAAGCCGCAAGACTCTTAGCCAGTTCCGTCTTGCCTACACCTGTGGGTCCGAGGAACATAAACGAGCCGATCGGTTTGCCGGGATCCTTAATACCAGCCTTTGAACGCATGATAGCTTCGGAAACCTTGGTCACAGCTTCATCCTGTCCGATGACTCTCTTATGAAGTTCATCCTCAAGGTGAAGAGTTTTATTTCTCTCACTCTCAGTCAGCTTGGCAACAGGAATGCCTGTCCATCTTGAAATAATCCGGGCTATCTCTTCATCGGATACTCTCTCATGTACAAGAGACATGTCCTTCGATCCAACCTTCTGCTCTTCCTCTTCGAGCTGTTTCTTCAGTTCGGGAATTCTTCCGTACTGAAGTTCACTGGCCTTCTCAAAATCGCCCCTTCTCTGGGCAATCATCAGCTCGCTGTTCGCGCTCTCAATCTCTTCACGAATTACCGCAAGCCTGTCCACAGCTTCTTTTTCATTGGTCCACTGTGCCTTCTGTGTATCAAAACTGTCCTTTAATTCTGCCAGTTCTTTTTGAAGATTTTCGAGTCTCTCCTTACTTAAGGAATCATCCTCTTTTTTCAGAGCTGTCTCCTCAATCTGCATCTGCATGATCTTCCTGTTCATCTCATCAAGCTCTGCAGGCATAGAGTCCATCTCGGTCTTTATAAGTGCACAGGCCTCATCCACCAGATCGATTGCCTTATCGGGAAGGAATCTGTCGGATATGTATCTGTTACTGAGTGTCGCTGCACTAACGAGCGCCGAGTCCATGATCTTAACACCGTGATAAACCTCATATCGATCCTTCAGGCCTCTGAGGATGCTTATGGTATCTTCAACTGTAGGCTCCGAAACCATTACAGGCTGGAAACGTCTCTCAAGAGCAGCATCCTTCTCAATGTACTGTCTGTATTCATTAAGCGTTGTCGCACCGATACAGTGAAGTTCGCCTCTTGCAAGCATGGGCTTAAGCATATTGCCCGCATCAAGCGCGCCATCTGTTTTTCCCGCACCCACTATTGTATGAAGCTCATCTATGAAAAGAATTATCTCGCCGTCGGATTCCTTGACATCCTGTAGAACCGCCTTAAGTCTCTCCTCGAACTCACCGCGGTACTTTGCACCAGCAACAAGTGAACCCATATCAAGTGAAAAGATTTTCTTATCCTTCAGGTTCTCAGGCACGTCGCCCTCTGCAATTCTCTGAGCCAATGCCTCAACCACTGCCGTCTTACCTACACCGGGCTCACCGATGAGAACAGGATTGTTCTTGGTCTTTCTGGACAAAATTCTTACGACATTTCTTATCTCGGCGTCTCTTCCGATAACGGGCTCAAGCTTCTGCGCCTTTGCCTTGGCCACAAGCTCTGTTCCGTATTTTTCAAGCGTATCGTAGGTGGCCTCAGGATTATCGGAGGTCACCTTCTGATTACCTCTCACCTCGGACAGTGCCTTAAGGAATCTGTTCCTGTCGATTCCGAATGCCTGGAATATATTGATAATCTCTTTGTTAGGATAGTGAAGCATCGCAAGAAATATGTGCTCAACTGACACATATTCATCGCCCATCGCCTTCATCTCATCCTCACTCTTAAGGAGTACCTTGTTAAGGCCGGCACCCACATACGGGCTTCCTCCCTGCACCTTGGTTCTCTTTTTCAGAGCTTCATCAACTCTTGCCAGGAACACCTTATTATCGATACCCATCTTCTCAATGAGTTTCGGAATAATACTGTCCTCTATGGTCAGCAGGCTGTATAAAAGATGCTCCTGCTCGATTTCCTGATTGCCGTAGTCAACCGCAACCTTCTCCATGTTCTGGACAGCCTCAATTGATTTTTGTGTAAATCTGTCTATCTTCATAACTATCACCTCTTTTACCGGTTAGTAGTTCTTCCTGACTGAAATTTTGTATTATATTCTGTTCTACAACTGTTATAACACGATTATTAGCACTCGTCAATAGAGAGTGCTAATAATTCTTTCCGGTTCATCGAAGTGATGTCATGGTCAATATATATTCTTTAACTTTTTCGGGCTTTGACTTTTCCCAATGCCGCAGATTTGCCTGCTTCGAAAGCGGAACTATTACAGACAAATCCATATGAGCATCTTTGAAATATCCGTCGGGCTCTTCACTGAAAAAGTAAGCATTCCAGGTATCATCGGATGCATCCCCAAATCGTTCCGGTTCAAGATAAATCATCTTTTTTCGCTCTTCTTCTATGAAGGCATTGGCGGAAAGCGGCGAAAGGAGTTCATACTCCTGCGATGGAATATCTGTAAAAATGGGCGGCAGATCACACTCTGTGATAACTTCTTTTTCGCGATCTATCCTGATACCCAAAGCCGAAAATGACATTTCATTTTCCTTGAAGGCATCTGCAGCGGAAGTTCCTGAAGCAGTTCAAAGCCGTCCTTATCGTATCTGATACGGTTTGACTTCTTGGGATCCAGGACAATGCCAAGGTCTTCGGTATGCCATTCTTTGGTGCCTCCGGTCTGAATTACCACGTTCACAGAGTCATTTGGAGTAGTCTGCGCTATCTCTTCAATATTGTATGTTGCATAGCCACCCTCTGTCTCCAGATCGGTGCCACAGACATAAGCGAGTACAGTCCACTTTGCCTTACCTTCAGACGCAGTCTCATTATCCTTCTCCTTTTCACATCTGCCTAAACACTTTAGTGCATATACCAAAATTACTTTTTCGACATGTTTCTATAATTATTCTTCACCGAGCCGTTCCAGGATGCCTTAATACCATCCAGCTTTTCGCTCTTCACATAGTATCGGATTCGTGAAAACAGCGGTATCCACGCAGCTTCATCCTGAATAATCGTCTTCTCCAAGTCTCTGTATTCCTTGATGCGCTCATCCTTATCCGTAATGGCACGGGCATCGGTAACCCGTTTCATGATGTCCTCACGTGGATAGCAAAGGCTCCTGAAGGTTGTGTTCTCCTTGTTTCCGAAAAATGTATAAATGAAATTATCGGGATCATTAAAATCTGCTGTCCAGGTTGCTTCATAGCAGGAGAGCTGTCCGCCCTTTCGAAGCGTCATCCATTCGGAGTCATCAATAACCTCGACAGTAGCTTTAACCCCAATCTTTTCCCACATTGATGCTACTGATTCCATCATTGACTTTTCCCACTCAGCTACAGATGATTTGACACTGATTGTCATTTCAAATCCGTCCCCGTAACCTGCATCAGCAAGGAGCGCCGCCGCTGCATCAGGATCATAGGCAATCTCGGGAAGATCCTCATTGTAACCGCTAAGGCCATGAGGGAATATTCCCTGTTCAATCTCTCCCCTCCCATTCCTGCTGCTGTCAAGAAGAGCCTGTCTGTCCAGTGCCATCTGCAGTGCCTTACGTACAGCCACATTATTTAAAGGGTCTATGGACTCATTAAGCGCGATATAAGTGATACCTACCGGGTGTGCGCGGAACAAACGATCCTTATACGAACTATCATTCAGATATTTATCAGCATCGCTGCCAAGGCCATCCAGATCCAGGATATCCAGTTCACCCTTTTCAAATAATGCCTCAATATCTTCTGCCTCTGACAGGAATCTCAGATCCAGTCCTTCGCATTTAGGTGCTCCATTCCAGCAATTCTTATTTGCTTTAAGCAGCATACCTTCTCCCTTATTCCATTTCCATAGAACGAAGGAGCCTGTCCCGACTGTCCATTCGGGCTCCGTCCCAAAACGATCTCCTGCCTCAATAGTTGTTGCTTCATCCATAATAGATGCACCGGGCATGGATAGGCATGGCAAAAATGCCGCAAAAGGTTCCTCTAAGGTAATGGAAAAATCAAGATCTCCCAAAATCTTAAAACCTTCCAGCTGGTCAGTCTCACCGGCTTCTAATTTAGCAGCACCTGCAATATTATCAATGATATCCTGATTGCAGGAATCAGGATGAGTCAGAAGACGGGTAAATGAATACAGCACATCCGAAGCCGTAAGCGGTGATCCGTTACTGAAGGTTACACCCTCGCGAAGGTGAAATGTGTAAGTCATACCATCATCAGACACTTCCCAATCCTTTGCCAGAGACGGCAGAACAACCGCGCTGCCGTGGGCATTGTTTTCCATTTCTACCAGACGATTGAAAACATTCTGTGCAACCGTATAGTGAATGGATGTACACTGAAAATCCACCGTATCCGGTTCTTCTTCAACAGCAACTACAAACTTGGATACGTCCGGCTCGGCATTTGCATCATTTCCTTTTCCTATACCGTTCGAAGCTGCCTTACATCCTGACAACAGGGATGCCATAAGAAAAATCGCTGTCAACAGGTATACCGGTTTCATAATTTTGTGTTTTGTCATTTTCCACACCTTTCTGCGAAAAATCACTACTTCGCCGCTTTTGCCAATATAGCCAACAAGTCCTCCCGGAACTCACGGTAAGACTTAAGAAAATCAGGTGTATCACGTTTAATTGTTTCTATATCATTACTTTTTCCTGCCAGTTCAAGCGCTTTTGCCCTTGCAGAAAAATCTTTCATACCAATGGATAGAGAAGAGCTCTTTAATGCATGAACCTTGGTCGTATACAGTTCTATATCCCCATCGGCAAGGCTTTTCTCAATTACGTTTGCATTTCTCTCTGTCGCATTAGCAAAAAACTCAAGTGCATCCATGTACATAGGTCCGCTTCCGCAATATTCAACGCCTTCCTTCGGATCAAGCCAAGAACATGCAAATGCCTCCTCCGGGATGCCCTCGTATGGATCCTCGGCCTCTGCCTCATCACCGGTCGCCTGCGAGATCAAATTTTCCGGCAGATACTTTAGGAGTACAGCATCCATGTCTGAGATATTCACAGGCTTAGTCAGGTAATCTGTAAAGCCGGCTGCTATCATACGCTCCCGGTCTCCCTGAATTGCATTCGCTGTCAATGAAATGATCGGTGTGGCAGCTGCCTTCTCCGGAACTTTCTCTTTCAGTGCATTTAACGTCTCAACTCCGTTCATCTGCGGCATTCTGTAATCCAGGAATACCAGATCATAAAAGTTGGCACTAAACAGTTCAATACATTCTGCTCCGCTGGTCGCTGTTGTAATCTGTATCTGCGTCGGCTTAAGCAGTCCCTTGATTACTTCCAGATTCATAGGTGTATCATCCACAATCAGGATATGGCTATCCGGAGCAACAAAGGAAAAACTTTGAAGCCGCATATGATCTTTGATGGATACCGTCTTCTCGTCAAGCTGTCCAATTTCAGCAGGATCCGAAATCTCCTGTTCAAGAATAAATGAGAACGTTGATCCCACATTATAGGTGCTTTTAGCATCGATGTCGGTTCCCATCATCACAAGAAGCTTTCTTGTAATGGCGAGCCCCAGACCGGTTCCTTCTATCGTCTTTGTTCTTTTTGTATCAAGCCTGTCAAACTTTTCAAAGAGCTTGTACATCTCCTCCTCTTTAATTCCAATACCGGTATCGATAACCGCAACATATATCGTTGCTTTCTTTTCGTCTTTTTCCTTAAGAGCTACCTTAAATGTCACAGAGCCTTTCTCTGTATACTTGATGGCATTGGTCAGCAGATTGGTGATTACCTGCTTGATACGAAGCGCATCACCGACAAGTTCTTTCGGAAGATGCGGATCTATATCCAGCCGCAGGCTCAGCCCCTTATCACCGGCCCTTATTTGCAGCATAGAATATAAATCGCCGATAAGGTCTTTCAGAGAATAGGATGCCGGAATGAGTTCCATTTTGCCTGCTTCAATCTTGGAAAAGTCAAGAATGTCGTTAATTATTCCCAGAAGATTGTTCCCTGCTATGCGAATGTTATCGCAATACCCGAGTATGGTCTCGTCATTGGTTTCTCGACTGATAATCTCATTCATTCCAAGAACGGTCGTAATAGGAGTCCTAATCTCATGACTCATATTGGACAAGAATGAAGACTTTGCCCGGCTTGCCTGCTCAGATTCAGCAAGTGCATGAATTTCAGTCTGAAGGTTCTTTGCCAGATTAGAAAAGGTCTTTGTAAGGATGCCAACCTCATCATCTCCGCTGTAATTAAGTTCAACGTCGAAATTTCCGCTATTTATCTGTTCAGTGGCTTTTGTAAGATCATTAAGCGGTTTAGTAAGCCGCAGTGCAAACCTGCGATTAATGTAACTTAGAACAATCAGCAGAAAAACGGAAGCAATCATTATCTGCACTACCATTTTTCTCAGTGTTCTGTTAATTTCAGACGCAGGTACCGTTACATGCAGTCGCATCCCGTTATCCAGCGGAAGCCATACGCCCATCTTTTCTTCTCCATCGACTGTATAACGATAATGTCTTTCTGCTGTCAAAAGCCCCGGCGGAACATCCGGTCTGCTCATATCTGTCAGTATGGTAGCATCAATATGCGGATGGTATACCAGATTACCTGCTTCATCTGCGATAAAGGCATACCCATTGTCATATAATGTAATATGTCTTACCTCTGAAGACATAAGTGAGTAGTCAATCTCAGCCCCTATAACGCCGATGAACTCGTTTTTCCAATAAACAGGAACATTGTAGGAAATGACTCGCACCTCATCAATATCGGTGATGTAGGGAGAAATCCACACCGGTTCTCCGGTAACCTTCGGAATAGTGAACCACGGAAGTTCACTGGTATCGTTGGTGTCATAGAGAGTCATGTCAATCATCTCGTGCTCTCTAAATCCCTCTCCGTCAGGATTTGAATACCAGAACCCTTTGATCTTTTTCGATACTGCAGGGTCAATCCTGTAGTAATATGTTAAAACGCCATTTGTCTGATACATAACCTTCTCGAAGGCGGTACGCATACGTTCTACATGATCTCCCAGCTGATCATCCGAAGTTCTCTCAAGATTCTCTTCAACAATACCTGCAATCTTGGTCACTGAATGCTCTGCACTGTCAAAATACGCATTCAGATTCTTCTGTCCGGCCTCACAGAGGTGAAACAGCATTTCATCCGCATCGCTGTTGCCAAGTTTATTGATTGAATATACAGCAATTGCGGCAACTATAATAACTGCAATGACAATGGTACACACCGTCAGCAGAGTAAATTTTGTTCGTATTGACTTCATGCCATTTTATCCTTTCCGGAATGCATCTATCGTCAAATAAAAACGTCAACAAGGTTAGAATATCCCAATTCTCCAATAATAATTGTAACAATGAATAATAAAATGAATATTATTGTAATATAAAAAAACAATTACAATAACATCAAAAAAAACTGCAAGACAAACAATTGTTGTCTTACAGGTTTTACTCATCATCTCCAAGTCCGTAGTAGAGAATTTCATTATATCTGGCATTGGCTTCCTCACTGGCTTTCTTATCTTTCCATCTGCTCACATCACTGCAAATAGCCAGCATCTCGTCCACTATAAGCTCAGCGCTTTGCGGCTTCACATTATACAAATACGCCAACATACGCTGCATAGCTTTGGGGCTTCCAAGCTGCCTTGCCACCTGATCTCCAAGTTCTCCGGGAAACCCAAGCTGTTCCACTGCATGAACCAGCTCATCATTGGCCCTTGCCCATTCCACTCTGTTATCCATAACTCCTTCTCACGGATTAGCTCTAATTATCTAAATCCTTGCTTTCCACATCAATTATTTCCTGCTTCGCCTCTTCCTTCGGCTCCACTTCTACACTCTCCACATCGACAATCTCTTTTCTGTTCACCTTATCTACCTTGTGAATTCTTGAGATGATCCAAAGGTTTGAAGCACCGTTGTACGCAAGTGCTGCACCGATTATCTGCACCACATATTTAACCATGGTTATAGGATTGAAAACAAGAAACGCTCCTGTCGCAATCGTAAGCGCCGCAAGAATAAGCGCAACCCACCAGTTTTTATAACTGTTTTTTCCAAGACTGAGAGTCTCACCCAGATTCATGATTCCGCTAAAAAGCATGATCACACCGGCAATAACGGGAATTATAGCCTCAAAAAATTCCGGATTAATCAAAATCCAAACGCCCACTACCGCGATAACAAGCCCAAATCCGAGTGAACCGTTCTTTGTTAGTACGTTCTGATTTTTCGATGCAAGTCCTGTCACCACAGATATCACTCCGGCGGCAAGTACTACTGCTCCAATAACCTTCGTAAGGATATTGAGTGAGGTTCCGGGAAGGAATATAAGAACCAGTCCAACCACGATAAGCGCTATTGCATCTACCAGAATATTCTTTTTAAGCCTTACGAAAAATCCCATATGGGACCTCCTTCATCTGTTCTTATTCTTCCTGAGACTCCTGTGGTCTGCACTCCTCAAGGAGTCTGTCCATCAGCTCATAGATTTCTTCTCTTCCGGCCTTACTCTGCGCCGAAAAAGGAAGAATCATTCCATCCTCAGGCATTCCAAGGGTCGTCTTAATCATATTCAGATGCTTCTCAAGCTGACTGTTCTTTATCTTATCAGACTTAGTAGCAATGATAATCGGGCTTACTCCCTGTGAGACAATCCATTCATACATCAGCTTATCGTTCGCTGATGGCTCATGCCTTATGTCTATCAGCAGAAAAACCTGTTTAAGCATTCGGGATTTATTCAGATAATTCTCTATCATCTTTCCCCATTGCTTTTTCACAGACTCCGGAACCTTCGCAAAACCATATCCCGGAAGATCCACCAGATAGAACTCATTGTTAATGTTGTAATAGTTTATTGTCTGAGTCTTTCCCGGTTCCTGACTCACTCTGGCATAATGCTTGCGGTTCATAAGTCCGTTGATCAAAGACGATTTTCCTACATTACTTTTCCCCGCAAATGCAAACTCCGGTTTGTCATTCTGGGGAAGCTTACTCGTAACACCGATTACAGTTTCAAGATTTACATTTTTAATTACCATAAAAACCTCTTTAAAAAAGGCAGAAATGCTCTGCATCTCTGCCTCAAAAATCACTTCGCCGGTTTAAGTCTCTTAGCCTCATCCTTGTAAACAATCAGAGGACTTGAAGAACCGCTGACTGCTTCCTCGGTAACAACGCACTCTGAAATGTTGTCATCCGAAGGAATCTCGTACATAACATCCATCATAGCCTTTTCCATAATGGATCTTAAGCCTCTGGCACCGGTCTTCCTCTCGTGAGCCATCTCTGCGATCTTATCAATAGCGTCATCCTCGAAGGAAAGCTTAACATCATCAAAATCGAAGAGTTTCTGATACTGCTTAACAAGAGCATTTCTGGGCTCTGTAAGAATTCTTACAAGTGCCTCCTTGTTAAGGCCTTCAAGAGTTACACAGATCGGTACACGTCCTACAAATTCAGGAATAAGTCCGAACTTAGTCAGATCCTGAGGAGTAACCTCTTTTAATACCTCTCCGATCTCTCTCTCGGTCTTATCTGCAATCTCTGCATTGAAACCGATAGAATTGCGATCAAGTCTGGCCTCAACAATCTTATCAAGTCCATCAAAAGCACCACCGCAAATGAAAAGAATATTTGAAGTATCAATCTGGATCAGTTCCTGATGAGGATGCTTACGTCCACCCTGCGGAGGAACGCTTGCTGTTGTACCCTCGATTATCTTAAGAAGTGCCTGCTGAACGCCCTCACCTGAAACGTCACGGGTGATTGAAACGTTCTCACTCTTCTTGGTTATCTTATCGATCTCATCAATATAAACAATACCGTACTGTGCTCTCTCAACGTCATAATCAGCTGCCTGAATGAGCTTTAGGAGAATGTTCTCAACGTCCTCACCTACGTAGCCGGCCTCTGTAAGAGTTGTAGCATCGGCAATCGCAAAAGGAACGTTTATAATCTTAGCCAGTGTCTGCGCAAGGTAGGTCTTACCTGAACCGGTGGGACCAACCATAATAATATTGCTCTTCTGAAGCTCTACCTCATCATCGACGTTATGTGCCTTGGGTGCCATAACACGCTTATAGTGGTTATATACCGCTACTGAGAGAACCTTTTTAGCCTCGTCCTGACCGATTACATAGTCATCGAGAAAGTTCTTAATCTCAACGGGTTTAAGAAGATTGATGTCCCTGTCATCGTGCTGCGCGGGCTCATCTTCAAATTCCTCTTCAATGATATCGGCACAGATGTCTACACACTCATCACAGATGTAAACGCCCGCAGGTCCTGCAATCAGCTTCTTGACCTGGTTCTGTGTCTTGTTACAAAATGAGCAACGAATCTCACCGTTGTTTTTACCTGCCATAATTACTTATCCTTTTCTTCCTTTGGTCTTGATTCAATTACTGAATCGATAAGTCCATACTCAAGAGCCTCCTGAGCTGTCATCCAGTTATCGCGCTCAGTATCTGCTGCGATTTGCTCATAAGGCTTTCCTGTATTCTCTGATAAAAGAGTATTCAGTTTTTCCTTTGTACGAATGATGTGCTTAGCCGCAATCTCAATCTCAGTTGCCTGGCCCTGAGTTCCTCCGAGGGGCTGATGAATCATGATCTCAGCATTTGGAAGAGCCATACGCTTGCCCTTAGCGCCGCCTGCAAGAAGGAATGCTCCCATACTTGCTGCCATACCGATGCAGATTGTGCTGACATCGCACTTGATGTAATGCATTGTATCGTAGATAGCCATTCCGGATGTGATCTCACCGCCGGGGCTATTGATGTACATGTGAATATCCTTACTGGGATCCTCTGCTTCGAGGAACAGGAGCTGTGCAACTACAACACTGGCTGAAACGGAATTTACTTCCTCGCCCAGGAACACAATACGCTCCTTCAAAAGTCTTGAATAAATATCGTATGAGCGCTCGCCGCGACTCGTCTGTTCTATGACATAAGGTATTAAACTCATTTAAATCGCTTCCTCTCTGTTATATTTAGAATATAATACCAAATTATTATACCCCATTTTATTCATTTTGCGCAACCTTGTGGATTGACGCCCACAAAAAACCTCCCTGAATATTGTAATTCAGGGAGGTGAATATTTGATTTATTTAGAGAAAGAATTATTCTTCTGTCTTCTTTGCTGCAGTCTTACGTGTGCGCTTCGGCTTCTCCTCAGCTGCATCGTCGTCCTTCTTAGCTGCTGTCTTGCGAGTACGCTTCGGCTTCTCTTCGCCTGCATCTTCGCTCTTCTTAGCTGCTGCCTTCTTAGTTGTCTTCTTAGCGGCAACTTCCTTAGCATTCTCTACAAGGAACTTAGCTGCCTTCTGAACAAGAAGATCATCCTTAAGAGTCTTGATCTCACGATCTCCCATGAGTTCCTTAACCTTGTCAGCTTCCATGTTGTACTGCTTAGCCATCTTCTCAAGTTCTTCCTGAATCTCATCCTCTGAGATTTCGAACTTCTCAGCTGCAGCTACAGCCTCAAGAACAAGTCTTGACTGGATGCGCTCTACAGCCTGAGGCTTAACCTGCTCCATCATCTGATCAACAGTGTTGCCTGTGTACTGCATGTACTGCTGCATGTTCATGCCCTGATACTGAAGTCTCTGAGCAAAGTCGTTAACGATCTGTCTCTGCTGAGTCTCGATCATCTTCTCAGGAAGCTCCATCTCTGCGTCCTCGATAACAGCCTTAACTGCCTCGTCCTCACGCTTAGCCTTAGCTTCGTTTTCCTTGCGCTCTGCGAGCTTCTTCTTTACATCTTCCTTGTACTCAGCTACTGTCTCGAACTCAGAAACATCGCTTGCGAACTCATCGTTAAGCTCAGGAAGCTCTCTGGTCTTGATAGTCTTAACTGTGCACTTGAAGGTAGCATCTTTTCCTGCAAGATCCTCTGAGTGATAATCCTCAGGGAACTTAACATTAACTTCACCCTCTGTACCGATCTCGAAGCCTACAAGCTGCTCCTCGAATCCGGGGATGAAAGAACCTGAACCGATTGTAAGAGGATAATCTGTGCCCTTACCGCCCTCGAAAGCAGTTCCGTCAACGAATCCCTCAAAATCAAGAGTTACGATATCACCATCCTCAACCTTGCGGTCTGTAACCTCGATTGTTCTTGCGTTTCTATTACGCTCCTGATCGATCTCAGCATTGATCTCGTCCTCGGTTACGTCAAGATCCATCTTCTCAACCTCAACGCCCTTGTACTTGCCAAGCTTAACTTCAGGCTTAAGAGCAACAGTTGCTGTGAAGATAAAAGGCTTGCCTGCCTCAAGCTGTGATACCTCGATATCGGGATTGGAAACAACATCCTCACCACACTCATCAACAGCCTTAGGATACTCCTCATTGATAACTTCGTTAGCAGCATCCTCGAAGAATACTTCCTTACCATACATACGCTCGATCATATGACGGGGTGCCTTACCCTTACGGAATCCGGGAATCTGGATCTTGTTCTTCTGCTTGTTGTAAACCTTGTCGATTGCCTTGTCGAAACTCTCAGCTGCAACTTCGATTGTAAGCTTAGCCATGCTCTTCTCGAGCTTTTCTACTGATACGCTCATTTTTACGTAATTCCTCCTATTAATACATATAAAATCGTTGTAACTATCCGTATCTGCAAATCGAATGATTTTAAATAGTTACAAATTAATGTACACAACTCAGATTGTGATATATAAAACGACCTGTGCTACTTACCTCGGCACAGTCGCCTAAAGATTATAGCACAGGTCTGATTTATTTTCCATATTAATTTATAATTCGTAAAAAGCAGCTCAAACGCTTGATTATTATACCATTTCAGAGCAGTCTCGCAACTTCTCCGTACTCATATGCGCATTGCTGTATCTGACATCACCGGTAACATCCTCCTCAAACCAATCCGCCATGTGATAAGCTGCTGCCGCTTCTTCGCTCGGAAACTCCACTTCAGCCAGAATTCTGCCATCAAACGGTGCGCCGAAAACATCCAGTTCAATTTTGATATCTCCGCTTTCAAATGCTTCTCTTGTAGCGGAATTCTCTCTCAAAAAAGCTTCTTCAAACGCATCCTCATTTACAGGAATAATATACCTCTTTTTCCTGATTACATTCCCGTCTGCTTTTTCAACAAGATGATCATATGAGTCTTTATCAAGCGGAAGGTTATATTCAATCTTGCCTATATCCTTTTGAACACCGGCATTGTCACATGCTTCGCTTTCCGAGTCACTCTGACCGGATATCCCGAATCCTTTGTAACTCTTATATGTCATGTAATATCTGTCATCCTCGCGTCTTACCCTAATTGCCGGCACAACACTAAGATACCCCTGTTCAATAATATGTACAGGATATTTTTCCAGATTCTTGGGCAATTTCTTAACCGTAAATTTTCTTTCAATCTCAAGTCCCATATTCTAATCCTACAGCCTGAATACAACCTTTTTTCCGAGTTCGTCTGCTGCCTCTTTGCCACAAAAGCGCTCAACGATAGCAAGTCCGAAAGGAATAGCGGTTCCCATGCCCCTGCTTGTTAAAATATGTCCGTCGACTGTTGTCTCCGTCATCTGTACATCGGCGCCTTTAAGTTCTCCCTCAAGTCCCGGGAAAGCGCATGCCTTCCTGCCGTTTAAAAGTCCTGCTCTTCCGAACACGCCTGGAGCTGCACAGATAGCACTGATGTACTTACCTGCCGCATCAAAAGCGCGAACCTGTTCCATCAGTTTTTCTGTCTTTTCAAGATTCGTGGTTCCCGGCATTCCGCCCGGAAGAACCAGCATATCCATAGCATCAAAGTTAACCTCAGACAAAAGCTTATCTGCCTTCACCTCAATACCGTGAGATCCGGTAACGTAGAGTCCCTCCATAACCGATACCATGTCAATATTAAGTCCGGCTCTTCTGCACAGATCAACCACTGTCAGAGCCTCTATCTCCTCAAATCCATCCGCAAGAAAAATTGCAATATCAGCCATTCTCAAATCCTCCAACTGTAAAACTTTTCCCAAAAATATTTACAATAACCATTTTCAAAAAACTTCTCTCACTTACCAAACCTCAGCTCACCGCTGTCATAGCGTGAAGCTCTCTCGTCAAGAACTTCTTTTAGCCCAAGATCCAGCAATCTTGAGTACTCATCATGCTGTGTCCTGTCAAATTCGCTGGTGGGACAACAGATCAAATTATATGCATATTCCACCAGCGCCACATCCAGGTCAACCTGATATTTCACCTCGGATTCAAGCACACTACTGCAGGTAGGGAATGTAAACTGATCCGTCAAACATACATCATAGTAATTCTCAAACCAGTCCGGTGTTTCCCATCCGCAATTTTCCGTCCACAAAGACACCTGAGCTTCATTGTCATCAACAAAATCAAAATGTTCATTTACTATGCAGTAATCACCTGGCGTCCCGGAATAGCCGCGCGAGAACAGCTGCTCCTTTGACATGGTCATAGCTGCGCCAGATTCAGTATCTTCATGATCCGGTGTAAAGTTTACCATCTCGGCATTAGCAGGATCTGCAAGCCAGTTGAGATATTTCACAACCGCATCTGTCTTATCCTTACTGGTAGCAGGAACCATCACATACATTCCGTAATCCGGCTCCGCCACATTTCTGTACCCTCCCCCGGGAAGATCAAAACACAGAATCGGATCAAGTTCTATAGTAGGATCCTTTTCCTTCAAAATAGATACATAAGTAAAAGGGCTGGACGAATCATCCACCAAAAAGCCGACTTTTCCAGACTCTGCATCCGCAACATATTTTGAATTATCCGAATCTGCAGTAAAATCCAGAGAGATAATCCCATCATTGTAGAGCTTGTTTAGTACCCTCAGTCCTTCTACTGCCCCGTCAGCCACAACCATATATCTCTCGGAATAGATGAATGCATCCCTCTCCGAAAGATTCTCCACATAGGAACCGACAAAGCCCTGATAAAAACGTTCAGAATGAACATCTCCGCCCATAGCCCAGGGAATTACGCCATCCACTCCTCCGGGATTTTGCTCTTTTACAGCATACAAATAAGATATAAGTTCCTTCTTGGTCTTAGGCACACTGATTCCCAGCGCATCACACCAGTCTTTTCTGATATAGGCGGTATGCCTTGGGGACTTAAAGCCTCTCCTTTTCATTACAGCAACCTGAAGATCATTATAGGAACCCATATACTGAATATCACCGATGTATTTCTCAATATTCTGACCGTACTTTGACAGTGATTCGGTTAGATCCGCAACCTTGCCCTGCTTTGTCATATATCCGAACACAGAGGATGAATATGTGAAAACAATGTCTGGCGCTATGTTCTCATCGACCATCTTCTTGATGGTTTCATCAGAAGTGGATCTTCCCACGCTTACAAAATGAACATCTATGCCACACTCATCCTTTACCTTGGCTCTTATCCAGTTAGCGAGCGTATTATCATCAGCTGTGTAACCTTCAGGCATGTTGTCACGATCCCACACCATACAGGTTATGGAATTAACGTCTACCTGATTATCATCGTTTTCAACCGTCTGCTGCTCACCAAGTGCACCACAGCCCACAGTAACAGTCAAAAATGATACCACTAAAAATACGCTTATTGCCCGGGATAATCTACTCATAGTAAGTCCTCACATTAAGTCACATTCACCTTAGCTCGGAGCATTTATCATCTACAGTCAAAACAATTTCGTTATACTTTTATAAAGCACTTCTTCCGTAAGTCTTTGCCATATCAAGCATCTTTTCCGCAAGTTCATCGGTAAGCACACCGTTCTTCATGCGCCAGGTCCAGTTCTTACCGAGAGTCGAGGGAATATTTATTCTCGCCTCACTTCCGAGTTCGAGATAATCCTGCATGGGAATTATCGCTGTTTCGGATACACTTGCAAAAGTAGCACGAATAAACTCCCAAACAACGCCCTTGTTACTCTTAATATTCAGATACTTCTTGGCAAAACGCTTGTCTTCCCTTGGTATCGTATTAAACCAACCGAGAGTTGTATCGTTATCATGCGTTCCCGTATATACTATGCTGTTTTGTACATAGTTATGCGGCAGATAATCACTCTCTTCTCTGGCGTCAAATGCAAATTGCAGAATCTTCATTCCCGGGAATCCGGTTCTCTTAACCAGCGCAATAACAGAAGGAGTCAGGTATCCCAGATCCTCCGCAATCACTCTGCAGTTACCGAGCTCTTTTTTCATAACATCAAAGAGCTTGTAACCCGGGCCCTTCACCCAAGTTCCGTTCTCAGCAGTAGGCTCGCCGAACGGGATGGAATAGTATTCATCAAAACCGCGGAAATGATCAATTCTGACTACATCATAAAGCTCATAGCAGCTCTTTATGCGCTTAATCCACCATTTAAAGCCGGTCTTCTCGTGATAATCCCACTTATATAAGGGATTGCCCCAAAGCTGTCCTGTTCTTGCAAAAGAATCCGGAGGGCAACCGGCAACCGCTATCGGAAGGTTCTTCTTATCCAGCTGGAAAAGCTTGGGATTTGCCCAGGTGTCAGCCGAATCAAAAGCGACATAAATCGGGATATCACCGATAATGTCTATATTCTTCGAATTAGCATAGGCTTTGAGTTCAAACCACTGCTTCATAAAAATATACTGTTCAAACTCATAGAGTCCGATTCTGTCAGCATACTTTTCTCTTGCAGTCTCCAGTGCTTCCTTTTTTCTGAGCCTGATATCCTCCGGCCACTCATTCCAGCTAAGGCCGTCGTAGCGCTTCTTAAGTGCCATATAAAGAGCATAGTCAGCAAGCCAATCCGAATTCTTCTTCACAAAGGCTTCAAACTCTTTTTTAAGCGCAGGCTTCGCTTTTTTCTTGCTGTTTTCGGAAAGACCGCTGTTAACATAAGCGGTGTAAAGTGTAAGATCACGAGCCTTGAAAAGTCTCTCATAATCCACAAGCTCCTCGCTGTTTCCGAAGTTTACCTTATCAACCTCGTCCTTCTTCAAAAAGCCCATCTCTATCAGCTTCTCAAGATCGATAAAATACGGATTTCCCGCAAAGGTTGAGAATGACTGATACGGAGAGTCTCCGTAGCTTGTGGGACCAAGCGGCAGTATCTGCCAGTAGCTCTGTCCGGATTTTTCAAGAAAATCCACAAATTCATATGCTTCCTTGGAAAATGTTCCGATGCCGTACTTAGAAGGCAGGCTGAATACAGGCATCAGTACGCCGCACCTTCTTTTGTTTTTTACTTTTTTTGCCATTTTTTCTATCCTTTTCTTTTTTACCCTCATCCGTCAGCTCCGCTGACACCTTCTCCAAAGGAGAAGGCAAGAGTTATTATCATAGTCCGTTGTCTCTGATCCCCCAGATAAGATTACGCCACTGCTCCATCTGTTCAGTTGTCATGAAGCCGTTTGAAGTTCCCATATATCCGATCTTGTAGGATGAGAACAAAAGCGCATTCTTGATGGAGTTGACCGAATCCTCGGTCTCCTGGTAATAGTGCAAAAAGCACGAAAACAGCGCATTACCGGCACCCACCGTATTGACGATTTCATTTGTCTTAACGGTCTTGTAATCGGCAATGAATTCACCCTTTTTATCAAACAGGATAACACCCTTGGAACCGCGGCCCATGATGATGATCTCGGTACCGTAAGTCTTACTTATTCCGCGGATGAAATCATAAGGATCTTCCTCGAGCTGATCATCCGAGAAATACAGAATAGTAGCCGCATCCAGGAAATCTCTGTTGTATTTTTCCTTTTCCCTGCAGAAATTACGGATGTTAACCGCTACCTTTTTCCCGTGCCCAGCTGCAGCTACGGCAAAAGGTCTGCAGAAATTCGCGTTCGCAAGAACTACCATGTCTGCCCAACCCGCAAGAGGTGCAAACATTGACATGTCATAAACCTTGTCGCGCAGATCCTTGATATCCTCGAATATCTGTCTTCTGCGTTCCTTGTCATAGAGAATTACACAGTTCGGAGTTTCCTCCATCATCTGCACAACATATTTTGTAGAGAGCTCAATCTTGCTCCCCGGAGGGTTAAGATCTTCAACGGACTTATCCCTTCCGATGATGGACATGAATTCAACCTCATCACCAAGCCATCTGAGCGCCAGGGACTCATTATAAGCATCGCCGCCAAGTCCGGTATAAATGGAATTGACCTCTGTTGTGAGCGGCGCATACTCAATTGGGACCTTATTAACTCTGACAATTGTCTCAACCTGCGTGATACCTGCTACGACGAATTTTCCCATGTGTGCCTCCTTTGTATAGGATAATGTACCTGATAGGAGTGTCAGAAAAACGATTTCCTAACAAGCAAAATTTTTTATGATTAATCATATGTAACTGCTCTAAGCATGTTCATATGTTTCATAACCTCTTTAAAATAATCCTCCGGCTGAAAAATTCCCTCTCTGAACATTCTCTCCAAAATCTCTTTATTTATCATCTGAATCATGTCACCGACAAGCTGATAGTTGGCTCCCGGCTTAAATCTTGTGATGTCACCCCTGTCCAAAATGCTCTGTATCATTGCTTCGTAACCTTCTCTGGTCTGAAGAATCGCAGATGCTGCCTCCGGTGTATCTTCGGCTTCCGCTTTGTATAAAAACAGCTGAATATACGGATACTGCTGCATGCAGACAGATAATACCTTTTCAATTTCCTCTCTTATAGTGAAAAAGTCGGTGATATCACCTGATACAGCGGCGCGTATCTCCAAATTGATAACGCGGATGCTGTAATCGTACACAAACTGGTAAAGTCCCAGCTTGGTCTCAAAATAATGAAAAATCAGCCCCTTGCTGATTCCTGCCAGCTTAACGATATCGTCCGTACTGGCATGGAGATAACCGCCGAGAGCAAAGGCTCTAAGCGCAGCGTTGATGATACGATCCTGTTTTTCCTTCTTAAGATCAAAAAATTTCTCGTTCATTAAAAACGCGTCTCCTAAAATTGACCGGACTAGTCCATTTCAATATAGCATTTCACGTCTCTTTTTACAACATTTTGCTGACAAATGCTTTTCTTATCTGACGATTTGTATT
Source organism: Butyrivibrio sp. INlla16 (assembly GCF_900104155.1). GTDB lineage: Bacteria > Bacillota > Clostridia > Lachnospirales > Lachnospiraceae > Butyrivibrio. The sequence goes on from NZ_FMYB01000003.1 coordinate 71,673, forward strand.
AAAATAAATTTTGCAATATGAAATTCTCTTACGAGGAGGGTACAATGGCTAAGCATTTCGGAAAAGTAGTATTATTTGCAGCTGCTCTGGGAGCTGCAGCAGCCGGTGTTTATTACTATCTTACTCAGAAGGACTGCGTTCTTACTGATGATTTTGATGAATTTGACGACTTCGAAGATATCGATGATTTCGAAGATGATGATACCGGAAGCCCGTTTAAACGTCGCTATGTAAATCTCGGCGATTCAGAGGCGGAATCTGAAGAGGAAGCTTCTTCAGAGGAAGAAAGTGTTCCCGATAAAACTGAGGAATTCTTCGATGATGATGAGGATGACGACATTAACGACCTCAAGAAGATGGACGGTGCTCTGTAAACTACTGCAGCAATAAACCCTCCGCTACATGTTCGTAGCGGAGGGTATTTTTTATCAGTATATCTGCCAAAGTGGCACAGCTTATTCAGCGGGAGCGGCTGCTTCTGCTTTTTTCTTTGCTTCTGCCACAAGGTCTTTAAGATCCTTTGCCTTTTCCTTGATACGGGAATTAGCAACCCTGGAACCGATAATATTAGATATCATTCTGTTCGCAAGATCAAAATCTTCAACCTCCAAAGCAATGGCTGCCATAAGATAATCGGTAGTGGTCGCATCCATTCCGGCGATCTGGGTTTCGCTCTGCCTTGCAATTACGAAACCATCGAGAGCCTTCTTAAGGAGTTCCTTCTCCTCTGCCTCATTCTTCTTCTTTTTCGCCTCATAATCGGGAGCTGCAGGATCAAGATGCTCTGTCTCGCCTCTTATAAGCCATGCCATCTTAAGGCATAGATATGCCTTCTCCGAATTCTTGGACTTCTTGACCATGGCTGTTGCTATGGCAAGTTCATAGCGCATGCGCGCTTCTTCATAAGTGTAGGTTGTTTCGCTGAATTGCTGCTTTTTGTAGTTTGCACTTATCTTACTTTTTACTTCATCAATCTGGAACTTTGTAAGATTGCCGAAGTACCTTGCCATTACCGAATAACCGCATTCAGGGCAGGTTACGATCTCATACTTACTGGGATCCATTTCATCGTAAACCGGGCGAAGATCCACATCCTGGCTCTTCATCCTCACCTTACCGGAGCGAAGCGTCTTTACATTGAACTTAGCCTCGCAGATAGGGCAGGTATAGCCTTTATCAAAAAGAAGAGTCTCTTCGTTTATTACTACCGGAGCCTTCTTGGGTTCTTCCTTCTTGGCTGCAACCTTCTTTTTGGGATCCTCATACAGTTCTTCATCCTCTAATGCACCAAGACCAAACTTCTTTAATCCATCCAAAAATCCCATGATATTACCCCTCATCAATAGAAAAACTAAAAAGTTACGCTTTAGGTAAAACAAAAGAACTCTTAAGAGAAACTATACGGTTGAAAACTGGTGCCCCGTCTTTGGAATCCTTGCTGTCCACACAGAAGAATCCGTTTCTCACAAACTGGAATTTATCATAAGCCTTGGCTTCCATAAGCTCAGGCTCCAGCTTCGCATTTTTAATCACGGTGATGGAATTGGGATTGAGGTTAAGTGATCCGTCCTCGTTATATACACCCTTTTCCTCATCTATGATATTTTCATAAAGGCGAACTTCTGCCTCTCCGCACTTCTCAGCTGATACCCAGTGAATAGTACCCTTAACCTTTCTGCCGTCCGGGCTGTCTCCGCCCTTTGTCTCGGGATCATAGGTGCAGTGAATTTCAGTCACCACTCCGTTTTCATCCTTGACGCATCCGGTGCAGGTTACAAAATACGCATTCATCAGGCGAACTTCGTTTCCGGGGAAAAGTCTGAAGTACTTCTTCGGAGGCTCCTCCATGAAGTCTTCACGCTCAATCCAAAGCTCTTTTCCAAACGGAATCTCTCTGTTTCCGAGCTCGGGTGCTTCCTTGTTATTCTCGATAGGAAGCATCTCAACCTGTCCCTCCGGATAGTTATCGATGATAAGCTTAACCGGATCGAGGATCGCCATCATTCTCTTAGCCTTAGGCTTCAAATCCTCACGGATACAGTACTCAAGCATTGCATAATCAGCTGTGGAATTAGCCTTACTTATACCGCAAAGCTCTACAAACTTCTGAATTGACTCGGGTGTGAATCCGCGTCTTCTCAGAGCTGCGATGGAAACAAGTCTCGGATCGTCCCATCCGTCTACAATTCCGTCCTCTACCAGCTTCTTGATATATCTCTTACCAGTAACAACGTTCTGCAGATAAAGCTTTGCAAACTCAATCTGGCGCGGAGGATTCTCATATTCGCACTCAATTTTCACCCAGTCATATAAAGGTCTGTGGTCCTCAAACTCAAGTGTACATATTGAATGTGTAATTCCTTCCTCAGCGTCCTCGATGGGATGAGCAAAATCGTACATAGGGTAGATACACCACTTGTCGCCTGTACGCGCATGAGTCATATGCGCAACTCTGTAGATGATCGGATCACGCATGTTGATGTTAGGTGATGCCATATCAATCTTGGCTCTGAGTGTCATCGCACCATCCGGCACGCTTCCGCTCTTCATCTCCTCGAAAAGGCGAAGGTTTTCTTCAACACTTCTGTCCCTGTTGGGATCATCTTTTCCGGGCTCTGTGAGAGTTCCTCTGTACTCACGCATCTCTTCTGCTGTGAGCTCAGATACGTATGCCTTGCCTTTTTTTATAAGCTTAACTGCGTTCTCATACATCTTGTCAAAATAGTCGGATGCATGGAAAAGTCTGTCCTCATAATCAGCCCCCAGCCAGTTCACGTCCTCGATAATGGCATCCATGAACTCGGATTTCTCCTTGGTGGGGTTAGTATCGTCAAATCTCATGTTGAACTTACCGCCGTATTCCTTGGCAAGTCCGTAGTTTAAGAGAATACTCTTAGCGTGTCCTATATGTAAAAAGCCGTTTGGCTCCGGAGGAAATCTGGTAACTACGTGGTCGTATACCCCCTCCTTTAAGTCCTTATCGATTTCCTGCTCAATAAAATTTCTTGATTCTTCTGACATGTTTCTATTTCCAACTTTCTAATAATGTTTCCCCTCAGACTATACATAGTTCATTTTATCATCAAATATACTTTTTCTCAAACTCCTCCGCGGGCATGGGTTTTCCGAAATACTCACCCTGCACAAGCGGAACCTTAAGTCCTTTTAAGATGTCGATCTGAGTCTTCTCTTCAACACCCTCGACGCATACACTGGCACCGATTGCTCCGGAGAGATCCATGAGCGAGACAATAAGCGACTTAGCATACTCCTCTTTTTCAAGCTGTGAAGATATAGTTCTATCGACCTTGACCGTGGCAAAAGGAAGCGCGCGAAGTCCGTTTATGGAGCTGTAGCCCGTTCCGAAATCATCAAGAGATAGCCGAACTCCCATCTCGCTTATCTTTTCCATCGCTCCTTTTGTACGCTCTGTGTTATTCATAGTGAGAGCCTCTGTCACATCAAGGACCATCTGCGAAGGCTCTATCCCTGCCTCTTCAACTGCCGTCTTAAGCTTGCCGGCGATGTCAGGCTGCATCAGCTGAACCACGGACATATTCACATGGATGCTGATCTTCCTTCGAAGCTTCTTACTCCATTTTCCGCAGCACTTCGCTGCCTCTCTAAATACGTGTTCTCCAATGGGATTTATAAGTCCCAGATATTCCGCAAGGGAAATAAACTCCGACGGGCTAACCGCGCCAAGTATGGCACTGTTCCATCTGACAAAAGCTTCCGCCCCAACAACTTTGGGATTCTTACCCTTGATATCCATAAGCGGCTGGAAATGCACCGAGAACTCCTTGCATCCGTCCTCCACAGCCTTGTACATAGCTTTTTCCATATCAAGGCGCCTTATGGTGGAAGCATCTATGCTTTCCGAATACTGAGAAATCCTGTTCTTTCCTGATTTCTTAGCTTCGTACATCGCTATATCCGATTTTCTTATAAGTTCCTCCACCGTATCTCCGGCAGTCGGAAACTCGACGGTACCCATACTCATGGTGCAGTAGTAGTCGCCGTCCTTGAGGTACCAGGGTGTGGCAAAAGCGCGGCGTATCTCTTCCAGAATACTGTCCAGTTTATCGTAGCTTTCAGGAGGAACGATAATTACAAACTCATCTCCACCCATGCGGTAGCAGGAATTCTGCACACCATCGATATTCTTTATCGCGGTGGAAATATCCTGAAGCAAAATATCGCCATACTGGTGTCCCAACCCGTCATTGATTTTCTTGAAATCATCGAGGTCGAGGTACATCAGCATACCCTTAGTGCCCTTTTTCTTAGCCTGTTCGATATATGTGACCAGATCTCTCTCACAGCACAATCTGTTAAAAAGTCCTGTAAGGAAGTCAGTGTATGCCTGCTGTTCTATACGTTTCTGATAAATCTTTTTCTCTGTTATCTCATAGATGGCACAAAGTGAAACAAGTCTGTCATCAACCCACTTGATCCTTGTATAGTAAAGGTCGTACCATCTGTCCTTCTCATCGTAATAGATTTCATAATTTCCGCTGTGGGAACGCGGAGGAATATTGCCTTCAAACAGATCCTTGAGCTCATTCTTCTGAAGTTCCTTTGCAAAGTGCTTGCGAAGACTTCTGTTTGCAAATAGAAGTTCATCGGTCTTCATACAGCGCACATAGATCGAACTTCCCACATTATCAAGAACCGCCTCCAGCGACTGGAAAGAGCTGGCGATAGAGTTCTTCTGAATTCTCTTTGTAATGATATTCTGAAGAATTTTTATTGAATCATTTATGAATTTGATGTCGTCTACAAGCCAGTCCTTACCACGGTTATCCTCCCTCGTCTCCGCGAAGCAGGCATAGAAAGGAGTCTGATCAGAAATCGTGATCGGTACGGAAACAACGGCCTTGATTCCAAGGTCCTGCAGCTGTTCCTTCTCACCGGAGTTCATTGTCGCACTTGAAGAAACCGCTATCATCTGAGGATGGCCGATAAACCAGCAGGGATCCAAATCCTTTTCCTCTTCGAAGAGCCTGAAAACACCCTGCCCCGTCCACTGCACAACGATATCCATGAGATCGTCCTCGGAATGCATGCGGCAAATGAAAGAATTGCTGATATCAAGATATTCGCATATCTTCTTTAAGATATTCAGCATGATATCTTCTATTTCATCATCACTGTCGAGAAGTGATACTATCTCTGTCATCAGCTCCGCTCTGTGGAACGATAGCTTGAAATCCTCCGAGCGCTTGAAATTCTCAGCTGTCGAAGCGGCAGCCTGATCCTCGGATTTGAGCGCGCCGACAAGCGCAACCGAAGTAACCCTGAGGAAATCCAGGGAATTATAGAATTTCTTTTCGGTTGTCATATAGGAAAAATCTGTAATAGGCTGCTCTGTATAGAGATCGGGCTCATACTCGGCATCCTTTAAGATGGCACATACTATCCAGACGAGCTGCGGCTGTCCGTCGAGCTTGGCTGCAACCGCCGCCACACGAAGATTGGGAATCATGGTTCGCTCAACCGCCTGATCCTCAAGTTCACCCTCCGTAACTCTCTGAAAAATGTTCCTTATATGAATTTCATCAACAGCCTTTTTTATCGTCGGAAGTTCAAGAAGATCACCCGAAAAATCGGTAATCTTCTCTCCTGAGGCATCGAGGCAGCATAAATACACTCCTGCCATAGCTGCGAAGCTGTCCTGCCACCTGCGGAGTTCTTTATCCTTAAGCTTTATGAAATTGCCGGGATTTTTCCTGGTATCTCGATCCAAAGCTGTCTCCTTCAGATATTTGTACATTCTATTATATCACTATTCTATAAAGAGAACATAAAAAAAGCCTTCCCCCTTTTTTGGGGGAAGGTGCGAATCATTCATCCACGCTATAGTTCGGAGCTTCCTTCGTGATATGAATATCATGAGGATGACTCTCCTTAAGTGCAGCGCTTGTCATCTTTATAAATTTACCGTTTTCATTAAGTTCCTTGATTGTCTCGCATCCGCAGTAACCCATACCTGCACGGAGACCACCGATAAGCTGGAATACTGTATCCTCAACTGTTCCCTTGTAAGCAACACGTCCTTCAACGCCCTCGGGAACAAGCTTCTTTGCGCCTTCCTGGAAGTAACGATCCTTTGAACCGTTCTCCATAGCTGAGATAGAACCCATTCCACGGTAAACCTTGTATTTTCTTCCCTGGAAAAGCTCGAACTCACCTGGAGCCTCATCACAGCCTGCAAACATTGAACCCATCATTACAAGACTTCCGCCTGCTGCAATTGCCTTTGTGATATCTCCTGAATACTTGATACCGCCGTCTGCGATGATCGGAATACCATAATCCTTAGCTACTGAGTAGCAATCCATAATAGCTGAAACCTGAGGAACACCGATACCAGCAACAACACGGGTTGTGCAGATGGAACCGGGTCCGATACCTACCTTAACAGCATCTGCGCCTGACTCGATAAGAGCCTTGGTAGCTGCAGCAGTTGCAACGTTACCTGCAATAACCTGAAGATCCGGGAACTTTTCCTTAATCATTCTGAGGCACTTAAGAACGTTCTCTGAATGACCATGAGCTGAATCAAGAACAACACAGTCAACCTTAGCGTCTACAAGAGCACCTACTCTGTCAAGAACGTTGGCACTGATTCCAACACCTGCGCCGCAGAGAAGTCGTCCCTGATCGTCCTTTGCTGAAAGAGGATATTTTATTGTCTTCTCAATATCTTTAATAGTGATTAGTCCAACGAGATTGTAATCATCGTCAACGATAGGAAGCTTTTCCTTCTTGGACTTCGCAAGGATCTGCTTTGCTTCCTCAAGAGTGATTCCTGCCTTGGCAGTTACAAGATTCTCACTTGTCATGATGTCTCTGATCTTCTGATCAAAGTTCTGCTCGAATTTAAGATCGCGGTTGGTTATGATTCCAACAAGCTTTCTGCCCTCTGTGATCGGTACACCGGAAATTCTGAACTTAGCCATAAGAGCGTCTGCATCAGCAAGTGTATGATCGGGAGAAAGAGAAAATGGATCAGTGATGACGCCGTTTTCAGATCTCTTAACCTTATCAACTTCATCGGCCTGATCTTCGATTGACATATTTTTATGGATAATACCGATACCACCCTGACGTGCCATTGCAATAGCCATGCGGTGTTCTGTTACGGTATCCATTCCTGCACTCATCATAGGAATGTTGAGTCTGATCTTCTTAGTAAGGTTTGTGCTTACATCAATCATGTTAGGCACTACCTGCGAATATGCAGGAACCAAAAGTACGTCATCAAAAGTAATTCCTTCGCCAATAATCTGTCCCATTTTTCTCTCCTTTTAATCCATGAATACTTTACGGGGTGCTACGTTTTTAATAGCGTCTACTAGTTCTCTGTTAGGCTCGAGAATTACCTTCTCCCTGCCATCATAGTACATTGTGTAAGTTGAATCCTCACCCGCACCGGATGAATAATCAAGTGTTCTGTATTTGTCCTGTCTTCGATATTCGTCAAGATGATAAGACTTAGACGGAGCAAGCGCATCGATACGCTCTGTAGCGAAAGTTGCTATTCTTTTTCTTCTGCTCTTATTGAGAATTTTGTCCACGGTAACTTCACGTTCACAATACTGATATTCATACTCTATTGATGCATTCAGAGTCGCGAAATATGCTCCGACGGCGCATCCAATGAATACTATCATGAAAAGTATACCGCCACCAAGAAAGCTGATAATAAAAGAAAAAACAGCCATAATAATCATAAGATATTTAAGAAAAACCACTAACGGTCTGGGTTTTCCCGCAATCATACATTCCACATAACTGTTGTCATTCATCATGATATTGCAATTTTCCTTCCATATTTTTTAAACGTTATGATATATTAAGTGTATTCTCCCGTCAATAATAGTTTTAAACATATTTTAAAAAATATTGAGGGTGGCCTAATTAAATTTGGATGGAGTATATGAAAAAATGAATATCAACGAAGAGAAGAGACACCAGTGGCAAGCCTTGAAAGGCATGGGCTTTAAGGCTCACTGGGATTATTTTTGGGATTACTACAAAATTCACGTCATCGTAGCTTTGATAGTGATTATCGGTATTGCTTCCTTTGCAAAGGATATCCTTACAAGAAAACCTGATGCCATATCCGTCACCATAGTAAATGCGGCAAACACTCAGGATGCAACGCTTCTGCATGACGAATTTGCTGAGTATGAAAAAATCGACACATCACAATATAACGTACTTATAGATTCATCTTCAGTCATAAACATCGAGAATCCGGACAGTTACACAGTAGCTAATTCAGAGAGACTCTACGGAATGATAACAGCTCATGATCTCGACGTGCTCATGGCCGATAAGGACGTATTCGATAATTATGCAAAGAGCGAACTGTTTTTGGATCTTAGAGAATGTTTCAGTGAAGAAGAATTAAAGAGTTTCGGTGACGCCGTTTATTACTTTGATACAGCTGATTATAACAGCAACGGTGAATATGACATGGATACCGGAGAGTATGTTAAAAATGAGAATGTTAAATCCGAATTGATTCCTGTGGGAATTGTTTTGAAGGATAATCCTCACCTTACCGCAATGGGCTTTTACCCGGGAGTTTCACCCATCGTGGGGCTTGCGGTTTCAAGTGAGAGAACGGATGTAGGTGCGGACTTCATAAGATTTTTGATGCAATAACCCCTCATCCGGCGCTTCGCGACGGATGAGAGGATTATATTACAGCTGTGTAACTACAAAGATATCATAAATAGCCTTGATGGCTTTCTCAAAATCTCTGTTCTCAACACCGATGATAATGTTAAGCTCGGATGAACCCTGATCGATCATTCGGCAGTTTACATTGACATGTGCAAGTGCGGAGAAAATTCTTGCAGCGGTTCCGCGCTGTCTCTTCATTCCCCTACCAACGACTGCGATAAGTGCAAGGTCTGACTCAATCTCAAGAAGATCAGGTTTAGCCAGGCGGTGGATCTCTGAAACAACAGCCTGTTCTTTGTCGATGAACTCATCCTGGGCAACGAACACTGTCATAGTGTCGATTCCTGAAGGAACATGCTCGATTGAAATATTCTGATCTTCAAATGCCTGAAGAACTTTTCTCACAAATCCGACCTCTGAGTTCATCATATCCTTAGAGATGTTCACACAGCAGAAGCCTTTCTTTCCGGCAACACCTGTGATTGTGAATTTGGACTTCTTAGCAGTGGATTCAACGATCCAGGTGCCGCTGTCCTCAGGTCTGTTGGTGTTTCTGATATTGATCGGAATGCCCTCTTTTCTTACGGGGAAAATCGCATCCTCGTGAAGGACGGAAGCACCCATGTATGCGAGCTCTCGAAGCTCTGTATAAGTAATTGTCTGGATCGGAGCAGGTCTGTCGATGATTCGGGGATCCGCAACAAGGAATCCGGATACATCTGTCCAGTTCTCATATACATCAGCGTGAATAGCACGTGCGATGATGGAACCTGTGATATCTGAACCACCTCTTGAGAAGGTCTTAATTCTGCCGTCTTCATAAGCACCGTAAAAACCGGATACAACAGCATACTCGATATTAGCCAGACGCTTCTGCATTCTTCTGTTAGTTATCTCTGCATCAAAGGAACCGTCCTCATCAAAAAGAACAACTTCAGCGGGATCAATATATTCAAAGCCCAGGTACTGTGCCATGATCTTACCGTTTAAGTACTCACCTCTTGATGCGGCATAATCACTTCCTGCCTTCTTCTTGAACTGCTTTTCGATCTCGGCAAACTCTTCCTTTAAGGACATCTTAAGCTTAAGTCCCTTTATGATCTCATTGAATCTGGCCTCGATTGCTGCAAGCTCCTTTGAAAAGTCTTTTCCGTTCTCAGCAAGTTCATAGGTCTGATAGAGCATATCCGTAACCTTGGTATCAAGGTTTGTTCTCTTACCGGGCGCAGATACAACAACATATTTGCGGTCCTTGTCACTCTTTACGATATCTGCTACCTTCTGAAACTGCTTTGCGTCGGCGCAGGAACTGCCGCCGAATTTCACTACCTTGCTCATTTTTTCAATCACTCCTCTGTAAATTACAATAATCTAAGATAACTCTTTGCTCCGTCGAGCTCCGCAAACTTCTTTGCAAAATCGCCCTCAGTCATCTCAGGTGTAATAAATGCAAACTCGCCGCTAACCTTATCTGACTTAACCTGCTTTACATCTCCGAAAAGCTCTTTTGCGCCGGTCTCTGCCGAAGCATCGCATCTTACAAAGAAATTCCTGATATCATCATTTATCGGTGCAACCTCTGCGGGAACATTTCTGAGGTTCCAGTCGATGTGCTTACCCTTGTGACGGACAATGTCAATTACATCTGCTACAACTGCGGAAGCGGTAGCCTTTTTTCCTGCTCCCTTACCGTAGTACATTACATCGCCAAGCATATTTCCGTGAACATCAATGGCATTGAATACACCGTTTACCATTGAAAGTGAATTGTCAAAAGGAATAAGGAAAGGAGCAACCATCGCAAAGAACTTGCCGTCCTCTCTCTTGCAGCTTCCGAGAAGCTTGATAGCCATGTTAAGCTCTCTCGCATACTCGAAATCTTCACCTGTAATCTTTGTAATTCCCTCTGTATAAATATCGTCGTGCTTTACAAACTGACCGCTCATAATGGAAGCAAGAATTGCAGTCTTTCTGCAGGCATCGTGTCCCTCGATGTCAGCCTCGGGATTTCTCTCAGCATAGCCCTTATCCTGAGCCACCTTAAGCACTGCGTCAAAATCGGCTCCCTCCTGATCCATCTTGGTCAGGATATAATTGGTTGTTCCGTTTAAGATACCTGTGATGGAATCAAGTCTCTCGTGGCGAATAGAATCATTCATGGAACGAAGAACCGGTATTCCGCCGCCAACGCTGGCTTCAAACAGATAGCTTACATTGTTCTTTTTTGCAAGCTCTACGAGCTCAGGTCCGTGCGCTGCAACGAGTTCCTTGTTGGAAGTGCATACGCTCTTGCCGCTCTCAAGTGCCTTCTTTTCAAAAGTGAAAGCAGGTTCAATGCCTCCCATTGTCTCACAAACAACTTCAATCTCAGGATCATTCAAGATTACATCAAAATCGTGTACTACCTGACTCTCATGCTTATCTCCCGGAAAATCCCTAAGATCCAGTATATATTTGATCTCAATCTTCTCACCGGCACTATCCTCTACGCAGGCTCCGTTGACATCCAGAACCTCTGCGACACCGCTTCCAACCGTGCCGTATCCTAATACTGCAATCTTTGCCATTTTGACTTCCTCCTAATAGATAAATTTTTTCAAATATAGGCTATTAAACCTCGGTGCTTCTGCCGATTATCTGCACCTTATGTACACGGCTCTGCTTCTCGAGCTTAGTAAGCATATCCGTTATATTCCCTGTGGTGGGTAAAACCTGAATACCTACAGACAGTGCTGCGACTCCGTTATACGGTATCGCCTGATGTATTGTCAGAATGTTTGCCCCGCACTTTGAGATTATCCGGAGCACTTCGGATAAAACTCCGAGCTCATCATCCATCTGCAGATTTAGTGTAAGAGTGGTACCCTGAAGACTGTCATGAAATTCATAGATATCATCTTTGTACTTATAAAATGAACTACGGCTGATTCCCAGGCGTTCTGCTGCCTCGTTGACTGTCTTGCATTTACCGGTATCTATCAGCTTCTTAGCCTCGAGAACCTTTAGCAAAACCTCCGGAACTGCCTGCTTTTTGAGCACGTAGTATCCTGTTTCTTCTCTCATAAGCGATATTTCCTTGCTTTATGGTGTTTTTGTGGCGCGGACATTTGTACGCCCTCGAACGATATTATCACAGAAGAATTTTAATAGCAAGTACTTTCGCGAATTAAATCGAAAAAGTTTTTTGACATCATAAAAAATTTGCGCGTATAATCAATGTTGTATTTATTGCTTAAGAAATGGAGATTTTCATATATGCACTTTACTAAAATGCACGGCTGCGGCAACGATTACATCTATATTGACGGAAGCCGTGAGGACATTCCCAAAAAAGAAAAACCCGAGCTTGTGAGACTCCTCAGCGACAGGCACTTCGGTATCGGCGGAGACGGAGTTATTTTTATAAACAAAGCAGGTGACCTTGCTGACTTCGAGATGGAGATGTACAACGCGGACGGCTCCTACTCCGAGATGTGCGGTAACGGCATCAGATGCGTTGCCAAGTTCGTCTATGACAAAGGTCTTACCGATAAGAAAAAGCTTCGCATCATCAGCGGTGGCAAGATTAAATATCTTGATCTCAAGACCGAAGATGGCATGGTCACAAAGGTTCGCGTCAACATGGGTGCGCCTATCCTTACACCTGCTGAAATTCCGGTAGCTCTTCCCGATGAGAAGGTCATGGCAGGTAAGCAGGTTGTAAACTACCCCATTAAAGTTCTGGATAAGGATTACAACATAACCTGTGTTTCTATGGGTAATCCTCATGCCGTAGTTTTCCTGAACAGAGGCACCGATCTCGACTCACTCGACCTTAAAAAAATCGGGCCCAGATTTGAACACCACGCGTTCTTCCCCAACTGCATCAACACTGAATTCGTAACTATCGATGACAGAGAGAACGTCCATATGCGTGTATGGGAGCGCGGCACAGGTGAGACTCTCGCCTGCGGTACAGGCTGCTGCGCAACAGTTGTTGCCTGCGTTTTAAATGATCACACCTCCGATAATATCACCGTTCACGTAAGAGGCGGCGAGATAAACTGTAAGTGGGACAGAGAAGAAAATGTAGTCTACATGACAGGTCCCGCCACCACAGTTTTTGAAGGAGAAGTCTAAAATTATTCAAGATATGAAGACAGCGCTTTGTCGTTATGATGAGGGCTGTCTTTTTCTATGCGCTCAAGGTACTCATAGAAGGCATAGGAAAACTGCTGGTGCGATATATGGAATACCGTCGTAGGCGCACTTGCACCTGCTATTATCGTATCCGAATCGAGATGAGTCATCATGATAATTGAAGATGGAATCTGATTCACAGCTATAATTCTGTAGCCCTCGTATTTTTCCGACAATTCGGCTGCATGCTTTAAATGTCTTAAGTATTCATCACCGGTATATCTGTAATCCGCACTTCCGTACATATCGGCAAGCGGCAGCGGTGCACCATTCGCCATCAACTTGTCCTTATCGGGGAGCGCGATCATTTCGGTAATCTCCCCTCCCCCTTCCAGCACTCTTATCATATTTTCGTTTAGTGCCTTGGAGACATTTATAACATCAATGCTCTTTGCCCTCTTAGCTATGGCTGCTGCTATATCTTTAGGCATGGTCCAGAGTGATGGCGCGGGACTTGACAGGAAAAATTTCCCCGCCACTGCATTTTCACCAAGCAGAATATCAGTAAACCTTTCCCTGTCCTTGGAAACGTACATCTTCATAAGAGGTCTGCACATACCAAGATAATTCTGATACTCTGCTTCAAGCGCAGATACCGCCTCTGTATTTCTCACTAGGAAATTTACCATCCCCTCTGTTTTGTCACCCACAGAGGTCGATATAAGGGCCGAATATCTCTTTGCTATAAACAGCGATCGCCTATATATCTTGTCACGCATTTTGGGACAGTAATAGGGCTCAATAGCACCCATTGCATACAGTGGAAGCCACTTTCTTATCGCCTCCATCATCTCCGTAAACTCGCGTCCTATCGTGTGTATTATCTGTATGTGTGAGCCGCTTTTAATAAGGCTTACCAGAAGTCCTGTCCACTCTCTGGCGAAGGAGGGATTCTCGTAAAGCCAGCTCATGTCCTCATCCGAATACAGATAAAGCATGAATGGTCTTTTTTGCATAAGAAGCGATGAGAGGAATCTTTTTACACTGTCACGTTTCCCCTGGTTCCCATAGAATACTCCCACCGGGATGACTCTCTCGTCGCTCTCCGCCGAAGCCTCCAAAGAAGCCGGGGTATCGAACATTTCCGGTCTGCCCTTGTCATAGCTCTCCAGCATCTGCGTGATATCATCGATTAGTCCCGACATGGTACCACCGCGTTCATCCTTACTAAGATCATCCTGAAGCCAGTCATAGATAAGCTTCTCAAGCTCATCCTCGTCGATGGGCACATGTTCATCTCCCCTGATCATTTTGGAGAGTGTCTCCAGCTGGTATCTGTCTTTTATGTTTCTGGAAAAGTAAGCCGCCACAGGCCTTGAAAAAGGCTGGCTCTTGGGAATGCCACGGCTCCCTGATCTGATCCTGCTTATGTAAGAAGGATCAAACGAGAGAGCCTTGCCAAGCGCTGAATTGCGCGTATTTGTGATATTCATTAGAAAATCAAGCTTTTCAGAAATATTCATTTGTTATACCCCACAAGAAAACCAATCTTCTTAATGTAAAGTATAACATTTTTGTCATGAAATGTGCCAATCAGTCTTTCTTTTTTCCTAAAATTGAAGAAACAGCATCATCATAGGTTACTGTGCCATGACACACAACCTTTCCTTTCTGATCGAATTCAAAGGTAAGAACTATGGCAAAGCCATCACCCGAATATGCGTAGACGCCGGTGCTCTCATCATAATCCTCAAGATCTGCCATAGTCATCTTATTGTCAGCGGTATTTGTGTTTGTCTCACCGGAAGCTGTCACTGTCTCATAGGTCATAAGATAATCGCCCACCAGATCTTCTTTTGAGGGAATCTTATTTACAGCTCCTGATACCGAATTACTATCGCCTTTGATTGTGATATCACTTACAATCTCCATCAGAATGTTCTTAAAAGTCTCGGTTGAAAGGTAGGGCTCGGTGTTGCCAAAGTAATAAAAGCGTCTGTCAATGACGGTCATATAACTGTACAGATTCATCGGACAGGACACATCCTCAACTGTGAAGGTCGACTCACAAATCAGCCCCTTTCTTCCACCGATCTGCACTTCTTTTCTGCTGATAAGTTTTTCGGAGCTTTCAAGATAAACATCAGCAAAGGTCTCCAGAAGCTCATCATCGGAAATTTTATCGAAAGCAGAATCCGTCAAGTCATCGGTATGAGCAAGCAGAAACGCAGGAATTTTATCGGAGTAATATATGTAAAGTGTATCCGTTGATTCCTCGGTTTTAAAAGCTGATGAAGTCTTAAATGTAGCTTCGCCGTAAGAGTATTCACTCTCCAGAGCCGGTTGTTCCACAGCATAGTCGCAAAAAGAAATTCTGTAGGAGTTATCCGTACTCTCAATTCTGTAACACCCGCCATAAATGTCCGAATTTATGAAACTGACTTCCGGTATGCCTAGATTTTGAGATATCCCGGTGTATTTTCCAAAAACACGAAGATCCTTGTCCACTGCCTGCGAAGCCAGTGCATAAAAACTTGATGTCCCGCTTTCACCGCAGTATGCTGCCCATTCACCGTCCACAGTCCTGATAATAATGGACTTCGCCTTTTCATTATATGAGATGCCTCTGCCCTCAACCCACACGAGGTTGTCCTTTACAGATGCATCCTCATTAGCGTACTTTTCGTAGTCGCTTACTTTTTCGAAACCGTCCGTATAGAGTGCATCCTTTACATCCGCTTCCTTTGTCTTGGCCTTCGCGGAAAAAGGCATAAACAGACACATCGTACAAATTATCAGCGCACCTGTGAGTCTTTTCTTCATGAGCAGATCCCCCTATCAGTTTATCTTATATACCTTAGACCATTTTCCGTAACTTACCTTGCCACCTGATATTTTGACAGCCCGCACCTTTATATATGCCGTGCCCCATCCCGAAATTGTGCCTTGTGCGTATACGAAGTTTTCACCTTCCTTCGGATATGCCACCTGCGAGTTCATGTAGGGAAATGCCTTATCTGTTGAGATAATGTACTGATATGTCGTACAACTTACTGCCGGACTTGGATAAAAGTAGCTATCTCCCCCTGATACCTTATACGTTACTTTTTTTACCTTTTTAGGCTTCTTCAAGCTTGCCTTATGGTTTTCTTTATATGGAATACGGGAAATAACGCAATGTCCGCTTCTTGCAAGTTCCGATATCGCAATCTCCCTTCCCCAGTGAACCGTTCCTCCATAATTACCCTCACAAACTGTTATCTTGTCGTTTGAGACATCACAATTAAGTACGACCACAGCATGAGTTCCGCCCTGCGTTGTTATGATAATATCTCCAACCTTTAGCACACCGAAATCATAATGAGAATAATACTTTGCGTTCTTTCCATAGGCTATATCACTCATTAGGAAGGCAAATGCCTGACACGCAGTTCTTCCTTTATACTTATTGGAATCGTTCCAGGCCATTCCTTCAGGATATTTTGACTGCTGTGCCATTATCTTGTTATAGGCCTTCTTCTCTTTTTTCTTAGTAGATGCTGCATATACGGTTCCTGCATCAGCTGAAGGCGCGATATATAAAAAGGCTCCCGCTGTGATTGCCGCAGTCAGCATGATAACGATCATCTTTTTGAAAATTGCTTTTATACTCATAAGCTTACCCCCTCGTCTAAAGTCAATAATTTATTAACAGCTCTTATTTATACTTTGCATTCTCCGAAGCACCTGCCGACAAAAACAGTTCCTTGTACTTCTTTTTCTTACCCCCAGGGAAATTATATTTTGCTTTATCAGGAGTGCCATAAAATGCATTCTCCCCCACATATTTAATCTTCTTTGACTTTACTTTTATCACCTTAAGATTTCTGCACTCGCTGAAAGCCTCATCTCCTATAGATTTAAGATTTGCACCAAGTGTTACCGATTTAGCTTTGGCACCCTTTAATGCTCCTTTCCCTATTTCTGTAACCTTGTATTTTTTTCCTTTGAAGGTTACAGTCTCCAGCTTAAGAGCCGACTTCTTATTTTTTTTCTTATCGCTTATCCCGATGAGTCTGGCAGTTTTCTTCGATTTACTGGTTATGTAATAGGTCAGTCCGTCTTTTTCTACGAAAACATTGCCATATCTGTATTGTGTGCCATTTGCTGTTGGAATGGTTCCATAAATCACTTCCAATTCTTTCTTGAATTTCTCCATATCGGAACCACTTACATCTGCTGTATCAGCTGTATCTCTTGTATGTGTGGTATGTTGATTCGCTACCTTGTAGCTCTTCATCTGTTTGGTTGTAAGGCCAAAGAAGTCATGTCTTCCAAGGCTGTCATCCCAGGTAGCATCTACCTCATACCATTCTCCGTCATCGAGCTGGATAATGTTCCAGGCATGCCTTTCACTTCCTCCTGCATTACTTGCAGTTCCCGTAACCATATAGCATGGAATATCTCTTAAATCGCACAAAAGCTTATAGGATGCAGCATAGCCTGTGCAGGCCGCCTTTCCCAAAACAAGAGCCTCATAAGCTGACTGTGCTCCGTTAACCCCGTTTCTGTCATAGGAGACAGCCGCCATTACCTTGTCATAGAGCCCCAAAGCTATCTCAAATCTTGTACTTCCGGAAACACTTGCAGCAATCGACGCCGCTTTGGAAAGAACCTTTGCACCCTTATCTGCAGATATTCCCTTGTTATAATCAACAAATGTCGCGGGATGATCAAAGGCATAGGCATAGGCCCCCGGTATATATTTAGTTCCGCAATCCCAGAGTTCTCCGTTCGCCAGTTCTTTTACCTGGTTGTATCCTTCTTTGTAGATACCTGACAGATGACTTGCATAATTGCCATCTGTTTTTACATAGTCAGCGTAAGTTGATGGCACGGCTGCTGCCGCTTCCGTCCCAAATGAAGTCAGTATTACTGCCGCACAAAGCGTAGCCGCGATATATTTTTCCAACACTTTTCTTATCATAGATTGCGCCCTCCATAACAAAAAAGCCCCACAATCTTATTTTTGCAGATTGCAGGGCTTTTTTCACTAGCTAGGTTTGCATTGACAATGACAGTTTTTTTGTCACGGTTCATGCCACCGTTTTTCAGACTTATTTAATTTTTTGTTAAGGCATAAAATATTTTTGGGTTAGAAGAATTTATAAGAATTCTCTAAACCCTTCCCCTTGAGGAGGGGAAATATTCTTCTCACATCCAAAGCGCAAAACTTGCATCAGACGGCATTCTGAGATCACCTCTCGGAGAAACCGCTACGGATCCGACCTTCGGTCCGTCAGGCAGACAACTTCTCTTAAACTGCTGTGTGAAGAAGCGCTTGCAGAATATATCAAGCCACTTGTTTATTGTGGCATGATCGTATATTTCCTCGCCATCTTCAACGGCTCCCGCGCTCTTCTTTGAGCTCTTCTTTTTGCCCTCTGAAAAAGCGAGATAAGCAATTCTTCGGATTTTTTCCTTGGAATATCCCCACCTTAACATGTAATACAGGAAAAAGTCATGCAGCTCGTAAGGCCCCACAATGGACTCTGTCTCCTGTGAGATCTTTCCGTCAGTAGGCGGAAGAAGCTCAGGACTTACAGGCGTATCAAGGACGTCAAGAAGTACCTCTCTTACCGTCTTAACTTCGGAGGCTTTGGCTTCCTTTGCTGAAGTCTTCTTTGAGGTTTTATCCTGTGCTTTTTCTCCCTTTTTCTTATTCGGGACAGAAATCACAAACGGGCAGGTATCTGCATAGTATTTAACCAGATGCCTTACAAGTGTCTTCGGAACGCCGGCGTTAACACCGTACATTGACATGTGATCACCGTTATAGGTGGCCCATCCAAGGGCAAGCTCGGAAAGGTCGCCGGTTCCGATAACCATTCCGCCCTTCATGTTCGCAATATCCATAAGCACCTGTGTGCGCTCTCTCGCCTGGCTGTTTTCATAGGTGACATCGTGCTTATCAGGATCCTGTCCTATATCCTTGAAATGCTGGGTCACAGCCTTCTTGATATTCACCTCCTGAAGTGTTGCTCCAAGAGCCTTCGCGAGACTGCAGGCATTGTTATAGGTTCTGTCTGTTGTCCCAAAGCAGGGCATAGTAACAGCGATAATTCCGCTTCTCTTAAGGCCAAGCGAATCAAATGCTCTCGCTGTGACAAGGAGTGCCAGTGTAGAATCAAGTCCGCCGGAAACACCAATTACAGCTGTTTTGCAGCCTGTATGCTCCAGACGCTTTTTAAGTCCCATTGCCTGTATGGAAAGAATCTGCTCGCATCTCTTTGCACGCTCGAATTCAGATGAAGGCACAAAGGGCTTTCTGGGGAATTTTCTATCCAGCTTTGTCTTTGTAAATTCTATATCACACTCAGCTGTCTCAAAATCATCTTCACTATGCTTTGTAACAAAGGTTGTGGTCTTTTGTCTCTCATGAAGGATTCTGTTTATATCAATGTCAGCGTAAGTGATTCCGTTTTCAAAAAGTGTCTGCTCGGCAAGAATTGTTCCGTTCTCGGCTATGATATTATGTCCGCCGAAAACAAGATCCTGGGTCGACTCTCCCTCACCTGCAGAAGCATATACATAGCCTGCGATAAGTCGTCCGCTCGTAGCCTGCACGAGGCTTCTTCTGTAGGAGTCTTTTCCGATAAGATCATTCGACGCCGAGAGATTCACAATTATGGTCGCTCCCTGCTGCGCATAGGCTGTGGAAGGTGTGTCCGGCACCCACAGATCCTCACAAATCTCGCAGCCTATCTTCAGTCCGTGCATCACTTCTGACAGATCAATTATCTCTCTTCCAAAGTCGAAGCTGTCGATATCGTCCTCATCCTCATCGTCGTCTTCATCATCCCCGTCATAGTCGGAATATTTAGAACCTCCGACAT
This sequence comes from Butyrivibrio sp. INlla16, assembly GCF_900104155.1. GTDB lineage: Bacteria > Bacillota > Clostridia > Lachnospirales > Lachnospiraceae > Butyrivibrio. Next base: position 91,367 of record NZ_FMYB01000003.1, read on the forward strand.
AATCATTAAAAAGATTCTCTGCGGACACGTAGACTGTCTCATTAAAATCAGCCCCGCTCTCAAAATATCTTCTCTCATAGAATTCCCCGTGATTAGGAATGTTTATTTTGGGGATCATCGCGCATATCTCGCCCTGATTGATAACGGCAGCGCAATTGTAGAGCTTGCCGTCGTATTCAAAAGGAACTCCCACAAAAAATACGGCGTCAAGGTCTTCGGAATGGCTTACAATTTTGCCAAGTGCCTTCATTGCTCCCTTGAGTAATGCATCCTGCAGGAACAAATCTCCACAGGTATATCCTGTCACACAAAGCTCAGGGAAAACGACTATCTTTGCACCCTTTTTCACCGCTTCATCCATCTGCTCCATTATTCTGTCAGCGTTATAAAAAGGGTCAGCGACCCTGATCTTCGGAGTGGCTGCTGCCACCTTAATAAATCCGTCTTTCATAGTTTATGTATTCTCCTCTATTAGTTCATTAACTTACCATGCTCTCTCGCAAGCACGTAGATTCGTTCGCTATCCTCTGTTGGCTGTTCGTGCGTATCCGCATCTATCGCGGTTATGAAGCTCATCCCGGCCTGTTCGATGAATGCTTTCATCTCATCTAAAGTGTACCCTCTCTGAAGGTGCGTCTCTATCGATCTCTCAAAGAGTTCCTCTTCCTTGTCGCCACTCTTATCTTTTTTCACGAAAAGTGTGAGATCATATTCATTTATATTCGTATCGATGTCGAAGAAGTTTTCCCAGATAAAGCTGCAGTCCTCACGGTTCTCCGCAATTGTCACGTTTCCGATAACATCTCTGTATTTGTGCAGGGTATTGAAATCGAATAAAAACAGTCCGCCGGGATACAGATAATTATTCACCTTCGTGAATGCCTTCCGTATCTGCTCGTCCTCAATGAGATAGTTTATGCTGTCGCAAACGCTGACTATCGTCCCTGCGGTGCAGAAAAGATCAAGCTCGCACATATCCTGCTCAAGGTACATGATATCAAGTCCCGCCTTTTCCATCTTGTTTCTGGCTATCCCCAGCATTTCTCCGGAGTTATCTATGCCTATCATATCATAGCCAAGTTTAGCCATCTCCTCGGTAAAGCTGCCGGTGCCGCAGCCAAGCTCTACCACCAGGTTCTGCTCCTGCAGAAGTAGTGCCTCTTTGTCCTCTTCTTCCTCTTCTCCCGGCTGTGAGGTGGGGGCGTCAATATCCTGACTTTCTGCCCCATCTTCCTGCGTGGGGTCCTCACTTTTTTTCTTGTAAGGAACAGAAATCCCATATCCCGAAATAAGCCGCGATATATACGCAGCCCAATCGTGATATGGGGTCTCGTCCATAAACTCATCATATACTTTTGCAAAATCGGTATAGGCTTCCATAATCATCTACTCCCTTATTGCTCGACATTTTATTCTAACAAAAATACGTTCCAAAAAAAATAGTGCGATTAAATCTCGCCTCTTACGCATAATTGATTTAATCGCACCATTATTTTTTCACTTACCTGAAATATCAGCCCGCAACACCAACGATAGCGCTGGTAGTAACGAAACTTATAATTCCCATGATTGTACCTGCAAGGGCTATGCCTCCGATAACAGCCATTACGCTTTTCTTAAAATCCATATCGAGGATAGAAGCTGCAAGTGTTCCTGTCCATGCACCTGTTCCCGGAACAGGGATTCCTACGAAAAGAAGAAGAGCCCAGTATAGTCCGCCTCCTGCTTTTTCCTGAAGTTTCATTCCACCTTTTTCACCCTTCGTAAGGCAGAAGTTAAAGAATCCACCGATTACAGGCTTGTCCTTCCCCCACTCCAGAAGTCTTCTTGCAAAGAAGAAAATGAATGGCATAGGGATCATATTTCCAACAGCTATAATTATATATCCAAGGATAAGATTAAAACCTGTTGATGTAAGCGTAAAGCCATGCGCTACAGGTACCGCTCCACGAAGTTCAACAAGCGGAACCATTGAAAGCAAAAACACAAAAATATACTGACCAACTAACGATGTTTTAAAAAAACTAAGCATAAAAAACAGCCTTTCCGATAAAAATCACCTTAAATCAAAACACTCCAAGGCATAATTTTACCAAAAGGCTGCTTTATCATCAAGGTTTATTTCACTTTACCGTTACTCTCACGGTCTTGCAGACTCCGTTCTGGGCATATACATACACCCAGGCTTTACCGGGTTTAAGCCCCTGAATATATCCCTTCTTGTCCACTTTGACAATATCGGGCCGGTTTGTTTCATATCTCAGTTTAGCAATGTGAATGCTGACCTTCTTTGTATATCTGAAGTTTGCTGATATCTTTGCCATCCCGCCCTTTGCAAGCTTGAAGCTTCGCTTTTTAATGGTGACTGCTATAGGATTGCCACGGCTTTTCGATCCATTTACTGCATGTACTGATTTGGAAGTACTTATCCTGTTTATCACGTCTCCTTCCATCTTGTATGCAATCACTATGTATTTATAGTATCTGCCCTTTTTAATTTTCTTTGGGGACCATGATGTCACTTTGCTATTTTTTATGGTGGTGATATATTCCATCTGTATTCCGCATGGTGACCCGTATATCATGTACCCTTCCGCTTCCGGAATCTTGTTCCATGAAAGCTTCAGCGTCTTTCCCTTAGGTTTAAGCTTTGCTGCAAGGATATAATACTTGGTATCCTTTACATCTGTTTTATCTGTATTGGTCTCGGCAATTTCCTTATCTATTGCAGGTTTATTGGCCGCGTTCTCCGGGTCTACTTTTTCTACTAAGGTTGTGGTTATGCACTCCGGGGCACTATCCTTATGGTTAGCATCTCCCACAATTTTGTACCAAATGTAGTAAGTACCTGCCCCTTTTGCCTTTGGAACTTTTGTTGAAAAAGAACCGGCATCCGGAGGTGTGGTATCATTCGTACCAAGCGCATACAGAATTGTGCCCTCTGCGGTACTCCCCAGATTAGCAAGTGCTACATCAAGGTCTCCGCTGATCAACTGATTCCCTGTAGGCCTGGTTATATAATTCGATGGTACTTTATTGACCTTAACCCTGACGCGGGCAGTATCAGTTCCTATGTAGCTGGTTCTATCATAAGGAGTAAAAATCACCAGATATTCAGTGTAGTTGCTGTCAGAAACTTCAGGCTTGGTTGTAGGTTCTGCCCATGCAAAGGTTCCCGGAACATTAGAGGTTCCACCTGACAGCACACTACTTGCAAGTGACTGCCCGTAATCAATCTCAGATGCCACGGGAGGAGTAATAATCCTCGGAGCGTTACCTACCAAAACTGTAGCAACATATTCCGGAGCACTGTCTCTATGATTCGCATCACCAACAATCTTGTACCATACATAATACGTTCCCGGGTTTTTAGCCTTGGGTATAGTAGTAGAAAAAGCACTTGCAGCAGGGGCCGTAACTGTATCGGTCCCCAGGGCATACAGAAGCGTTCCGTCCGAAGTGCTTCCGGGATTTGCAAGCTCCACCTCCCTTTCGCTGCTGTCCTGATGTTTTCCTGTAGGTCTGGTTACATAGTTAGAGGGCGCCTTATTTACCTTGACCTTTATAAGTGTACTGGCAGTCCCATAATAACTGTCTGTGTCATTAGGGGTAAAAATAACCATGTATTCCGTCACCTCGCTGTCAGAAACAGCGGGTTTTATCGTAGGCTGAGCCCATGTAAAGGTTCCGGGAACATTCCCCACGCCACCTGAAAGCACACTGTCTGCCAGTGACTGCCCATACTCAATTTCAGAGGCCACGGGAGGTGTTGTTATAATCGGAACACCCTTGCGTATAATCCATGTCTTGGTGCCTGTCCCAGTATAATTGCCTGTTCCGGTCACTATCACTTCATATCCGGGTGTTTCATTTATAGCAGATGCACTTCGTGTGCCGCTTACAGTATAATCTGTATTTTCAGTAAGAACTATATTTCCGTTTGTCACAATCACGCTGGGTTCCTTACTGCTTCCATCATAATCAAAATGGGTAGGAGACAGAGCAAGATTATTATCCGTAATAGTGACCTGTGTTATCTCAAAGTCTTTAGTGATTGTCACAGTATTCGCATTGGTCCCATCGGAAACTGTGGCATATGCTGTATATTCACCGGCATCGCTGGGCGGCCCGGCCAGGTCGGAAGTCGCCCCTCGTATCTTGTACTTGGGCTCACTTACTATCAAATCATCAGGAAAATCGCTGTCTTTGGTAACCTCAGCAGTAACAGGCGTCCCATCATAGGATTTACTGGTATCTGAAACATTTATAGTTGCTGTATATTCCCTATTTTGAGTATACGGGCAGCCTGTAACAGTACATTTTACTTTTGCAGTATCATCGGAAGGCGTGGAGATATCCCAATCATGGTTATGGATTACACCATCTAATAAAAAAGTATTACTGGCGAAATTTGATTCATGGTCACCCTTTTTTACTTCAGCAAAAATATATATTTTGTCAGTACTGGGGTTGTAATCGTCAGGGTACTTATTTGTATCAAAGGTAACTCTTCCTCTATTCGAAATAGTTCCTCCTACGGGCTCTAACGCACCATAGTACTTACTATATCCGGTATAGTCATTCATCATCCCATTTGAAGGCAAAGCAGAATTCACTATAAGCATTGATATCTGATTCACCTGATTCGCGTGGTTACCACTAATTTCATAAGGAATGGAAAGAACTCTGCCACTTTGAGTTACTGAACTATTATTGGGCTTGGCAATTGTAATATCGCTATCATTAAGAGTCAGTTTATATTCAAGGCGACCACCTGCCGAAACTTGTGATGAGTAAAAAACATGTTCCAGATCAATATTAAGCGCCGGGCTTACACCTACGCCACCTAGATTAGGCGAAAAATGCGGGAAATTTCCACCTGAATCTATAAGAATTGGATATCCACATCCTGTAGATATCCTTTGAGCTGTGCATAGTGATCTGGTAAGCCAATATGTCATTCCATTTTTTCCTTGTTTTTTACGATTCGGATCAGGCACAACAGTTTTATAACCGTAGTTTTCGTTCCCAAGCTCTGCGCAATCAAGCGTAAATATCTTACTGGCAGACAGACTTACAAAAGGTCTATAACTGCTTGTAAAGTTAGTATCTCCTCCACTTGAATTTATTTGTGCTTTTGAGCTCGTTGCTATAGCATCTTTTTCCGCCTCAGAAAAAACATTTGGTTTGGTAAGAAAATCACTACCATTCATGTCATTGTAAAAGCTGGTAGAATTACCATCATAGGTTATAGAATACAGTATGCTGTCACAGTCCAGAAGCATAGTTCTGCCGCCAAAGTCACTTGTATCATTTTGAAGCACGCGGTATTTAACAGGCTCATTATCATATTTTCCAAAATAGACATATCTCCAGTTTCCACCACCCAGTGCCGGATCTCCTATACCACTTGTCCCAAAGCAATAAAAATCAATAAGCGCTGCATGTACAGTTATCTTTTCAGGCATAATGAGTCCATTAAAGCTCACCAGACATAAAACCGGAATCATTATTTTACTTATTAAGCTGTTAAAAAACGAACGTTTTTTCATATCAAGTCAGTCCTTTAGGGTATAGATTGGTTAGCATACTTCATATTAATCTTCGCAAACCCCGGGCGGCTTTTCAATTAATTAGGACTAAACTTTCTATTAGATTTTAGTAAACGATTTTTTATTACATAGGTGTTTTCTATGTAATAAAAAACTGCCGGCTTTTATACCGGCAGGCCTTATTTGCAATATGCTATTTTTCTGAGAGATAATCCTTCAAAAATGCGACAAGCTTATCCATCTCTTCATCCGTTCCGATGGTGATTCTGAGATAATCAGATATCCTTTCGGCATTCCAGTGTCTTACGTAAATTCCTGCTTCTTTCAGGGCAAGGAATAACTCTTCACCGCTCACCTTTTCATGCTTAGCAAAGATAAAATTGGCCTTGGAATCAGGGAATGTAAATCCCAGCTCTGCAAGTTCCTTCTTTACCCGCTCTCTGGTATTAATGATTTTCGCGCAGGTCTCCTTGAAGTACACATCATCCTTGATTGCTGCTACGCCCAGCTCCAGTGATGGTCTGTTCATGGTGTAGGAATTGAAGGAAAATTTCGCATCCTTCAGATATCCTATGAGTTTCTTCGAGCCGAAGGCATATCCTATACGCATTCCCGCCATAGCCCTGGATTTGGAAAAAGTCTGTACCACAAGAACATTGTCATATTTTTCAATCAGAGGAAGTGCGCTCTCTCCGCCAAAATCGATATATGCCTCGTCAATTATGCAGACAGAATTCGGATTGTGAGCTATTACCTTCTCAATCTCAGACACAGGTTCAAATATTCCCACCGGTGCATTTGGATTTGCAATAATCACTCCTCCATTGGGATGATTTTCCTCATAATAGTCTTCGAATCGTATCTTAAAGTTCTCATCAAGCGGAATCTGCTCGTAGGGCACCTTGTAAAGCTCCGCCCAGACATCATAGAACGAATAAGTGATATCCGGGAACAAAACCGGCTTATCCGAGTTAAAGAACGTAAGATACGCCATCGATAACACATCGTCCGATCCTACACCTACAAATATCTGATCCTCCGGGACGTCATAATATCTTGAGAGTGCCTCCACAAGTACCTCGGCCTCCGGATCCGGATAAAGTCTCATATCCTCATATTTCATATTCTCAATAAGAGTGTTGACAGCCGGTGCCGGCGGATATGGACACTCATTTGTGTTTAGCTTTATTATGTTTTTATTCTTGGGCTGTTCGCCCGGAACATACGGATTTACTCTTCTTACGGATTTTTCCCAGCTCATAACTCGCTCCATTTCTGTTGTTTATGATACTTTAACATATTATCACGCTAAAGCATAAAAGTGCAAGCCAAAATTTTTCTTTTACTTCCGTACTTTTAGTACAACGCCTGAACATCCGTTATCTCATCATTTTCAATCTTATAGCTCCAGACAGAATGTCCCGGAACCCTGTGCTCCGTAAGATACAAAGTATCCCCAACCCTGGTGATATTGTAGGGAGTCCCTCCGCCAACAAAATACTCACTGTAAATCTCCTCGTAATCACCGCTTAAAAGCCCGTGAAGATCCTTTGTCCTTATCATGGTGGCTGCATCCTGATTGCCTGTTATATCGGTAGAAACTGTTATGTAGAAGTATCCTCCATCCTTTCTAAGAGCCACCATTCCCGCCATATCATCCGGGACCTCTATCCTTTCCTTAATATCGAAGCTATGCTTATCACACACAAGTATCCCCGATGCCTGTCCGTCAGAGCCTATTCCGGAAACAAAATAAATCTCTTCCCCGTCAATGTAAAACGACCTTATATAGGTATCCTTTGTACCCGCATCCCTTATCTCTGTCAGGTACATCTTCGTATCGTCCTCTGCATGCCTGAATATATACATCTCGCCGGTCGTCGAACTCCATACATAAAAGGCTTTATCCTCTTCATCATAAACTGTATAATGAGGTCTTTTCCCAATATCATTAAAAAGCTGAGTATTTACATAGGAATCGCCTCTCTTCTCATACACAAGGACTCTGTTATTCTCTGTATCATCAACCAGAATAACGCTGCCATCTCCTGCAATCGTATGAGGCTGCTTTGCTTCTTTAGTCAGAACCCGCCACTCATTTAGCGGCGCTGTCATATTATAGTTATATATAATTTGATCGTGATAGCAATCCACAATAAACCATTTATCGTCAATCCTAGTAACATAGGTCGGAACACTTAATGAAAATTCTGTATTGAAAGCATTCTCACCATCCTGCGAGCTCTGATCGCTTTCTACATCTCCGTTTTGCATCAAAACTTCCTCAGATTCTTTTAAGTAACCGTCTTCAGGCCTGAAATCCGCAGTTTCAAGTTTATCATCATCTTTCTCAGTATTCTTTATTGTCACCTGTCCATTTCCCGTTTTACTGCATCCTGCAGCAAGACTTGTACCCAGAAAAATAGAAGGAATCAGCACTATTACAGAAAGTGCCTTATATAATTCAGCTTTTATAAAATTCTTCTTTATTTCCATACTTACACCCAAAAACATATTTATTAGGAATTACGGTGTAATTTCCCATAAGATAAAAAGCTGCTTTTTTTCAGCAGCTTTTTTAATAACAAATATAACTCAATGAAAAAGAAATATCTTTTCCCCAAAATAACCTCTTATGAGCTTATTCAACTGGGATCCGGAACTACCCAGTGATTAGCTTCATTTTCATAATCCTCCGCCTGCTCGAGATTACCCATCTCACGGTAGCACTCAGCAATCTTATGGAGAGCCATATCTCCTCCGCGGTGAATATCAAGAATCGGTGAGGTCTCATACGCAGCATTATAATACCAAACTATTGCCTCTACGAGATCTCCCTTGTTTCTGTAATAACTTCCAAGTTCATAGCACATCTCACTTGAAGGAATGGTCGTGAGATCCTTCAAGGAGTACTTCAGTATCTCCTCAGCTTTCCCATCAATAACCGCTATGTGTGCAAGGACACATGCCGCCTCCTTTATCTGGTCAAGGTCGCGACCATTGTCCTCAATCGACTCCTCGAAGAACTCCTTGGCAAGCATGAAGTCCTCATCCGTTCCAACCATGTAAAGTTCTCTGGCATACATGTTGTGAAGGCGCTTACTAATGTACTCACCTTCTCTGATAGCCCTTCTGAAAGCAGCCAGATCTCTCTGTCCATGATCTTCTGTCGGATTGTGCTTAATCTCAACTTCACTGTTGCAGACAGTGGAATCGAGCTTTATCATCTCATGGATCGGATCGTGCCACACATATTTACGAATTCTTCTGAAAAGCTTAGGTCTAAGCTCTCTGTCATAATTATATACAGTATTATGGCTAAGCTGATTGCAATAATACATCTGAACAACATCAATATTCAGCTCATCAATATCCTCTTTGAGCTGTCTGAAGCGTTCCTGGTTTTCCTCGTCTATCGTCTCATCAGCATCCGCAGAATAGATGAAATCACATGTAGCCTGCTCAAAGGAATAGTTCCTGGCATCCGAAAAGCTGCCGGTCCATTCAAAATCAAACACCTTGGCCCCATAAGATTCCGCAATCTCTTTGGTCCTATCAGTTGAACCGGTATCAACGATGATCATCTCATCAACAAGATCTTTCAGACAATCCAGACAGGTAGCCAGTTTATCCTCTTCGTTCTTAACGATCATACACAAGCTTACAGTAATCATAAATTATCCCTCATAATCTGCGAAATACCGACAATATTTCACTTATATATTACTCAAAAAGAAAATTAATGTCAATGCGTCCGGTCCCACACGAAAACATATCCGGCCCCAATCTCGTTAAGCAAGCTTATAATCGATTGGTTCCGGATATGCTTTCGCTTGAGACCTATATCATTGGACATACCCCTCATCATTGATGGATACACCTACGGACATTTCACGCATGTGGTTAAGGATTGCGGTTTTTCGTTCGCCTGTGGCTTCGTTAACTGTACAGCCGCTTTGAACACAGGGCACGAATTGCAGACCTGTGTGTCCGTCGGTATAGATATTAACGCGTAGAAGTCCTGTATTAAGATCCTTGGAATTAAACAAAAAATTACCAAGACTATATATAACCGGAACGCCATCTATATATCCTATTTTCTGTAATATATGCGGATGAGCTCCAACTATCAGATCCGCCCCTGCTGCAACAATCTCCGGTCCCTGTTTCTGTTGCCACCAGTCAATAGTTTCATCATTCTCAGTTCCCCAGTGGATACATACTATCGTATATGCACCGGCAGCCTTTGCCTCCTTAATTCGACTAAGGAGCTTTGTTATATCAAGACATCTGAAAACTCCGGGCGATGTATCTGTGGCACCTCTTGTGTCAGGATTGTCTATCCTTTCAATCTCTGTAGCGGATATAATGGCTATTTTTATACCATTACTCGACGTGTAGTAAACAGGATGTGAAGCCTCCTCAAGATTGGCGCCTGCGCCTATTCTGGCAACCCCGACACTATCTAAGGTGGAAAGTGTATCAAGAAGCGCCTGCTCCCCATGGTCATATGCGTGGTTGTTTGCGAGTGTAGCTACATCAACTCCCATCTGGTTAAGCAGCGCTGCCGATGACGGATCAGCCCTAAAGGTAAAGGTCTTTCCTTCTATCGGAGTTCCTCTGTTGGAATATGGAAACTCGTTATTTACTACCATAATATCGGCACCGCGCATATATGAAAGAAGGCTTCCACCTATCACACCCTCTATTCCGCCTCCATTCTGGCGGATTTTGTTCATAATTGCATACCCCGAGTCAAAGAGGATATCTCCTGCAAAGGCAAGGGAGACATAATCCGAGTTGGCTGGCGTTATATTGTACTCCCAATTTGCTCCTGAAATATAAGTTTCTCCTGTACTCTCCACAGCCTCTCCAGCGTCATCTGTTCCTTCGCTGCTCTCATCATTCTGGGATTCATCTCCACTCTCTCCGGAACCTTCCGCTGTTTCTTCACCCGCAACAATCTCAGTATCATTTTCACCATCAGCAAGAGCGTTATCCGCTGCGGTAGCCTCACCCTGCAGACTAACATCCGCAGTTCCACCTATATCATCCGAACGCTTCTCTGAAAACGGAAGCCTTGCAGCTACTGTCTCCTCTTCAAAAACATCCGCTTCTACAATTTTTGTAGTCTTCCCTGCTTTCATGCTAAGAAGTGCAACTCCACCGATTGAAACAGTAACTAAAAAAGCGCATACAAAAGCTATTACAGCCTTGTTTGCACCTGTAAAAAATCCGGTTTTCTCATTTTGATAGTCTAATTGTTCTTTTTTCATACCTATAGCGCAGAGAATAACTCCCTGTTCGTCTCCTCGCTTCTAGAATAGCATATTTACAAAGAAAAAGCACAAAATCTTGCGATTTTGTGCTTTCTGATAACATCATATTGGTATATAACTTATCAATACTTGTTTGATACAACCTTGACACCAGGGCCCATTGTTGTAGCAAGTGAGATGCTCTTAAGGTACTGACCCTTAACTGTTGAAGGCTTAGCCTTAACAATAGCATCCATAAGAGCTGTGTAGTTCTGCTCAAGCTGCTCTTCTGTGAAAGATGCCTTTCCGATAGGGCAGTGGATGATGTTAGCCTTGTCAAGACGGTACTCAATCTTACCAGCCTTGATATCGTTGATAGCCTTTGTAACATCCATTGTTACTGTACCAGCCTTCGGGTTAGGCATGAGACCCTTAGGTCCAAGAACCTTACCAAGACGTCCTACAACACCCATCATATCAGGTGTAGCAACTACAACATCAAAGTCAAGCCAACCTTCGTTCTGAATCTTAGGAATAAGCTCCTCGCCACCTACATGGTCAGCGCCGGCAGCCTGTGCCTCGTCAAGCTTTGTTCCCTTAGCAAATACAAGAACCTTAACAGTTTTACCTGTTCCGTGCGGAAGAACAACCGCACCACGGATCTGCTGATCCGCATGACGACCGTCGCAGCTTGTACGAATGTGTACTTCAACAGTCTCATCAAATTTTGCAGTAGCAGACTTCTTTACTAAAGAGATTGCTTCTGCAGCTTCATACTGCTGTGCTCTGTCGATGAGCTTAGCAGCTTCAACATACTTCTTTCCGTGTTTCATCTCTTAGTCCTCCATCAGTCTTCTACTACAACACCCATACTGCGTGCAGTTCCAGCGATCATGCTCATAGCACCTTCGATATCAACTGCATTCAGGTCAGGCATCTTTGTCTCTGCAATTTCTCTGATCTTATCCTTAGAAATTGTTGCAACCTTGTTCTTGTTCGGAACACCAGAAGCCTTCTGGATGTTGCATGCCTTCTTGATAAGAACTGCTGCAGGCGGAGTCTTTGTGATGAATGTGAAACTTCTGTCTGCATAAACTGTGATGACAACAGGAATGATGACATCACCCTTGTCAGCTGTCTTAGCGTTGAACTGCTTTGTGAACTCAACGATGTTTACACCATGCTGACCAAGTGCCGGTCCAACCGGGGGTGCTGGTGTTGCTTTACCAGCCTGGATCTGTAACTTAATGTATCCTTCGACTTTCTTTGCCATAATGGCACCTCCTAGAAATAATGTGGTCAGGCGCATTCCATGTGCATTTCCGCGCTCTCGTATGAAAGCAATACACAAATGCTCCCACTCCAGTTCCCATGAATTGAAATATCTTAATTTCAACTCATCTATATATAGTAGATTGCTCTACAATATACCAAAATTATTATATATTAGCTTGTCACCTTACGAACTTCTGAGAAACCAATCTCAACAGGTGTCTCTCTGCCAAACAGATTAACATTGATTGTAGCACTCTGTTTACCGAAGTCCATACGCTGCACGATACCAACTGTACCGTTCCATACGCCGGCAACAACAGCAATCTCATCGCCTACACCGAAATCGACAGTCATATTCTCTGTCTTGATTCCAAGCGGCTTGATCTCTGCATCTGACAGCGGCACTGGCTTACTTCCGGGTCCTACAAAGCCTGTAACACCTCGGGTATTACGAACCACATACCATGTCTCGTCATTCATGTCCATGTTTACAAGAACATAACCGGGGAACATCTTACGGCTTACTGTCTTACGTGCGCCATTCTTCATCTCAACAACATCCTGAAGCGGTACACGAACCTCAAATATCTGATTCTCAAGATGACGGTTCTCAATAGTCTTCTCAAGGTTAGCCTTAACCTTCATCTCATAGCCTGAATATGTATGAACAACATACCAATGGGCATTCTCATGAGCAGGAGCCTCTGCGGATTCCTCACTGCCTTCAGCAGTCTCGTTTACAGCTTCAGCAGCCTCGTTAGTGCTCTCCTCTGCTGATCCCATAGTCAGATCGAGTTCATTTTCATTCTGCATCTCTTCTGCCATAACACTCCTTTATCCAATCTTGGTGATGAAGTTAATCAAATAACCAAAAGCATAGTCAAACACAGCTATAAGAGCACCAATAATAACAGAAATGATAACTACAGCCGTTGTCTGCTTGTAAATATCCTCTCTTGTAGGCCACTTGATCTTATTGAACTCAGCCTTAATACCCCTAATAAAAGCAGATACTTTGCTCTCCTGTGCATTCTTTGCAGCATTATTTTCGCTCATATCAACTAAACTCCCTTCAACTCAAGGACTTCCTCTACCTATATTATAGTAGAATTACTTTGTCTCCTTGTGCGGTGTGTGCTTTTTGCAGAAAGGGCAGTACTTCTTGATCTCCATTCTGTCAGGATGTGTCTTCTTATCCTTTGTTGTGTCGTAGTTACGGTTTTTGCACTCTGTGCAAGCAAGTGTGATTCTTGTACGCATTGTTCATTCCTCCGTGCGTTATTCTAAAAGGTTTACCGCCTATTTTAAGGCATAAAAAAAAGACCTAAATTTCTGTCGCTTGTACAATATAGCATAGGTCTCCTGCTGAGTCAACATCTTTTTATAAATTATCTGCTATATGCACCTACTTATAATACAACCGTTAACGTAATCGGTCAATTAGTAAATATTCTTAACCGACTTTCTTCTATTTTAAGAATATGTTTATACTTATTTAATTGACGCTATTGACTAGGTGATGATAATGTTAAGGTAATAAAACATGTCTTTGTATGCCCTCGTGTCGGTTGCCAAAGGAATGGCAGAAGCACTCGCACGACATCAAGGAAGAAAGGAGGGGCAGCATGGCAGGCATTAGTGTTAATGAAGCTTATAATCATTTCGCGTCAACATACGTCGCAAAAGAGAATGCGAATGTAGACAAGCATAAGAAAAGCGAACTGCAGAGTGTCTACAAATCCATCGCACGGATCAACAGAAAATCCCCTCTTCATGTTTTAAAACAGGATGATAATGCTCAGGCTGAGGCCGTGGGCATTAAAGAGCATGCCCGCACTCTTAGAAGTCAGCTGGATGCGATCAGCGGCGAGGAAGATGCAGCTCTCAGCAAAAAGTCAGCTATTTCATCAAATCCGGATAAGGTAGCTGTTGAATATGTAGGAAAAGGACAGGGGACCACCTCCGAATTTACAATAGGTGTTGATCACCTTGCCACAAATCAGATCAATGCAGGTCATTTCCTCGTACCCGATGAGGAAGTTGCACTTCCCAAAGGAAGCTACGCATTCAATGTAAGCATAAACGGTCATGACTACGAATTCCAATACAGCATTCGGGATGGCAACACCAATCATGATATTCAGGCAAAACTGTCCCGTCTTATTAATAAAGCAGGTATCGGACTTATTGCCGGAATGCAGGAGGATGCACAGGGACGAACCACACTGATTATCGGTTCGAGTGATACCGGTCTTAAACCCGGACATACACATCGCTTTGAAGTAAGTGAATCTCAAATCTCAGAGAATCCGCACAGTGTGTCCTATTTCGGACTTAACCTGATAGCACAGGAACCCACAAACGCACATTTTTATCTGAATGGCACGGAGCATAGCTCCTCTTCCAACAGATTTACGGTTGGAAATGAATTTGATATTACTCTTCGCGGTGCAACTGAACCGGGTAATCCTATAACAATCAGCATAGAGGATGAAAATGACGCTCTCGTAGAAAATGTCCGTTCACTTATAAACGGTTACAATGGATTTATAGACAGTGTCAGCGATGTTCATGATGCAGGATTCAAGAGTACCAAGCTGGTTGGAGAAACCATAGCAATTGCCGAAAAGCATCTGCTAAAAATGGATGATTATGGTATTTCTCTGAATGAAGAAGGACGAATCGACTACGATTCAGGGCTCTTGAGAGAAAAATCAGCAAAAGGTCCTCCCAAGGAAGTCCTACATCCACTCATGGATTTCGCAAAAGCGCTTATCCAAAAGACTGATGAAATATCCATAGATCCGATGAAATACGTGGAAAGACCCGTATTCAATTACAAGGATCCGCACGGCAGCAACACACCGTCGCCCTATATCACAAGCGAATACAGTGGTATGATGTTCAACAATTATTGTTAACAGTCCGTTCAAATAACAAATAGGTGCACACTAAATCTCGTTGCTTACGCATAATCGATTTATTGTGCACCTATTTTTATTTTCACATTCCTTCTACCATTTCCAATGCGGCGGCGATGACCTGATCCATGTTGTAGTATTTATACTGGCCAAGGCGTCCACCGAAGAGAACGTCGCCGAACTCATCAGAGAGCTTTTTATAGTCCTCAAAAAGCTTGTTGTTTTTCTCATCGTTCATCGGATAGTAAGGCTCATCACCCGGCTTCCAGTCCGCAGGATACTCTTTCGTGATAATAGTTCCTTTGCCGGTACCGAATTCAAAGTGCTTGTGCTCAATAATTCTGGTATAGGGCACTTCACGCTCTGTATAGTTTACAACTGCATTTCCCTGATAGTTATCATTATCGGGAAGATCCTTTGTCTCAAATCTGAGAGATCTGTACTCAAGATTACCAAGCTTATATCCAAAGAATTCATCGATCATACCTGTGTAGAGAATCCTGTCAAAAGTATCCCCTGAAGTCGATGTGAAAGGTTTTGCAGGTACATCGCCATCCATTTTCACAAAGCTCTTAAACTCAGTTTCAGTCTTTACGGTTATACTCCCGGGCAAATTATTTTCTGATGCAACATCCGAAGGCTCTAAAAGAAGAAGCTTCTTTATAACACCGGTATAACCTCCCATGGGGATTCCCTGATATCTGTCATTAAAATAGTTGTTATCATAGATAAATCTGAAGGGAAGTCTTCTTATAATAAATGCAGGCAGCTCCTTGCAGTCCTTACCCCACTGTTTCTCAGTGTAGCCCTTAACCAGCTTCTCAAATACATCTCTTCCGGCAAGAGAAAGCCCCTGCTCCTCGAGATTAGCTGCTTCAAAACCTTCACGAATGTCCTCTCCACTGGCAGCTGCCACATCAAGCTGTTCTGCCGCAGCCTCATCACCGTTTGCAGCACGCTCCTTCAAGATACGTTTCACTTCTTTCCTGGCCTGCTCATCAATAATGGAACGAGCCTCATCAGGAGTTCTGATTCCCCAGAGCTTGCTGAAAGTATTCATATTAAAAGGAAGATTATAAAGTTCGTCGTGATATACCGCTACAGGTGAGTTTATATACTGGTTAAACTCAGCAAAGCGGTTTATGTATTCCCATACCTTCTTGTCGGATGTATGAAAAATGTGGGCTCCGTACTTATGGACATTAATTCCCATTCTATTTTCAGTATAAATATTGCCGCCGATATGATCTCTTTTATCTATTACAAGAACATTCTTGCCTTCTCTTGCCATCTCATGTGCAAAAACGCAGCCGAAAAGTCCTGCTCCAACTATCAAATAATCGTATTTCATTTTTCCCTCCAAAACCATGTACATAATACCGCAGAAGATAACTAAGTCTGCGGCACAATCCCACCATCATGACAGGACACTTGAAATAGTATCATATTTCAGGGCAAATAGAAACCCGGAAGGATTTCCTTCCGGGCCGGTAATCTTCATAATATAAACGGTAAATCTTATGCCTGGTATTTTTCAAGGGCTGTCATGTCGCTCATATAATCAAGCACCTTTTTGCGGCCAACCTTGTTGAGCTTAACATACTGCAGCATCACACGGTTCTCTACAATCTTGTTTCCAAGATCTGTTCCCTTCTCTAGCGTGCTGAAATCAACAGGATTAAGGTTGAGCTTGTCGCACATACGAATAACGGTACCATAGGCCATGCCCTCAATACCTCTGTCAAGTGCTGTTACCAATGTGCTATATGGAATCGACATATCAATCGCGAATTGTCTGACACTCTTATACTGTGCTAAAATTTCTCTCTTAAGTATCTCAGCTTTTGTCATTACATATACCTCCTATCCGTAATATTTATTTCAGGTCTCCTTACCTGGCCACAATAGTAATAATAAAATGCAATCAGATACTTCTGTAGCATTTACAAGTATAACGTATGAACGTTTTTTCGTCACTTATTTTTTTCTTAAATTTTGTGATAAAATTCAATAAATTTATCTGCGTTTTTTGGTCATGTTGCTAAAAAGTGCATGGATTCTGAATTTTTTATAACTATTTCAAAACCCATGCACATTTTTTCGTCTTTGAGATTTCACTCATCCGACAATATTTGAAATATATTTTTAGAAAAATTGGTAATTTTCAAAATATTTAACGAAATTACATACAAATTATCAAAAATATTTCGAAATATTATTTCGTTTTTTCGTGCGTAAAATAACGCCAAAATCAACCCGTTTCCCCAATGACATTTATTAGCTGGCCATTTTCTTTTAGATAAACATGCAGTTTCCTGAGAAGCTTCTCCGGATCAGAGGCTGACGCCGGGATATCTCCCAGAATAATGAAATCAAAGCTGTGTTCCGGCCATGGAAAAGTTACAAGTTCAGGGTTTCCTGAAATCATGTCATCAGCCATATATTTGGAGAGTCCGGCAAAAACATCTACGTTTGTTATTCCGGCGGTAAAGCTGTCAGGCATCTGATACTTTATCGCAGACAACGTAGTTCCCATCCCGGCACTGATATCCAATATTCTAAGCACACGGTTATAAAGCTTAAGATCAGTCTGGCCTTTATTAGGATTGGCATCTTCATCAATTGAAGCTCTTTTATCACTCTCAGCTATCGCAGACATAAGCGCATTCATCTTATCTTCCTCAAGGAGGGTATAATTCCATATATCAAAGCCCCACTTTTCCTTGAACTTCTCCCTGGAAGCCTCCATCGCATCGGTTTTATCGGCAAAACCGCTTCCGCCATGATGATAAATGAATGCATTATGACACAGAATCTGTCTGTAGCCCGCAAGGCAAAGACGTATCCCGAGATCATCATCTTCAAAATATCCGGGAGAAAAGCGCTCATCAAAGAGCCATTTCCTTTCCTCTGAATCCTTCATCATCACATTATTCAGAGCTTCCCTTCGAAGCAGCACGGCAAATCCTGTAAGTCTGCACCTTACCTCAAACGGATTCCACATCGGAACATTATGATCCTTCGCATAACTTTTTGCGGTTTCAAGAGCCGAATCCAGGCTTATTGTACGCCACCATCGGTGTTCTTTGGCATCCGAAGATATACTGGTTATTGGTCTTGTCTCATCCATCGGAGCATTTTGCAGATAAGGTTGCAGTGATTCCATTGACACTTCCTGAGAAGGCGCACAGTTTGTAACTGCCCCGGACGCTCCGTTTCTCTTATCGGCATAGAGTCCCATTTTCATCCAGAATAGTGCATTGGTCATAAGTACTGCATCGTTGTTTAAGAACAATACATCATTTTCCGCATTAGCGGCTTCCAGTCCCTTGTTGCACCCGGCAGGAAAACCTTCATTTTTATCATTTTCGATCAGAATAAATTTCTTGTTTTTTTCCTTCTGCTCCCGCAAATATCGCAGAAGAGCTTCATCTGTCGAGGCATTATCCACTACAACTATCTCTAAATCATCCTTGTGGTAGTATCTCCTGATGGCTCTTATACATTCCCTGCAAAGTTCAAAATCATTATAAGACACAATTACTATCGAAGTCCCACGAACCCTGGCCCTGTCCTTTATTCCTTCAATAGCGTCACGGATTATCTTTTCATCCTCAGGTTCATCGCAGTATCTGATAGCGTTCTCAAAACACAAAAATGCCTGATCTGCATTACGATACCTGTAATACAGACCAAGCATAAAATACAGCTCATAGTTGTCATAGTGAGCCCTGAGTCCTTCTATCAAAACCGCATATTCATCCACGCTGCTGCCTTCCTGCTCGAAGACGCCCGCACGCAAAATATATGATTCCGCTGATTCACGTTCAACTTGTTTAGCATGAGCTTCCATATACATCTCCAAAAAGCAAATCACGATAAATAGTTAAAATAATTATATTAAAGTGATAAGCTTTTTTCAAGAGATTTACTTTGTCTCAAGTGATGCTCTTATAAATTCTCTGAAGATCGGATGAGGTCTGTTGGGTCTGGACTTAAACTCAGGATGAAACTGAACACCAATATAAAATGGATGATTCTTTACTTCCACAGTTTCAACGAGTTTTTCATCCGGTGAAAATCCGGACAGGCAAAGGCCGGCTCCCGAGAGCACTTCTCTGTAATCATTGTTAAACTCGTATCTGTGACGATGTCTCTCATTGATGAGGCTCTCTTTATAGCATCTTTCCATAAGAGTACCCTCTACGATACAGCAAGGATAGCTGCCAAGTCTGAGTGTACCGCCCTTATCTACTTCATCTGACTGCCCCGGCATGAAATCAATGACTTTATGCTCCGATGCATGTGAAAACTCGCCCGAGCACGCATCTTCAATACCAGCAACATTTCTGGCATATTCTATTACGGCGATCTGCATTCCAAGACATATTCCAAAGTAAGGAACATTGTGAGTTCTTGCATATTTTGCCGCAAGTATCATTCCACCTATGCCTCTGTCTCCAAAGCCTCCCGGCACAATGATTCCATGGAGATTTTTCAATCTTTCCTCATAGTTATTCTCATCAAGCTCTTCCGAATCAATCCACTCGATGTTTATATGCGCATTAAATGCAAATCCCGCATGAGTAAGAGCCTCGGCAACGGAGAGATATGCATCGTGAAGCTTTACATATTTTCCAACAAGGCCTATTTTTACTTCCTTGTTTCTGTTTTTTATCATGCTGACCATCTGCTTCCACTCATCAAGTTCAGGTTCGGGAACATCAAGTCCGAGTTCTCTGCAGACTACCTCTGAGAACTTCGATTGTTCCAGCATGAGCGGCGCTTCATACAGACTGCCAAGGGTACGATTTTCAATTACGCAGTCCTCCTTGACGTTGCAGAACAGTGATATCTTCTGAAAAATGCTGTCCTCAAGCGGTTCATCGCATCTAAGTACAATAATGTCAGGATTTATGCCCATTCCCTGCAGTTCCTTAACAGAGTGCTGAGTGGGCTTTGATTTGTGCTCATCAGAGCCGTGAAGATAAGGAACAAGCGTAACATGTATGAAGAGACTGTTCTCTCTTCCTACTTCCAAAGATATTTGTCTTACAGCTTCCAGGAAAGGCTGTGACTCAATGTCACCAATTGTACCACCAATCTCGGTGATTACTATATCCGCATCAGTCTCTCTGCCTACGCGGTACACAAAATTCTTGATTTCATTTGTGATGTGAGGAATAACCTGAACTGTAGATCCAAGGTATTCACCACGTCTCTCTTTATTAAGCACATTCCAGTAAACTTTTCCCGAAGTAAGGTTGGAATATTTATTTAAATCCTCATCGATAAATCTCTCATAATGTCCAAGATCAAGGTCTGTCTCGGCACCGTCTTCCGTGACATAAACCTCGCCGTGCTGATAAGGGCTCATGGTTCCCGGATCAACATTTATATATGGATCCAGCTTCTGGGCTGCCACCTTAAGGCCTCTTGCTTTCAATAGTCTTCCCAGTGATGCCGCAGTAATTCCCTTTCCAAGTCCTGAAACAACTCCCCCTGTTACAAAAATGTACTTAGCCATATCCTCTCCCTTCTATCATAAAAAACATTACACCGAAGTATCAGTTTGGGCTGTATCCTCGGTGTATGGTCATTATTATTCAAAATAATCAAAGCTTCTTAAAACGTTCTATCGCTCTTATTGTATTTTCTCTGCTTCCAAATGCTGTCAGTCTGAAATAATGCTCTCCGGAAGGACCAAATCCCGATCCGGGTGTCCCTACAACATTTGCCTTTTCAAGGAGGTAGTCGAAGAATTCCCAGCTGGTCATTTCATCAGGTGTCCTAAGCCAGATGTAAGGAGCATTTATTCCTCCGTAAACTTCGTATCCGGCTTCCACCAGTCCATCCTTTATTATTCTCGCATTTTCCATATAATAAGCTATCTGCTCTTTTACCTGGCTTCTTCCTTCAGCTGAATATACTGCTTCGCCGGCCCTCTGAACAATATAAGGAGCTCCGTTAAACTTTGTCCCGTGTCTCCTTGCCCAGAGCGGCCATAGCTTTTCACCGCCTGCAGTCAGTTCCTTCGGAACAACTGTATAGCCAAGTCTTAAGCCTGTAAAGCCTGCTGTCTTAGAAAATGATCTGAACTCAATCGCACACTCTTTTGCTCCATCACACTCATAAATACTGTGCGGAACATCATCCTCCGATATATACGCCTCATATGCAGAATCATATAGAATAATTGAATCATTTTTACGTGCATAATCCACCCATTCCTGCAGCTGAGTTTTATTCATCACCATGCCTGTAGGGTTATTGGGGAAGCATAAATAAATAAGATCAGGCACCTCCTCAGGAAGCTCCGGTACAAAGCCATTTTCCTTGGTGCATTTCATATAAATAACATCTTTAAAGCGCTCTGTCTGAGGATCGTACTCCCCGGTTCTACCGGCCATGACATTGGAATCAACATAGACCGGATAAACCGGATCACATACAGCTATCTTATTATCTGTACTGAAAATCTCCTGAATATTCCCACAATCGCTCTTAGCACCGTCTGATACAAAAATCTCATCCGGTTCTATATCACATCCACGTGCCTTATAATCCTTTTCTGATATAGCATTTCTCAGGAAAACATATCCCAAATCCGGGGCATACCCTTTAAAAGTTTCTGCATTTCCCATTTCATCAACTGCACTGTGAAGTGCTGAAATAATCGCAGGTGCAAGAGGCTGTGTAACATCGCCTATTCCAAGTCTTATAATCTCAGCATCCGGATTATTCTCCGAATACTCCTTTACCTTTTTTCCGATTGTTGAAAACAGATAGCTTCCTGGAAGCTTAAGATAATTATTATTTATGCTCGCCATGATAAACCTTTCTACAATAATAATGAAGCGCTGACTGCTCTTCTTTTCATTAAACAGAAAAAAGGCGTCTCGGAACACACTTCCAAGACGCCTTTGCCTTTACCGATTTAATTTACAACTGTTTAGAGCGATTGTCAAGACACTTATTACGCCGATTTTGAGGTTATATCTATCACTCCCTCCGGCTATTTATTTTCCCGATTTACTGATTTTCAGAATCTCATGAAGGATATCTTTGGTGGTCTCCATGTCCTTTTCACAGTCCTTACTTATCTCTATGCTGGACTGCGAAGATGCCGCAACCTCCTCGGATGTTGCCGACAAATTACTTATAGCATCCATAACCTTTGTGTTCGCTTCGACACATTCATCAACATTTTCGGCGATCTTTACCGCTCTGCTGTTAAGGTCTGTAACCTTCTCAAGAATCACTTCGAATTTTTCACCGGTTTCTATGATTATCTCGCTCTGCTGATTAGCTGATTCCACGCATAACTGCATATTATCCGATGCAGTGTTGACCTTTCCTATAAGATCATCTATTGTGGATGCAATCTGTTCTGCCGAGGCCTTTGTATGTTCCGATAGTGCCCTTATTTCATCGGCAACCACTGCAAACCCTTTTCCTGCTGCTTTTTTGCAGCATCCTGCATCTCATCTACCGTTTCTTTGTTTTGCTTGCTGTTAATCCTCACATAGAAAACAGCCATCAATGACATCAAAATTGTAAAAACGGCATCCGTCATAACCATGTTTATTCTTTCTGATACTTCCACAGAGAACATTCTGAAAAGAAATATATAAAGAAAATTCACTACAGATACAAATACGGAAATTATGGTTGTAAGTAATACATCATTATACAGAAGCACCAACAACACAAGACCAACACCGAACGCCCAAAGATATGGTACATGTACAGATCCGAATATTACAACAAAATAGCCTGCCGCCATTCCGCCCATAAGAATGTATCTACGCGAGTACGCTTGTTATACCGTGCAAATCCATATATGGTAATACCAAGAGTTATAACCTGTAATACAATCATTCCCACAGTATTAATTAGTCCAACTCTGTCAGCCCGATATACTATAGTGGATATTATCTCAAAAAGCTGGATTACGCAGGCAAACTTAAATGCCCATAAAATTACTTTCAAAGATATGTTTTTCGTGTATATCCATTTTCCCACCTCACAAGAAAAATCGAAATGCTGCACTTTAATTATTATCTATAAAACATTAATAATCCAATTAAAAATTGATAAACAAAAAACAGTCCTTCGTGGGAACACGAAGGACTGTTCTAATTGCATTTTATGCTGTTAGCTCAAGGCTATGTAATTACTCAACG
Source organism: Butyrivibrio sp. INlla16 (assembly GCF_900104155.1). Classification (GTDB taxonomy): domain Bacteria; phylum Bacillota; class Clostridia; order Lachnospirales; family Lachnospiraceae; genus Butyrivibrio. The sequence continues at coordinate 114,559 of NZ_FMYB01000003.1, forward strand.
ATTGTAGCAACCTTACCTGATCCAACTGTACGTCCACCCTCACGGATAGCGAACTTAAGACCCTGCTCCATAGCGATGGGGTGAATAAGCTCGATAGACATTGTTACGTGGTCACCAGGCATGCACATCTCTGTACCCTCGGGAAGATTGCAAACACCTGTAACGTCAGTTGTTCTGAAGTAGAACTGAGGTCTATAGTTGTTGAAGAAAGGTGTATGACGTCCACCCTCGTCCTTAGTAAGAACGTAAACCTCTGCTGTGAACTTCTTGTGGCAAGTTACAGAACCGGGCTTTGTGATACACTGACCTCTCTGGATACCGTCACGGTCTACACCACGAAGAAGAAGACCTACGTTGTCACCAGCTTCGCAGTAATCCATAGTCTTACGGAACATCTCGATACCAGTACATACAGACTTAGAAGACTCTTCCTTGATACCAACGATTTCGATTTCGTCGTTAAGGTTGAGGTGACCTCTCTCTACACGACCTGTAGCAACTGTTCCACGACCTGTGATTGTGAATACGTCCTCAACAGGCATAAGGAAAGGCTTATCTGTCTCACGAGTAGGTTCAGGGATGTAAGAATCAACTGTATCCATAAGCTCCATGATCTTATCGCCCCACTCACACTTAGGATCCTCAAGAGCCTTAAGTGCAGAACCACGGATGATCGGAATATCATCTCCAGGGAACTCATACTCTGTAAGAAGGTCTCTGATCTCCATCTCAACAAGGTCAAGAAGTTCAGGATCATCAACCATATCGCACTTGTTCATGAATACGATGATGTAAGGAACACCTACCTGACGAGCAAGAAGAACGTGCTCTCTTGTCTGAGCCATAACACCATCAGTAGCAGCAACAACGAGGATAGAACCATCCATCTGTGCAGCACCTGTGATCATGTTCTTTACATAGTCAGCGTGGCCAGGGCAGTCAACGTGTGCGTAGTGTCTTGTAGCTGTCTCATACTCGATGTGAGCTGAGTTGATTGTGATACCACGCTCTTTTTCCTCGGGTGCTTTATCGATCTGATCGAAAGCAACAGCAGGGCTGAATCCTCTGTCTGCAAGAACAGTTGTGATAGCTGCTGTAAGAGTTGTCTTACCATGGTCAACGTGTCCGATTGTACCAATGTTTACGTGCGGCTTACTTCTGTCAAACTTAGCTTTTGCCATTTTTAAATATCCTCCTTAAATAAAAATGTTACTTCAACATTTTTTCTCATAATAACCGACTATATCGATTATATTAAAATTTACACTTGAAATCAAGCATAAAATAGTATAAACAAGGGCTTTGTGGCACGATTTCGTTAGAAATCGTTGCCGCCCTTAATTTATTTATTAATTTTTGTTGGAAAGTACTTTCTCCTGGATGTTCTTCGGAACAGGAGCATACTTCTCGAAGAACATAGAGTAGTTACCACGACCCTGAGTTCTTGAACGAAGGTCTGTAGCATATCCGAACATCTCAGCAAGCGGAACATGTGCTCTGACAATCTTTCCACCGCCCATGTCGTCCATACCTTCAACCTGTCCACGACGTGAGTTAACGTCACCGATAACATCACCCATGTACTCTTCGGGCATTGTAACTTCAACTTTCATGATGGGCTCAAGAAGAACCATTCCGCCCTTAGCCATAGCATCCTTGAATGCCATAGATCCGGCAATGTGGAATGCCATTTCTGAAGAATCGACTTCATGGTATGATCCATCATAAACTGTTGCATGTACACCAACAACCGGGAATCCGCCGAGAGAGCCTGCCTTCATAGCCTCTTCGATACCCTCGCTGATAGGCTGGATGTATTCCTTAGGAATAGATCCACCGACAACTTCGCTATCGAACTGGTAAAGGTTCTCTCCGTTGGCATCCATAGGCTCGAAACGAACCTTACAGTGACCATACTGACCACGTCCACCGGACTGCTTAGCATACTTACTTTCAATATCGCAAGCATTAAGAAGAGCTTCTCTGTATGCAACCTGAGGTGCACCAACGTTAGCCTCTACTTTATACTCACGAAGAAGTCTGTCAACGATGATATCAAGGTGAAGCTCACCCATACCAGCGATGATAGTCTGACCTGTCTCAGAGTTTGTATGTGCTCTGAATGTAGGATCCTCTTCAGCAAGCTTCATAAGAGCTTCGTCAAGCTTCTGCTGACCAGCCTTGGTCTTAGGCTCGATAGCAAGCTCGATAACGGGATCCGGGAACTCCATAGACTCAAGGATTACGGGGTTCTTCTCATCACAGAGTGTATCACCTGTAGTTGTGTTCTTAAGACCAACAGCTGCAGCGATATCACCTGAGTAAACCTTATCAAGGTCTGAACGCTTGTTAGCGTGCATCTGAAGGATACGTCCAAGACGTTCCTTGTTATCCTTAGTACTGTTAAGTACATAAGAACCTGAATTTGCTGTACCACGATATACGCGGAAGAATGCAAGCTTTCCTACGAAAGGATCGCTGACAATCTTGAATGCAAGAGCTGCGAACGGGCCATCATCTGTTGACTCAACCTCAACCTCATTGCCATCCATGTCAGTACCCTTACAAGCAGGGATATCAACAGGTGAAGGCATGAACTCGATAACAGCATCGATAAGCTTCTGGATACCACGGTTTCTGTGTGCAGAACCACAGCATACAGGGAAAGCCTTACACTCACAAGTAGCCTTACGAAGAGCAGCCTTAAGCTCCTCCTTAGTAGGCTCTTCACCTTCGAGATACTTCATCATAAGCTCGTCATCAAGATCACAGATCTTCTCAACAAGCTCACCATGATAAAGCTCAGCATCATCTTTAAGATCTGCAGGGATCTCTCCGATTGTTACATCTTCACCCTTATCATCGTTGTAGATGTAAGCCTGCATCTCGAAAAGGTCGATAACACCCTGGAACTGATCCTCAGCTCCGATCGGGATCTCGATCATGATAGCATTTTTCTTAAGTCTATTTCTGATCTGCTCAACAGCTCCGAAATAGTTTGCTCCAATGATATCCATCTTGTTGATGAATGCCATACGAGGAACATTAAATCCATCAGCCTGACGCCAAACGTTCTCAGACTGAGGCTCAACGCCTTCTTTTGCACTGAATACGCCTACAGCGCCATCAAGTACACGAAGTGAACGCTCAACCTCAACGGTAAAGTCAACGTGGCCGGGAGTATCGATGATGTTGATACGATGCTCCTGAGCACCGGGCTTAACCTTTCCGTTTTCCTGAAGTGTCCAATGGCATGTTGTAGCTGCAGATGTGATTGTGATACCTCTCTCCTGCTCCTGTTCCATCCAGTCCATGGTAGCAGTACCTTCGTAGGTCTCACCAATCTTATAGTTAACACCGGTGTAGTAAAGAATACGCTCTGTAAGAGTAGTCTTACCGGCATCAATATGAGCCATAATACCGATGTTTCTGGTTCTCTCCAATGGATATTGTCTTTCAGCCAAAGGTTTATCCTCCTAATAATAATCGACGTTTCCGACACCAAAATTCTATTAGAATCTGTAGTGTGAGAATGCCTTGTTTGCTTCTGCCATCTTGTGCATATCTTCTTTTCTCTTTACAGATGCACCAGTGTTGTTGAATGCATCAAGGATCTCTGATGCAAGTCTGTCAACCATGGTCTTCTCGCCTCTGTTACGAGAAAATGTTACAAGCCAGCGAAGTGCAAGAGCCTGACGTCTGTCCGGACGAACCTCGATCGGTACCTGATATGTAGCACCACCGATACGTCTAGCTTTTACCTCGAGAGCGGGCATGATGTTGTTCATAGCACCCTCGAATACTTCAAGAGCAGGCTTACCCGCCTTCTCCTCTACCTGTGCGAATGCACCATATACGATCTTCTGTGCAACACCCTTCTTACCATCAAGCATAACTGTGTTGATAAGCTTGGTTACAACCTTGTTATCGTATAAAGGATCCGCTAATACGTCACGTTTTACAATATGTCCTTTACGCGGCACGGTTCTTCCCTCCTTTAGAATCGCAGATGAGTGTCAGTCTTCATCTGTTTACTATAGATCATAGGTACTCACTAATTTTAGTGTACGTGCGGTTCTCTTAATTCTATATATTAAATATGAAAAAAAGTACCAACACTTAATAAAAATTAGATCTTGTTATGATAGTTACTTAGATTACTTTGCAGCCTTAGGTCTCTTTGCGCCGTACTTGGAGCGAGCCTGCTTACGGTCTGCAACACCTGCTGTGTCAAGAGTTCCACGGATAATGTGATATCTTGTACCAGGCAGGTCCTTAACTCTTCCGCCACGGATGAGAACTACGCTATGCTCCTGAAGGTTGTGACCTTCTCCGGGGATATAGCTTGTTACCTCGATACCGTTTGAAAGACGTACTCTGGCGATCTTTCTAAGAGCAGAGTTAGGCTTCTTAGGTGTAGCGGTCTTAACTGCTGTGCATACGCCTCTCTTCTGAGGAGAAGATGTATCAATTGCCTTCTTGTGAAGAGAATTGAAACCTCTCTGAAGCGCAGGAGCTGTAGACTTCTTCTCGGAAGTCTGACGACCTTTACGAACTAACTGGTTAAATGTTGGCATTCCTTTCACCTCCTGTATTAATTGGTAAAACATTTATGATAAACAAGTTATCTCCTGACATGAGAAAACCCGCAATCACCGACATGCATCAAGCGAAAGGGCATAGTTACCCTCTCGCTCGTCGCACAGTTTTTAAGTATAAATATATAAATTTACCTTGTCAAGCACAATCTAATTAAAATTGCACTATTTTATATACTTTTCATAATTTCGAAAAGTACTTACTCCTCATCATCAGCTACAACTACTTCTTCTGCATCTGTGTCGAGGTCAGTAATAATCTCATCGTCATCATCAAGACGCTTCTTTAAGATGAGCTTCTCGGGATCCTTGAAGTTTGCATCTGTATTGAGCGCTGTATTGCGATAACGCTTCATACCTGTACCTGCAGGAATCAGCTTACCGATAATAACATTTTCCTTAAGTCCGATAAGCGGATCAACCTTACCCTTAATAGCTGCATCTGTAAGAACCTTTGTGGTCTCCTGGAATGAAGCTGCTGACAGGAATGAGTTGGTTGCAAGCGCTGCCTTGGTGATACCAAGAATAACCTGCTTACCTTCAGCGGGCTTTTTGCCTTCGCTGATAAGTCTTTCGTTGTCATCCTCAAAGTCGAGTACATCAACAAGTGTTCCGGGAAGGAAGTTTGTATCTCCACTTTCCTCAATACGAACCTTCTTGAGCATCTGACGAACGATAACCTCGATATGCTTATCACAGATATCAACACCCTGCAGACGATAAACTCTCTGAACCTCGCGGAGCAGGTAATCCTGAACTGCACGGATTCCCTTGATCTTAAGAAGATCATGAGGATTTACGCTACCTTCTGTAAGCTCGTCACCGGCCTCAACCTGCTCGTTATCCATAACCTTGATTCTGGATCCGTAAGGAATGAGATATGCCTTGGACTCTCCGGTCTCGTTGTTTGTGATGATAACTTCACGCTTCTTCTTTGTATCCTTAATGGTAGCTGTACCATCAAGCTCTGAAATAATAGCAAGTCCCTTAGGCTTTCTTGCCTCGAAAAGCTCCTCAACACGGGGAAGACCCTGTGTGATATCACCACCGGCAACACCACCGGTATGGAAGGTTCTCATTGTAAGCTGTGTACCGGGCTCACCGATTGACTGAGCAGCGATAATACCAACTGTCTCACCAACCTGAACAGGCTCACCTGTTGCCATGTTTGCTCCGTAGCACTTAGCACAGATACCGATGTGTGAACGGCATGTAAGGATTGTACGAATCTTAACCTTTGTTACAGGATCACCATTACTGTTAACACCCTCACTGAGAATTCTCTTAGCACGACCGGGAGTAATGATGTGATTCTTCTTAACAATGATGTTACCATCCTTATCCTTGATGTCCTCACATGTATATCTTCCTGTGATACGATCCTCTAAAGGCTCGATCATAGCCTTACCATCCTTGAATTCCTTAACGGTAATTCCGGGGATAGTAGCCTTTCCTTCACTACAGTCAAGCTCACGAATGATAAGCTCCTGAGATACGTCAACCATTCGACGTGTCAGGTATCCGGAATCGGCTGTACGAAGAGCTGTATCTGACAGACCCTTACGAGCACCATGCGCTGACATGAAGTACTCCAGAACATCCAGACCTTCACGGAAGTTTGACTTGATAGGAAGTTCGATTGTACGACCTGTTGTATCAGCCATAAGTCCACGCATACCTGCGAGCTGCTTGATCTGCTGATCACTACCACGGGCTCCGGAATCAGCCATCATGTGGATGTTGTTGTACTTATCAAGTCCCTTAAGAAGTACATCTGTAAGCTGTTTATCTGTCTCCATCCAAGTCTCAACTACAAGACGATAACGCTCTTCGTCTGTCATGAGACCACGACGATAATTTGTTGCAATCTCATCAACTACTGCCTGAGCTTTATCAAGCATCTCCTGCTTCTGCGGAGGCACTGTCATATCTGCGATTGATACGGTCATGGCCGCTCTGGTTGAGTAGTGATAACCTGTAGATTTGATCTTATCAAGAACCTCTGCCGTAGCAAATGTTCCATGAGTATTGATCATGTTTGTAACAATCTTCTTCAGCTGCTTCTTACCAACCATGAAGTCGATCTCAAGCTTATACTTGTTCTCCGGTACGGAACGATCTACAAATCCAAGATCCTGAGGAATGAACTCATTAAACAGGAATCTTCCGAGTGTAGATTCAACAAGTCCTGATTCTTCCTCACCGTTCTCGTTCTTACGGCTTACACGGATAGTAATCTTTGACTGAAGTGTAATGTAATCATTTTCATATGCAAGGATAGCTTCATCAATGCTCTTGAAGAACTTACCCTCGCCCTTAGCACCTTCACGCTCCTGTGTAAGATAGTAGATACCAAGGACCATATCCTGAGTAGGAACGTTTACAGGGCCACCATCTGAAGGCTTAAGCAGGTTATTGGGAGCAAGCATAAGGAATCTGCTCTCTGCCTGTGCCTCAACTGACAGCGGAAGATGTACAGCCATCTGGTCACCGTCGAAGTCCGCATTGAAAGGCGTACATACGAGGGGATGAAGCTTAATAGCTTTACCTTCTACAAGGATGGGCTCAAACGCCTGAATACCAAGTCTGTGAAGTGTGGGAGCACGGTTAAGCATTACAGGGTGCTCTTTGATTACATCCTCAAGCACATCCCATACCTGCTCATCAAGTCTCTCAACAAGCTTCTTGGCATTCTTTATATTCTGTGAGATTCCTCTGGAAACAAGTTCCTTCATAACGAAGGGCTTGAAAAGCTCAATAGCCATTTCCTTAGGAAGTCCGCACTGGTAAATCTTAAGCTCAGGACCTACAACGATAACGGAACGTCCTGAATAGTCAACACGCTTACCAAGGAGGTTCTGACGGAAACGACCGCCCTTACCTTTAAGCATGTCTGAAAGTGACTTAAGTGCACGGTTTCCAGGGCCTGTTACAGGTCTTCCACGTCTACCGTTATCTATAAGGGCATCAACTGCCTCCTGAAGCATACGCTTCTCGTTTCTAACGATGATATCCGGAGCTCCAAGGTCAAGGAGTCTCTTCAAACGGTTATTACGGTTGATGATACGACGATACAGATCATTAAGATCTGATGTTGCAAAACGTCCACCATCAAGCTGAACCATAGGACGAAGATCCGGAGGAATTACCGGTATGCAGTCAAGAATCATCCATGACGGATCATTACCTGACTCACGGAAAGACTCAACAACCTCAAGTCTCTTGATAATACGCTGTTTCTTCTGTCCGCTTGAAGTATCAAGGCCTTCCTTGAGTTCCTGATACTCTGCCTCAAGATCGATGCTCATAAGAAGCTCTTTTACAGCCTCTGCACCAATGCCGGCACGGAATTTTCCGCCCCACTCTTCACGAGCATCCTGATACTCTTTTTCTGAAAGAACCTGCTTGTACTCAAGGTTAGTCTCACCTGCATCAAGAACTATATATGATGCGAAATAGAGAACCTTCTCAAGTACTCTGGGTGAAAGATCAAGGATAAGACCCATACGGCTGGGAATACCCTTGAAATACCAGATATGTGATACAGGAGCAGCAAGTTCGATGTGGCCCATACGCTCACGACGAACACTGCTCTTTGTTACCTCAACGCCGCAACGGTCGCAGATAACACCTCTGTAACGAATCTTCTTATACTTTCCGCAGTGACACTCCCAATCCTTTGTGGGTCCGAAAATCTTCTCACAGAAGAGACCGTCTCTCTCCGGCTTAAGTGTACGATAGTTGATTGTCTCAGGCTTTAATACTTCGCCATGTGACCACTCTCTGATCTTCTCAGGAGATGCGAGACCAATCTTAATTGCGTCAAAAGTCATCGGCTGATATGTCGGTGCTGCTGAAGATCTTCCGCTTGAAGCATCGTTTATTGCTTTATTCATTGTAGAATCAGACATTCGTAACCTCTTTTCTGTTGTTTACATGATTGCAGTTACTTTATTACCGCATATTAAAAGTTGTCATCAAGACCATCTGCAGCATCAAATTCTTCCTCGAAAGCTGCTCCGTCTTCATCTTCAGTCACAAGCTCTCCGTCTTCATCAAAAGCCTGTGTCTGATAACCGTTCTCAGCAAGGTTCTCACGATCGTAATCGCGGTTAACCTCACCTTCGATCTCATAGCGGTAGTCAGAATCACTGTAATCAACTGACTCCATAATCTCAACCTCTGTATTATCCTCACGAAGTACACGTACATCCAGACCAAGTGACTGGAGCTCCTTCAAAAGAACCTTGAAGGATTCAGGTACTCCGGGTTCAGGGATATTATCACCCTTGATGATAGCTTCGTAAGTCTTAACACGACCAACAACATCATCAGACTTAACTGTAAGTATCTCCTGAAGTGTATAAGCTGCGCCATAAGCCTCAAGAGCCCAAACTTCCATCTCTCCGAAACGCTGTCCACCGAACTGTGCCTTACCGCCGAGAGGCTGCTGTGTAACCAGTGAGTAAGGGCCGGTTGAACGTGCATGGATCTTATCATCAACAAGGTGATGGAGCTTAAGGTAATGCATGTGTCCGATAGTGGTCGGTGAATCGAATGGAATACCTGTGCGTCCGTCGCGAAGCTGTACCTTACCATCTGTGTGAATCGGAACACCCTTCCAAAGCTCTCTGTGATCTCTGTTGTCATATAGATACTTCATGATCTCAGGATCAACAGAATCTTTATATTTCTCTTCAAACTCTTCCCATGAGCTGTTTACATAATCGTTAGCCATGGTCAGGGTAGCCTGAATATCTTTCTCGTTAGCACCGTCAAAGATAGGTGTTGCAATATTGAATCCAAGAGCCTTAGCAGCAAGTGAAAGGTGAATCTCAAGGACCTGTCCGATATTCATACGAGAAGGCACGCCAAGAGGATTAAGCACGATATCCAGCGGACGTCCATTAGGCAGGTACGGCATATCTTCGATAGGAAGCACACGGGAAACGACACCCTTGTTACCGTGACGACCAGCCATCTTATCTCCGACTGAAATCTTTCTCTTCTGTGCTATATAAATACGAACTGCCTGGTTTACACCGGGGCTGAGCTCATCACCATTCTCTCTTGTGAATACCTTGGCATCAACAACGATACCATACTCACCGTGAGGAACCTTAAGTGATGTATCTCTTACCTCACGTGCCTTCTCACCGAAGATGGCACGAAGGAGTCTCTCTTCTGCTGTAAGCTCTGTCTCTCCCTTAGGAGTAACCTTACCAACAAGGATATCACCCGCACGAACCTCTGCACCGATACGGATAATTCCGCGATCGTCAAGATCCTTAAGTGCTTCATCGCCGACACCGGGAACATCTCTTGTGATCTCTTCAGGTCCGAGCTTTGTCTCACGAGCTTCTGCTTCATACTCTTCAATATGAATAGAAGTGAATACATCGTCACGAACAAGTCTCTCACTAAGAAGAACAGCATCCTCGTAGTTATAACCTTCCCATGTCATAAATCCGATAAGAGGGTTCTTACCAAGGCCAAGCTCACCCATATAAGTGGAAGGACCATCGGCGATAACCTGACCTGCTTTAACATGGTCGCCCTTGAATACGATAGGTCTCTGGTTATAGCAGTTACTCTGGTTACTTCTCTGGAACTTGATAAGGTGATACTCTTCCTTCTCACCGTCATCATAAGTCATCTGGATAAGTTTGCTGTCAACAAAGTCGATAACACCATCTTTTTTAGCAACTACGCAAACACCTGAGTCAACAGCTGCCTTCTGCTCCATGCCTGTTCCTACTGCAGGTGCCTCTGTTGTAAGAAGCGGTACTGCCTGACGCTGCATGTTTGATCCCATAAGAGCACGGTTAGCATCGTCATTCTCAAGGAAAGGAATAAGCGCTGTAGCAACTGAGAATACCATTCTCGGTGATACGTCCATGTACTCGAACATTGTCTTCGGATACTCGGAAGTCTCCTCTCTGTAACGACCTGAAGCATTATTCTTCTTGAAATAGCCGTTCTCATCAAGAGGTGTGTTAGCCTGAGCTACATGGAAATTATCTTCTTCATCCGCTGTAAGATACTCAACCTCATCAGTTACACGAGGATTCTGAGGATCTGTGCGATCTACCTTACGATAAGGAGCCTCTACGAAACCATACTGGTTAACTCTTGCATAACTTGCAAGTGAGTTGATAAGACCGATGTTGGGTCCTTCAGGAGTCTCAATAGGGCACATACGTCCATAGTGAGTATAGTGTACGTCTCGAACCTCGAATCCTGCTCTGTCTCTTGAAAGACCACCAGGACCAAGTGCGGAAAGACGACGCTTATGTGTAAGCTCACCAAGAGGGTTGTTCTGATCCATGAACTGTGACAGCTGTGAAGATCCGAAGAACTCCTTAACAGCAGCCTGTACAGGCTTGATGTTGATAAGGCTCTGTGCTGAGATCTCATCTGCGTCATGAGTTGTCATGCGCTCACGAACAACACGCTCAAGTCTGGAAAGACCAATTCTGTACTGGTTCTGTAAAAGCTCACCAACACAACGGATACGACGATTACCAAGGTGATCGATATCATCGTCATGGCCAATACCATATTCAAGGTGCATATTATAGTTAATGGAAGCAAGAATATCTTCCTTAGTAATGTGCTTAGGAATAAGCTCGTTTACATTCTTTCTGATAACGTCAGCAAGACTCTCAGGATCCTTATCAGCATACTCTGTAAGAATATCTCTGAGTGCAGGATAATAAACATCCTCAGTAATTCCGAGCTCTTCAGGATTACAATCGATAAAGCTTGTAATATCAACCATCATATTAGAAAGAACCTTGATATTACGTTCCTCACCCTGAATAAGAACATAAGGAATACCTGCATTCTGAATGTCAGTTGCAAGAGCACGATCAACCTTTGTGCCTGCAGCTGCAATCATCTCGCCTGTGTTCTCATCGATAACATCCTCTGCAAGAATCTGCTTATTAATTCTGTTCTTGAAGTGAAGCTTCTTATTGAACTTATAACGTCCAACCTTTGCAAGATCATATCTTCTTGCATCAAAGAACATAGCTGTAATAAGGCTCTCTGCACTTTCTACGCTAAGAGGCTCGCCGGGACGAATCTTTTTATACAACTCAAGAAGACCACTCTGGTAATCAGTCGAGGGATCCTTTGTAAATGAAGCCTGGATCTTGGGCTCATCACCAAACAGGTCTAAAATTTCTTCGTTGGATCCGATTCCAAGCGCACGAATCAGGACAGTAACCGGTACTTTTCTGGTTCTGTCTACTCTTACATAAAATACGTCATAGGAATCGGTCTCATACTCGAGCCATGCACCACGGTTAGGAATAACGGTGCATGCGATAAGCTTTTTACCGATCTTATCGCGAGTAATATCGTAATAGATACCGGGGGAACGTACAAGCTGGCTGACGATTACACGCTCTGCTCCGTTGATAACGAAGGTTCCGGTTGCTGTCATAAGAGGAAGATCACCCATAAAAATCTCATGCTCTGCGATCTCTCCGCTCTCCTTATTGTTAAGACGGACCATAACCTTAAGCGGTGCTGCAAAAGTTGCATCTCTCTCTTTACATTTCTCGATTGTGTTCTTGTTTTTATCGATTTCATCTTCACAAAGCTTGAAATCAACAAACTCAAGACTCAGCTTACCGCTGTAATCTTCAATAGGAGAGATATCGTCAAAGACCTCTTTAAGGCCCTCGTCAAGGAACCATTGATAGGAGTTCTTCTGAACTTCGATCAGGTTCGGCATCTCCAGGATTTCCTTCTGGCGCTGGAAACTCATACGTACATTCTTACCAGTACCACTAGGATGCAATCTGTTTTTTTCCATTGACATTCACCCCGTTCTTATTTTTTATTTGGCTGCTGAGCTGTTGTACTCTAAAAAAGCGCGCAAAAGCCCACCACTCCACAATAGTGCATCATCCATTGTACAACAAGCTTTTTCGCGCGTCAAGTAATTTTTTTATCTATTTTTTTGAAACGAAAAAGGGAAGATACCTGCGTATCTTCCCTTCAGTAAATTCATAAGCGATGGATTACTTAAGAGTAACCTTAGCACCCTCAGCCTCAACCTTAGCCTTGATGTCATCAGCCTCTTCCTTAGAAGCGCCTTCCTTGATCATCTTAGGAGCATTGTCTACAAGATCCTTTGCTTCCTTAAGACCAAGACCTGTGATCTCACGAACAACCTTGATAACCTTAACCTTGTTAGGACCTACTTCTGTAAGCTCTACGTTGAACTCAGACTTCTCTTCCTCAGCACCTGCTGCTGCGCCGCCTGCTGCTGCTACAACAACACCTGCTGCTGCTGATACGCCGAACTCTTCCTCACAAACCTTAACGAGATCGTTAAGCTCAAGAACTGATAACTCTTTGATTGCATCGATAATCTCTGCTGTAGATAACTTTGCCATTATTATTTACCTCCATTAAAAATAAGTTTGTTTTCAAAATTAAAATATTACTCAGCTGTTGTTGCTGCTGCCTCTTCAGCAGGAGCCTCAGCTGTCTCTGCTGCGGGAGCCTCCTCTGCAGGAGCTGCTTCTGCTGCAGGTGCTGCTTCTTCACCGCCCTCAGCCTTCTTCTCAGCGATCTGCTTAATAACGCGAGCGAAGTTTGCGATAGGTGACTGCATAGAACCAAGCAACTTGGAAAGCAACTGATCCTTGGGAAGGATGTTTGCGATCTCCTTGAGTGCCTCTGCATCATACAGCTTGCCCTCGATCACACCACCTTTGATCTCAAGTGCCTTTGCCTTCTTTGCGAAATCGCACAGCACACGCGCAGGAGCTGCAGGATCTGTCTCGGAAATAGCGAGTGCGCTGGGTCCGTTAAGAAGATCTGAAAGCTGCTCAAAATCTGTGCCCTTGAATGCGAAGTTCATCATCGTATTTTTGTAAACCTTGTAGCTGACGTTCTCAGCACGAAGCTTTCTACGAAGCTCTGTGTCCTCAGCAACAGTTAAACCACGGTGATCTACAAGTACGAGTGCCTGAGCGTTCTGAATCTTCTCAGAAATCTCTTTTACTACGGGCTGTTTTAATTCAACCTTTGCCATCTTTTTACCTCCTTATAGAATTTACCGCCAAAGAAAAACCTCTTATCACAAAGACAAGAGGCATAAAAGTCATATTAAAACTTTTTCCTCGGTAGGCGCTGTGCTTACGTCATCAAATGACACCTACTGTCTTCGGCTGGTCATAACGACCTTGAGTAGATTAACACAATAATACAACTGTGTCAACAACTTTTTTCAAAAGTTTATAATCAGTTTTTTAAATATTTGATGTTACTCTTCTTCTGTGTCTCCAACAGGCTTACCACCGGTTGCGAGCCACTTAAGATACGCATTGATGAACGGATCAAGATCCCCATCAAGAACTCCGTCAGCATTAGACGCCTTGAAACCTGTTCGAGTATCATTAACCATTGTGTAAGGCTGAAGGACATAGGATCTGATCTGACTTCCCCATGCGTTATCCATTACCTCACCTCTGATACCTGCAAGCTTCGCTGCCTGCTCTTCCTGTTTCATAATGAAGAGCTTTGCTTTCAGCATCTGCATAGCCTTGTCCTTGTTCTGGAACTGAGAACGCTCATTCTGACAAGCAACTACAACACCTGTAGGAATATGTGTGATACGCACAGCAGATGATGTCTTATTGATGTGCTGTCCACCCGCACCACTTGAACGATATGTATCAATTCTAAGGTCATCAGGGTTAATGTCGATATCTACATCTTCCTCAATATCAGGCATGATATCACAGGAAACGAATGATGTCTGTCTCTTAGCCTGTGCATTGAACGGACTGATACGAACAAGTCTGTGAACCCCGTGCTCTGACTTAAGAAGTCCATAAGCATTAGTTCCTGAAATCTGGAATGTAACCGACTTGATTCCGGCTTCATCACCATCGAGATAATCAAGAACTTCTGTTGAGAAGCCCTTTCTCTCTGCCCATCTGGTGTACATTCTGTAGAGCATTGATGCCCAGTCGCAAGCCTCTGTTCCACCTGCACCTGCATTAAGTCTGAGGATTACATCATATTTGTCATAAGGTCCGTTCAAAAGGTTACTGATACGGATTTTCTCAAGAGTATCTTCAAACTGATCAAGCTCCGACCTGATCTCTGCAGCCATATCGTCATCATCAACACCCTCTTCATTCTGAAGGTCGATGAGATCCATCATATCGTCGTACTGTTTGTGAAGGCCTTCTACCTCTGCAACAAGGTCCTGCATGTTCTTAAGATTTCTTGTCTTCTTGTTGGCCTTCTCAGCATCATCCCAGAAGGTAGGTTCTTCCATCTCACGGGAAAGCTCTTCGATCATTTTCTTCTTTGAATCAAGGTCAAGTGAACCTGTCACCTCGTCGAGAGTACCCCTCAGGTTTGAGAGTTCAACCTTCATCTGATCTAAAATTACCATACTTGAATCCTTCCATAAAAAAACTTGGATTATAGTTCCATCCAAGATAAACCTCATCCGGCCGCTTCGCGGCCACCTTCCCCTTAAAAAGGGGAAGGCAGTAATTGTTACTGCATTCTGCCGTGGCAGTTTTTGAATTTCTTACCGCTTCCGCAAGGGCATGGATCGTTGGGATAAACCTTGGCTTCCATACGCTTAACGGGTTCCTTCACAGCGCTATCGTCTTTATTGGTACCTGTTACCTTTGCAACCTGCTCACGCTCTACCTTCTCTTCGATGTGAACGTGGAAGAGAAGTCTTACGGTATCTTCCTTGATGTTACGTGTCATCTCATCGAACATCTCAAAACCGGCAAGCTTATACTCAATCTTAGGATCTCTCTGAGCGAAAGCCTGAAGGCCGATACCCTGGCGAAGCTGATCCATATCGTCAATGTGGTCCATCCACTTTCTGTCGATAACCTTAAGGAGGATTACACGCTCGATCTCACGGATTGTCTCGGGTTCCGGGAACTCCGCTTCTTTTTCCTCATAGAGCTTAACCGCCTCTTCCTTGAGCTGCTGCTTAAGGCCGTTCTTGGTAAGCTTGTTGATTCGTCCGCGATTGACCTTCTTAAGCGGAATCGTAGGAAGCAGAAGCTCATTAAGCTCTGTAAGATTCCACTCATCGGAATCTGTTACCTCTCCTACTACTGTCTCAACAGCCTCCTCAACTATATCCGTAATCATCTTATAAACAGTATCACGCATGCTGTCACCGTTAAGAACACGTCTGCGCTCGTCATAGATGATCTCTCTCTGCTCATTGTTAACCTGGTCATACTCAAGAAGATTTTTACGAATACCGAAGTTGTTATCCTCGATCTTCTTCTGAGCTGACTCAATTGCTTTTGACAAAGCCTTATGCTCGATCTCCTGTCCCTCCGGAATACCAAGGGAATTAAACATGGAGATAAGTCTCTCTGAACCAAACAGTCTAAGAAGGTTATCCTCAAGTGAAAGATAGAACTTTGATTCACCGGGATCTCCCTGACGTCCTGAACGTCCACGAAGCTGATTATCTATACGTCTACTCTCATGACGCTCTGTACCCACAATCTTAAGACCGCCGGCTGCAAGTGCCTCGTCATCAAGCTTAATATCGGTACCACGTCCTGCCATGTTGGTAGCGATTGTAACAGCGCCGTGTTTTCCTGCCTCTGCGACAATCTGTGCTTCCATCTCATGGAACTTCGCATTCAATACGTTGTGCGGGATTCCTCTCTTTTTAAGGAGCTTACTTACTTCCTCTGAAGACTCAATTGTTATGGTACCAACCAGAACAGGCTGTCCCTTTTCATGAGCTGCCTGAACAGCATCAGCTACAGCATTGAGTTTCTCCTTCTTTGTTTTGTAAACAGCATCCTGAAGGTCCTTACGGATAACAGGTCTGTTGGTAGGAATCTCTATAACGTCCATTCCGTAGATATCACGGAACTCGCGCTCCTCTGTAAGAGCAGTACCTGTCATACCACACTTTTTCTCGAACTTGTTAAAGAAGTTCTGGAAAGTAATGGTAGCAAGTGTCTTGGACTCTCTCTTAACCTTTACATGCTCCTTAGCCTCGATAGCCTGATGGAGACCGTCTGAATAACGACGTCCGGGCATTACACGACCGGTGAACTCATCGACGATAAGTACTTCATCATCTTTAACAATGTAGTCGTGATCCTTCACCATAAGATTGTTAGCGCGAAGAGCAAGGATTATGTTGTGCTGGATCTCAAGGTTTTCGGGATCAGCAAGGTTATCTATTCTGAAGAAGTTCTCAACCTTAGCCACACCCTGTGCAGTAAGGTTTACAAGCTTATCCTTCTCATTAACTATGAAATCTCCGGACTCTTCCTGCTCGATACCCATGATGGCATCCATCTTGGAGAACTCTTCCATATCAGCACCGCGAGTCATCTGCTTAGCGAGGATATCGCAAGCCTCGTAGAGCTTTGTGGACTTGTCGCTCTGACCGGAAATAATAAGAGGTGTACGGGCTTCGTCAATAAGAATTGAGTCAATCTCATCGATGATGGCGTAATTAAGTCCGCGAAGAACGCACTGCTCTTTGTAAATAGCCATATTATCACGAAGATAGTCGAAACCAAGTTCATTATTGGTAACGTAAGTGATGTCGCAGTTATAAGCTGCCTGTCTCTCCTCACTGTTCATGCTGTTAAGAACAACACCGACAGTCAGCCCAAGAAACTCATGTACTTTTCCCATCCACTCAGCATCACG
Organism: Butyrivibrio sp. INlla16; assembly: GCF_900104155.1. Taxonomy (GTDB): domain Bacteria; phylum Bacillota; class Clostridia; order Lachnospirales; family Lachnospiraceae; genus Butyrivibrio. The sequence goes on from NZ_FMYB01000003.1 coordinate 131,856, forward strand.
CTTAGCAAGGTAATCGTTGACCGTTACAACATGAACGCCCTTACCTGCAAGTGCATCAAGATATGAAGGGAGGGTAGCCACAAGGGTCTTACCTTCACCGGTACGCATCTCTGCGATACGACCCTGATGAAGAATAACTCCACCTATAAGCTGAACGCGGAAATGTTCCATACCGAGTACTCTGCATGCTGCCTCACGAACAGTAGCATATGCCTCGGGCAAAATGTCGTCCAGCGTCTCCCCACTCTCAAGTCTCTTCTTGAATTCATCGGTCTTAGCCTTCAGCTCTTCATCAGAAAGCTTCTTCATCTCAGGCTGCAGACTCTCGATTTTATCTACAGTCCCCTGGATTCTCTTAAGCTCTCTCTCGCTGTGTGTACCGATGATCTTATCAATAATGCTCATTTCTTAACACTCCGTTTAAATAATTACATGTAAAAAAGTAGGAGGCCTCTGATTCGCCTCCTACTTTAATAAAGACAAAATCTCACATGACATTCTAACAAATAACAAAAATATTATCAACATAAAACATGGCAGCACTGCCAAAACAGGCTCCGTCATCCTTTGGGAACGCCCTCTCAGGGCTCCTCAACCGCATACTCTATGCCATCCACAGTAACACTCTTTACCGTGTTAAGAGAACTGAATATCTTCTCATCAACATAGTTGAAGGTTTCCGGAGTCTCTCCTTTGTCCAGAGCCTCAATAAGCGCCCGGACTCTGGGACCGTGGAGCGGGTTGCACTCTGCTATGCAGGATATCTTTCCTTCTCTGCAATATTCAAGGGACTTTTCATTCACGCCGTCAAAAGAGACCACCATTACTTCTCCGTTTTTTATATTGGGTCCCACGCGTTTTCCTGCCGCTTCCAAGGCGTCTATTGCACCTATAGCCATATTGTCGTTCTCGCAGTAAACCACGTTGATGTTGTCATGACCCTTGAGCATTGCAGCCATGACTTCCCTGCCTTTATTTTCAGTAAAATCCCCACTGACCTCTGTTATGAGATCCCAGCCGTTCTCTCTTGCTGCATTGGCCAGTCCCCTGGTTCTTCCGATCTGAGCGGTGGATCCCATCGTCCCCTGGATATTTACTATATGAAGCTCCTCAGGTGAGATGTTTCGTACTTCAGTTAATTTCCTTAGCCATTCGGTCATCTTCTTACTTTCAAGCTCGAAGTCCGAACCAACCCAGCAGGAAAAGAGTGTTTTATCGGCTACATCAACTCTTCTGTCCACTAGAATAACAGGGATTCCTGCGTCTCTGGCTTCCGTCAGAACAGATTCCCATCCTGTCTCTGTTGCGGGAGCAAGCACGATATAATCGACGCCCTGCTGAATAAACATCCTGACTGCAGTTATCTGGTTAGCCTGTTTTTGCTGTCCGTTTTTATATACAAGATTAAAACCGTTCTCCCTGGTGAAGGCCTCCTGCATGGAGATTGTATTGGTATTTCTCCAGTCGGATTCCGCGCCAAGCTGCGAAAATCCCACGGTTATGAGATCTTCTTCAACGGTTTCATCTGTGCTTTCTTCTTTAATGGCACTGCTCCCGCAGCCGGCTGCAAGAGCCGGCAGGAGGAGCAGTAAGGTAAGTAGTGTGGCAATCTTTTTCATGCTTTTAATGCTTTCTTTTTCTGAGCCATAACCACGCTCTGGATCAGAAGGAATATGCAGAGCATCGCTGCGATTGTGATACCGGTCCACCAAGCCTGGTCAAGACCTGCCGATGAAACGATGTTCTGAATTGTACTAAGTGAGAGCACTCCGAAAAGTGTTCCGATAATATTTCCCACACCACCGGTAAGCATTGTGCCACCGATGATTGATGATGCGATAGCGTTCATTTCCATACCCATCGCATGGCTGGCTGAACCCGAACCAACGTGGAGGAAATAAACATAACCGCCGATACCTGCGAGAACGCTGCAGATCATGTGTGAAAGGAACTTTGTTCTCTTTACATTGATACCAAGCATAAGTGCGCTCTGCTTGTTGCCGCCCACTGCGTAAAAACTGCGGCCTAGTTTTGTCCAGCGAAGAGCAATAAACAAAACGGCTACAACTATCAGCGCAACGATTACACCGATTTCTACATAGGCAGGTACATAAATGCCCTTTTTGTTTGTGGTTCCCATTCCGGGAATAATAATTCTTGTAAGCTTAAGGGCTGTAAACTCCTCATCAGCAACATTGAAAGGAGCTGTGTTAACAATAGTTGTCATACCTCTTGCAAAGAACATACCTGCAAGGGAAACGATGAAAGGCTGGATATCAAGATAAGCTACAAGGAAGCCCTGAACTAAGCCGTAAGCAATACCGATGCCAAGAGCTATAAGTATTGATCCGATGATGCTTCCGTCGTGATAATCAAGATAAACCGCGCAGCACATGGATACAAGAGCAACGACACCGCCGACTGAAATATCGATTCCGCCGGAGATCATAACCACGCTCATTCCGCATGCTGTAATAATGAGAGCCGCATTTGCATTCAGGATGTTAAAGAACATCTGGGGCTTTGTGAAAGCACCCCCCTGGAACACAATAGCTCCGATATACATAAGGAAGAAAATCACTATAGTAATAGTAAGGAGAAGAGAAGTATCATTCATCTTCCCGAATATGTTTTTCTTTGAACCGCTCATTCAGGCCACCTCCTTCTTCGCAGGCGCGACCTTCTTGGTAAGCTGCTTCATATAATCTCTCACTGTTGGAGCAGAGAATACAACAAGTACGATAACGACTACTGCCTTGTATGCTGCAAGAGCATCCGACTGAACGTTAAATTTATAGAGAGTTGTTGTAAGGAACTGAATTACATATGCTCCCAAAATAGAAGCCCACATATTAAACTTACCGCCGGAAAGTGCATTTCCGCCAAGTGCAACCGCAAGGATTGCATCCATCTCTATATCCTTTGCGATAACGGAATAGTTGATGGTTGAAAGTCTGCTGACCTTGATAAGTGCTGCAACTGCCACGCAGAGTCCAAGAATAACAAAGCTGAGAAACTTTATAAATGTAGGATTGATACCGTTGAGTCTTGAAGAATTCTCGTTGATACCAACTGCCTGGGTATAAAGTCCGAGGTTTGTGAACTTAAGCACAAGTGCAATTACAATAATGCATGCAATAACTATGAAAACTGTCGTCGGAACCGGAATTCCGGGAATGAAGCTTCCAAAGTAAGCGAACTTGGGATCCGGAACAATAGGAAGCTCATTGTTGTTGATCCATGCTGCGATGGAGCGACCTGCCGTAAACAGTATCAGCGTCGCTATCATGGGCTGAATCTTAAATACCGCAACCAGCATTCCGTTAAAAGCTCCGCAGAGCATTCCTACCACACAAGCCACAAGGAATGCAACTATTATCGGTGCTGCAAGCTCTGTAGGTCTTGAAGTACCGCCGCATAGAACTCTCAGCATAGCAGAACCCGCAATAGCTATTGTAGCGCCAACAGAAATATCCTGTCCTCCTGAAGCAGCTGTAACCAGTGTCATGCCTATAGCCAGAATACCAAGCTCTGAGCCGTAGTCCAGAATTGTTACAAGGTATCCGGAGAGAACCGGATTACCTGCATTGTTAGTTCCGAGAGTTATCTTGAAAAATCCCGGATCATTGATCAGGTTTATTACCGCCAGGAGAAGAAGTGCCAGGATCGGTATAAACAACTGATTTCCAACGAGCTTTTTGAAAAAGCTCTCATCTTTATTTGCTGTTTTACTCATATATTACTTATCCCCCGCGATTGTACTCATTATCTTATTCTGTGTAAGGTCACCACCACTGAGTTCCCCTACAACCTTTCTGTCTCTCATAACCACAAGTCTTGAGCAGGTTCTGAGCATCTCGTCTGTTTCCGACGAAATGAAAGTAACACTCATACCCTCTTTTGCAAGCTCAAGAACAAGCTTCTGAATATCAACCTTGGTTCCTACATCGATACCTCTCGTAGGCTCATCAAGAATAAGATACTCAGGATGCATAAGCAGCCATCTCGCAAGGATAACCTTCTGCTGATTTCCTCCGGAGAGAGACTTTATAGGTGTGTCTACCGAAGCTGTCTTTATGTTCAGCTTCTTTATGTACTCCTCAGCAAACGCATTTACCTGAGCCTTGCTGAAGGGCTTGAAAAATCCGGTAAGCACCTGAAGTGCCAGGATTATGTTTTCCTTAACAGACAGATCACCGATTATACCGTCACCTTTTCTGTCCTCAGGAAGGTAAGCGATTCCGTGCTTCATGGCATCGAGCGGCTTGCCGATCTTAACCTCTTTTCCGTGCATCTTTACAGTTCCGTTAAGAACTCTGTCTGCTCCGAAAATAGCTCTTACGCACTCACTTCTTCCGGAACCGAGAAGTCCGGTAAATCCGTTGACCTCACCCTTTTTAATATAGAAATCAAAGGGCTTGATTCCTGCATTACTCTGAAGCTCCGATGCCTCAAATACACGCTCATCGGCATCCGCACCTTCATAGCTTCCGCCCTCTCCCTTAATATCAGAGAGGTCATCCATCTCTTTACCAAGCATCTTGGCAACGAGCTGAACTCTGGGCAGATCCTTGATCTCATATTCTCCGACAAGCTGACCGTCACGAAGAACCGTTATCTTGTCGCAAACTTCGTAAACCTGATCAAGGAAGTGGGTTACAAAAATGATACCTACGCCTCTGGCCTTAAGATCTCTCATGAGACCGAAAAGCTTTTCAACCTCCTGCTCATCAAGTGATGATGTCGGCTCATCGAGGATAAGCACCTTACAATCCATATCTACCGCCCTTGCAATTGCAACCATCTGCTGAACCGCGATGGAGCAGTTTGAAAGCTGCTGCTTTGCCTTGGCAGGTATTTCCAGCGACTGAAGAAGCTTGTCCGCCTCCTCATTCATTTTTTTCCAATTTGTTATCTTACCTTCTCCGCGCCCTATGAACATGTTCTCGGCAACAGTAAGATTAGGGCAAAGTGTGATCTCCTGATACACTGTACTGATGCCATTTTTCTGGGCATCCTGGGGTGAGTGAATTGCTACTTCACCCTTTCCTTCAAGAGTGATGGTACCTGCATCCTTACTGTAAACACCCGTGAGAACCTTTATCAGGGTTGATTTTCCTGCGCCGTTTTCTCCCATAAGCGCATGAATCTCACCTTTATTCAGAGAAAAGTCCACATTCTGCAAAGCCTTAACACCCGGGAAGGTCTTTACTATGCCTCGCATTTCCAAAACTCTGTTATCTTCCACTGACTTACCTCTTTCCTTTTTTCTACTTACTCCATTTCAAAAGAAAGAGCGGTGCGGACATTCCGCACCGCTCAATAAATCAACTATTAGATTCCGTACTTGTCTACGTCATCCTGTGTAATTGTTGTAGCATCGAAGCCCTTCTCATCCATGATGATTGTCTTCTCTGAAAGTGTGCCGCCGCTCTCAAGAGTCTTGATGATCTCATCGATGTAACTAGCCTGGAAAGGATTGCACTGTCCGTCGTAGTTCCAGTTCTGAGCAAGAAGCTCTTCAAGTGCCCACTTGTTGCAGTCATAACCCATAACGATTACGTCTTTGCCAACGCCGTGAGAGATACCAGCTGCATCAAGAGCTGCAACTGCACCCTTAGCCATATCGTCGTTCTCTGCATAGATTACGTTGAATGGTGTGCCTGCATCGATAACTGACTGAACGATCTGCTGAGCTTTCTCTGCATTCCACTCAGCTGTCTGCTGTGTAACGAGGTTCCATGATGCCTCTGCGTCAACCTTGTCGCTAAGAGCTCCGGAACGTCCCTGCTGAGCTGCTGAGCCCATAACACCCTGAATGTGGATGATGTTGTACTCATCAAGTCCCTGACCTGCGAGCCACTCAACTGCCATCTCACCTTCCTTAGCCATATCGGAAACGATAGAAGCCTCATAGAGTGAAGGATCTGCATCGATTGTACGGTCGAAAAGAATAACCTTTACACCTGCTGCCTGTGCATCCTGAAGAACTGAATCCCAGCCTGCTGTGTCAGCTGCGGAAAGAAGAAGATAATCAACTTCGTCCTGGATAAAGCCCTGAGCTGCTGTGATTTGCTCATCATTCTTTAAGCTGTAAGCAAACTTAGCATCATAGCCGTTTGCCTCATTGAACATTGCCTTTAAGTCAGCATCGTTAGCTGTACGATAACCGGACTCGTTAGGATCGTTGTTGATGATACCAACCTTGATAAGGTCGCCAGATGCTGCTGTTGTCTCTTCAGCTGCGGGCTCTTCTGTAGTTGTCTCTTCAGCTGCGGGCTCTTCTGTAGTTGTCTCTTCAGCTGCGGGAGTCTCTGTTGCTGCAGACTCTGCAGGAGCTTCCTGTTTTGCGCCGCCACCGCATGCAACAAGGCTAAGTGCCATTGCTGATGCCATTACCATTGACAATACTTTTCTTTTCATAACTTTTTTCCTCCTAAAAAAATATGAAAGTTAATAGCTGTGGGAACCCTTATGTCCCCGACAAGTATTATTCTAATTTTTTTAGTAAAAAAAGCCATTGAATAAAAAATGCATTGAAGTTGATTTTTTTATGTAAATTTTATTTAAGTTCATTTTTTTATGATTTCGGTTAAGATTTTCGGGAGGCGAATATTTACAATAGTCCCGACACCTTCCGTGGAATCAATTCCCACACCGTACTCATCACCAAACGACAGCCTGATTCTCTCATTTATATTGTAGAGACCGTAAATTGTATTATCCTCGGGCTTGTCACTTTTCAGATTTTCCCTGATCGATACAAGTCTCTCATCGGAGATGCCCATGCCGTCGTCCTTTACAGTGATCTGGATAAACTCACCCAAATCTCCGCCGGTAACTATTATCTTGCCGCCGCCTCGCCTGTTCTTAATTCCGTGATAGAGCGCATTTTCTACCACCGGCTGAATTGTGATCTTCGGAATCACATAGTCATAAATCGTCTCCGGAACATCTATCTCATACGAAAGGATATCCTGATACCTTATCTGCTGAATCTCAAGATAACTCCTGACGTGCTGCAGATCCTCCCTGATGGTAACAATTTCTTTACCTTTATTTAGTGAGCTTCTGAAAAAGTCAGAAAGACTTCCGACCATGCTCACAACCTGCTTCTGATTACCGGCCTCCGCGGACCATACAATAGCATCGAGCGTATTATACAAAAAGTGAGGATTTATCTGCGCCTGCAAAAGCTCAAACTCCGCTTTTCTCAGCTGCTTCTGCTCATTTTTTACCTGCTCCTCGATAGGCCTTGTAATCCACAAAGGCCCCCAGAAAGACATAACCATAATGAAGATAACGATAAATGCAAACAAACCGGTTGAAATTTTTACGATATCAAAATAGAACTGGCTGGTCTCCTGCTGAGCCGTTTGAAGCTGTCTGTTTTCATAGTAGACATACTCGTTGATGGTCTCCTGCAGAAGCGATGTAACTATCTGGACATCATTCTCCCAGATTGTGATATTTGCCTCGTACCTGTCCTCGTAGTTCATATTATCTTCGATTCGATCAATATAAGTCTCGAGGTTGTTAAGGTATTTCTGCGCGCTCTCAAGACGCTTCCTGTTATCCTTGGTATCAGTGTAATCCTCAAGCCTCTCAACAACTTCCCTGGCATCGGACAGATACTCCGGTATCTTGGAATCCGCAAGCGTTACGTTTCCGACAATGAGCAAATAGGTCTCGTAATCAAAGTCCTCTTTGAAATCAAGACTGAATTCACTGGCCGCCACCACTGAACTGAGCATGTCTTTGTATCGCTCATTGATCGTCCACATATTATAAAAAGCGTACGCCATGAAAATGATGCTCGGAAGGAGCAGTATCACATATGAAATTCTTATCTGATTGGCCAGCTTGGATTTTCCGCTAACCGACCGTCTGCTCAATCCGTTTTCCATCAACTAATTCTCCTCCGTGCGATTACCGCCTCTGTACTGAGTAGGTGTAACCCCCTGAGTCTTTTTAAATAAATACGAAAAATAATGAGGATCCTTATATCCCACCATGAGCCCTATCTCGTTGCTCTTTTTGGATGTACTGCTAAGAAGCTCCTTCGCAGCATTCATACGATAGTCGGTGAGATATTTGATAAACGGCTGACCTGTCTGCTGCCTGAAAACTGCACTTAAATGATTAGGTGAAAAGTTAACGTGCGCGGCAAGTGTATTAAGCGACAGATCCTCCTCCGTGTAATGCGCCTCTATATAATTCATCACTTCGTTTACAACGTCGCGATAATGTCCCTTGTTATCATTTTCCCTTAAAGCCGCAGCATTTTTTACTATGCGGACCATATACTGCTGCGTCTTCCCCTCATCCGCAAGGACATCGGGAACGGGTATCTCCGGCTTCTCCTCGCAGTGAAGCTCATTTTCCATAAAGTCCGTAACACAGAAATAGACATCCATCGCAATATACTGACGAAGAAGAGTTGAGCGAATCGCACCTTTTCCCATTCCGTTAATGAACTCTTCTATGAAAAATTCAGCCTCAGTGGTATCGCCTCTTCTGAGGAACTCTCTTATCAACCTTCTGTCTATATGTCTTGGATCAATTTCCGACAAAACCACATCCTCCTGCTGGGGATGGAGCATGTCCTCCTGACCTATCAAAAAGCCGTTGTCATCTGTCAAATACATGTGAGCGAAGGCTCTGCTGGCCCAGGAAAAGGATACCGGAATATCCGAGACTCTTCCCACGCACTGTCCAACGCCTCCGAAATATTTTATATGATGGTACTTCTCGAAAAGCTCCTTCATTTTGAGCATGCTTTCTTCGATTTTCGCACCAATGGATTCATCGTCATCACCCTTGAACAAGAGTGCCGCACCCTCGATTCCAAGATCAAAGAAAATAGCACCTGCCTCTTCCGCAATGCCCCTTACACCCTTCTCAATTTCCACAACACTCTGGGAATACTCGTAGGCATCATGACGGGTAGACCAAACCTTTAGACGAATCACGTTATATCTTATGGAAGTAAGGTCGAGTGAAAGCTTTTTAGCGCTGTCAAGAATCTCAGACAGCCCCTTGGTGCCTGCCACAAGATCCGCGAAAAGTTCCTGCCTGTCGTACTCGGTGCGCTCCTGCATCTCTTCTTCATAGCGTTTTTTCACTTCACGCTCACGACGCTTTTCTCTTGTTTTCTCAGCAAGATTATCAATCTCTTTTAATAGATTTTCACCGCTTATGGGCTTACTAAGGTAGCTGGACACACCTATCCTTATAGCTTCCTGAGCAAACTGGAAATCTTCGTAACCCGTAAGAAGAATTATCTCTATCCAGGGAAACTGCTCCTTTATCATTCTGCTAAGAGTCAGTCCATCCATAAAGGGCATCTTGATATCCGTGATCACAATATCAGGTTGGAGTTTCTGAATCATGGGATAAGCCACCTCACCGTCTCCCGCTTCGCCGCAGAATTCGTAGCCATGTGCTTCCCAATCTATGTTGTTTTTAATTCCTTCTCTGACGACAAACTCGTCTTCCACCAAAAAAACTTTCATGTTTCCTCCAAAAAATAGGAATTTCGGAGACATTTCCTATAAGATAAAAACCCTTCCAGGTGTGACACCCGGAAGGGTCAATTCACCCCTCTTCCGTCAGCTTCGCTGACACCTTCCCCTCCAGGGGAAGGCTATGAGGGCTCGTTTTACTCGTAGATCTTAGCCTTTTCCTCACCGTTCATAACGCGGAGGGCGCCCTGAGCAAGTGCAAGGAGCTCATCCTCTCCGGGATAAACAGTAACAGGTGCGATAAACTTAACCTTATCTGTCAATCTATCCATAAGTGTAGCATTGTATGCAATACCACCTGTGATGATGATCTGATCAACCTTACCGTCGAGAACAGCTGCTTCAGATCCGATGTTCTTAGCAAGCTGGAAAAGGAATGCATCGATAACGAGCTTTGCCTTCTCATTGCCCTCATCTCTCATCTTAACAACTTCTCTCATGTCGTTGGTGCCGAGCCATGCATTGAAGCCTCCGTTACCAACTGCCATCTTACGAACCTCTGCCTCAGAATATTTACCTGAGAAGCAAAGCTTGATAAGACCGCCTGTGGGAAGTCCGCCTGCACGCTCAGGAGACATAGCTCCGTCACCGTCAAGAGCATTGAATACATCGATGATCTGACCGTTCTTGTGAGCACCAACGGAAACACCGCCGCCGAGGTGAACTACTACAAGATTGATATCCTCGTACTTTTTGCCGTTTTCCTTAGCAAATCTTCTGGCAACAGCCTTCTGATTCAGAGCATGGAAAATTGAAACTCTGGGGAGCTGAGGAAGACCTGAAACTCTCGCCTCATCGCAGAGCTCGTCTACAACAACGGGATCTACTATATAAGAAGGAACACCGATCTCATCAGCAATCTCTTTTGCAAGAAGTCCGCCGAGGTTAGAAGCGTGCTCGCCCTGAACGCCTGCCTTAAGATCCTTAAGGAGCGCATCGTTAACTTCATAAGTACCGCCCGGGATAGGCTTTACAAGACCGCCGCGGCCTACGATTACGTTGAAAGACTTAACATCTACATTTGACTCTTTAAGGAAATTAAGAATAAGTTCTTTTCTCCAGCCAAGCTGATCTGTGATGTGATCATACTTTGCAATCTCTTCTGTGGGATGACGAAGTGTCTCATCCATTTTAAGAGTCTCATCCTCGAAGATACCGAGCTTTGTTGATGTGGAACCGGGATTGATAATTAAACTTTTAATCATGGTTTTCTCTCCTTTTTTATACCCCCTCATCCGGCACTTCGTGCCACCTTCCCCCCAAGGGGAAGGCTATTAGAGGTTCTTCTCTTCTGCTACTACTGCTGCAAGTGCGATAGAGTTAAGCTTAACCTCAACTGAATCGGAACGTGATGTAAGAATAACGGGAGCCTTGGTTCCTGTTAAGATGTTACCGTTTTTAACTGTTGCAAGACGAACGATTGTCTTGTAAGTAAGGTTACCTGCATGGATGTCAGGGAAAAGAAGAATATCAGCGTCGCCGACAATCTTACGATCCTTAGCACCTGCCTTGTGCTCTGCTGCAGAAGGATCAATTGCAAGGTCCATGGAAAGAGGTCCGTCAACGATGCAGTTCTTGATCTCGCCTGCCTCATTAAGACGTGTGAGCTCAGCTGCCTCAACTGTAACGGGCATCTTGTCGTTTACAACCTCAACTGCTGCAAGAGGAGCAACCTTAGGACAATCAACGCCGCAAGCACGTGCTACGTTAACTGTATACTCAATGATAACCTTTTTATCTTCAAGAGTAGGATAGGGCATGAAAGCAACGTCTGTAAGGAATAAAAGACGATCAATGCCGGGAATCTCAAATACACAAACATGAGAAAGAGGACGGCCTGTACGAAGTCCAACCTCTTTATTCAGAACTGACTTAAGGAAGGTCTTGGAATCAAGCTGACCTTTCATGTAAATATCAGCTTTACCGTCATGAACAAGTGAAACTGCTGTTGTAGCTGCCTCTACTGTGTCCTTCACATCAATAATTTCGAACTGGGAAAGATCCATTCCCATACCTGCTGCGATCTTCTCGATCTCATCCTTATCGCCTACAAGGATTGCATCGGCAATGCCGCGCTCCTTAGCAAGCTTAACAGCCTCAAGAACAGGCTCATCCTGTGCGCATGCAACCGCAAGCTTCTTAGTGCTTGCTGTCTTTAACTTTGCAAGAATATCGTCGAAACTCTTACTCATTTGTGTTCCTCCTGATTGTTGAAAAAATAATAATTCTCTGCCATATAATAAAATAATGGCACATCGTTAAAATTTTACCACGATGTGCCACGCATTTCAATCTAACTGGCTTATTTACTCCATTCTTGAGAAGTATTCTTCTATAATATATGTAGGTACTTCGGAATTCATTACATAATTTTTGTCGTCGTCTATCATCTGAAGAAGAACATCGGCAATTTCGGGATCAAACTGGGTTCCCTTTCCATCCTCGATTTCCTGTCTTATCTTCTTCTGCTTCATAACGCAGGAATAATTTCTCTCTGAGCTCATTGCATCATAGGCATCCGCAACACCTATGATTCGCGCCTCCTCAGGAATTGCCATTCCTACGAGACCATCCGGATATCCGCTTCCGTCAAATCTCTCATGATGCCATCTTGCACCCACCGCAAGCCCCGGAATCTCTGTGATGTCCTGGAGGATCTTCGCACCTATCATTGGATGCTTTTTCATAAGGTCGTACTCTTCCTCCTGCAGCCCCTCCGGCTTAGCGGTTATGGAGTCGGGAACACCGATTTTACCTATATCATGAAGCAGTCCCATCTGATATATCTCGTACTGCTCCATGCGGCTTTTCCCCATGCGTCTTGCAATCTCCATCGAGTAAAGCGCAACTCTCTCAGAATGCTCTTTTGTATATCTTCCGTTTTCATCAGCAACCCTTGCAAGTGCATGCATAAGCTGATCCGTAATTCTCTTTTGCTGATGATATTTGATTTCAAAATTATCCATTTAATGACTTCCCTTGATTTTCTAATTCCCATCTAAAACAGTTATTAGATTTTAATACATCACAGGGAATTTTAAAAGCCCTCTTTTCTTCTTTGTGCACGAAGTTCGATCCTCTTCTCGGCACCCTGCCACTCAGCCCGCTCAGTTTCGGTGCGCACATTAAGACCATAGGGAACTGTCGTCGGTCTTCCGTCCTCATCTACACAAACCTCAGTGAGATATGCTCTGTTTACCACATGTCTCATACCGGTTCTGAGGTCCTCAACATAGGTATCCACGCGAACCTCCATAGAAGTGCGGCCTACGTGAGTAATTCTTCCTATAAGAACAACGATATCGTTAAGCTTGATCTCCTGTTTGAACTGCATGTTATCGATTGCAGCAGTTGTTACGGGTGTTCCTGCGTGCCGCAGGGCAACGGTTCCCGCCACCTGGTCGATCCAGCTCATAAGCTCTCCGCCAAAGAGTCTGTCGTAGCCGTTGATCTCATTGTACTGAACAACTCTGGTCCACTCGGTTACCGAATCCTCTACATTTTTACTTGCTATCTGGTGATCTACATGAAAAACACGATTATTCATAACAAGCCTCCGTATGTATAATATTCCCCTCATCCGTCAGCTTCGCTGACACCTTCCCCCAAGGGGAAGGCTTTATAGTAAATATTATAACATAACTTGCTATGTGATTACTTAAGACTTAAAACCATTTCTGCGGTTTCAAGAAGAGATGTTCCGGAATCCATGGAACACTTCTGAAGATATTTGTGTGCTTCGGGCTCAGTCATGTTGTGGCGCTCCATAAGGATAGCCTTGGCGCTGTCGATTACCTTCTGGTCCTCGCTGCTCCTGAACCTGCGCTTGTCTTTTATTTTCTTGCGTCTAAGCTGCACGCCCTCGATCATCATCGTAAGGGTTGAATAGAGGTCATCCTTTTTCAGGGGAGTTGGCAGATAGACGATATTTTCATACGCGTGAAGTCCAAGTTCATCCGCTTTCGCAGGGCTTGCCACCAGAAGCATCTTGAAATACGCAGACATATCCTCTGAAAGCTCGGTGCACAGCATGTCGCCCAGCCTTGAGCCGCAAATGACCACGCCGCTACCAAGGTTCTCCATTGCTGTGAGAACCTGAGCACCGGTCTGGCATACGTAGGCGATTTCAAAACCGCCACGCATCAATATGCTTTTGAAATTCTGCGCATCCGTCTGCTTTGCGAATGCAACGATGATGTTTTGCAAATTGGTACTTCCTTAAAAAAAGTTTATTACTGCTTATTCAAATATTCCCTGATTTCCCACTGGGTTACACAGGTGCGGAAGCTCTTCCACTCGCTGCGCTTGGCATCGAGATATCTGTTGAAAACAGCTTCGCCAAGTACCTTCTTTACAAATTTATCCTTCTGATAGCTTTCGATAGCTTCTCCGAGAGTCTCGGGAAGGGTGGAAAGCCTGGTTTTTCTGAGTTCCTCATCGGTCTTATTTTTCAGGTTGACCTTGAGCTCTGCAGGAGGTGTAAGTTCTTTCTTAATTCCATCCATACCTGCTGCCAGAATAAGCGCCAGCGCAAGGTAAGGATTGCAGGCAGCATCCGGGTTTCTGAGCTCAATTCTCGCATTCCTTCCTGTCATAGAAGGAATCCTGATGAGTGCGCTTCTGTTAGTTGAAGATGCTGACCATGACACATTGACCGGAGCGTCGTAGCCCGGCACAAGTCTCTTATATGAATTTACAAGTGGATTGGTAACAAGAGTCATTCCACAGATATGGTCAAGGACACCCGCAATAAAATGGTTAGCCATATCCGAAAGCTTTCCGTCCTTTCCAGCAAAAAGGTCGTTACCATCCTCATCCTCACAAAGGATATTGATATGCATACCGGAACCATTCACACCTTCCTTGGGCTTGGGCATAAAAGTGGCATAAAGTCCGTGACGCTTTGCGATGGTTTTGACCGCCATCTTGAAGGTCATGATCATATCTGCCATTCTTGCAGCATCATCCTCGGTGAAATCAATCTCATGCTGGGCAGGTGAAATTTCATGATGAGATGTCGTTATATTAAAATCGAGTTCCTCAAGGTTCATGATAATATCACGGCGCACATTCTCACCCTGATCTGCGGGAGCAAGGTCAAAATAGCCGGCATTCTCATGCGTTCTTGTCGTGGGCTGTCCCTCATCGTCAAGATCAAAAAGGAAAAACTCCAGCTCAGGGTCCGCCTTGAAGGTAAGACCCATATCCTTTGCTTCATCAAGAACTCTTTTCAAGATGGATCTTGAATCACCTGAAAAAGGCTTTCTGTCTGCGGTGTAAACATCGCAGAACATTCTGGCAACTTTTCCGCTCTGAGGTCTCCAGGGATAAATCTGGAAGCTGTCAAGATCGGGGTAGAGATACATATCGCTCTCAAGGTCTTCAAACTGGTCTCCTGCCAATCCCGTAAAGCCCTCTATTGCAGAACCGTCAAACATGCAGTCGTTGTTAAGTGCGCTCTCCAGCTGCCCGGCGGTTATCGCGATGTTCTTGGGAGTTCCGAAAATGTCGCAGAACTGAAGTCTGATAAAAGCAACATCCTCTTCCTTGACTATTCTAAAGATATCCTTCTTGGTTAGATTACCCATGTCGTCCTCTTTCTGCGCCTTAATATGCGGCGGCGCTGCCGCGTGTATATAAAAACTAAAGGCAAAGACACTTATCCCACTGGAATGGCGCCTTTGCCTTTTGTCTACGATAACAGAAAACACAAGCTAACGTCAATCATTTTTGTACGTTTTATTTTCATCTGCGCTTCTTAGACAAAAACTTTGCAAGCTCTGTTTTGATGTTCTTACTGTTATAATGTTCTTCTCTCTTATCCGTCCCTATCGGAATCTCCTTATAAGCTCGGGGAAGAGTCACATTATCACCCTCGAAAGGATGAATTACTCCCGTCTCATCGCCGCAGATTATCGCGCCGTCGCAGAATGCCGAAAGTTCCAAAAGCTGTCCCTCACTGGGGTTTGCGCCGGCAAAGCCCGCAAGGCAAATGCAGAATTTCTCCCTCACACCGCTGTAGGCAGCTGCCGTATTTATGGGCTTTTCATTGACAAAACTGTCCGCATATTTCTGCAAAACTCCCTCGCTCTTAGAAGGGTATTTCTTGCTTTGTATACCATAGGTTCCATAGGGATTAAGACTAAGGTGCTGTCCTTCTCCGTCAGTCAAAAGTCTTCCGGGACATATAGCAAGACCTCCCAGAACAGTCCTCGGAATTCCTATAAGTATTCCGGAGAGAGCTCCCTTTGCTCCCACAATACCTGCGGTCATCTGATGATTAAAGGATGCGATATTCTCATTTCCTGGAACCGATTTTCCGAAAACAGAAACCGGATAATCACCCACGATTCCGTTAAAGCTTCTCCTTATCACCGACACACCCGCACGATACTGCGGCGAAATCTGAAGCGGTGCAATCTCCTCCAAAAATGCCTCTCCCACACCCTCAAGACTGGGATAGGTAACATCCATATGAAGAAGGATTCCGTCAATACCTTTAAGCGCTGCAGTTTTTATAATCTGAAGTTCATACCTTCCGGGAGCTGATTCGCCGCCTGCGTGAACTGCTCCGGAAATCGTAACTCCCATGCCTTCTCCGGCAAGCTCTGCGTCCTTGATCTCTTCGCAGGTAAACTCGGAAACAGTTCCTCCGCTTTTCACAAAGGAAGAAAGAAACTGGTTATCGCCGATTCTCTCATCATCGTAGAATACCTCACGAATATGTCCTTTTGTAGCACCCGTACCGCTTATCACAATCCTAAGTTTTTGATCCGGGCTTGATATAACATAGCTGTCGCGCTCACCACCGGAAGTGAGAGTCTTTGCTCTTGTTACCCCCTGTGCACTGTTTATCTCCGCGATACGATTAGCAACCGCCTGCCTCCTGCCATCATCGGGACTTGGCGGCGGTGCTGCTTTAAGTTTTCCCTGCGCTTCCAGAAGCCTCTTCATGGCACCCTCTGCATGGAAAACCGGATGATCCTCAGGTTTTAATTCTATAAGAGGCTTGTGCGGCTCCTTCGGAATATCCGAGCGATCGAAGTGATAGTATATCTTATATGTCCCTTGTGCCTCCGCAAACCGCATCACCACAAAGGCAGAATTAACATATCCATTCTCCTTGCTCATTTCTACAGCAGTATAGGATCTGATCTGACACTCATCACACTCCAGAACAAGTGTCCCGATTTTTGGACACTGCCCGCTGTCGATCAAAAGCTGAAAACTGACAACGCGCTGTCCCTTAGGATTCATAATGATGAAGGAATTCCTCTCCTCATCATCTTTTCTTCTTGAATAAAGATGCTTACCGATTGCACTGTTGTTGAGCCTTTGGCGGCCACTGGTACGCATGGACATCTCTTTTTCGTTTATGGCTTTTCTCTCAATTTTCTGAATCTCGGCGGAGAGTCTGTCCATCTCGGCGAATCTGTCCTTGGCGGGAGCCGGCGAAAAGAGGCCAAATTCCGAAGCCGACAAAAGCTTTATCCTCTGTGCCAAAGTATCGGAAACTCTCTCATGTCCGTATACTCTGCTGCCCATACGGGCTCTTTCTATTCTGGTCCAGATAAGTCTGTCATAGGGAAGTTCACTGTAGGCAGAAAAGTCTCCGCTTGTTCCTCCTGCCAAATCTCCAGCAAAAGAAATCTCCGACACCGGAGCATGCTCCTTAAGATATCCTGTCGGTGTGTTATAGGCTATGTAATCAAATTTCCTCAGAGCCTTTATAAATCCGGAAAGTCCCTCTGTCCCCGATGACTTTCTGAATATATTCCTGATCTCCATATCTTCCCACCAGGGGCTTCTGACATCTGCTCCGACGAGAACAAAAATATCACCGTCTATCTCACCCGATAACTGCTTATTATGCAGGGACTCAAGGAATTTTTTCAGTGATCCCTCCTCAAGAAAATCCGCGGGAGTATAGTAGGGAAGTACAGTTATTGAATTATTCCCGTGTCTGTAGGTTGCGGGATTATATTTAACGTAGGTATTTTTTCTAAGATCTTTAGTGACTGTGGAAAACGCATTAGGCCCCACATTGCTGTTGCCAAGAAGCACAGCTTCGATTCCTGCTTTTTTTAGTCTTCCGATTATCGCAGGTGAAAACAAATCGCCCTCCGGGCGAAGAACATTTGAAGTTTCTCCAAGCTCATTTGATTTATAGTGAAGAGCAAAGCTCAGCTCTTTTCCGGTCATTCCCGCAAACAGTCCTGCGTGCTTCCCGGAAAAAAGAAGTTCATCTCCCCTTTCGCGAAGCCTGGTCTTCACACCATCTATTACATCAGGTCCAAGCGAGGGCAAAATCCGCCCCAGCGTGTAATCGTTCTCAAAATCCCACGCTGCGCGCACCGGCTGTCCTTCATTATTTGCTTTTGCTAAAATATCGAGAATATCGCGAATCCGTGCAAGGTCACGCCCAAAGCCCCTGTCATCATTTGTATCACCGAGCCCTGCATGATAAAAATTCACATGAAAAAGAAATCCGAAATGGATCCTTTGATTCGTCCCCATAAAAAAATCCCCCAAGCAAGTATTATATGAAAATTATACTAGATTTTGGGGGAGTAGTAAAATGGGAAATAGCTGTTTTTTCTATAATATCATTCTGTTTTAAGTGTTTTGAACAGTTCTTCATAATCGAATCCAAACTCGCTCCGAATAGTTTTGGGAACCGGATTCCCGGTCCTTTTCAAATAGTTTATGAACTCCTCCGGCGAATCAAACATTCGTAAATTGTCTCCAAGCTTTTCGGAAATATGCGGAACGAGCATGAAGCTGTAGAAATATTTCTCTGCTAGCGAATCATTTAAAACAAAATAGATATAGCTGTATTTCTTAACGGATATTTCCGGCCAAATATCCCTGAAATCGCATATGGAATCAAATAAAATGGCATCAGTTGTCTCTTCGACTTCCTGATCGGCATAAGCATCCAGATCTATCGGATAGTCCCCTGCGAATTCATTGGTATCATTCACATAGATATAATACTTTGTGTTCGAAGCAGGATAAAAAGTCAGTCTCAGATCCTCAAATTCAGGGATATCATATTTTTTATTCGGATTACCCTTAAGAAAAATCTCCACATTGTTATCATAAGCCTGCCTGAATTCATTCAGATTGGGTTCTACAAAACTGGCATACAATGCCTCTACTATGTATTTCTTGCCCTCTAAGTCAGATAATTCATGCGCAGCAATAAAACTCTGCAGCGCAGAATCATACTCATGCTTATCATATGCTTCAAATGCATTCTTAATGTATTCTTCCCGAGTCATATTGTCTCCAATCTTATCAAGCACCTTATATACATATTTTAATAGGTTTTCCGCGCTTTTGCAGACATCTTACTTTAATATAATAATTTTTTTATTCTTTTATAATACTTTCGCCTCTATTTTACCGTCGAAGGCACCCTTTTCCACTTGACATCTGTTAAATTACGCCTTATTCTATAATGCGCTACAAAGAAATACGAGTGTTAAATCCTTCCCACTCGAAATCGGTCGGTAGTTTGACCACTAAACCCTAAAGGAGAGAAAAATGAAAAACAATAACGTATTATTTATCACTCAGGCAGCGATGATTGCTGCTATCTATGCTGTGTTAACGGCGATGATTCAGCCCTTCGACCTTGCAAGCGGTGCTATTCAGTTCCGCGTTTCCGAAGCACTTTGTGTTCTTCCCTTTTTCACACCCGCTGCAGTACCCGGAGTTATAATTGGGTGCTTTATCAGTAACATTTTTGCAGGTGCAGGTGTGTGGGATATCGTTTTAGGTACATTTGCAACAGCTATTGCGGCGTTTGCTTCCTACAAGCTTAAGGATCACAGATTCCTTGTGACACTTCCTCCGGTTATTTCAAATATGGTAATTGTTCCTTTCATACTTATTCTGTGCGGTATGGTTCCCGCAACAGTGGCTTCATATTTGTTCACTGCATTTACAGTTGCTATCGGAGAAGTTCTTGCATGTGTTGTACTTGGATCCGTTCTCATCTCAGCACTTTTACCCGTAAGAAACGTTATCTTTGGAAAAACAGCTGACTACAACAGCAATACTGCTGCTTGAAAGCATCGTAAAACATCAAACCAAAAGAAGGATACTTCAACAAAATAAGGCTGGATATGATAAAAAGGACACCTCAGAGGAAAAGGTGTCCTTTTATTTTATGGCTATATTATCGGCACAACTAAGCAGCTTCTCTAAGCAAGCTTTGCCAGATCGATCTGATGGACTGCTCCGGCTTCTCCCGTTGACTCTCTTAGGAAAATTCCGCTCGCCTTAAACTGTGCGTTTACTGCAAAATCCGAGCCTTGTGACGTGAACTTTGTTTCCGCATTTCCAAGGAAAATAGCTCCGACATCAGCTTCCTTAAGAGTCATAAGTGAGTCCTTTCCATCCTCACCTCTGCACCAGACTCTCAGTTTTTCATATATCGCATCGTTCTCATCAATCCAGCCGTTGTTATCACTGTCAAACTCCGAAAGTTCCATAAAGCCGTCACCGCTTTTTGCACCAAAGAGTTCGCTTCCGTCACCAATTACGCCATCACCGTTTCTGTCATATGCAAGGAATCCACTTCCGGGGCCTATGCTCTTTACTTCATCCAAGGTTCCGTCACAGTCCAGATCAAATGTGAAGGTCTGATCCGAAATCTCCGTAACACCGCTTCCCACATTGATCACAAGCGGATCGATAAGCTGTGCAGGTCTGATCTGAGTGATACCAACCGCCTCCGTAAACTGACTGGTCATGCTGATCCCTACCCCGAAGCTGATCTCTCTTCCGTCTTCGGTCCTGGCAATCCCCTGCGCTGAAAAGGCAGTATATTCTTCCTGCGTGTGGACATAAGTTGCAGTGGATACACTCATCCACTGATAGGATCCGCCGCCTATCCGGCTGCTCAGCTCCCTCATGTACTCCTGCATCTTGCTCCTTCCACCGCCTCCTGTCTGTCCGTAAAGAATCTGCATGATGTTCAGAAGTCTTTCCATTATCTGCATTCTTATGTTTTCTATCTCGGATACTTTCGAATAGTTTGGACTCTCACCTGTAATTGCAAAGCCACCGTCCGCATTGTAATTTGTAAACAATTCTTCTTTTTCACCCGAGAGTCTTGAAGCTTCCGACGACATCAAGGCTTTCTTAAATTCCGACGCCGTATCTCCAATCGTCTGTCCGGTCGTCAAAGCATTCTGCCTTGTAAAAGAGTAGTTTTCCGTGTACCTCCTTTCTGAAACAAGGTTGACTGTACTTCCCGTAATCCTCATAAGCACTACCTCCAAGCAATAACGCGCATCCTTGCTCTTGTGAATATGTTTTGCGCCGCTTTCGCGCTACAAAAAATAACCGGGCATACCTGTCGGTCTGCCCGGTTCATTATCCAAATAGCTCCGCTACTTTGGACTCAAAATATATTTCGGATTATTCTGATATTTCTTTAGAGTATTCTATTTACGAAGATTATATAGCGTTATAAAATATTTATATGAAACTAAGTGATGTGATGAAAGATTCAAAAATTAAAATTCATGCGACCATCAACGGGCACGGAATCCTTCTTATTACCAAGGCTGAAGTGGGTGTTCGGGATGGTCTTCTTGTGGACTCACTGACCTATTTTGATGAGGATCTTACATTCGCCGAGCCTTCCAAGGTTGTAGCCGTAAACAAAAGAGACGGACGTTCCTACGAGTTTACTTCAAGCCGCATCGGGCCTGTAGAGACGCGCTATGGCAAATTCCATCTGATCAGGTGTACTGAGGATGGTAAAATCATCAACCGCAGACAGGCTGAGCGCTACGATATCGACAGACTGGGCGTCATCAGAATCGGCGACAGCAAAGATATCAGAAACGCCCTCGTTTATGATATTTCCATGAAGGGCATCGCCTTTATCCTCGACACCAATACTACGGCCAAGGTCGGAGATCACATCATCGCATCCTTCCGATACGATCCCAATTATTTTCATTTCTATGCCTGTGAAGCGACAGTTGTCCGCGTTTTCACTTTGAACGGACAGCCCGCTGTCGGTTGCACTCTCGATGCTATGGGAGCCGACCTTGTAACTCTTATCAGCAGCAAGAAAAAAGAAAAACTCGGAATCGGTGTTGACGACATTCTCGGTATCGCAGATTCTCCCGATGAAAAAATCGCATCCGGTGACAAGATACCTGTTAATTATGTACCTCAGCTCGCAGTCTCTGAAGAATACGAGCGTCAAAAGCATGCAAATAAGTGGGAACTTCCCGAAAAGAAGAAAGAAGTCGCACATGCGCCTGCGCCTACGCCTGAGCCTCAGCCCGAACCTGAGGATGCAGAATATCTTACTCCGGAGGAGGCTGCCGATCTCATTCCCGAGAGAAGCGTGGAGGATATACTTCAGGCAAGAGCCGAGCGAGTCGCAGATATTGAAGACTTGACTGATATTCGCGATATCAGCGAAATTGTATCCGCTGAAGATCTCGCAGAACTTGCATCTATCGAGGACAGAACTCCGGGGAAGAAACAAGGCTCAAAGCCTGCTTCCAAGCGGCCTGCCACTACTGCAGAAGAAAATGCTCTGAGGGAAAAAACTTCAGGCGATACTGCTCCGGTAAAAGATGCCTATCAGGAAGAACTTGATTCCATCGAGGACAGAACTCCCCGAAAGGGTGCCGGAGTTAAGAATACAGTTTCCGGCAAAACAAGGAAAACCGATGCCGTTACGGCAAAGAAAAGTTCTGCTGAAACAGTAAAGAAAACAAAGAAAAAGCCTCTTCATGATCTCTCGGAACTTGATTACATGGAAGAGACTCCCGTCAGAGCAAAGCGAAGGCAGCTCGAAGAGCTGACGGCACTTGAAAGCTCTGCTTTCAAGCCATCCAAAAAAGCAAAAAAGGAAATCGACTTTATATCCTCAGTGGTAAGCAGTGAGGAAGGTCTTGCTGCGCGCCTTGCAAATAAGGCAGCTTCAGGATCTGCAAAGAGACCTGCGCGTTCATCCGCTTCCGGCGGCAACACACGTCGTTCATCCGTTTCCGATGTACCTGCTGCAAAGAGACCCAAGGTCTCCTCTGCTCCTGTCGCACCGGCTGAGCACCAGGCAAAATTTGTCGATGCCTACCAGAGCTCCATGGGTTCCGGATCGAAATCCGCAAGAACAAATGCTGCTCCCAAGCGCCGCGGATATCTTGTAGAAAACCGTCAGGCTGACGAATCTGCAAAGAGGCAAAACGCCCATGATACCGGTTATTTCCCGGAGGACTACGACGGCTACTTCAATCAGAACGGCAATTCCGTCGATGAAGGCCTCTTCTCTCAAAACAGAAACGACGGCTTCTTAACTCCCGAGCAAATCGCCGACATCATCGAACTCGAGCGAATAAGTAAGAACGAATAGTTCCACCTCATCAGTCTGCCTTCGGCTGCTTGCTTCCCCTCAAGGGGAAGCCTTTTTTTACCCCATCTCGGCGAGTTTCATCTTTTGTTTGGCAACATACATGCGGGCGTCTGCGCGCTTGAAAACCGATTCCACATTCGCGTCGGTCTCGGGATCGTACTTCACCATACCTTTTGCGATATTGATCTTCTCCCACTCATTTACAGTCTCTAAATTGTGGCGCTCAGCCTCCACATCGAAATCGCGGAGAAGCTTGTAGCAATTATCGTAGTCATCTCCCTGAAGAATTACAACAAACTCATCTCCGCCAATTCTGAAAACAGGACTTCCCTTGAAAATCCTACAGGTAAGACGGCAGGCATTCTGAAGATAAATATTACCCCTCTCGTGACCGTAAGTATCATTTATCTTCTTAAGATTGTTTGCATCAAAAACAACTATACCGTATTCCTTCTCGCCGCCCTGTGAATCCAGCTTGGATGCGGCATCATCATATGCCGTCTTATTCTTTACGCCGGTCAGAGAATCGTGATAAGCAAGTGAATTCAGATCGTCGATGTGATGCTTTAAGTGATGAACCATCTTCTCCATGGCATGAACAAGGTCTCCTACCTCATCGCTGGTCTCTTTAGGGAAAGTCACCTCGAGTTTACCATCATTGATCTCTCTTGCAACCTGGGCAAGAGTCTTAAGTGGCCCCGTAATCCTGCGGCTAACCATAATTGTAAGGAACAGGAATGTGAACAAAACTATAATTGTTGAGATAATAACTCTTCTTGTAAGGTTATTACTCATCGCAAGTATCTCGCTTCGAGGAGCAGTTATTATAAGTCTCATACCATTAACCAGACTGCTGTAGGAGAGCTGTTTTCTCATATCTCCGAGATAATAATCAACCGGATCATCTCCGCTGCTCTCGGCTTCAAAAGACATGATACCTCTAAGGTTCATCTCTTCCACAACAGTTCCCGGATCAAAATTCGGATTGTAATAAACATCGCCCTTATCATTTGCAAGACATGCATATCCGGTGTCATAACACTTGATGGCCTTAACAGTATCAACAAGAGTATAATAATCGATATCCATTCCTGCTATACCGACAAGCACACCATTCTCATACAAAGGAACAACATAGGATATAAGATCCTTGTCAATATTCTCATTATGATAAGGCTCCAGCCATGTGGGTGCTCCGTTTTCAACCGGTATATACCACCAGTTTACACGACCCATATCGTCCTTATCGTAAGCCTTGATATCTGTAGGCTCGGTCATCTCAAATTCATCATCAAGGGAATCTCTTCTGTAAAAGAGTCCGCTCGTAGGCGGCATGATATCAGGATTATACCTGACATAATAAGAAACTGTTCCCGGAACGTTCTCCGCGATATTAGAAAAAAGGTTGGACAGCTGAACAGTGTAGCTGTCTCTGTATGCCTGATCTCCGGCAAGTTTTTCGACTGAAAAAAGGCGTTCAACCGCATAATCAGCCAGGATATTAACAGCCTCCTCCGTATTTAAGAGGACTCTGTTAATTGTATCTGCCTCCTTTTCACAGGTAAGATGCAGAATTTGAGCCGAATTGTACTCACCCGCTCGTCGCAAAGTGAAAATTGCGGTTCCGCCTACAATAAGAGCTACCATAAGAATTGCTATAGTTGTAAGAAGCGTGATTTTTTCCTGAATAGATTTCATTTTTCCCTCATTTTGTTACTGTCTCTTATAAAGACAATAAAAACTGCCAGCATTATCAGTATCAAGAAAATATACATAACCAATTCAAGTGAATAAGAATTCATAAATTCGTAAGGCGAATCTGCCTTTGCTGCATCCTCGTCCTCGATTTCAACAATCTCTTCATCCTCTGAGACGACAGACTCGCTCTCTTCGGCTTCAGCTTCATCTTCATCAGCATCTCTCTTAGCGCCGAGAACCGCTTCCTTCTCGCTGATTCTGAGGGTCCCCGGTCTAAGCTCAACGTTGACGAATTTCTCGGTCACGTTAAGTCCGCTCGGATCGAATATAGCATAGTCAGTAACTATATTGTTGTTTTCCTGATTTTCCTCAGGATAAGTAATGCTCCCTTCTGCGACTGCTTTGTAGGTATATCCCGGTGGAAGCCCCTGTGCCGTGACATCAATCTGTTCCGTAAGCGGAGTTCCGTCAAAAAGCTTCTCCGCACTCGGAGCCGTAAAGATCACCTTATTATTGTAAACACCCTGAAACTGAGCATTTCCCTTCAGTCCGCAGAATGGGAACTGAATAAGCACGCAGAGAGCAATGCAGACTCTCAAATACGTGGATATCCTGCTTCCCAGACTGTATTTTTTCATCTCCCCATCACCTTTCGCTCCTAGTCAGAGCAATTATGACATAATGTTACAAATATTATTATAACAGTCTTTTTTCAACAAAAACTACGAAATATGAACTGTTCTGTTCATAATTCGTACTTGACAAATCTAATAATTGTGATATTAGTTGTCAAAATCGTCACATTTTATGATATTATAATTAAATAAGAACATTATTATATGAGGGGTTGCATATGGGTGCATCTGATATTCTAAAAATCGCTGTATGTGATGATGAAATGGCTCAAAGGCGTCAGCTTCAGTTCATAATCGATAAGGTTCGTCCGGGTTGTGAAATTATTCTTTTTGAGTCCGGCGAGGCATTCCTGGATGCTTTCAGGCCGGGTTTGTACGACCTTATTTTCATGGACATTCTAATGCCGGGCATGGGCGGCGTTGACGCAACCACAAGAATACGAAGTATTGACGCTTCCGTTCCGATCGCATTTGCCACATCCAGCCAGGATCACGCTATGGAAGGTTATAAAAACCGTGTAATCCGCTATCTGATGAAACCTTTTGATTCTACCGAGGTTTCCGAAGTATTGGAGCTCGCTGCCTCAATGAAACATACCCAGGGCGGTGTTTCAATCAGAGTGGGAGGGAAGGATATGACCTTTCCCTTTGAAAAAATCTGTTATGTTGAACAGAGTTCTCACACGCTTTATTTCCATATGGCTAACGGAGCAACCATTCAACTTACAGGTAAACTTGACAACATCGAGGCCCAGACTCCGGACGATTCCTTTATCCGCTGCCACAAGAGTTATCTTGTGAATCTCGCCCATGTAAAATCCGTGGACAAGGATCTTCAGGTACTCCAGATGAAGGACGGAGACTCCGTTCATATCAGAAGGGAAAGTGTTCGTGAAGCAGCTCGCATGCTCGCAGATTATTCCCTTAAAAACTTATGACTCTTTATCATCTATCATTCCTATTAGCACATCCACAAGAACCGGATCAAACTGTTTCCCGCGGTTTCGCTCCAGTTCTTTTTTTATCTTTAGGGGCGGCATCACTGAGGCATAAGGACGCTGCGAAGTCATAGCGTCATAGGCATCGGCGATTCCTATAATTCTGGCCTCTATAGGAATCTCCTCCCCTGCTAGTCCGTCCGGATATCCTGTTCCGTCGTATCTTTCATGATGCCATCTGGCTCCCGTCGCAAGTCCCGGCATCTCTGAAACATTCCTAAGAATCTCATATCCTATTATAGGATGCTGTCTTACTATCTCGGATTCTTCCTCCGTCAGGCTGTCGGGTTTTCTCAAAATCTTCTCCGGAATGATAAGCTTTCCTATATCATGTACAAGTCCCATGTAATAGACATCCTGCTGGTCGGTCTCGCTTTTCCCAAGCCTTCTTGCTATTTCAGACGAGTAACGTGCAACCCTCATGGATCTGCCCGGATTGTTTATATCCCTGGAGTCCACTGTATTTGCAAGCGCGAGAAGAATCTGGGCAGACAATCCCCCACCAAGAGGAGAATCTGCGGCCTGCTGCATTCCCGAAGCCGCCGGCGCACCATCTTTGTCGTCCGCTGTCTGAACAGGCATATTTTTGTACTCATCAAGACCCTTTTTCAAAGCAATGCAAAGTTCATCAAAGTGAGTCTTCAGAGCACCATGCCCCTTAGTAACGCTTTCGTAGCGGCCCTCCTTTAATGCATTTTCAATCGCCAGTGCCTCTTCGGATAACGCGTCAGCGCCGATTGTCTTTGCTGTACTCTTTAGAGAATGCACAGATATAAGGTAGCTGTCCCAATTTCTGTTTTCCAAAAATCCCGCAAGCTCAGTACCTTTATCGCTGTCGGCAAACATCTCAACCTGCGACAGATAGAATTCCTCGTCGCCCATGCAAAAATCAAGTCCTGCAGTCACATTCATATCAGGGAAAAGCTCAGCCAGTGATTTTCTGTAAATCGTGACATCGGTCTTTTCTTCCTGCTCCTTATTTACCGGCGCGTTTTCTTTATAAAACAAGCGCTCCAGTGAAGCTCTGCTCTCGATCAGGTGTGAAGGCATCAGATCGATAAGAAGGTCGTAAAGCTTATCCGCAACCACAGGCTTTGAAAGATACGCATCAAAGCCAAGCTCCTTGAATCTCTCCTCATCTCCCCTAAGACCGCCTGCGGTCAGCATGATTACAGGGGCATCCTTACTAAGACGCTCCTCTTTCATAATACTCAGCGTTTCAACACCGTCCATTATCGGCATCATGTGATCCATGATTACGAGATCATATGTCTTTTTGCGCAATTTCAAAAGAGCCTTCTGCCCGTCCACCGCTGTGTCAATCTGCGCCTCTGTCTTTTTCATTATCTTAAGCAGCAGATCCACATTCATTGCATTATCATCAACAACCAGAATCTGAGCCTTTGGCATAATCGGAACTATTGTTTCATCTATATCTGTTTCCAAAAGAGACGAATAGTCAAAAAGGCTGTTTATATCCACATCCTCTCCGGGATTCTGCGCAATCAGATTGAGTAGATTATTAAAGAAAGCTAAAAGGGTTTCGCCCGCACCTTTTATCTTAGAAGCATACTCTGACACCCTGGCTTCTCTTGTGTTTTCCAGTATCAGATTATCAAATCCGAGAATTGAATTAATAGGTGTTCTTATCTCATGGGACATCTGTGATAAAAATTCACTCTTCGCTTCACTTGCTTCCTCTGCTTTTTTTCTTGCTTCCAGAGCTTCCTTCTCAGCCTTTTCAAGTTTTCCTATGGTCTTCTCAAGCCTGTGGAAATCCGGTGTCTCCAAAGAGAAAAACAGTACCAGCATCGCAAGTGATGCAGAAAAGAATATGAGGACCAGATTTGTAAGAAAAAACGTCTGAATAACATAAATTGCAAATACTATGGAAGTCGCTATTCCTATACTAAACAGCTGCAAAATTGTATAGCAGTCGTGGTTAACCGCAGTAAATCCAGTTGCCAATATTACATAATATGCCGGCAGAAGGAATGAACACGCAAGATAGAACGCCCCGAATGTGTAGCCATTTTCCGGCGTATACATATAAACATTCCCGGTATAAACATTTTGAACCATCAGGAAACACTGCAGAATAACCACAGCAAGATTGATCTTATGAAGAAGTGTGTCCTTGATATCAACATTTGCACAGGCAACTATATATTCCGCATATGAATTTGCGGCAACTGTCGCAGATAAAATATTGAAAGCATGTATCACATAATGTCCGACTACAGGAATCTCCCCTGTATAAATAAGTGTTGCCTCCGTCGCCACATCTACAATAGTTGCTATTGTAAGGTAATACGCAAACTTCCTGAATGCCTTAGTGGTCCTTGACGAATCCGTGTAAGTGATTGTCAGGAAAAGGCATATCATCAAGTTATATAAAATTGCTGAAAGCTCAAAGAACAGCCTATGAAACATCAGCCTGATCCCCCTTAATCAGAAACCTTTGCATACATTGAAATTGCAGCCTTAAGCATATTAAACTCTACCGGCTTCTCCAGATAATTAATAAAACCGGTTTTCTTCAAAAAATCCCCCTGAAAATCCGTGGCACTCCCAAGTACAATTGCATTTGTAGCCGCGTTATAACCGGGATTTTTCTCCAGAATCATTTTTTTGAGATCCGACCCAAGACTCCCCTTTAGGAAATAATCAATAAAGATCAGATCATATTTTTTTATGGCCAACTGCCCAATAGCGGCATCCGGACCGTCTGCTTCCGTAACCTCAATGTTTTCAATCTTCCCAAGAAGTTCCGAGAGATACAGTCGCTCCGTTCCGGAATCATCCACAATTAAAATTTTCTTACTCACCCTTTTCCACCTGTAACTGCATAATTATTGAGTCTGAA
Organism: Butyrivibrio sp. INlla16; assembly: GCF_900104155.1. Classification (GTDB taxonomy): domain Bacteria; phylum Bacillota; class Clostridia; order Lachnospirales; family Lachnospiraceae; genus Butyrivibrio. Next base: position 160,970 of record NZ_FMYB01000003.1, read on the forward strand.
AGCGTATTTTTTTCCGCTATAAATGTACCGATTCTTTCACGCAAAAGTTCGAACTCCTTTTTTCTGCATAATAGTTCAAGTTTTTCCGCCATCTTCACAAGGTTTTCTGCACCTATAAGCCTGGCCTTGTGTATTTCGGACATGATTATCGCTATCGCTTCCTCATAATCCCCACCTCTTACCGCAGCGGAAAGATCTGAAGAAACATCCTCCTCCGAATAGGAAATCAAAATCTTTTTATACAGTCCCGTATCATGAAGAAGATACTCTCTTGCATTGGCCACGCGAAGCATCGGCAGTTTTTCCTGCAGATTCTCCCAGGCACTGATATCCATATCATCTCTGGCCTTTGCATCCTTCTTTGGAAGATACTTTTTAAGCACTTCCCTTACCTTATCCTCTGTAAAAGGTTTTGTCAGATATGCTGCGAACCCTTCATTTAAATACTTCTCTTCCTCACCCGCGATTGCATTGGCAGTCAGCATAATTACAGGAGTATTATCGCAAAGCCTCTCATTCCTAAGGATTTTCAGTGCTTCCACACCGTCCATAACAGGCATCAGATGATCCATGAAAATGAGGTCATATCTGAATTTTCTGACCTGCAAAATAGCTTTCTCACCATCGGTCGCCGTATCCACTGTAAAGCCCATGGGCGATATCATTCTTACCATTAGATCCAGATTCAGCGGCGTATCATCCACCACAAGTATCCTGATCTCCGGAGCTCCGGAAAGCCCTATACTTCTTTCGCTGCTCTCATCCTCCAGATATTCAAGCTCATCACCTCTCTCAATGAGCTCTGCCATGGAAGGCAATCTTCTTGGTCCGTTCTCATCAGTCTCCTCCGACACATAATTAAGCACATTTTCAAAGAAGGTCAAGAGTCGCTTCGCGGATATTTTTACACGTCTCGTATATTCTCTTGTCGCCTCCTCGTTTGTATCAGCCAGGATCAGATTCGAATATCCCATGATTGCATTTACGGGAGTTCTGATATCATTTGACATCTGTGCAAGAAACCTTGTCTTTGCACGGCTTCCTTCCGTAGCCCTGATATTTGAAGCTTCGAGTTCTCTTTTTGAAATGGACAATTCCTCCAGGGTCTTTTGAAGTTTTGCATAATCCGGAGTTTCCAAGGTGAGAAACATCACTAGTATTGCAAGTGATGCCGCAAAATAAGTGACCAGAAGACTTCTGTATACAAACATTTGGAGAGCGTAGAGTCCTATCATAAAGAAAAAGGTTCCAACGAGCGCATACTTCATCTTCTTGGCATAGCTCTCCGGATGACTCAGTATAAAAACTCCGCCATAAAGAATATAGTATAGGGGATACGCATACACTATCATCATAAAGAGCGCACCGGCCTTGGGCTGCCCATTATCAAGATAATAGAAAACCGTTCCCGTAAAAATGTTCTGAATAATGATTACCGCATAAATTCCCAAAAGCACTTTATTGATAAATGCCCCTGTGGTCGTATTGTACTCATCCCCGACGTAAGCTATTACATATCTTATGAACTGATAAGATCCGGTAGTCGCCAGAACATAGTTTAATGTATTCACCAGGTACTTGATGGCTATAGGTACACCGGCGCCTATACTGATAAGTACTGCATCCACAATATCAATAACAGTACCCAGAAACACAAGATAAGCCAAAATTTTAAATTCTCGATTTACTCTTGTGTCTTCCTTATATTTCAAGCGGAAAAACACGCACAATATGAAGTTTAGCGGAACCGTTGCCAGCTCCAGAAATATATTGTATTTGAGTATCAATTCACACGCTCCCGTTGTGCAAGTATTGTTAACGCTTCATTCAGTTTTTCTTCCGTATCCAAAAGCGGAACATCTTTCTTTTTTGTCATAATATCCTTCACGGACATGTGTTTTATTTTATCTGCCGGGATATACTTTTGAAGGATCATCTCAAGTTCTTTAAATGCCACCGGTTTTAACAGATAATCCGTAAATCCAAGCTTTTTATAATCACTCGTTGTTTCCTGAAGAGCTCCTGCCGTAAGAGCTATGCAGGGAGTCTCTCTATTCCTGATTTTTTCAGCGTCCTTATCCGGATTATATTTCTTCCTGTATTTTTTGCCCGAATTATATTTTCTCTTGTCGTGACCCGGCTCGTAATCTCCGCGTAGCTTTCTTATCATCTCACCGCCGTTTATTCCGGGCATTCTAAGATCAACAAAAATCACATCATAATCATTTTTCTCTGCAAGCTCCAAGCCTGTCGTGGCCGAGAGAGCAGAATCAACCTGTATACCTGTACCATTAAGAAGTCCTTCCATAACCGCCAGATTCAGTTCCGCATCATCAACCACAAGCACTCTTGCCTCCGGAGCAGTGAAACTTATTGCAAAATGATTCTTGTCTGCGACATTTCTCGCATAGCTCTTCTCGAAATCTCCCACAGGTTCCCTTCCGGCAACCCTTTGTTTAATTGAAAAATGGAAATTACTTCCCTCTCCGTAGATGCTTTCAACCTTCAGCTCAGAATCCATAAGTGATAATATCTGCCTTACGATTGAAAGACCAAGGCCGCTTCCCTCAATATTTTTTATCTTATCCTCTTCAATACGCTCGAAGGGCTTATAAAGCTTCTGTAAATCCTCTTCTCTGATGCCTATACCTGTATCTCTTATTGCAACCTTGAGCAGAATCTCCTCATTATCTGATCCCGGGTTAACAGGCAGTGCCTCAAAATCCATGGAAAAATCAATTTCACCTTCATCGGTGTACTTAACGGAATTGGTAAGAAGATTTGCAATACACTGCTTAAGTCTGTCGGCATCACCATAAAGCCTTCGCGGAATGTTTTCATTAACAAATCCCTTAAGATCAAGTCCCTTGGCAAGCGCTCTCGGTCTGATAAGACTCATCATATCCTCGATAACCATGCCTACGTCGTACTCGGCAATGAACAGTTCCATTTTACCGGCTTCTATCCTCGAGTAATCCAGTGAATCATTTATGAGAGATAGAAGTGTATTTCCAGCAGAGCGAATATTGTACGCATACTGGCGAAGTGCAGGATCATTGTACTCTCTCAGAATAAGCTCGTCGTAACCCAGAATTGCATTAATTGGAGTCCTGATCTCATGAGACATATTTGCAAAATATTCCATTCTGCGCCTTGCCTCTTCTTCATCACTTTCCTTTTGTTTTCTCAGGACATCGTAAGCACTGTCTCTCTGGCTGGACATGTACACATATCCCGCAAGTACCAGGAACAATGCAAAAAGCAGCGTAAATAACAAAACCCACAGTATTTCCCATCTGTAGGCAATTGCCACGCCGCCCAAAAACAAGCTGATCAGCATCAGAAAAACATATATTATGAACTTAACGCGATGCGCGCTTAAAATATCCCCAATTTTCATTGTGATTAACCCTTCGCATATTTTTGGGCAAAGTCCTCAGCAGGAATAGGAGCAGAAAACAGCATTCCCTGCAAATAATCACAGCCAAGCTCCGTCATTTTCCAAGCCATCTCTTCAGTCTCAATTCCTTCTGCTGTTACCCCGAAATTCATCTTCTTAAAAGCCTCTACCATCATAGGAAGTATTTCATCCGGAGCGTTGCAGTAATCCCACACGATTTCCATATCAAGCTTTACATTTACGAAGGGGCTCTTCTTAAGCCTTGTCAGATTGGAATATCCTTTTCCGTAATCATCAAGCACAAATTTGAAGCCATAATTCTGCATCAGACGGATCTGTTTCTCCATCTGCTGCTCATCGGTCATGGACTCCTCGGTTATTTCGAGATGAATCCTGTCCGGTGTAATACCATACATATTGAGGGTTGATAAAAATCCCTTTCCCAAATCTGAGCGCATAAACTGTATGGGAGACAGATTCACATTGATAAAAGTCAGTCCCATTATATTCGCGTCATTTTCCGAAATAAACTGGCAAACCTTTTCAAATACCTGTTCTCCCAGCTGGTTAATTCTTCCGTTCTTCTCAGCAAGGGGAATAAAAGCCGCAGGCGATATGATATGTCCGTCGTTATCTCGAATTCTGGCAAGAGCCTCTGCTCCGACAAGCTTTCTTGTTTTGGCAGACACAAGAGGCTGGAAGAATACTTCGACAGCCTTCCGGTCTATGGCATTTTCCATGCACCGCTTTACTTCTATTCTGTCCTGGAATTCCGAAAGCACATTTTCATCTGCCAGTATATTGAAATCGCTCCCGAGAACATCCGCTTTTTCCAACATTATCGAGATCATATTGAGGACCTCATCTGCGGAAAAATACCCTTCGGTACAATCTATAAGCGCAAAGCCAGCCTCCAGATAAAGTTCGGCATCGTCAGAGGTCCAGGGCAGCATGAATCTATGGCGGAGCTCCTCGTGAATTTCCTCCCAATCCATATTTACTCCGCCGAGAAGGATGAATCGTCCTCCCTGATTATAGAAATCCAGACAATCCGGATAATTCACCCTAAGATATGCGGAAATAAGTGCGATTCCCTGATCCATCTGAGTAGTACCGTATATTTCCCTTACATCATGGTAATCCCTAATAACAAATGCCAGAATTTTGTATTTACCGTGCTCCTCATTTTCTTCGATGTAGCTTCGAAGAGCCTTACTGTTAAACGCCATATTTCTGCGTTCCAAATAAAACTCCGGGTTACCGAAGGAAAGATAAACTATGATGAGTGCCATCAGGCAAAAGGTATCGTATAAAAGCAGTGTGGGTAATGTAATTCTGAAAATAGATCCGATTAGGATAATCGTATTAAAGCACAATATACTTACCCTCTCGTGCTTTCTTCGGATCCTCATCCTGAATTTATAGATCATGAAAAAAGAAGTAAACAGGTAGAAATACAGACACACGTAAATTGTAAAATGCAGCGGTCCGCGGTTATACCCGTTTTCATTAATATAGAAAATATTCCCGGTAAACATACCGGTTATTATTATTATCTGTTCTGCAACATAAGGAATACATAAAAGAATTGCCGCAACTTTATTCTTCCAGATATTGACCCTGAGAACTATAGTAGTCAGCTCAAAAAACAGGAAGATACGAAGTGCCAGCGAGAAAAAATAGACCGAATTTAATATAACCAGAAGCCACACCGGCAATATGTCATGCATATTGTCTGCCCAGCTCGAGATTATATCAAAAAGCATTACTACGCCTTCATTTATAAGAATAGCCAGATAGGTTTTGTTCAGTCTTACCGGGAGACGCGGAAGAGCAAAATAGTACCCCATAATTATGAGCAAAACCAGAAAGCTTGGAACAACAAGACTGACATTCCAATTAAGCATTTCTTTCCCCTCGGTTAATTAAAACTTTTTCCTTCACTTGTAATAATTTTACCATAAATCCGAATTGGGTCATACCTCGCGGCAAAAATCAGAAGTATCGGGCATCAACCCTCCGGTACAGTACTCTGTTCCTGTACCTCAGCATTCTCTCCAGTCGTTTCAGAAGTTGCTTCCTGAGTCGTGGCATCCTCTCCCTGGACACCGGTATTTTCTTCCTGGGGCTGAGTAACTTCTTCCTGGGGCTGAGTGGTTTCTTCCTGAGCAGCGGCTGCTTCCTCCTCACGGACTGCACTTATAGGCATCTTAATGGTTGTAACTTCTCCTGTTTCGGGATTGGTCACCTCTCTTGTTACAACCTCCTCAGGCTCAGTCTTTCCTCCGTATACAAATACCGCTTCGCCCTTTTCCACAACCTCATAGATCTCAGCTGCTTTGGAAGTCGGAAGATTTATGCAGCCGTGCGAACCGTTTATGATGTAGTACCATTTTCCAAATTCCGATCTCCAGCTCGCATCATGCATACCGACATTTCCGTTAAAAGGCATCCAGTACTTAACATCCGAAGCATAGTTCTCTCCCACAAGCGTCGCATCTCTCTGCTTGTAGGTTATCGCATAGCTGCCCGTAGGAGTAGTACGTCCCTTATTCACACACCCTGAAACAAAGTCGGAATCAATAACTGCCACACCATCTTTATAAACCCAAAGGTGCTGAGCAGTAAGGTCTATCTCCACATATGAATTACCCCAGTCATTTTCTCCGTAAGCTGCTGCCGTTCCAAAGTACACAGGAGTTCTGTCTGTCTTCTCTCCGTTTTTCACAGCCTCGATAAGCTCCGAGGTCTCAGTTGCTCTGTCCATCCACCAGCCATAATCTCCACCGGTTATAGTAACTTCTTCACCGGTGTGGGAAATGATGGTACGGTTTTTTCCAAACGAATCATACTGGCGCGCCATACTGTTTACGAATTCCCTTACCTTTTCGGGATTCAGCGTGACACTTGTGCCGTCTATGTCGCACCATTCCTTTATCCTTGTGCCGTCCACCACAAGCTTCTCATCACCGAAGGTATAGGTAATGATTGCCTTGCAATAGGTGTTAAGGCTGTCTCTATATGCTATAAGTTCCTCATTATCCTGAAAGATCGTAGGTACGTTATAGCACTCATCGTCAATCGTAACTTCGGGTTCAAGAACATCAAGCGCTGCAGTAATCTTTTCTACAACCATATCCTTTATGGGGGACTGTCCCTGATCCTCCGGAACTATATAAAATCCGTCTTCGCCGGACTCATCGGGAATATAAGCATTCACAGGCTCTCTGACATTTTCCGGAGCAAAAAGATTAAGCGTTTCTATCTTTTCCTCCAAAGTCTGCTTCGAATAAACAACTATGTTATCAGTTGTAAGCCTGGTCTCCTTGAAGAAATATGATGGCCACAAAAACGGATTCTGTGACTTTAATGCTCTGTCAAACTGACCGTCAATCCTCAGCGACAGACTGATGTCGTCGGAAGTTATAGTGTCCGTGATACCGCCTCTTGAATTAATTGCAAGCGAATATCGCTTAATTCCGTCGGTTACTTCTTTTTCTATATCTTTTGCAGTTAATTTATAAGCAGGAATATCATTAACATATGTGTTATAGGAAAAATGCCCCATAAAATATACTACAAATCCTATATAGACAAATGCAAGTATTCCAAAGGTAATTGCAAGAATTATGCCTGCTATGTTTCCGGCTTTTCTTTTGTTACTCATTTTTTCATTTACCCCTCAAATCTTAGTGCCATGCACTTCGCAATAACCGAAGCGCCTTCAAGTCTATCTTCTTATTATATAACCAGGGCCCTTAAATATCCATTCCAATTATTTTGCCTTCCCCCTTCGGGGGCGCTCGACGTCCGGGGGACGTCGGTTCAGCGCGGACCGAAGCGGAGCGTAGACAAGGTGCCCGAAGGGCGGATGAGGGGCTATAAAAAGCGCTTCCGGACCAATCCTCCGGAAGCGCTTATCCCCTAACAAAGCATCACTTAACTATCATTCCCGTTTCTCTGTCTGCAAAAACCGCAACCATTACTAGGAATACAATGCCCATGATGAGCTGCTGCGTCTTGGGCTCTATTCCGAGCATTACAAGTCCGGCTGTCAGTATTTTGTAGGTTAGAGCTCCAAGGATTATGTTATAAAACTTAACCTTGGCACCACCGTTTACAGGCATTCCGCCAAGTACCAGCGCTATCATGATCTGCGTTTCCAGCTGGTTACCTGCCGTTGATGTAACGGAGCCTACTTTGATACTGTTTATAAATGCCGCAAGGCCTGTTATCATACCCGCTGCCATATATACCAGCATCTTGGTTTTCTCAACTCTTACTCCCGCAAATCTCGCTGCGGTTTCGCCGGCACCTATAGCCTTAAGTCTGTTGCCGAGACCAGTGTACTGGAATGCCACAAACGCACCCACAAGTATCAGTACGGTAAACACCAGATTAAAACCGATAGTATTATAGGAAGTGATATTTGCCACTCCGTATACAGGACTCTTGGTAGTCGCATAGGCCACCATTCCGCGAAGCAGATACATATTGCAGATAGTAACAATAAAAGATGTGATCTTGCGCTTTACGTTAAAAAATCCGTTTACAAGACCGATAATTCCACCTGTTATAACTCCGCATATAACCGCGAGCATAATATTTATATTTGATAAAAAACAAATTACAACAGAACATATGCCGAGCATAGAGCCTTGTGAGAAATCAAGTCCGCCCATAGTCATTACCATGAACACTCCCACGCAGGCTATAAGAAGTACATATGACTGCGACAAAAGAAGCTTTAAGTTTCCTGCCGTATAGAGCTGACCGCCGGTAAGAATTGCAAACAACACCACAATAAATATGAAACCTGCAAAAGGCATTATATTTCTTACTATCGGCCTCTCCATGAAGGGAACCTTTATTTTTTTCTCATTCTCCATATCTTCCTCCATCCCGAAGCTTATACCATCTTTGCAATAAGGTCTGTATCTTTAAGTTCTACGGACCTCCTGAATTCACCGTTCTTTCGTCCGTCCTTCATGATGATGATACGGTCCGCCATACCCAGAAGTTCCGAGATTTCTTCCGAAATCATAATGATCGACTTTCCATCCTTCCTCATCTTATCCATCATCTGATAGATATCAGCCTTAACCTTGACGTCAATTCCTCTTGTGGGAGAATCAAGAATGATTATGTCCGAGTCTTTTCCAATCCATCTGGCCAGTACAACTTTCTGCTTATTACCTCCGGAAAGAGCCGACATAAACTGATGCACACCCTCCATCTTGGTACTCATCTGTTTTGCAAACTTCTCGGCAAACACCTTCTCGTCCTTCGCGTGAAGAATGTGGTTTTTCTTGAGGTCCTCCAGAGACGGCAGACAGATATTATCCTGAATCGTATCATTTATTACAAGCGACTCGTTGTCTCTGTCCTTTGATGCATACGCTATGCTGTGGTCGATGGCGGATTTGATATCATTTATCTGTGTACCGTCAGACAGAGTTACGCTTCCCTCTCTGTCATAGGAAGCACCGAAGAGAGCTTTTCCGACTTCATGCATTCCGCACTCGGACAGTCCTCCGATTCCGATAATCTCACCCTTATGAAGCTCAATCGAAAAATCTTCAATCTCACCGGGCACAGTCAGATGGTCACCCTTAAGCACAACTTCATCAGATATCTCCTCATTGTAATCCGTTCGATAGTAGTTATTACTCATCTCACGTCCTACCATAAGTTTCTTCAGATCATCGGTAGTTACGCTGTCACTTTTTACCGTATCAATAAGAACACCGTCTCTTAGCACACTGATACTGTCTGACTGCTCAATAACCTCATCAAGATCGTGAGAGATGAAAATGACACATCTTCCGTCATCCTTGGTCTGCTTCATAACCTTGAAGAGCTCTTTTCTTCCCTTCTCACCAAGAGCTGTTGTGGTCTCATCCACCACAAGAACCTGCGGTTTAAAGTGAGTAGCTTTTACGATTTCTATCAGCTTTCTGTCCTCGAAGTTGTATTTATCAATGATGTCCGTCGCCTTTATATAACTGAAACCGTAGGAATCAAGAAGCGCCTGTGCTTTTTTATTCATGCTCTTTGTGTTCTTTACTTTGAACTTCGTGAACTCATCCTCTTTTCCGAGGAAGATATTCTCAGCCACGGTAAGTCCGGAAAGTGTTCCGATCTCCTGTACAATAATTGCGACACCTTGATAATTACCATCGACCTGATTTTTAGCATTTACTTCTTTTCCATTTAATGTAAAGGTTCCGGTATCCTTGTGATAAATACCTGTAAGACAGGATGTAAAGGTTGATTTGCCGGAGCCGTTTTCACCGATCAGTGCATGCACCTCGCCCTTGCTAAAATCGAGAGTCACATGATCGATTGCGTGAGTAACGCCGAAATTCTTATCGATTTTCTCGGCATGTAAAATAACTTCGCTCATGTCTCCCTCCTTACTTGACTACTACGCCCTTAACAGGCTTGATGGTCATGGTTACGATCGCGAGCAGCACAATACCGGTTACGATATTCTGTACCGTAGTCGGTGCTCCGAGAGCAACGAAGCCCTGGAACAACAGCTGAATTATGAACTCACCTATAACTATAGCGATAACCGGATGTCCGTACTTTTTAAAAGCAAGTCCGAAGAATGTTCCCATAAGAGGCGGGAAGTTTCGGCTCATGGAAGCAAGATTGGATGCACTTGTCATAGAGGTTCCGTAGGAAATTGTGAGGATAGCCTCGATTCCCACGAAAAGTCCGCAGAGCACAAATGCCACAACCTTGTACTTATCTACGTTTACACCCATATTCTTCGCAACAACTTCGTTGGATCCAATGGCATAGGTGTATGTTCCGATCTTGGTATATTTGAGAATAAAACCGCAGAGGAAAAATGCCGCCAGCGCCAGAATGAGGTTCCCCGGATAATCACCGAAAGCTCTGTACTGCGGAGCCAGAATAGCCTCTTTTCCGTTTGTGGCAAAGATAGACAACGCCTCGTAAACCAGTGAAAGTCCTGCGGTTACGATGAGTGATGAAATTCTGAGTTTTATATATACAAGTCCGTTAAGCAGGCCAACCAGCACACCGCTTATTATCGGCGCAATCAGAAGTCCCGCATATCCGAAACGTTCGCTCATATTTACGGCAAGCACCGATGAAAGCACAATGTTTGCACCCACGCTCATATCAAAAGGTCCCATTACGCAGATAAAGTAGAGGCCGCAGCCACCTACCGCATAATAAAGAGCCGTTTTCAAATATGTCTGTAATTTGTCAAAATCTCCGAAAGTCTGCGGCGCCAATATTTTGAAAAACGCCCAGAACACAAATGTCAAAACAGCAAGAAGCACCAGTCCATACCAGTGGCTCTGCTTGAATTCCTGAAACTTATTCATATACTCCTCCCGTGATGAGGTATACTTTTTCAAATCTGTATTTCTAAAAGTCCCTATACAGTCATGCTCGCCGAACCTCCTGGATGGCATGAGATCCGGCAGAGCTTTTAACCTGGATTAGTTGTTGTGACGGGAAATAACGTCGTCGATTGACAGATTGGAAGCTGCCTTGTTGAGATCGTCGAAGCTGTAATTAGCCATCTCTGCAAGCTCATCATCTGTGTAAGGATCATCGTTTACAAAGTACTTCTCATAATTTGCATAATCATCGGGTGATGATACATACAGATAAGGGAAGAGTATCTCATAACCGAAGGTTCCTTCTTCTTTCACATAGTTACCCTTAACTGCGTTAAGTACAAGATAGAATGCGAACAGAGGATCACAGAAGTGTCCGCCTGACTCTGCAAACATTCCGCCTGACTTAAGCTGATCTGCAAGGTCATCAAGGAAGTCTGTTGATACAACGTCGATCTTGCCTGTAAGACCTTCGTTAGCATAAGCGCCGATTGAACCAACAAGGGGATCTCCGCCGCCGCCCGCTACGATAAGAGCGTCCATACCGGGATTTGAATTGTAAAGTGACATAGCTGCTGCAGCACCTTCTTCGGAAGATGTATTAGCGTATACGGGCTCAGTCATTGTTGCGGGATCATCAGCGTGTGCTGAATTCCACTCATCTATAGCCTGCTGATAGCCCTTCCATCTAAGCTGGAATGTTGCATCACCAACTGTCCACGCCTCAAGACCGATGGTTCTGTCGCCTTTTTCAAGAAGGAGATTAACAAGTGTATAGCCGTTTGTTACTTCATCTTCATGAACTGCGCCTACATAATACTTGGAGTTGCAAGCTGTCTTATAAACCTCAGGGCTGTTCTCTTCAGAGATGATACGGAAGAACTGAGCGATATAAACGCCGTGCTCTGTACATGTGTTGATAGCTGAAGTCATCTCGGAATCAGCTGAGTTACAAATGATGATTCCCTGGCATCCTGCTGCGCAGAGCTGCTCAACAGATGCTGTAACCTGCTCAGATACATGAGCCTGGTCAACATACTGAACTTCAACGCCGTTAGCCTTAGCTGCCTTATCCACGATTTTCTTACACTGGCTTCCAAGTACGTCCGTGGAACTCCAGATTGAAACACCGATCTTAATCTTGTCAGATCCGGATGCGGATGCTGATCCCGAAGATCCTGCACTACCACTGTTAGCACAGCCTGTCATCAAAGATGCTGCCATGATACCGGTCATGAGCAGTGCTCCCAACCTCTTGATACTCTTTTTCATAGATTTGTAACCCTCCTTTTTGCCTTTGAAAAAATTATTGTTTCACCGATCCGAGCCATCCACGAACCGGAATTGTTACCATTCACTTGCCTTCTCCCACGGGGAGAAGGTGGCGCGCAGCGCCGGATGAGGGGCTTATCGTTTCAGTCCCTTCACCTCGTACGTCTTACTCTTCTGAGTTCCGAAATCAACACCTGCTGCCTCGGCCGCAGTGTTGTCATAGGAGACTGACACCACTACCTGATCTCCGTTTGACAGTTCCTTATTCTTATCTATGCTGAATGAAATTGAAGAAACTGCATTGATGTACTTTGTCAGCTCCGCCAGATCATCAACCTCATTCATCTCTTTTATCTTCTCTTCACCGCCGACCATCTCGGTTTCGATTCCGTCGTAGTCAACATTTACATACGCTGTGCCTTCACCGTTTTTCCCACTGAAGTCCACGTTCACGTAATCAAGAATATTTGTTACTCCGTCATTGGTATCTATCTTCGCCTGTCTGCTCTCGCCGCATCCTGCTACAAGCAGTGCTGCACTCAGCGCAGCTGCAGCGATTATTGCTGTGATTTTTCTATGGTAGAACACCGGATTATCCTCCTCCCCAAAACAAAAAACTTCGCGAACGGGTTTGTTAATTCCCTGTCCTCGAAGTTTATATTAGCAATTATGACTTTGTGACAATTAGCACAATTTAGAAAAACTTACTATCACTTTTTTGAAATACTGTTTCGATACTCTGTCGGACTTTTTTTCTCACACCTTCTGAACACTCTGCTGAAATAGTTATAGTCATCATAACCGACCTTAAAGGAAATAACCTCCAGCTTATTATTCTCATCCTCCATAAGTTCCTTTGCCTTTTCCATGCGGCACCTGGTGATACATGCCGTAATGGTCTCATTGTACTTTTGTGAAAACTTCTTCGAAAGGTAACTCGGCTCCACATAAAACTGCTGTGCCAAATCCGACAAGGTCAGATGATCCATGTAGTGCTCCGCGATGTAATCACGAACGCTCTCAACCTGCTCACTTATCGTGGAGTTCTCCGAACTTCCCGCATTTGAAGCAGCCCCCGAACCTGCTCCGATTCTAAGCGCCAGTTCGATATTGTCCAGAATGATATCTTTATTCAGCGACCTCAGTCCATAGTTGATTGCATCCTGAACCTCTTCATATGTCCGGCTGTTACTGGTTTTATCCGCCTCAGCTATAATATTTATCATTCTTGTTGTAAACTGGGTAACCTCAAATAGGCTCCACTCTTCACTGTCGCACTTCTCCAGCCCTGCGGTCTCCATGATAAGGCTTCTCGCTTTAGATATATCATTATTCTCAAGACACGCCGCAATCTGAGCTTCCAGTCTGTCAGTAAATCTATCCTGCAGCTTTGATTTTCTCCTTATCCCGTTGCAGGCGATGATGCTGTGTTTTCGTCCAAAAGGCCTTGAAACAAGCTCCGCGATCATCTCTCTGTACACCGTCGCTATATCATCAAGGGAGCTCGCCTGAGCATGGAGCACGATAGTGACAGGTCCCTGCTTTTCTATCGGAAAAGCGGCGTAGATGCGGTCTGCTATGAGACGGAGCCTAGCAGGTGTAGCATTTAACTCGATAATAAATTCATTCACCTTATCCGTGTACTGGAAGACAATCGAACCTTCCACGTCGATCAGTTCACGAAGCCTCTCCTTGATATCATAGGACATTCTAAGAACATCCTTGTTGTAATTTTGCTTCAAAATTTCCACATCATGGAACTTCACAAGAATCGTGGATATCTCCGAGAACACTCTGGTACTTGGCACATGGGACTCTTTCCCCGGTCTGAAGAGCTTACCGTTTAATAACGAGGAAAACTCATCGTCCTCAAAAAAGGATGAGATATAATTTTCCCTCAGACGGTTATCTTCCTTCGAAGCCTTCTCGGCCTCCCTCTCCTCCAGAGTTTTCAGCGCCTTGCTAAGAGAGCCTACCAGTTGCTCTCTCCCCACGGGTTTAAGCAGGTAGTCGATTCCGCCCGCCATGAAAACACCCTTCACCTTCTGGAAGTCATCATAGCCACTTACTGCGAGCGTTATAATATCGGGATATTCTGTATGAATCTTATCAAGAAGCTCCAGTCCGCTGATAAATGGCATATTGATATCCGTAATAACTATGTCCGGTTTCTCCTCCGGAATCCTTTCAAGGACCTCCTCCCCATCACAGGCAGGCTCAAGAAAATCGATGGAGTAATCCTCCCACGACAGCATTCTTCTTATATTCTCGCGGCTCCAAAGCTCATCGTCCGCCGACAGTACCTTGTATTTTGCTCCCATATATTACCTCCCCTTATTCATTGCCAAGTGCCAGTCTCGCCTGCTCTATTGCAGACAATTGAAGCTTCTCTTCCCTCTTTGCTTTTACCACCGGCAGTACGATCACAGCCTTGGTCCCCGTCTCCGGACTGCTCTCGTAATGAATTCCATACCCATCACCATACACATTTTTCACACGCGCATTCACATTCATGACACCGATTGAACGCCCCATCTCAATCCTGCTTATATCTGCCTCATCAAGCTGTTTATTCATAGCATCGGCATCCATCCCCGCGCCGTTATCTTCGATAACAATTACCAGCTTATCACCCTCATGTCTTGCTGAAATAATAAGCTCCTTATCCTTTCTCCTCGTATTCCGAAGGCCATGCTGAAGCGCATTCTCAACTATAGGCTGCAGCGTGATCCTCGGAATATTGTCCTCCAAAGTATCTGAATCAATCTTATAAATATACTTGATGGAATTGCCATTCCTGACATCCATTACATACAAATAGTTTCTGACGTGCGCCATCTCCTGCTGCAACGTCGACTGTGTATCCGAGATATCAAGACTGTATCTGAAAATCGCGGAGAGAGACTGGCATAGTCCGCTCACCAGCGTGCAGTCCTGAGATGCCGCAATTCCGCTCATGGTATCCAGCGTATTGTATAAAAAGTGCGGATTAACCTGTGCCTGAAGCACCTTGTACTGCGTCCTCTCCATCAGCACCTTTGCTTCGGTTTCCTCCTGAACCATGCGGCTTATCTGATCAAGCATATCATTGAACTCATCACCCATGACCTTGAGCTCTTCACTCCAGCCATCAGTTTTGGCCCTAAGATCCGTATCACCATTTTTAATCTTAATGATTGTCTTACTGAGCTGTTCCACCGGAGTATATATAAATCCCGAAATCCTGGTTCCCAGAATCAGAGTCACCAGAATGATGAAAATCGCAATTACAATCAGTGTCCTCGCAAGTGCACTCTGTGTATGCATCATCAGCGACTGCGGAGTCAGCATGATAATGTGCAGATTATACTTTTCGGAATTTCTGCTGTTTAGATAAAAAGAGCCGTATTCATTTTCAAACTGTGGAAACTCATTTATTGAAGTTGCAACTATTTTTGTCAGCTCCGAAAAGATCTTGCTCTCCTCTTTTGTGGTATTGCCAACCTGCGCTATCGGAGAATCTCCCCTTGGCTGAAGCCAGACATACACATCTCTCGACGATATGTATTTACTCATGATATCTTCAACATTCTGCGTATTGAAATCGCACACAATATACCCGAACTGAGACCTGTCATCATCATAGGTGTGGAGCTTTAGCACAAAACGAAGTACATCCTGATCGGCCTCCTCATTGTGATATCCCGACAGCATCAGCGAATAATCGTCCGATTTGAGATAGCTCTTAAGGTGCGCAACATTAACATATTGCTCTGTATTATAAAGATCTTGTGGGTAATTATACGGTTGTTTCCTGAAGGAACTTATCAGATTGTTGCGGTTATCATATATATACATGGCAAGGAGCTGGTCTTCCGAATCGAAGCGTCTCTCCGAAAGGTGCCAGGCATCAAAATAATGATCACCTTTAGATTTGTGATTTTTACCGGAATTTCTCATGTCGTAGACCATATCCGTCTCATTGTAAATGGTCTGCATTTTGACAGAAACATCGTGAATATAAGAATTTAACTCCGCCTCTATGCGCTGAAGTGTCTCATTGTTATTTAAAAGACTCTCTCCCCTAATCTGCTGCCTCGAAATAACTTCAAACACCACCGTCTGCGTAATAATCGCAAAAAGCGTACACAAGGTAACCAGCCCTAAAATGGCCTGGCGCATAGTCCACTTTCCTTTTATCATACCCATTGTCCCCTAAAACAATAACCATACCTACTTTGAAAAAGATAATAACATACTACACACAGAATTGATAATTATATTTTTACAGGACAATAGTAAAGCAGTTTTTTCCATCACTGCGTTTATATTTGAGAGTCCCCCCGTGCTTTTCAACTATTTTGCGGGAAATTGCCAGACCAAGTCCCGTTCCCCCATCGGTTTTCCTGGTCTTATCTCCTCTTGCAAAGGACTCGAACATTCTCGCGGCAAAATCCTCCGCTATAGCCTCGCCATCATCCGATACTTCAATCGTTATCCTGCCTGAATCATCGAACACTTTGACTGCAATATTATTTCCGGTCTCATTATACTTGTTGGCATTACCTAGGAGATTATTTATCGCCCTTCCGAGGAGCTGCGTATCCACCTCTGCAAAAAGCGACTCCTCTGATATATCTATATCAAATTCCTTTCCTGCAGCTGTGATATCCTCATAAAACTCTGCGCAGATTCTGCGTACAAGCTCGCATACATCCGCCTTCTCCAGATTCAGCTTATACTCGTCACTCTCCATCTTAAGACTGGTGTTTATATCTTCGGTAAGAGTCCTTATTCTTTCTGCCTTCATCTCGATAGTCTTGTAGTAATCATTTACTTTCTCTTCGGGAACAAGGCCCTCCTCAAGCGCACAGATACTCCCCTTTATGGAAGCGATAGGATTTTTTATATCATGAGCAAGTTCAAGCAGCATCAGATTTCTGCTCTGCTCCACCTGATGTCTTTTATCTTCACTCTCCTTAAGTTTTTCAGCCATGCTGTTGAATCTATCCCTGATGTCCTCGAATTCCTTATCGGTAATGTAGTCTATGACCACATCTCTTTTTCCCTCACTCACCTCATCCATTCCCTGCATAAGGAACTTAAGCGGCATTTCGATGTGCCTTTTCAGGTACAAACTGATGCCTACAATTTCAACAACGAAAAGCGCAGCAAAAACCAGCAGGAATACGAGGTATCTGTTTCCGGTTTCGTTTGTAAGCATATATGTAACTCTGTAGGTCACCATATCGGTGGGGTAAAAAACCAAAAAAACGCGCTTAGGATCTCCCACATATCTGGCACATGCCGAATATATCTTTTTGTCGGTAGCCTCATGCTGACTTATGATAACTCCGTTGCCGCTGGATGCCACATATCCCATGTCGACCAAATACGCAAGCTCCTCGATATTGTAGGTGTACTTATCTGTTTTCTTTTCTCCCACAACATCGACTACGTTACCGCTTTCGTCAAGTTCCTCAACCCATCCTCCGCTGTGTTCCAAAACTTCGGTATCGGTAATCGTTCCATCGTATTTCACAACCGTCTGCGGTGAAGCATTCGATAGACTCCCATTACCCAGATACATCACTATCGCCAAAGTCAAAGTGAGATACAGCACGATAGTCACAATAAGAAACAGAACATAACTTTTTACAAGCCTTGAAAAAATGCTTTTCTTTTTTACTCTCTTTTTCTTCATAACCGGATTTATTCTTTCTCGAATTTGTAGCCAAGTCCCTTGACCGCCTTGATCATTGCAGCTTCTTTATCTGCCTTCTTAAGCTTATTTCTAAGATTACTTATATGCACCATAATAGTGCTGTCATCAGCAGCGTAGTCACTTTCCCACACATAATCGGATATCTGCTGTTTGGTGAAAATATGCCCCGGATGAGGCATCAGAAGTTCTAAGATTTTGTACTCGGTACCGGTAAGAGCTATACTCTCCCCTCCCGTTGTTACAGACTTTGCATCGGTGTTAAGTTCTATTCCGAATGCTTTATACACCTTGTCAAATTTCTCATGGTAGTCGTAGTTTCTGCGAAGCTGTGCCTTGATTCTCGCAACAACTTCCATGGGATTGAAAGGCTTTGAAATATAATCATCCGCTCCAAGCTCAAGACCGAGAATCTTATCATAATCCTCTGTCTTTGCCGTAAGCATAATAACCGGAACATGACTTATCTCACGTATCTTTCTAAGAACTGAGAACCCGTCAAGCCCCGGCATCATAACATCAAGCAGCACCATGTGCGGCTTTTCTTCTTTATATAACTCCAAGGCCGATATTCCGTTATCGGCCTTTAAAAGTCTTATCCCCTCTTTACTCAAAAATAATTCCAGCGAATTAAGTATTTCTACTTCATCGTCTGCCCCAAGTACTGTGTATTCCATGCCTTCCTCCGTTCCCTGTATTATCTTGAGCTCTGATGTAAGATTCTTTTTTCCTCTCTCAGGATGGATTCAGCTGATATAATCATCGATCACTTCTTCGAATGTTCTGTCAAAGCTGTAGGAGTTTTTCCACTCGGGATCCAGCTTATCCAGAAGCATGCATTCGAGCATTCCGAGACGATAGTATTTTGCGTTTCCGTCCACGTATTTCGACGCTGTACCAAGGTATTCCTTTTGGTATGTCTCCTCGCCGTTCTCGTATCTCACAGCCAGTGATTCCACATAATATGCGGAGCCTTCCATCATTAAATAAAAATCCTCAGAGCCGGCCACCTGCTCACTAAGAAGTCCCCTCCTCTCCTTAGCTATTTTGCTATATTCTATCGCAATTTCGTTTACATCGCTACTGTTTTCGTCAGTAAATATGCGGCTTAATACCTCCATTTCCTTTGAAAACATTCTCTTTGCCTCATTATCCGAATCAACGATCTCTGAAAGCTCTGTTTCGGAGAGTACATCCTGCGTAGTCTTTTCATACACCTTATGATAGGAATTCTGATATGCATGGAAGCCTTCATGCCAGATAACAGCGGAAAGGGGCTCATTATTTACAGCTTCAAGTGTTATCCAGGTATCATATTCGGGAACAACCACTTCAAACTCATCGCCGTCCTGATATATACTTCCGACAAGTCCTCCGTAAACAGCATCTCTCTTGGTATAGTTGCACTCGCCGCCGTCATAGCTTACAACAACATCCTTCTCGGAATCTGAAAATGCCACTTTATAATCCAGCGGGTAAAAACCCTTGAAGCCCATGTCGCCAAGCTCTTCATAGTCCTCAGCAACCTTATAGAGCATTTCCCTGTTATTTTCTTTAAGTCCCCTCTCGGTTGTTGCAAAACCCGAAACCACCAGAGTTGCTCCAACCAACATATATATTATAAATCCCGCTTTTTTCATCGCCTTATGCTTCCTCTCTTCTCAAGATCATTACCAAAAGTCCTGCTACCCAGATCACTAAAAATGCCATTATGATCACATGAATATTTAAAGGTTTTTCCTGAACCAGATTACCTGCCTGATTACTGATGCCGGCAAGATCCGGAATGAGCATTACCGCCCTCTTTATTACTGCTCCGCCGACTCCCGTAAGTGTTGCGGTCAAAAGCTTAAGTGCATCTCTGAGTGCTCCGAAAACCAGAATGATTACCATTATCGTTCCTGTAAAAAGTGTGGGTATCCTGATTGAAAGCGCCGATGTAAGCATGCAGATGCAAGCCGAATAGATCATCATGAAAACCGTTGCCATCGCTATTCTTCCAAGGATATTTGAATATCCGTTTACTACAGCGAATACTCCGAGTGTAGCATATAATATAATTCCGGAGATCCAGGACACCACTATATTGCCTGCTGCAAGGCACATGTGATATCTGCTCTGGCTGATTCCTCTTGACCAAATCAGATGACTTGTTCTTCTCTCATACTCCTGTGGAATTGTTGAACATGAGATTGCAAGAGCTATCGCACCATTAAGGAAATTCAGAACGTTGATAAGTATGGGAAGAAGCACATGATAATCCTTTATACTTTTTCCTCCGATAGTGAGGCTACCCATATCTGTTGAAAAAACAGCTACCACAATAATTCCCAGTGCCATTGTCACATATAACATCTTTTTGCGGATCTTCTCTCTTATTACATTAACTACGATTTCCATGATTATTCCTCTCCTACAAGTCTCACAAATTTATCTTCAAGTCTCTCTTCACTTTCGCCTTTGGTCCAGGTGTCTATCACTTTTCCCTTTTTCATGATCACGCCTCTGTCACAAACAGCCTCTATATCATGCAGTATGTGGGAGTTGATAATAACTGTCTTTCCCTCTTCCTTAAGTCTTTTCAGAAGTTCAAGATTATGTTTTCTTCCAAGTGCATCAAGTCCAGCTGTGGGTTCATCGAGAATCAGTATGTCCGGATCAGAGATCAGTGCCTGTGCAAGTGCAAGTCTCTGGATCATTCCTTTTGAATAGTTCTTTACCTTAATCTTGTTATCCGATAGTCCTGTGAGTTCCAAAAGGCCTTTAAGATATGCTGTATCTTTTTTAGATTTGTCTCCCTCTATTCCCGCGTAATATTTCATCACTTCCATACCTGTCAGATACTCGGGAAAATACGGTGTCTCCGGTGAGTAACCTATCTTCGCTCCGCTCTCAATCTCTATATCTCCTGAGCTTGCCTTTGCAAGTCCCAGTATCATTTTTATTGTGGTGGTCTTACCTGCTCCGTTTGCTCCAAGCAGTGCAAAAACCTCGCCTTTTTTAATATTAAGTGACAGGTCATTTACTGCTGTCATCTCCTTATATGTCTTCTTTACATTTTTCAAAACCATTATGTCGCTCATCTGTCTTGCTCCTCCTTACAGTCCATATAGTAGCAGGGCAAATAAAAGTCTCCTTAAAGCCAACCTAAAGATTTCCTAAAGATTTTAATTACCGAAAAAAATGTATTTGCGCAAAAATAGAGATGTCCAATAAAATGAACATCTCTGTTTAAGCTGTTTCTATTTTTTTGTCTTCACAATATCACTACCGGTCTTATGCTCAGAATTCTTTATTCTCCATGATTCGCACACTGCACAGATAAGATATGGCTGTAACAAGGGCGCAAACCGCGATCAGAATAAGGATTGTAACAGCTCCCGGAAGATCATGAAGTATATTTATCACACTCACAAACGGGTTGACAGAATCAGCCAGAAATGAACTTGAGCCGATTGCCAGCACCGCGACAATTCCGAAAATAACAAAGAGTGCGATTCTGCTTTTTTCAGCACCGAACTTAAGCTGCAGAGGAACTATGATAGCAGTTGCAAGATACATGGACGGTATGACTGCAGTCATCATTGGAATCTCGGATAAACCCGCACCGTTGTTTCGAACCATATCCATAACAGCAAAGACCAATGCTCCAAAGCACCATGCAGCAACGGCAGCGATCAGGCTAAACACATACTTCTCCCTCACATATGTTTTCCTGTCAAAGGGAAGAGTCATTAGGAAAGGAAAACCGTTGTCATACTCATCATAGCTTATGCTTCCTGTTCCAACTACCAATGCAAGCATCGTAAGGTAAGCGATAAGAAATGCACCATTATTGGATAATCCCATGACAATAGCCATTACCAAAAATATAATAAGTGTTTGCTTTCTAACCAGTGTCAGTCTAAGATCTTTTTCTATGAGTCCACGCATTTTAGTTGCCTCCTGTCATCATCAATATCAGATCGTCTATGTCGCTGTTTTCAATGACTATATTAGGATTGTTTTCCGCATAAAACTGCTTCTCATTTGTAAAGCAGGCATATCCGAAGTGATCCTTTTTCGTGCTGAGAATATAACTTTTGTCGAGTTTCTCATAGGTAGCTTCATTAACCTTTAGAACTCCGTAATTACCAAGTATCGCATCCGTATCCTCATGCAGGATAACCTTACCATCGTGGATCAGATAGATATCATCACAAAGTCCCTCAAGATCTGATGATATGTGGGATGTGATAAGTATTGAGCGCTTTTCGTCCTCAACAAGATACTCTCTGAGAAGGTCAAGGATATCATTTCTCGCTTCAACATCAAGACCTGCTGTGGGCTCGTCCATGATAAGAATCCGTGCATTATGACTCATTGCTATAAGCACACGGAGCTTTGCTCTCATACCTGTTGAAAATTCCTTGATTGCCTTATCAAATGGAAGTCTCTGGGACGAACAGTTCCTCCTGAAAACTTCTTCATTAAATGAAGGGTACATCTTTTTCATGATAGCTGTTATATCCTTAACTGTAAGGAATGTGCTAAAACCAGAGTCGGACAGAGCAACTCCTATCTCTTCTTTATCTTTCGCGGTAAGCTTCGATGCCTCTTTACCGTTTATCGTGACATGTCCACCGTCAGGCTTTACGAGTCCTAGAATTGACTTTATCGTGGTACTTTTTCCTGCGCCGTTTTTCCCAACAATTCCGGTAACTGTTCCGTCTGGTATTTCCATTGAGACATCCAGCCTAAAACTGCCGTAGTTTTTAACAAGATTATCAACTTTAACCATCAGTTTTCCTCCAATATGATCTGTACGATCTCAAGAATATCCTCTTTGGTAAGTCCAACCGCGCTTGCCTTCTGCACTGCTGCCGCAAAGTCATCCTCCACTGTCTTCCTTCTCGCCTCCATGGCAAGAGACTTATCAGTTGCAGCGACGTAGGTTCCTTTCCCATGAACCGTTACGACAAAACCTTCTTCTTCCAGCCTGTCATAGGCTTTTTTTACAGTTAAAGCACTTATCCTAAGTTCTCCTGATAATGCCCTGACAGAAGGAAGGGCTTCATCCTCCGCAAGTTCGCCGCTTATTATTTCATTCTTCACCTGATTCACAAGCTGTTCGTAAATTGGCACCATCGAGGTGTTATTTAAAATGATATGCATATCACCGCCCTCCACAAACAGCATATAACAGTATATAACTGTTGTCAACTGTTATATACTGTTATACTTAAAATTTTTTTATCAAGAGAGTGTTTACATCTGCATCTTGTCAGCTGTTTTCATCATAAACTATGACTTTATCAGTGAGCTTCCTGCTCATTTCATGCCTGGCTTTTCGATTCGCAACTGTATCGAATATAATTGAAAAATCGTAATCTTCAGGATAAAGTTCATCTGCCTTTACATGCAGTTTTACTCTCTTGTGGTTTATGTAGATTTTCTTGTTTGGCAGCTGCACCCTCAGAATTCCCTTTTTATTTATGGGCTCGCATACAATACCTATCTTCTTGTCGGGATAGATCATAACGCTGTCGCCAATACTGAATTTCTGTTCCAGCTCTGCGGTGGAATGTATTTTCTTTGCTTTGACGATTTTGCCGGTGCCTCGTTTTCTTATTGCATTCTTTTTACCCGAAAACTCATAGTCCTTGCCATATGCGGCCTTGGCTGCAACCTTCAGCATCTCTTCAGGCATACCGAGCCTCTCTGCAATATAAAATGCGCAGCTCTCTCCGGCTTCTCCGATTATCATCTCATAGGTCGGGCGAAGCGTCTCCTTATCAAACACCATCCTCGCATTCACAATATGCTCAGCCCTTGAGGCGTACTCCTTGATCTCGGGATAATGCGTTGTCACAAGGAAGTTCGCGCCGCTCTTTCTAAGCTCCTCCAATATCGCAACAGCAATTCCCATTCCCTCTGCAGGATCTGTTCCCGAACCAAGCTCGTCCATGATTACAAGGCTTTCCTGATTTACACTTCCGAGTATATCAAGAACATTTTTAATATGAGCCGAAAAAGTCGACAGGTTTTCGGAAAGATTCTGACCGTCTCCAATGTCCGACAAATAATTGCTGTTCATGCAGATATCTGCTGCTTTACACGGTACATGAAGTCCGCACTGAGCCATGTAACAGCTTAGCATAACCGTTTTGATGGCAACTGTCTTTCCACCGGTGTTGGGACCTGTTATCACAATTCCGTTTACACCTTCATCTTCAAGTGAAAAATCCAGCGGGACATTTACCTCTTTATCCATTAGCGGATGCCTTGCTTTAGCAAGTTTTATGCGCCTTTCAAGATTTATGGCAGGTTTGATGCAATCAAGATCAATGCTTAGCTTCCCCTTCGAAAAAACGTAATCAAGCTTCTCCATCATCTTGATGTTTTCTTCCATTATCGGAGCAACATCCGACACCATCGCCGTAAGGATATACAGTATCTTGTAAACCTCGTTCTCCTCATCTATACGAAGAAGTTCCAATTCCTCGTAACACTTCGACAAACCTACGGGCTCAACAAAGAGCGTATTTCCGGTCGCAGATTTATCAATCACTATTCCCGGTATCTTAGCTTTACATTCTTTCTTCACCGGAACGCATACTCTGCCGTTTCTCATTGTGTAATAGGAATCCGCCATGTATGCCTTGTTCTTCCTGATGATCTGCTCAGCCTTCTGCTTCATGGATTCTTCCATGGTTGTTATGCGATTCCTGATCTCATAAAGCTCTTTTGTTGCCCTGTCATCCACCTCTTCATTTCTTATCTGTCTGCAGATTTCATCTTTTAACTCATAAAGTGGATTTAAATTTTCATCATAATATGCAAGTGAATTTTCATACTGTTTACCGCGTGACAGATAGTCCATCATCCTCTCTACTGCAACAAGAACCTTTTCAACTCTCTCAAGCTGATAGGGTGTAAGGCTACTCCCTGTGTCAGCTATCGTTAGAATCTCTCTTATCTCAGTGACATTCTGCACCGGAGGATTTCCTAGCTTTTCTATCAGCTTTCGGCTATCCGTGGTATCCTGAAGCTCCTTTCTTAGCTCCCTTTCATTTAATATGATGTCGGCCTCTCTTATCTTTTCCTTTGCATAATCTGTACTTGTGAGCTCTGCCCACATATTTTTAATCTTATCGAATTCAATTTGTGTTTGTGTATTCATTTTTCCCTCCGGTTACCCTCACGGTAACCTCTCATCATTCAAGCAGATTCTTAAACACCTTGGTGATTTCGGACTCACCCTTATGGTTCCATAAAAACTGCACATCGCTTCCGACTTCCGGAGTTTTATCCAAATCCTGTGAAAACTTTGCGGGGATCAAAAGTTCCCAATAACGAACCATATACGTGTCATCTTCTATAGATTCCACAACACCAAGGTGCTGTTCGAATATCTGCATAAAACCTTCCTGCACCTTAACTGCGCGATATTTCGGGAACTCTTTGTTAATCTCTGCAAGTCTTTCTTTGTCTTCGAGTTTTTCGAAATCCTTGCTTTCTATGAGTTTCCCTTTGACGTTTGAAAAGTCGTTACCTAGCGGCAGAACCATTAATGCATCAAAGCTGTTTCCCTGTTCATCAGTGATTCCGTACTTTGCACCGCGTTCAAACCCAAAGCGGGGATAGTAATTTGGCTCTCCCATAAGAGCAATTCCCGCATAGCCTGCCTCTTTTGCAAGTTTTATGGTTTCTCTCATCAGCACGCCGCCAATATCGTTTCCTTCCATGGTCGGCTCTACCGCCAGCGGTCCGAATGTGACAACATCTGTAGTCACATCGCCGTCCACTATCCAAGCCTTTGTGTAATAAACAGCGCCGACTATGTGTCCGTTATATTCCGCAATTCTGCTTATTTCCGGAATGTAATCCTTGGACTGCCTTATTATCCTTATAAGAAAATGCTCATCAGCTGCCGGCTTGTACTTGTTATAAAAGCTGCGCATAGTCATCAGTTCTGTATTCTTGTAATCAGCAGGTTCCTCTGCTCTTATAATTAAGTTGTCTAACATTTTTCCTCCTAAACGACAAAAAACCATGATATCTTACGCCAAAGATATCATGGTTCATAAATAAACATATCAAAAAATGACCTCATAAAATGCGGCTCTTTCCCATAATATTATTAAGCGTAATCTAATAAGCCGGTAGTTTTCACCACAGACTCACAAATATTGATTGATTGAATCTTTTGCTCATTGCAATATCACGAGGCCGTATTGCAATGAAATTAGTTCACCACGCTTAACATAAAGCTCCTCTTTTTTATATTATGGTTAAGCACATTTTATGCTCTGATTCGAATATATTACTCTAAAACCTGTATGTCAACATACAGTCCTACAAAATATAATTTACATAAATTCCCCTCTATGTTCATCGAAGAACTCAAAATATGTCCTCACGCCCTCGAGCTGCGTCCATTTCTTGATATCGACAGGATTTTCATCCAGATCATAAATTCTTGCTCCTCTAAGAGTAAGAAGAAATGGCGAATGCGTCGCGATTATAAACTGGCATCTGAAAAACCGCGCTGAATTTTGAATAAACTCAAGTAATTCAATCTGCCTCTGTGGCGAAAGAGAATTTTCCGGCTCATCGAGTAAATACAGACCATTGTCTTTTATCTTCTCGGAAAAATACTGTAGAGCGCTTTCTCCATTACTGTGTTCTATGATATTGTTTCCGATTGTTTCCCTGACATATCTTGACTGAGTTTTGGATCGGGCTGCTACTACTTTTTTCAGCTTTTCATAATCATCCAGTGATTTCATCTGAAATTTAGAATTTCTATTTTCAATCCACTCATCAAAGACCTGTTCTCTCTTGCGATCAACTCCATCGTTCAAGGCTCTCAGATTAAGCATAAAATCAAACACATCATCACTGGTGATCATTCTGATTTCTTCAGGCCTTTCTCCGCGAGTCATCTCAAATTCACACATTCCGATATAGTCGCCAAAGAAGCTGCTCCGGTTAAACAATGTATCACGCTCAGCCTTAAGCTTCTCCGCTATCAGATTTAGCGCTGTACTTTTTCCGCATCCATTATTCCCATACAGAATTGTTATATCTGAAAATGACAAAGCCTCTAGCTGATTGAGTGTAAATACTCCAAACGGATAAAAGGAGGTATAGCAAGTACTTCTTATGTAATTAACAAACTGTTCTTCTGCATCCACTCCCGGAAACCGGAAGGAGTCAATATACATCATTTCCTACTTAATTCCTTCCCCTTTTTTTCAATAATCTATTTCCATGGTCTTACTTTACCGATCCAGCCATTCTCATTCCAATACTTAAAGTCGGTGTATTCCGGATCCTTTTTACCGAGGCTCGTCTGCAGCATCCTTACTATGTAGAACTTTGCCTTTACTATAACATTTGTATGACCCGGTTTATTATAATCAATGGCATGGAATTTTTTTGCAACACTGCTTAGCTTCTTTTGGATGGAAGCTTTCCTCTTGTCCTCGATCTTGTTCCAGTCAATTTCAGACATTAATTGGAAGCTTACGACTTTGATGGTCGAAATGCCCCACCAGGAAAGACTGTCCTTAATATCCTTTGCTGTGGATCGTCCACCCGCTCCCAGGCACTGTGTGATTATCACTGCCCGCTTTCCGAACATTTCCTTTGCCGGGCGGTGAGGCATCCACCGATAACCGAAATGGTCAAGCATAGCCTTCATTGCGCCTGTTGTATGGAAAACATATGCCGGTGATGCAAAAACCAGCAAATCCGCTTCAAGCAAAGACTTCTCTATCTTCTGCACCTTTTCAGCGTCCTTGCAGAGATTCTGATTATTCCTGAAACACGCAGTACAACCCGTGCAGAACCCCGGACCATCTTTGGGAAGATAGTATTCCGTAATCTCTGAATCGTCTCTGAACTGCTCTAAAAATATTTCCTTCATGCTGTATGTAACACCGTGTTTTTCGGTTCCGTTTATCACTGTAATCTTCATTTTGTATTTCTCCGCAATCTCTTCTTGTTATCCTGACTTGGTTTTTCATCTCTTGCGTACAGTTTGTTGAACTGCCGGATGTGTGCTTCCATCGTCTTAAGTGCCTCTTCCTCACGCTCTGGTTCTCGATCGCATATGGTCAGAAGCATATATATCGGCGCGTAAAAATGCAGCGTCATGATCTCCACATTCTCTGTCTGCAATACTCCAGCGGAAGCCATCAACCCGAGAAGCATTCCCTGGTATGAAAGCGGATCATCCACATACTGTTTCATATATGCAGCCGCAAGTTTTTTATCATGAAACTGTTCAATGGTGAGCATCTTTCGAAAACGCCTTGTGTAGTCATCATGCAAGAAATAAAGAAACAGATCCTTTCCAAGAGTGATCAGCTGCTCTTCAGAAATATGCTTATAGATTTCGGCATCCGCCACTGCATCGTCTCCGCTTATCTGCAGCGCGCCTGCCTCCTCCAAAAATCTCCTATTCATCTCTTCAATGATCGCATCAAAAATTGCCTGTTTGTTTTTATAGTGTTTGTACAGTGATGGAGCCTTAATGCCAACCCTTTTCGCAATATCCGCAACAAAAACATTTGCATATCCCTTTTCAGAAAACAGCGTCAATGCTTCATCCAGTATTCTTTGTTTGGTGTCCATCTAAGTTCCTCTTCATCCTGTCCTGAAAACTTTTATTACATTTAGCTAATTTGGATTAGCCTTATTGTAAGCTAATTCTAATTAGCCGTCAAGATAAAAAAGTGGCCGGCAAAGTAAGGCCCTGCCAGCCACTAATCATCATTATTAACTGTAATAGATTATATGTTATTTCAAGTCCCCTTTATTAGTTGTCCTTATATTTCTGCACACAGTGATCAGGTGACTGGAATAACCAAGGAGCTCTCTTTTTTCACAAAAAATTACATGATAATAACTTTCTTATTTTGCCTCTCTATCTTCCGTATACCAAATCACCAAAGCAGCTATAAAAATAATTCCAAAGTATATATACGCTGTATTTGAATTCGGGTAAGAATCAAATAGTTTATTCCAATCGTAAATTGCGCCTATGGAATTTATAAAAGAATGATAAATGGCACATGCCAGGACGCTCTTCGTTGATTTATAAATCGCAGCAGCTACAAAAGTCCATACAAATATATTTATAGCAAAACCTATCATGCTATCGCCATAGTGGTTGGAAGTTGGCTGTAGCCATATCGGGAAATGCCATACACACCAAATCACTGCCACAATAGTAGTTGCAACCGGGAAAGGGAATCTTTTTTCCAGCATAGGCTGCAAAAAGCCACGCCAGCCTGTTTCCTCCGCAAATCCAACAAACGGCAGCATAATAAGAAACCCCAGCGGCATCATGTACAATGGAGAACCGTTTAGTTCACCGCAAAATATAGCAAATAATAACGCGCACAGGCAAAACAAGCCAGTGATCAAAACTGTTTTTATTATCTTTGGCGTATACAAAAAACGCTTTATAAATTCTTTTACTGTGATTTTTTCTTCTTTCCTGAGTAAGATAAACAGAGCTATCACCGGTCCCGGAGTTGTAAAAAGAATTCCTATAGTTGCATACACCACATATGAAAAGGATAGTTTTCCTGTTTCCACATTTTTTATTGAGGATGGCTCAAGTATCAGCATTAATAATTCGAAAAAAACACTTAAAAATAATATCCAACCAAGGTAATCTATTATCGGTGCTTTCTTCTTTTCATCAACCCACATTTTCTTGTCCTTTCATGATTCCTGAAATTAACGCATCTATGCCATATGCAAAACTCTCATCCAAAGAGATTTTATCTCCAAAACTACCATGTAATTCCAGCATCGAAAATCCTTCCACAAAGCCTCGCAGGCTTCGCAACACATGCATTTTCTTGACTTCGCCAAACTCAAGAGAATCCAAAATAGAATACAATGTTGATATAACCCCTTTTGTAATTTCATGGTTCAGTTCAGATGTATATGAATTGTGCCAGCATATTGCCTCAAAAACTCCGGGATGATCATGAGCAAATTCACGAAGCGCATAACACATTGCTTTTAATCCATCTTCCCGTGATTTCCCTACGGCTGATTTAGCAATCTTTATATCAATATTGTTCCAACCATATATTATGATTGCCTCTTTTATTTCATCCAAACCGCCTTGAAAATGCTTATATAAAGATGGCGGCTTTATGCCTAATCTATCAGCGATAGTTTTTATAGAAAGATTCTGAAAACCATCTTTGTCTATCATTTCAACACACACTTCAATAATTTCCTGTTTTCTGGACATTTTTTCTCCTTGCTAACCCATTTAGCTTATAGGCTAATTCTATTAGCCTATAGATTAGCACAGAGTTCTAATACTGTCAAACCAACTATCTTTACAGGGCAAAAAGAAATGAACCACTTTCGACACGCAAAAAGACCCGGTACAATGTACCGAGCCTTCTGAAATGTGCCTAAGAAACGATTATTTCTTTCAAAAAGTCCAAGCAAGTATTATTGTAAGATTATATTCGAAATTTATTTGTATCCCGATGTTCTTTTCAAAACATCTTTACACCAATCCAATAGCAAATCTAATTTCTGATCTATGTTCTCATAAGTAACATCTTCCAAAAAACATTCCCAAACCTGAAGATCAATTCCTTTAACCATAGATGCCACCTCAGATTTTGTCTCAATAAAGTTGTTATCTTCTAAATAATAAAGATTCTGAAGAATAAAGAAAATGTCTCTTTTAACTAAGGGCAGTTTATTAACGTTCTTTTCCATTTCAGAATGAATACGTCTGTGACAAAGCATATGATATAAATTTCCGACACTCATCTTGATATAGTCCGCCACATCCTTTTTACTGTAATTTGGCACTATACACTTAAGTTTGCCATATATATCCGAAGTGGTATGAAGTATATGGCAGATTTCTTCAGGAAACCAATTTAATAATTCGTCCCTTCCACATACAAATCCGCATGCTCGCTCATATTCTCCAAGATCTAACAATATCTGACGATAAGAGTTCAAATCTTCGGCATGTACTTCATCGAATACAAGCATAATATCAATATCACTCTCAGGTGTAGCTTCGCCTCTAAGATAACTTCCCTGAAGCCCAACATATAAAAGCCTTTTGCCAAACTTCATTTTTAATTCTTCTGTTAATCTTTGCGTATAATCTTTTATATCCACTAGATTATTCATCTGAAAGTCTAAAACCTCCTATCCAAACAGCATATCCGCTACCTTTTCCAGTTCTCTGCGTTCCTGCGAATCGTCATATCCGCTTTCCCTGTCATCGATACCCTTTACCGGATCAATCGAAAACAGACCGTCCCGGTTGCAGTAAAAGAAGATTCTTCTGACTCCCCTGATCTTAAATCTTGCTTCGGCGTTCCCTTCCGGATAGAGCTTCACCATCTGCATATCATCGGATGACGACGCCGCCACAAACGAAATGTAATGCTCCTTCGTCATGCTGTGATCAATCCGCACATAATACTCATCCTCCACACGTTCGATAAAAGCCATGTGCTGTTCATCTGAAGGTTCTGCCTCTAAAGGTATAAGCTGGATCCCATGACAATGGATTGAAGCCTCACCCATGCTGTGTATCACATTCCCACAGACCGGGCAGACATAAAACTTTGACCGCAGCATATTTGCGGACACATTCGCATTATGAATAGTATTGCCTGATATCAGCTCCGTCACCGAAATGCTGAACGCCTCCGCAATCGGCTCCAAAAGAGTAATGTCCGGAAAGCCCTTGGCAGTTTCCCATTTTGACACGCTTTTATCGCTCACTCCCAGCTTTTCCGCCAGCTCGCTCTGTGTCATTTTGTTCTTTTCCCGCAGTTCCTTAATAACTGCGCCTGTAACATATTGGTTCATATTCGTTCTCACCTCCATGCACAGATTGTATATCAGCACCAAAAAGTAAGGTACCTACGGAGAGTAGAGTCGGGTAGATTATCTTCAAATACAAGAGTAATTGCAGGATAAGCTATTCCAGGCGCATATCAAAAGCCTTTTTTGATGCTCCGTTAAAGCCTTTATTTTCGTAAAACCGATGTGCTCCAGTACGGGCTATTCCGCTCTGAAGTATAGCTTTATAGCAGTGCTGATCCTTGGCAAAGGCAACAGCCATATCTATGACTTTTGAAGCCAAGCCGCGATTTCTATACTCTTTATCTGTCACCACATTTTCGATGAAGCAAATGCCTCTATTTCCACGAGTTAGGTTCGGAATGTAAACGGCATAACAGGTAGAAACAACTTTACCATTATCAATTGCACCAAAATATTGAATATTTGGATTCTCTTCTATTTCCTTCCAGACCCTTTCGCTTTGCTCAAAAGCGCACTGTTTATCGTCTTCATCCAGTTGCTGGTATAATTCAAGCAAAGACGGCAAATCTGAAATGGTTAGCTGTCTGAATTCCAATCCGGGTTTCATCCCCCAAAGCCCATAGGGATCACGTTTTAACTCATTTTCATACAATGAAACCACAGACCAGATATCGAAAAACATCACCTTGCACTTGCCTATTGACATTTCTTTTATGAGTCCTTTTTCATAGGCCATATCCTGAATCTTGTACCATGCCTTTACAGGAGGGTGTCCGGCTTCCATAAACCACTCTTCCGGAGGATATTTTCGATTAATCTCTTCACTTGGCTCAAACTGCTTGTTTATATCCTCCGGTGTGATACCTTCCACATAATGCATTGCAGTAAGTTTATAAATATCGACACCAAGTAAAAGTGCCTTACCTCCATTGTGGATTGGATAATCAAGTCCACTTGTCACCGCTTCTTTTCCATGCTTTCCCCAGCCTGATGTGCTTATGGTATCTTGGCCTGTGTAGGTATCAGGAAGTTTTCTGAATGTGTCTGCAACGATTCCCATTGCCGTTCTGTCTGCATCTGATGGAAGCACCTTTATCTTAACTGTAACTCCCATCTTCCTGTCATCATCTGAAAGAGGAAGTTCTTTACTAAGACGAAGTGCAGGCATGAAAAGACTGCCCTCTTCTGTAACTATATCTTTTAATGTGTCTATCACGGTTTCTGCACCACCCTCAAGTTCACCAAAACTACTGAGTGAAGAATGCACTTCCAAAGTCATTCCCTTCGTAACTCCAAGCGCTAAAAATGATTCTTTTAATTCTTTCTTTGTAACCATCATCAGAATGCTCCCAAAAGTATTGAAAACTCGATTTCCATTACTATATATCTTATTTTATCCTATAATTCCCAAAATAAAACAGACCTGAGTACATTTATTCAGGCCTGTTCTTTTAATGCCAATATCTGTCTCAAACTTTACGAATGATTCTCCGATAATTCCTCGGGATAAACTCACAATAGCAACGTTTTTTATCATAATAGCCTCACAAAATTCAAATTGACCGAGCTCTTTAGAGCGAGGGATGCTTCTTGACCGCCAGGTCAAGAAGATGTACTCAGCTCCATAAACCTCGATTCGTCATCGTCTATACTACTGAAAGTTAAACATCTTTAGCCATATAAAGTAAAAGGTCATCATCATAGTATGTAACCATCTTCATTTTATTCATCCACTTCCTCTAACAGATCTCGAATTGTATCCTCTTTCGGAACTGGAACCCAGTGTCCTTCAAGGCAAATAGCCGCCTCTGATTTCATTATGATTTCGGATAATTTCTTACTCAGTACAGGATTCTTTTTCCATTCAGGAAATGACCCACAGGTTGCGTCCCCAACAAACAAAACTCCTTCTTGGGAAATTTCAATTAGAGTCGAATCATCTGTATGAGGTGATTCAGCCTGAAAAATCTTAATTGGGCAATTGCCTGCATCCAGCACCATGCTGTCATGAAAAACAATGTCTGCCGGCGTTACTATCACCGGTTTGTTATATGAATACTCATTACGTATGCTCTCATGCATGTTCAGGAAGAACTCGTTCCCTTCCTGAGATAGCCTACGCTTGAAATCAAGCAAATACTCATTCGTGCGTTCATTAGCAAGACAAAGCCCATTTACCGCATGCATTCCAAATGTATGATCCCAGTGCCAATGCGTGATCACAGTGAGTTTTGGAAGCGGTAAACCATTCTCTTCCAATGCCTCATAAAATTCCCTGGTATGTGCCTCTGAATGGCCCGCATCAACAGCAAGACTCCAGTTATCTCCACGTATATATCCTAGATTAGGCCTGTCTCGCTCCTCTTCCATGGGATAGTACCAGATTCTATCCGACAATCTTTTCAGCATCTTCACACCAATTCTCTTTCTTGATTTCGATATCTTCTATTCTCCCATCAGCTACTGTTACTCGAACATCAACCTTGACCAGATCCGTCTCACTATGACCATTATATACACCATCAGCAACATGGGACAGATCAATTCCTGATTTCATAATCAACAGAGTTGTAGAATTCTATATTTTTAACGATTTATTGCTCTGTTCTTCATTCCATATTGCTTTCTTACATTTTTATAAAGTCATATCAAAATAGGCAAGCCTTACCCTTAATCTTTAAGCCCAAAAGTGGACCACTAACCCCGTCCCCAGGGACCATTATTTCTCTTTTGGTTGTTATATACGCTATCATGTAGTCCTTGCCAATGCAAAAAAAGGAGTCCTTGGATAAAAAATCCAGGGAGTCTTTTTATTGCTACTTTATGCTATTGCTTTAGTTCTTTTGCCAATTAAAAAATAGTATGTCACCATGAGCATCAGAAAAGCGCCTATCCATGCAGATACTTCAGAAATGGCAATTCCCTTAAACCCGTTCCTTCCTACCAAAAAGCCAAAGATCAGTCTCATAATGACTTCGAGCCCACCTGAGAGCATTGGTATAAAGGTATTGCCCAACCCCTGAACAGAGTATCTGTATACAAAAAGCCAGCCCAGGGCAAAAAAGCTTATTCCCATGATTGGCATGAAATCGGTACAATAACCGATTATTATGTTGTCAGTCAGCAGCATCCTTGCCAGGCTTCCGGGCACAAATATCATAAGGAGCGATATAGGCACATTCACAAGTGTAGAGAGCATCAGGCCCTGTCTTACTCCTGTGCGTATCCTGTCATATTTGCCAGCGCCCTTATTTTGCCCCACAAAGGTCATCATGGAAAGACCTACGGACATTCCGAACTGCTCAAAGAGTGATGCAAATTTCATGCAGGCTGAATAGGCTGCCACATATGCGCTTCCCATAAGATTTACGAAGTACTGCAATACCATGGCCCCTGCAGCTGTGACCGAATTCATAAGTGCCACAGGAAGCCCTATTTTCATCAGTTCAACCAATATATTCTTTTCATCTGCTATTTCTGACGTGTCTTTTCCCAGACTCATAAAATCGATGGTTCTAAGCTTTTTAAGGCACAAAAGGTATGATACAAACTGAGAGACCACTGTTGCCACTGCTGCTCCGACAACTCCTGTGCCAAAGGCCATTATGAAAATAATATCAAGCATGATGTTCACGAGTGATGAACAGATCATAGCAGTGAGGGGCGTTCTGGAATCTCCCATTGACTGGAGAATTGTAATCTCAAGGTTATTCATAACCGTCACTACAATTCCCAATAAGATCACAGCAAAATATCTATACGAATCGTCAAAGATATCTTCAGGAGTGTTCAAGAACGTCAGCATCTTATTGAGCAAAGAAACGCATACAACAGTAAAGGCTATTCCAAACGTGATACTGAGCTTCTTGGCTGCTCTGATGTATGCATTCAGCATAGCCATATCGTTTTTTCCAAAGCTCTGGGCAAAGGTTATGCCAAATCCTCTGGTCATCCCCACAACAAATCCAAGTATAAGGAAGTTAAGTGTCCCGGTTGCCCCAACAGCAGCCAGCGCCTGATCCGAGATTCCTTTGCCAACTATAATGCTATCCACAAGACTATATAGTTGTTGGAAAAGATTTCCCCATAATAAGGGCAAAAAGAACAGTATGATCTGTTTCATACTGTTTCCTGAGGTCATATTTTGTGTGGTCTGCTCTGTATTTGTCATGGCCGCTCTCTTTGGTCTTTCTCTTGATGTTAATTATTTAATAGTTAAGATCATTTAAGTATCCAGGCTATTCCCTTTGCAAGACGCAGATCCGCATCTTTGAAATGATTTCCGGGATTCATTTCAAACGTAGTTTCTATTTCAATTAAATAGCCATTCTCTTTTGCTCTTGTAATATTTCTGATTACCGAATTACCACACAATGTAGTTTCCTGGTTAAAGCTTACTCCTTCTTCTATATATGAGTTAAGAAGCGTAACTGCTCTTTTCCCGGCTTTAAAAATATCAGCCAGATTCTTCCAATCTCCTCCAGATTCCTTAAGTATCTCATCCGCATTTACTCTGTTTTCACATTTAAGATCCGGATCAAGCTGATATAACGTAGATTTACCTGCGCCATTAGCTCCCGCAACTATAGTAAACTTTTTCATCTACTCAAAAAAGATTCCTTTCAACAACTTCTTTTTGCCTTATCTCATTAAGCTGCTCTGCGCTCAGTGTACCCGCCCTGTATAGTCTAAGATATTCATTTTCAATTGAGGAGTCAAAAATTAGAAGATCATCAGTATTTATGGTCACCCTAACACCATTTTCTACCAATGTCTTGATTGGGTGTGTTTTATAATCCTTTGCAAAACCCAGCATTACATTACTGCTGGGGCAGACATTAACCTGTATATGATTATCAGCTAGAAATCTCATGGTTTCTTTGGATGTTGATGCATTAATTCCATGATGAACTTCTGATAGGCCCAAAGTCTCTACAGCCCTTCTTACGTACTCAGCCGAACCCGTTTCTCCAACATGCATCTTCTTTGTCAAATGGTACTTCTCAGCCTTTCTATATAGTGGCAAAAAGGCTTCAAATGGCTGAACATTTTCTCCTGCGCAAATATCAATTGCCTTGAAATATCCTAAATCGGCATATTTATCTAGTTCATCAGTCTCTTCTTCCACGTTTCCAAAGGCGGGATATGTAAGCTCAGCCTCAAAAATACTATCCGGGCAGTATGTTTTATGGAATCCTTCAATAAGCTCTTGGAACTCTTTTACAGTTCCTACCTGGTCCACTTCAGCAGTACCAAAATTCATAACAAGACGAGTTATGTTATTTCGCTCAGCCTCAGCAAAAGCGCCCTCCCATCTAAGCAGCATATTCTCATAGCCATCACAAAAGGGCTTTATAGAGGACCTAAACCATGTCTGCATACCTTCAAGCCCTTCTAGGTGCTGTGGTGGCTTAGGAATATCAACATTCAGTTTCTGGGCAAGCCACTCTCTTCTGCATCCTTTGGTTGAGTGATTGTGGAGGTCGCTTTTTGGTGCAGCTAAAAGCTTATTTATGTTGTTTTCTTTTAAGCCTTGTAAAAAAATATTCTCCATACCAATCTTCCCTTTCGCTATTGAGGTATTAGTTTATCACTTTTAGCATCTCTATTTAATGTATCGAATTAAAAAATCAGCAATCCCTATTATAGTGAAGCCATTTTCATCCATGGTTTCTTTAATTGGTTTATTTACAACAAGAAGCTTTAGTACTTGATCATTCAACTTAAAATATGGTCGAATCTCTCTTTCTCTTGTATCTGTATTAGAAATATCTACAGTCACCTGAATATAAAGAGACCTTAACCCTTTAGTGGCATAGAAATCCACTTCGTTATTCTTCCTTATAGATTTTCCGTTTTTATCTTTTTCAACAGTATCAAATACTCCAACATTAACAGAATATCCATTATAACAAAGCTCATTATAGACAATATTTTCAAGCATTTGTCCTTCATCCGGAAACGCAAAATTTAAGCGGGCATTTCGTAATCCGGTATCGCAGAAATAATACTTTCTAAGTGCTCCTATTTCTTTTCTTCCTTTTAGATCATAACGCTTTGCCTCATGTAAAAGAAAAGCATCTTTCAAGTAACCGATATAGTTTTCAACTGTCTGTTTATCAATTTTTTCATGCCTGGCACTTTCAAAGGTATTGGCTATTTTTTCTGAATTAAGTAATGAACCTGTTGAGGAACTAATTATATTACAGAGTTCATCCAAGGCCTCTCCTTTTTTCAACTGATTTCTTTCAACAATATCAGCGAAATATGTCGTAGCGAACAAGCTCTTTAGATATTCTTTTCTCTCTTCGTCGCTTTTTAATACAGCTAACGGCATTCCACCGTATTGCATATATGTATATATTGCTTCAGTTGCTGATCCTCCGACATATCCATAATATTCTTCAAATGACAGTGGAGACAGCTTTATGTTTGTTGCCTTATCTCTAAATTCAGTAACAGTATCCGAAGACAACATTTTAGAATTTGATCCCGTCACATATAAATCTATATTTTTTTCTCTTGATAGGCCAAGGACAACGTCTACGAATGAAATTACTTCAGTATCATTAGCATCAGCCAAAATATGTTTACCATCAGTGAAATTTGGATTGATTATAGAATATACCTTCTGTATTTCATCTATAAAAACATAGTAATTATCTTTTTCTTTGCATTTTCCCCTTATATAAGCTCCTAGTTCTAAAGGATCGCGATACTTGCTGTTTTTATCATCATCCAATTCCAGGATAATTATCCTACTCTCTGGAACTTTCTCCGAAATCAAATATTCTCTATAAATTTCTTTAAGAATAAAAGATTTTCCACATCTTCTTACGCCTGTTATCACTTTCGGAAATCCATTATTTCTGGCATTGATCAACTGATTTAGATATCTATCTCGCTTTATCATATAATCTCCTAAATTGTAGAATTCTACATTTTTATCAATTACATATTATCACTTCGCTTTATCTTAATCAACAAAGTTGTAGAATTCTACACTTTTATCGATTATCACAATTCAATAAAAAAACACCCCAGAACAGTTGCCCTGAGGTGTAATAAGTCGTATATGATTGTCCAAAGACATAATACGTTGTGAAACGATTATCTCTTTGAGAACTATTTCACTGCCTTTAGTGCCTTGTTTTGGGCATTTCTAGGGCGAGTTGCTGTTTACCTGCTGCGTACGGTAGAAAGCTAAGGGCTACTGTGTGCAGCTGGTGGCAATTCTAAGTAATATTCTTCAAATTCTTTATATACATAAGTTCCCTATAGTTTTTGGGAAATCCTATAAGGTTAAGATCTATATCCTTCTCATATTTCTTAACTATACGATTAAGCTTATCTCTAAGTTGCTTCCTTTCATCATCAGAAGGTAGCCTCTTAATCAGCATGAGTATATACGCAAACAGAGAATCATTCCTTATTGCCGTGTTATTCCTCAAAAAACTCTTATTGAACTTTACCGGAGGATTCATCGTAGAATTATACAAACGCACACCATGAGAGCACTTATTTCTTAGAACAGATAATGCATGTAGGTGATTTTCAAGCGTTGATGTACTTATGCCAACCTGCGTTGCTATCACATTCTTATCTGATATATACAATGCATGGTAGAACAGAGAAACACTTGAACAGGTCATCAGCTCAAGCATAACCCATACCGGCATCTTATCAGCATATTTATTGAAATGGTGCTTAACTATTGCGCTGTCTTTATAATATGACTTCTCTTTAGTGAAATTCTGCAATGTCTTTGTAATTCCAACTTTATCGTAATAGTTCTTCACATCATAATGCTGATCATATGGTGGTGTCTGGCATTTTAGCTCCGCAAATTTATTTCCTATCAAATCTTTGTAAAAGAATTCTGCTTTTTCAATATATTGTCTAAGCAATGATCTGATTTCTTCATCAAAGCAATAAACCGTGTAAATATCTTCAAAACGAATACCTTTAATCATCTCATGGCTATCAGTTGACAGTCTATATTGCAACATATATCCCGAAAGTCTATAATAGCTGACTTTCTGAAGTACATCTCTTGCAAATGCCTCATCAGATATTACTACTCCATGATCTTTTAGCTTTTTTATCTGTTCATCTATTGTGTACGGTTTCTTTAAATCCATATATTCTCCATAAAGTAAAAAAGCCAAGCTCAACGCTCGGCTTGGTCCCAAGTGTTATTCGCACCTGGCAACTCTGTTAAGGTTATAATACCATATTTTACCGTTTTTTCAAGCTCTATTTTCTATTCTTTAGGGTTGTTTCATGAAGAAGTTTTTGTGCAGGAGAATGCCATAATCAGGTGGAGTAGTTGCTTTTTGAGATGTTATTATCCTATATTCAGCATAAAAAAGCGCATAGTTATCCCTATGCGTCATCAAAAGGAGTAAAGGTATTGTTATTCTCAAAAATCAATACATACTGGGAATTGGTTCAAAAATAAACTTTGCCACACATGTAAGATCCGAGTCCACTTCATCCATTATATCTATCATCTGTATCCGGTTCACAGGATCTTCTAATTGCATCAGCCTTGCTACGTTATATGATATTTTTCGCAAAAC
>NZ_FMYB01000047.1 GCF_900104155.1 Butyrivibrio sp. INlla16
AGGACCGAAACGAGTGAAAGCATCAGGATAGAATTGCTTGAGCAAAGATATCATCTTTGCCTGATAGGCGGCATGACCGCCAATGTTAATTGGTTTACACATAAACAAACACCTCCGATTAAGATTTTTCCGGCGCCGCACATGACGCACTTTCTTAATCAATAGGCCGCGAAGCGGCCGCAGATTTTTGAGGGTTTGTCAACCCCTAATCATTAAATTTTTTGAGAATTTGGGGGGATTTGAAAAATGAGCATAAAGAAAAAGCCCTTGGAATCTGGGCTAAAGATTCCGAGAGCCTATGGAGGAAATGGGGGGGGCAATGTCGTTCAGCACGGCAACACTGATGCCGGGAAAGAATCCGTCGCAGAATACCGTCTGTTTATCAGCTCCGGCAGAATCTGCCTGACACTGCGAGATTATAGCCAGGCATTTGACCCGACCGCATGGTATCAGGCCAATTCGAATAAACATACCATTGAGAGTACGGGAATTCGTATGGTCATGGCTCTTGCGGAGGATATATACTATTTTAACGCCTTTAACAGCAACAATTTGATTCTGTGGCTGAATGCGGCAAAAGACTCAAAGTCAGAGTAATGAATATACTAAGCAGGTATGGAATAACCCAAAAGACAAGGAGAGAGTTGTATGTCAAAAAGATGTCATCTGATTGTTGTGGGCTTTGACGAGATTGTCCTGAACAAGTATCTGGGGCTTGTGGACGATGCAATAAAAGAGGGGGTTATCGACGGATTCTCTATTGTTGATCTGGAAAAAGAGAGGGAAGAGGTTGAAAAACATCTGGCCAGAGCCCTCATCCGGCCGGAAAAAACCTATTATCTGCAAACGCCTGATCTGCTGCACGAGACGGAACAAATGTTGGAATTTGATGATATTGCACAGGTTATACAGTCAAGACATGGTGAAATCAAGGTCTATATAGCAACCGAAGTTAGCTATCACGAGCGATATCTGAAGTACTGCGTTGAACACG
Source organism: Butyrivibrio sp. INlla16 (assembly GCF_900104155.1). Taxonomy (GTDB): domain Bacteria; phylum Bacillota; class Clostridia; order Lachnospirales; family Lachnospiraceae; genus Butyrivibrio. Next base: position 995 of record NZ_FMYB01000047.1, read on the forward strand.
GCATTTCCTGTTTGGTGGAAAAACCTGTTTTTTTGCCGCAAAAGGACGGGAAGTACTGCCCGGAGGTCATGGTCGAGAGGATGAACTATTACGTGGAACAGGCGGAGAAGAATAACTGCCATGTTTCTGTCATGACACTGGGTAGATGTCACGAGATTTACGCCGATGTTGTGTATCAGATGATCAAAGAAAAGATGCAGAAATACGAGGCTCCGCTGACCTCTTTTCATATCAAGCACGCAGGGGGTGTATGTAATCTGCATCGGGAATACCTGACGCGTGAGGATCACCCCTATCGCTATGGCTACGGAATGCTGATGCATGGTGGTTATCATTATGTGGATCTGCTGGCTCGCTTTTTGCTGCTGAACAAGATGATCTACCCAAAGAAGCAGTTTGAGGTCGCTTTTGCTTCCTACGCAGCTTATCCGACTGACCAGAATGACAGAATTCCCAAGCCCATCAGTGAGCGATTTGACGACAACTGTCCGGATTGGTGGAAAACTGAGGGGAAGGGCATTGATTGGGGTGAGACAGACATTACTTCGACCTTTGCTCTTAGGGACAAGGAGACGAAAAGGGTAATTACTCTGGGAACAATCGCTATGGAACAGACAACACCATCTGTCAGAACCTGGACAGATTTTCCGGATCAGCTGTACAACAAGAATGGCAGAGTATCAAATCTGGATATGGAAATTCAGCTCTCCACGCTCTTTGCCGCCAGTGTCAAGTGTTACAAGATTCCTCGTGACGACGGCAAATTTGTGGAACATGTTCCGGTCAAACCACACATCATCACAAGAGCCAATCCCAAGTTATTGCCCGACGAGGAATACGAGGTGAAAAAGGTCTATCCGGAGGTATACAACAGCACCAGCAATAAGAGGATCATGACCAGGTGGCTTAGGGATGAGGAGACTGTCAGCACACTGAGGGAACATATGCCGGTTGTGAAACTGATGCAGGGAATCGCCTTTTCATTGGAAAAACAGGGCGAATCCGTTGTTGTGGATTTATGCGGGCCGTAATAGTTATGTTTCCTTTTCTTATGGCCGGTGGCATACTTGGCGGAGTAGCAATTTTGACAAATATTGTTCTTTTGATCTATGTGCTGGTAAGAGCCAAGAAGAACGCTGAAAAGTTCTCTGCTCTTTCTGCCTTGATTGAAGAAACGCAGTAAAACAGGAGTATAACTGTCATACAACATCGTTCCAGTCAGGCATGGGTGTCCCATTCTTTACGGCTTCACTGACCAGAGTGTAAAAGCGAATCTTTTTCTGAAGGTGGGCAAGTCCTGTCTGGAGTGCTGCCAGTGATTCCTGTGTCCTGACTTCCTGGGACTTCATCATCTCAAGTATCTTTTCAGAATTTGCTCCCATATCCTTTTCATATGAAAAGAAAAGCCTGATATCGTCAAGGGATAGAAGGGCTTTCTTAAAGCATTCTATGGCATTGAGACGGGCTATATGAGAATCATTGTAAAATCTGCGTGAATTTATATGTTCAACATTCTCAAGTAAACCAATTTGCTCATAGTATCTTATTGTCGAAGCTGGAAGATTAAACTGCTTTGACAGCTCAGTGATGGTATAGGTCATGGTCCCTCCGAAAAATATATAATGTAATGATAAAATAAACGTTAAAATAAAAAAGCTTGAGTTAAAGTTAACTTCAAGTTGTATGATTTATAATACAGAACAATTTCGACATACGCAAGTGGGAGAAACAAATATAACCGGAAATGGATCAGGAAGGAGCGAAAATCAATGGAGACAATTAACATAGGAAACGGACCAAATAATGCATCAAGAATGATTCTCGGATGCATGAGAATGCCTGCCCTCAGCACAGAAGCTGCAGCAAAGATGATTGAAACAGCTGTATCGCTTGGCATCAATTACTTTGATCATGCTACCTGTTATGGCGATGGTGAGGCGGAGACCAGATTTGGCGATGCCATTGCGCTTACAGATGTGAAAAGAGAAGACCTGATCATCCAGTCAAAGTGCGGATTAAGGTTTGACAAGCAGATATTTGACTGGAGAAAGCAAAATATCATAGAGAGCGTGGACGGGATTCTAAAGAGACTTAAGATGGAGTATATTGATGTGCTACTTCTTCACAGACCGGATCTTCTCTATGATCCTGAGCAGATAGCAGAGGCTTTTGATGAGCTTGAAGCTGCAGGCAAGGTAAGACATTTTGGTGTGAGCAACACTATGCCTATGCAGATAGAGCTTTTGAAAAAGTATGTGAAGCAGCCTCTAAAGATAAATCAGCTCCAACTCTCTCTTGAGCAGTCACAGCTCATTGATCAGGATCTTTACATGAATAATAAGACCACGGATATGTCTGTTATGCGTGATGGCGGGGCACTTGATTACTGCCGCCTGAATGACATTACTATCCAGGCATGGTCTCCTCTCCAGCATGGCATGTTCAAAGGGATGTTCATTGATAACCCGGAGTTTCCTGAGATGAACAAGGTTTTAGGAGAATTGGCAGAGCAGTATGGAGTCACAAAAGCTGCAATTGCCATAGCCTGGATTTTAAGACATCCTGCGAAGATGCAGGTAATAGCAGGTACAATGAATCCTACGCATCTGGCAGAGATGGCAGAGTCAGACAGAATAGAACTCACACATGAAGAGTGGTACAGACTGTATCTATCTTCCGGGAAGTTTTTACCATGAATAAAAACAAAACGATTGTCATAGACGAAAAAACTCCGCTGCTTGTGTTGGCAGGACCAATGTTTCTTGAACTGCTGTTAAATACCATGCTCAACAATGTGGATATGCTCATGCTCAGCCACTATGATGAGTATGCGGTCGGTGCAGTTGGCAATGCCAATATCATACTGTTCATGATGAACATATTTTTCAGCATTATTGCCATGGCGACGAATGTAGTCGCTGCCCAGTATCTGGGAGCAAAGCTGCATGAGAAAATGAACATGATCTATACCCTGGCAGTGATGGTAAATCTTGCCTTCGGGCTTATACTGAGTGCAACCTTCTGCATTGCAAATCCGCTGATAATGGATTTTCTTAATGTTTCTCCGCAGATGCGTCAGTATTCAATGATCTATATTTATATCGTTGGCGGTGGAGGATTTCTTACAGCTGTTTTTAATGTAATGATCCAGATTCTAAGATGCAATGGCTATACCAAGATTGGGATGTGGGTGACTTTTTCTATCAACCTCATCAATATAGCCGGTAACTATCTCTTTTTGTATGGACCATTAACCTTTTTGAAAATGGGTGTTGCCGGTGTGGCCATATCGACTGTTGTTGCCAGGATTTTGGCTGTCATTGCTCTGTTCGGATTTTTCTATATCACTAAGACCGGAAGAATATCACTTCGTTATCTTGATCCATTCCCCGGGAAGCTCCTTGTAAGGATGATAAAGATTGGGCTGCCGTCAGCCGGTGAGAATCTTACCTACAATCTTTACCAGACTACGCTTCTTTCTTTTGTAAATATGATGGGAAATGATGCTGTAAATGCGAGGGTTTATTGTAATACTCTGATATCTTTTGTGATGATCTTTTCAAATGCCTGTGCAATGTCTACCCAGATAATTACAGGGCATCTGGTAGGTGCTGGTAAGACCGATGAGGCGTATAAAAGGGTGTTTAAGACCCTTAGAGTGTCGATGCCGATAACAATAGTGCTTGCAATAATCAATGTGATCCTGTGCAGATATACTTTGGGGATATTTACTCAGAATCAGAACATTATTGCGCTTGGACAGCTGATAATGATCGCAGACATATTTGTGGAGATAGGCAGGTGCCTGAACCTGACCTTTGTCAGCAGCCTTAAAGCAGCCGGAGCATATATCTTTCCATTTATTGCAGGACTTATATGCAACTGGGGACTCGGTCTTACAACCGGTTATCTGGTGGGAGTGATGCTGGGTTTAGGTGTTGTTGGGATCTACATTGGTACAGCTACGGATGAATGTATAAGAGGCCTGATTGTAATGAGCTATTGGTACAGGAAAAAATGGCTTGGAAAGTCTGTTGTCGACCAGAAGGACAAAAATGTTAGATATATATGATAACTTTATCCAATTATAGCGCCATTTAAGGAAATATCAGCAGGATGCACTGTGCAAGGTATGTGGTATAAGTACACTTTTCATAGCAGTTTCAGGAGCTATGGCGGTAATTATAATAGGAGTATATTCGATTATGATATCGTCTATCGATCATAAACGTGGAGGAATGGTCGGATATAAATAAAGTAAACAGATTCATATTTTATAGTTTTGATAATCGTGCGCATTTCGGAATGAATTGTGCGCGATTATTTTATTTAATATAATTAAGGAAGTATGTCCTACAGGAATTTTTTTGTTATAGTAGAAATATATTTTTTACCAGAGGGTGTAGATTTGAAGAATACAGGACTGATGAATACATTATGTTGAAAAAAGAAATATCAGGCGAGGATTCTGAAAAATGTTTGGAGAACTGTGATGAAGATTATTCTTTCACCTGCAAAGAAAATGAATGTGGATACAGATAAACTTGAGTACATGGGGCTTCCGGTATTCATTGATCAGACGGAGGAAATACTTGAGTGGCTCCGTAATAAGTCGCATTCTGAATTACAGAAACTGTGGGGATGCAACGATAAGATTGCTGAGCAAAATTACAAACGCATTAAAGAGATGGATCTTTGTAACAGACTGACGCCTGCCATACTTTCATATGAAGGAATTGCATTTCAGTATATGGCTCCTGCGGTGTTTGAAGACAAAAGCTTTGATTATGTACAAGAACATCTTCGCATTCTTTCAGGGTTTTATGGCGTGCTTAAACCGATGGACGGAGTTACGCCATACAGGCTTGAGATGCAGGCAAATGCATCGATAAACGGGCATAAGGACCTATATGATCTGTGGGGCTCCAGGCTCTATGATGAAGTAAATGATGGTACCGGCGTTATAATAAACCTTGCATCCAAGGAGTATTCCAAGTGTATTGAAAAATACCTGAAACCGGATGACTGTTACATTACCATAACATTTGGTGAGATGGTAAATGGGAAACTTGTGACAAAGGGTACATATGCCAAGATGGTCAGGGGAGAGATGGTGAAGTACATGGCAGAAAAACGAATCGAAGATCCGCAGGAGATAAAGAAGTTTGATCGGCTTGGATATGTTTACAGGGATGACCTTTCGTGTGATACAGAGATAGTTTTTGAAAAGAGAAAGTGAATTTTGAAAGGTTTCACGATAACAATATTGCTGATTATGGACTGTACCGTCGTGAACATGCGGCATTAAAAGAGTATGCCGAAATGTGAATCCGAAATTAGCAGTAAGAAAATAAGATATGAGGCTTTGTGAAAAATATGTATAAATTCAGAGAGATTACAGAGGCTGACAATGCTGCTGTTGCTGCGCTTATCAGAGACAACCTTAAGCAGTTTAATCTTGATATTCCCGGAACAGTATATTTTGACGCAGGATTAGACCATCTTAGCGATTATTATGGCAATGATAATAGGAGATATTTTGTCATCGAGAGCGATAATGGAGCGGTTATCGGTGGAATTGGATATGACAGATTTGAACCGCTGAAAGATACCGCTGAACTCCAGAAGCTCTATCTGACGGATGCAGCAAAAGGATCAGGGCTTGGATACGAAATGATAGACTTTATTGAAGAGAGGATGCGAGAAGCGGGATACAAAGTTTCGTATCTGGAGACCCATGACAATCTTCAGGCTGCAATTCATATCTATGAAAAGAAGGGGTATAAAGAAATAGAGCGCCCTGACGCGGTAGTTCACAGTACCATGAACAGATTCTTTAGGAAAGAGTTATGATAATCAGAGCAGATGGGGTATATTATGAAACTTATTGTTATAGATATACAAAAAGGAATTACCGATGAGAGATTATATAATTTCTCCGGATTTATAAAGAATGTGACAAATATCATCGATGCTGCAAGGAAGAATAATGTTGAGGTTATTTATGTTCAGCATGATGACGGTCCGGGCACAGGATTTTCTATTGGTGACAAGGATTTCGAGATTGCTGATCAGGTGGCGCCAAGGGAGAATGAGAAGATTTTTATAAAGACAGTAAACAGCTGTTTTGGCAATGCCGAGTTAGCAGATTATCTCAGTGACTCGGGTGTAAAAGACTTAATGATAGTCGGATTGCAGACTAATTTCTGTATTGATGCTTCCGTGAAATCAGCATTTGAAAGGGGATACAGAGTAATAATCCCCGAAGGAACCAATTCTACTTTCGATAATGATTACATGGATGGCGAAACGACTTATAAGTATTATAACCAGATGATGTGGCCGGAACGATTTGCGAGCTGCATTCCTGTTGATGAAGCTATTAAGCTTATCGGGGAACTGGTATAGTTTATACAGACGGGAATTGGCAAGATTGTGGATGACATAGAGCGCTTGTTTCTGATAGACATATCAGAAGCTGCGCTTTTTGCTTTGTTAAAATAAATCTTGAATTATTTTCGGAGTAGGGTTATTATACAGAAAAAGATTTGAAACAATGCAATAGTGTAAAATATAACGCAGTGGAACAGGAACTTAGAAAAGGTAATGGGATTATGAACAAGGATTTTAACATTCAGGAATACATGACACACGGAGTAGAAAGGGTAGTTTCAGATGCGATTAAAGCTACTCTCAAGAATCCGAAAGAAAGTGTTTATATGGCGAAGTTTGCGCTGGCTACAAAGGCAGCATCAAAGAAAAGAGCCAAGCTGGAGGCAGAGGGCGAGCACATTCCACCGTTCCTCATTGCAAGCATAACCAGCAGCTGTAACCTTCACTGTGCAGGCTGTTATTCCAGATGCAACAATGCTACAAATGACACTGAGCCCGTACAACAGCTCACTGACGATGAATGGCTCAAAATCTTCAATGAGGCGGATGACCTTGGAGTAAGCTTTATACTTTTGGCGGGTGGAGAGCCACTTCTTCGTAAAGGAGTGATAGAGGCTGCCGGAAAAAAACAGAATATACTGTTTCCGATTTTTACTAATGGTACATTCATGACAGAAAAGTATTTCGACATGTTTGATCAGAATAGGAATCTTATCCCGATAATGAGTATTGAGGGTGAGAAAGAAGCCACAGATAACAGACGTGGTGAGGGTGTCTATGACAAGCTCATATTAAATATGGATGAGCTTAAGGAGCGCGGACTTATTTTCGGTGCTTCAGTGACTGTGACCACGGAAAACATTAAAGATGTTTCTTCAAAGAGTTTTATTGGCAAGCTGTCTGACAAAGGATGCAAAGCTGTTATTTTTGTTGAGTTTGTTCCCGTGACTGATGACTCTAAGTATCTTGCACCGGGTGATGAGGATAGAGAATATCTGAAAAATGAAATCATGAGACTAAGACAGGAACATCCCGAGATGGTATTTGTATCTTTCCCCGGAGATGAGAAGAGCTCAGGTGGATGCATCGCAGCCGGTAGAGGATTTTTCCATATCAATTCACATGGAGGCGCTGAGCCTTGCCCGTTTTCACCATACTCGGATATAAATGTAAAAGACACATCCTTAAGAGAGGCCATGAACTCAAGATTATTCAAAGCTCTTCAGAAAGAAGGTGTACTCATGGATGATCATGATGGCGGATGTGTTCTCTATGAGAAGAGACATGAAGTAGAAGAACTTCTTGGGCGTGCAATGTAGAGGTGAATTACATGGGAACATCCATTTTAATGATATAAATCTTACAAAAGGATATAACGTGGTAAAGGCGTATTCGCAAAGTAAACTTGCAAATGTGCTGTTTACAAGGGAACTTGCTTCGAGGATTGCAGATAAGGGAATTACAGTAAATTGCTGCCACCCCGGAGCTGTTGCCACCAATATCGGAATAGACAGGGATACAGGATTTGGAAAAACAATAACCGGTATGTTAAAACCATTTTTCCTTACACCTGCAGAAGGAGCGCGAACGGCTATTTTTCTTGCAACAGATGAGTCTGTGAAGGATGTTACAGGAGAATACTTTTATAAGTGTAAGATTGCTAAATCTTCCAGAAAATCAAAGAACAGAGCACTTGCGAAAAGACTGTATGAGCTTAGTGAAGAGCTGGTTAAAAAGAATCTTGGCTTAATCTGACAAAAAAACTTCTTGACAGTGATTTGTCAGTTAATTATACTTACAACTAATAATTTTCAGAAAGGTAGACGCTATGGAAAGACTTATTCTCGTCAAAACAGACGTGGTCATTACAACATCCGTGAATATGATTCAGGGGTCTGTTTTTGATATGTATGATGAGGATAAGGATAATTGTAGGGCATAGCTAGTGCTTTATAACTTACATAGTATCCAAAGCCTCATCAAGCGAGAGTTTGATGGGGCTTATTTTTTTAGGAGGTGACCGATGTTGAAGGACTTTTATGATGAGACTGAACCAATAGTGAAATTGGAACATTTTTATGGGGAACAAAAGCACTTGGTTGATAAGTGCATTATTATTTTTTCAAAAGAAATTCATGACCATATTCTGGAAAAATTTCATTGTGAAGAGATCGCTTCGCTAGGGGCATGTAACGGGAGCATCCCTATCTATTGCCTTGAGTACAAAGGCGAAAAGATCGCATTTTACCTGACATCGATAGGCTCCGCTGTTGCATCGAGTGCCTGCTATGAAGCACACTGGTTAACCGGTGCGACTAAGTTTGTAATGTTCGGTTCCTGCGGAAGCCTTGATCCGGAACAGACCACCGGAAGGTTTATTGTCCCGACAGAGAGTTACAGAGGTGAGGGCGCTTCATTTTACTATGCTCCGGCCAGTGACTACATTGATATTAAGGGCTGTGATAAATTAGAGGCTATTTTCACAGAACTCAAGGTACCATATGTAAAAGGTCGTGTCTGGACAACGGATTCTATGCTCAGAGAGACAAAGGGACTTGTGGCCAAAAGAAGAGAAGAAGGCTGCATAGCCGTAGAGATGGAGCTTGCGGGAGTCCAGGCTGTGTGTGATTTTTACGGACTTGAACTGTATGATTTTCTGGAAGCCGGTGATGTACTGGCAGATAGCGGATATGAAGTGGAGGCACTCAATGCAGCAAACCATGATCTGGGCAAGTTCTATATTGGCTTGGATATCGCGGTAAGGATATAAATCAATTTAGGTTGGGAGGATTTTCACAATGAGAGTCAGGATTGAAACTGAAAGATTGATATTGAGGCCTTTTGTACCGGAAGATTATGAGGCTGCATTTAAGTGGTGCGGAGACCCGGAAGTAAATGAATATATGATTTATCCGCTTTATAAATGTGCGGAAGATGCATTACTCACATGACAGCGAGTTAGTGAAGCTTGATGGGAGCAAAAGGTATCCTGCAAAAACTTTCATTAAGGAGTTTTGATTGAAATGATACTTGTCACAGGGGCTACAGGATTTGTTGGAAATAAAATAATGGAAATCTGCAATGGTGTCGTTGCAGCGCCATCGCTCAGGAACGCATCTGAAGAGCAGGTCAAAAGGATTATCGAAGAGAGCGGTGCAGATGCTATAGTTCATACTGCAGCTATATCGGATATAGGAGCGTGTGAGGCAAACCCGGAGGCGTCTTATGTTGCAAATGTTCAGATACCGTGTTTTATTGCCAAAGCATCTGAGGGAAGAAAACTTGTATGCTTTAGTTCTGATCAGGTATACAGCGGTCTTGAGGATGATGGACCTTATACAGAAGAAAATGTAAAACCTGCAAATATCTATGCAGAACACAAACTTGAAATGGAGCAGAGAGTTTTGGATATCTGCCCTGATGCAGTTATGCTTCGCGCGGAATGGATGTATGACTATTATCTAAAAAAGCCCAATTACTACATGAACATAATAAATGCCAAGGAATCAGTAGCGTTCAGCTCAAAGCAGTACAGAGGCATCACCTATGTAAAGGAAGTAGCTGAAAATATAGAAAAAGTCATAGCATTACCCGGCGGATCTTATGACTTTGGAAGCGAGACAGACAAGTCCATGTATGATATTACAAAGGAATTTGTAAGTGCGCTGGGGTTGGATATTCAGGTAAATGATGCTCCTGCAAGGCATAATCTGTGGATGGATTGTTCCAAGGCTAAAAAGTACGGTGTTGTTTTCAGCAGTGTATCAGAGGCATTGCTAAAGTGCGCCGAGGATAATGGTAGAGAGAGTAAATAAGATGCTTGCAACATATGCAGGAGGATATATGAAAATCGAAGAAGAAATAATCACACTAAAAGATGGAAGAAAGCTTACTCTGAGATCTGCAGAGGAAAAAGATTCGCAGACAATGATTGATTATATGGTCAAGACAGCTGAAGAAACACATTTTCTATGCAGATATCCTGAGGAGATAAATCCTGATCTTGAACACGAAAAGAAGTTCCTAAATGACATTCTGGAATCTGATGGCTCTGCATTTTTCTCGGTTTTTGATGGAGACAGGGCAGTTGGTAATTGTTCTATATCAGCTCATAGCAAGCATGTTAAGCTCAAGCACAGATGCGATTTAGCGATTGCGTTAGAGCAAGATTTTTGCGGATGCGGCCTGGGGACAATTCTTATGACAAAGGCTATAGATAAAGCAAGGGAGCTGGGCTTTGGACAAATTGAACTTGGTGTTTACGCCGACAATTACAAAGGATTAGCCCTTTATAAGAAGATGGGATTTCAAGAAATGGGCAAGACTTTAAGAGCATTCAGGCTTAAGGGCGGCACATATATAGATGAAATCAACATGGTTCTCTTTTTGTAAAAACAGAAGATAAATTGGGGGATGTTAAAAATGAAGATAGAACATGTTGCAATGTATGTTAATGACCTCGAGGCAGCCAGGGACTTCTTTGTGAAATATCTTGGCGGAAAATCCAACGATGGTTATCACAATGTGAATACGGATTTTAGGTCATATTTTATCTCATTCGACGATGGAGCAAGGCTTGAACTCATGAAAAAGCCCGGACTTGCTGATGCTGAAAAACATCTGACAAGGACAGGGTATATTCACATAGCTTTTTCTGTGGGTAGCAGGCAGAGGGTTGATGAGCTGACTAAGCTTCTTAAAGATGATGGCTTCGAGGTTGTAAGCGGCCCCCGGACTACAGGCGATGGATATTACGAAAGCTGCATTATTGGTATTGAGGGCAATCAGATAGAAATTACTGAATGAGGTATGAAATATACAGACATTTTTTGAAGGGAAAGCTTAATGGAATTAATTGATAAAGCTATCGAGTATGTAAATGAATTATTCAGTGGTAATTCAGATGGGCATGATGTGCAGCATACAATTCGTGTTTACAAGAATGTGCAGCTGATATCAGAGTCATATCCTGAGGTTGATCTTTTCATTTCGTCATTATCGGCGTTGCTGCACGATGTGGATGATCACAAGCTTTTTAAAACTGAAAATAATGCTAATGCCAGAGCATTTTTGAACGAGAATGGCGTATCGGAAGAAAACATAGAAAAAATCTGTGAAGTCATAAATGGTGTGTCCTTCAGCAAGAACAGAGGAAAAACTCCGGGAACGCTTGAAGGAAAGATTGTCCAGGATGCAGACAGACTTGACGCCATTGGTGCAGTAGGTATCGCAAGAACTTTTGCTTATGGAGGAAAAGTCGGAAGGCCACTTGATGATTCGGTGCAGCATTTTTATGACAAGTTACTTCGTTTGAAAGATGAGATGAATACTGAAGCTGCGAAGGAAATTGCCATGAAGAGACACGAATACATGGAAGGCTTTTTGAAAGAATACTTTGAGGAGTTGGGCGAATAGAGATGATAGAACAATTTAGTATGGACTACCTTCAGGATTATTTTGAAGGGTTTGATGAAGAAATAACAAAGTATCAGTGGCCGGATCCATTTGAGAGTGTTGATGATGCCAGGGAGCTTTTACAAGGATTTCTTGATGGGGTGAAGAACGGTGAAACAATACTTCTTTCTGTGCTGTCAGAGGATGGTGAGTTCATAGGGAGCTCGGAAGTGCATGGGCTTTCAGAGGACTGCTGTGAAGTCGGTGTTTGGATTAAAAAGTCCGAATGGAATAAAGGCCATGCATATACTGCATTAAAAGAGGCTCTTGATGTAGCTCGTACCAAGTATGGTAAAAGAGAATTCTTTTACGAGGCGGATGTCCGCAATATTGGAAGCATGAAACTCCTTCGTAAGTTTGAAGATGAATATGAAATCATTGAGCAAGAACTTGAGAAGGTATCCACTGATTCCGGAAAAGAGCTGGAGCTTCAGGGGTATATCATGAAAGTCAGGGAATAGGATGGAATTAAGGAAACATCAAAAAATGAAAAGACAGAAAATCATACTGGGATGGATTAGAATTGTCATAGGCTTGTTTGTATTTGCCTTTGGCGTTCATCTGACAATATTTGCAAATATAGGACTTGCACCATGGGACTGCCTGGGAATGGGAATATCATATCATACGCCGCTTAATTATGGAGTATCCATGACACTTGTTGCTATTGCCGTTCTTGCAATAGATTTGATCATGAAGGAAAAGATAGGCTATGGAACAATAATAGATGCACTTCTGACCGGGAATTTTGTCCAATTCTTCAACAGCGTAAATCCTTTACCTCTCAACAGTAATCTGTGGAGTGGAATAGTCATTATGCTTATGGGTTTTGTTTTCATGGCGCTTGGAATGGCTGTATATATGAAAAGTGAACAGTGCTGCGGACCGAGGGATGCACTGCTTGTCGGATTGGGGAAGCGGATGTCGCGTATCCCGATTGGAATTGTCGAGATTATACTCTGGTCAGTAGTCCTCGTGGCAGGAGTGCTGCTTGGAGGACCGGTAGGCATAGGTACAATACTAAGTACATTTGGTGCAGGAATTGTGATGCAGATAGTTTATAATATTATAGCCGGCCCCGTAAATGGCTGCTCGAAAGCAACGGTTAAGATCTCGGAGATTATCAGATATATAGAAAAAGGCCTAGGCAAGAACGCTGTTATCAGTGAGCAAGGGGATGCTGCTCCGTATAACGGACTTGAAAATACACGTAGTTTTAGCACAGAAAAAGCGGAATCGACCGGTTATGGATTCCGTGAACTTGGTGATTGGTTATACCCGCTGATGGATGAAAGAATCCGGAAATTGGTCCTCTGACTTTATTTTTTAAAGTTAGGGGGCTTGTTTTTTTGTGGAATAGTATTATAATTAACATTGCACACAATTAAATGTAATAAAATGGAATATGCAGATTGAACGAAAAGGAGGATGCCATGAGCACAGCAGTCAGATATTATTCAAGATCAGGGAACACAAAAAAGGTTGCAGAGTATATTGCAGAAACAGCAGGTGTAGATGCTGTCTCAGTAGATTCAAACAATGCTGAACTTTCAGATAAAGTAGATGTCCTTTTTATTGGTGGGGCGCTCTACGCTTACGGTATTGATGAAAATCTGAAGCAGTACCTGAAGACATTATCCGGTGATAAAGTCGGCAAGGCAGTGGTTTTTTCAACATCATGGCTTTCAAAGCACGCACTGGACCTTATTAAGGATGCTCTGACAGATAAGGGGATCAAGGTTGAGAGCGATACCCTGTATTTTAAGAGCAAGGCTGTAGACGGCTGCAGGGATGAAGCAGTGAAGTTTGCAAAAAAATATATTTGACGAATATGACCAAGGAGGACATAAAGATGATCTATGATTACAAAGTAACTACAGGAACAGGTGAAGAACTTAATCTTGCTGATTACAAAGGGAAGATTATTCTGGTTGTGAACACAGCTACAGGTTGTGGTTTTACACCTCAGTACAAACCAATAGAGGAGCTTTATGAGAAATATCATGACAAAGGTCTTGAGGTGCTGGATATCCCGTGCAACCAGTTTGGCGGACAGGCTCCCGGTACAGATGAGGAAATCCATGAATTCTGCACACTTCACTACAATACAACATTCCCTCAGATGAAAAAAGCTGATGTAAACGGTGAGAATGAGCTTCCACTTTACACATACCTTAAATCTCAGAAGGGATTCGGAGGCTTCCAGGATCATCAGTACAGAGAATTACTTGAGAAGATGTTTGCAGAGGCGGATCCTGATTGGGACAAGAAGCCTGATATTAAGTGGAATTTCACAAAGTTCGTAATTGACAGGGAAGGAAACGTAGTTGCACGTTTTGAACCCACAGCTGATGTGGAAGATGTTGAGGCGTGCATAAAATCTCTTCTTTGAAAGTGTTTGGATTTATGAACAATAAGACCACCGATATGTCGGTGATGCGCGATGGTGGAGCACTTGATTATTGCCGACTTAATGACATAACCATTCAGGCATGGTGCTCTGAAATCCGCTTCCAAAAGACCTGCGAATGTTATGGAAAATATCTTTTCCCTTAATAATAGCAATACTGATTTTGAGTAGAATTGGTGATTAGAATTATTAGTATTGACTCTGGCATACCAAGGATGTTTTGATTGAATCTAGAGCGGAAACTATACATCCCTTAGGATGAAAAATGGAGGATACAACATGGAATGGAAAAAGATAGATGACAGTACATACCAGTATGATGAAGGCGGCGTGAGATTTTTCCTGCTGCTTGGGACAGAGCAGGCGCTGCTGATCGATAGCGGAATGGAGGTTCATAACGCCAGAGAACTTGCGGGAGAGATTACAGACTTGCCGGTCAGACTGTTTAATACACATGCGGACATGGATCACATCGGCAGTAATGATGAATTCGATGAAGTCATGATAAACCCCGCCGAGCTTGTTAATTATGGCAAGCCGCACCCTTCTCAGAAGATAATTCCCATATACGACGACGATGTTATTGATATCGGAGAACGCAAACTTCTGGCAATTGCTCTTCCCGGACATACGCCCGGAAGCACAGCGCTTCTTGATGAAAACAGCGGAATGCTCTTTAGTGGTGACCCGATTCAGGATGGCGGAATATTCATGTTCGGACCCATGCGTGATATGAGCGCTTACATCCACAGTCTAAAAAGACTTGAAAAATATAAGGATAAGATAAAGGGCATATATGCAAATCATGGAACTTTGCCGGTGGATTTTTCAATAGTGGATAAGCTTATTGATGGCGCTAAAAAGGTTGAAAAAGGTGAGCTTGTTCCGACAGAGAGGGATATGTTTGGACAGACCGTCAAAGAATATGATGTCGGGGTGGCAACATTCCTTTGTGAATAAAAATTTTTGATTATGGGATTCAATTATCACGCTTCCTGCGCTCAGCTTCAGGATGAGTAGCATAATAACGCTTCTTGTCGGCGTACATGTCCTCGTCTGCCTTCCTGAGCGCTAATCTTATATCCTTTGCGTCACTTACAACGCAGCTCCCTATGGCGAGGCTTACGTTGCCGGATTTTTCCGAAAGGTTTCTGACTTTTTGTATTTTATCCGCTACTTCCTCTTTAGTTGTGGAAGGAAGTATTACGGAAAATTCGTCACCACCTGCCCTGAAGATCTGGTCAATATCAAATACTTCCGTAAGTATATCGGCAGCTTTTTTTATCAGCCTATCACCGGCTATATGACCCTCTGTATCGTTTACGCGTTTAAGGCCGTTCAGGTCAGCAAAAATAACACCAAGAGAATGACTCTTTTTCTCTGATGCCTGAACTAACCTGTCGACACAATTATTCATTATATTTCGGTTCATAACGCCGGTAAGCATATCACGGGAACTGAGAGTTTCCAGTCTGTCCAATAACAGATAATTGCTTATTTCCGAACTTAAGATAAACGTAGTTATTTCCAGAGTTTCTTTTATTGTATCTGATTTTTCAGGGTCAAAATTGTCAGCCCATATATACCCGATAATCTCATCACCTGATTTAATAGGGAAAAGAACAAGAGAAAAGATTTTCTCATTTATCAGCGAATCGTACCAGGCACGATTCTTTTTCTTTAAATAATTCATGTCATTTTCATCTTTCAGAATCAGACAGCTGCTTCCTGAGATAGTATCCGCCCAAGTGGAAACCACCTTGTAAAATCCCTTTTCAATATGGAAGCCAAAGGGGTTAAGCTCTGTATCTTCTGCCAGATCCTCACTTAATACTCTGCAGGACTGCTCTTCATTGTTAAGAAGCAAAATGACACACATTTCCGCTGAGCACATTTGTCTTATGGACTTAACAACTTCATTCATGGCCTTTTCAAAGTCATTGTTTTCATTAAGAACCAGGCAGTTATTTAAAACTGCTGTGGCTATTTCCCCTGATACGTCAGACATGGTTTTTGTATTGAGAGAGATCTATTTCCATGGTATAAGTGCAGTAGCACAGATTATCATGATCGGTCATAAGCGGCATAAAAACAATATTAAGCCATGCGCCATACCTTTCGGGCCTGATATAGGTATGAACCACTTTTTTATTCACCGCTGCCTGAATAGTAGCAGTCTCAAAATTGAGATCCTTAGGAATATAGTCCGTATATACAGAGTTTGGAATAAAGGTGCGATTCTCCATGTTGAGTTCCTGGATTGGATTCTCAATAGAATCTATATATGCTTTATTGCCTGCTACAATACGGATGTCGCCGATATTTCCATCCGGGAGCTTCTCCACTGATAGAACGCATGTAAATGCCCCCATGCTATTGACAATTAAATCAAAATCCATAGTCATCTACCACCTTCCTAACTCTAATGATACGTTATTCAGCTAAAGAGAATTATTAAAAAACCCTAAAATATTAAGTGTAGGGAGAAATAATGATTTAACAGTTTGATAATTCACTGTTAATTGGAAATATTTCTGTTATAGTAAAAGGATAAAAGTGAAGATTCGCTATGTACAAGCAATCTTCATGGGGAACTAAGGAGGAGAAAAACTATGACACCTAAGGTATTACTTTTTATTGTATTAATTGCAGTACTTGCACCGGTTTATCTTTTGTTTGGGGTAGCTACATCCAAGAATATTAAGGACATGTCTGAAAAGAACAAGGAAGAGTATGAAAAAAACAGGGCCAAACACAGATATATGCTGCTTGGACAGTGCTGGGGAATGGGCATTGGAGTTATAGCAGGATGTATTGCAAATTATTGTATTTCCGGGAAAGTTTCGACCGGAATGTGCCTCGGAACATCATTTGGAATGCTTGCAGGTATGGCCATCGGTGCTATGCTCGATAGAAGAAAAATGGAGCAGGAAACCGAGCAATAACTATTAGAGATAAGGGGATCCTCTCTATGCTTCGCGACGCAGATATCAGGGATGGACTTTGCGACTATCTTGAAACAAAATATGGAAAAATACGTTTCTTTGAAGAACTGACAATGGGAAAATCAAGAGCGGATATTGTCATGGTTACAGACGAGGGGCTTTATGGCGTTGAAATTAAAAGTGACGCCGACACCTATGAACGACTATCCAGACAGGTCAGGGATTATGACAGATTTTTTGACTACAACTATGTTGTTGTGGGAACGACTCATGCCGGACATATAAAAGAGCATGTGCCTGATCACTGGGGAATCATCACTGTTGAAGATGATGCCGGAAGCCTTGATTGCTACGAGATGCGTGCCCCGATGCGTAGTCCGAAGGTAAAGCTGAACAATCAGATGGGACTTTTGTGGAAGAGCGAGCTTGCTGTTCTTCAGGAAGAAAATGGACTGTATAAGTACTCAGACAAGAGTAAGATGTACCGCAAGAAGTACCTGATGGAGAGTGTTGATAAAGAACTACTTAAGAAGCAGATGCTTGAGGTACTTTTCGATAGAGATTATTCTATATTTGAGTAAGGAGGTATTTATATGCGTCTATTTATAGCAATTGTCCTTGATGAAAATATGACGGATGCCCTTGCAGAGATGCAGGATGATCTGATGCGCGAAGGAATAAGGGGCAGTTATACGAGACCAGAGAACCTCCACATCACTTTGGCATTTCTCGGAGAAAACGATGAGCCCGAAAAAGTCATCGAGGTAATGCGGGATGTGCCTTTGAAGTCCTTCAGCATTAAGGCCTCAGGCACAAGGCGCTTTAAGGATATGGTGTTTGCGAACATTGAGGAAAGTCAGGAACTTCATGATTATGTGAAGCGCCTTAGAAAAGCTTTGTCTGATGAAGACATTGAGTATGACAGGAAAAAGTTTATCCCTCATATCACACTTGTCAGGCGGGCGACCGGAAATAAGGATTTCCCCGGGCAACATGAGATTACTACAGAGGAATCGATGAGAGTAAAGGGAATCTCATTGATGAAATCAGAACGCGGAAAGCACGGAATGGTCTATACGGAGATTGGCTATGTGAGAGCTTTCTAAAAAAGATAAGGAGGAATAATTCATGCTCGAAGTAGGAACAAAGGCACCGTCATTTGAACTCCCGGATCAGAACGGAGTAATGCATTCGCTGGAAGATTACAGAGGTAAGAAGGTTATCCTCTACTTTTATCCGAAAGATAATACTTCCGGATGCACCAAGCAGGCATGCGGTTTTTCAGAGAGATATCCGCAATTTACAGAAAAAGGGGCAGTAGTTCTTGGTGTGAGCAAGGACACAGTGGCCTCCCATAAGAAGTTTGAGGAAAAGTACGGACTGGCATTCACACTGCTGGCAGATCCTGAGCGCAAGGTGATTGAGGCCTATGACGTGTGGAAGGAGAAGAAAAACTACGGCAAGGTATCTATGGGCGTGGTGCGGACAACATATCTGATAGATGAAGAAGGCATAATCATCAGGGCGAACGATAAAGTAAAAGCTGCTGATGATCCCGAAAAGATGCTTGGAGAATTGTGATGAGCTTTATGTAAGGATGTACCAAGGAGAAGGAGTGAAGAAAAAATCCACTTATTTTGCTTAATTATGAAAGTTTAATACTTTTCCCAAAAGGGTTAAGAGGCTGAGAATCCGGACCGATAAATATATCAGAAAGACAATCATACAGGGAACGAGACAAGCCTCCGGTTTCTGTATGGGAGCCTCCCGAGAAAGCCCGAGCTTTCAGAGGATGTATTAAAACGAAACAATAATAAGAGATTTTCTTCATTTTTTAACTCCTCCTAATATAAATATGTGATATGAGTAACCTGATTAACACAGAACTAATCAGGTTATTCTTTTGCCTGTTTAACAGAGTTGTGCATCGAATTAGTTGGAAAACATAACAAAAATAATCAATTTTTATTTCATTTTTATAAGGACTTAATGAACATAATTTACAATGCTATTAGTTGTTTAACTCAAATAACGCAAAAGCCAAAGACGAATTCATAATGGAGAATGAGACGCAAATTACAGGAACTGAGGAAGATGAAGAGGTGCCGGTCTGGGAAGAATATGGTTTTGCTTCGGAAGAGGAGATGAAAAAAGCCAGAATCGAAGCAGCTAAGCAGGGTGGTATCAGTGAGGAAGAGCTTGAAGCTTATGACAAGATGGTCGAAGAGCTTCGGGAAAATGTAGAAGTATATCCTGATGACGATGAATAGTTGTGATCAGAAGAATCAGTGCAGAACAGGCCAAAAGCAGTATGTGATGAGGCCTGTTCTTTTATGCTTTTTATATGAATTGTGTCCTGCCTTTTTCATGTATATAATAATCCAATAAAAACACTGTTGACTCTTCCCTTAGGGAACCCCTTAAGGTTGATTTATCAACAAGAAGGAGGTTTCGAAAATGGAAAAGAAAATGACATCCGGAGAAATGGCAAAGAAGGCGGGAGTATCGCAGAAGGCAATACGTCTTTACGATGAAAAGGGGCTCCTTAAGCCGACCGAGTATTCAGAGGGGAATTATCGCCTGTATGATGCTGCTGCGCTGCAGATCCTTGAAAAGATCGTGGCCCTTAAGCAGATAGGATTTTCTCTTGAAGAAATTCGTGACAATCTAAAGAGCGGTGAAGCAAGTGACATCAAGTCGGCGCTGGAGATTCAGCTTCGTAAGATGGAGGAAAAGAAATATCAGCTTGAGAAAATCACTGATGCAATTAAGAGGACGCTAGCCCGTAAGGATAACCTTGATTGGGACGATGTTGCAGGAATCGTACAGTATGTGAATGCCGATCAGTCAGCAGACGAGCGCCACTGGGATGCACTTAAGCACACAAGCGGAGAGCTCGACTGGTATGTGAGAATTTTCAGGTCGCTTGAAATTAAAGAGGGCAGCAGGGTTCTCGACCTTGGATGCGGATATGCGAAGCTTTGGAGAAACAACTGGACCGAGATTCCGAAGGGGACAAAGATTACGGGATATGATATTCACGGAAGCTGGGCTGATGATTTTGCAAAGTTCATTCCGGAAAACAAGGAAACACTCCCCGAAGACGTAAGTATTGAGTTTGAATTTGAGGATCTTGAGGATGAGAAGACCTGGGAGAAAATCGATGCTACCGGAGTCTATGACCTTGTTGTTGCTCACTATCTTGATTCCGAGATAAAGGATATTGAAGCTATTGTAGCGCATGCAAGCAGCGTGGTTTCCGAAGATGGATATTTTTCATTAAACGGTGCCAACGTGGCAAAGTGGAATAAATACTTCAAAGAAGCGATAGAAGCTGTCGGAGTAGATGCATCTTTCATAGATGAAAAGATAGCTAAACAGACAGAGAAGAGAAATCAGTATATAGCAATGATGGAGAAATACTTTGCAAGGGTTGAGTCGGTTATTCTGCCAAACGTTTGGCATTATACCGAGGCCGGAGAAATTGTAGAAAAGATGAAGGACTACTACAAGGATCAGGAGTAAGCCATCGTTCGTTACGAAGACAAGCTGCTTTCGTACTTCAAGGACAAGATTGAAAAGGACGGTGAGTTTGCACTTGAAACCGGAAGCCAGTTCTGGCATTGCTATAAAAAGTGAAAAAAGTTGGAGGAGCTATATGGGGAACATTTTCATTGATGATACGAAATTCGTCAAAGATCAGTACAAGAATTCAAACGGACTAAGCACCAGAATCTCAATTCATGACAAGTATTCAACCAATAAAATGGGGCTGCATAATTGGTATTTTACAGTCATGAAGCTGGAAGAGGGTATGAGAGTTCTGGAGCTTGGTACCGGAAGCGCAGTTATGTGGGCAAAAAACAGAGATGTTATAGGAAAGCTGTCGCAGCTGGTTTTATCCGACATGAGTGAAGGCATGCTCGCTGAAGCGAAGAAGAACCTCGGTGAGCTGCCAAATGTTAAATATGAGGTCATTGATATTCAGGACATTCCGTTTGAAGATAATACTTTTGATGTAGTAATAGCTAACTGCATGCTCTATCATGTGCCGGATATAAACAAGGCGGTATCTGAGGTTCGAAGAGTGCTTAAAAGCGGCGGATGTTTCTACGCCGGAACATCCGGACAAAACGGCGTGCTCGAGACCATTGCCGACATTCTTGAGCAGGATATTTCCTATGAGAATAATTTCTCTCTGGAAAATGGAGGAGAGAAACTGGAGCCGTTTTTCACTAATGTCCGGATAGAGCGTTACAAGGATTCCCTTGAGATAACAAATATCGATGATCTCATGGACTACATCTATTCAGGCATCACCTTTGAAAAATCCTGTACTCTCTCACGGGAAGAGGTGAGAGAAAAACTACTGTCCAATATGGTGGACGGTGTTTTGAAGCTCCCAAAAGATCCGGGAATGTTTGTAGCGTGGTGAGGGATATGATTTATCGTGCTCATCGGGGAGTTTAGCCGAAGAAGAAAACAAGCGCAGCGGTTGCGGCAACACTGAAAAGAAGGATTAGTGTTATAAATCTTATTTTTGCACCGCAGGTGTCTGTCTGGATTTCCGGAATACCATTATGTGTCAGGACGTGTACAGTAAGGGAATCTCCTGCGTGGAGGTTCCTTTTTGCTGTAAGGACATCGCTTTGCTGCCAGTGACCGTCGAGATTATATTCAACACAATACTTTTCAAAGGTGTGATAATAGCTGGAATGGCCGCTGATGTAAGCCTTTTCCTTTACGGTGCCGAGGCTCTTTACTATATGTCCGCTATAAACGGATGCGCGGAAATAGTTAAACATGCCGATAAAATCCGATACCAGCATCCATATGAGTCTAACTAAGAAAAATCCAAGTATAGCTAAGAAAATATAATCTGTAGGTTTGTCAATCATGATGTATCTCCTTTTAAAACGATTGTTATTTGCTGAGATAATCCCTTGTTTTATCTCAGTCTATTTATAATACAGATGGACTTTGGGAAATGTTGCAAACCGTACAGGAATTTTTGAAGCAGATAATATCACAAGAATTTTTCACAAATATTACACACTTTGTAACAAAGAACTGTGATACAATGCAGAACATAGTTTTTAAAAAGGAGATAAATGTTATGAAAAAAAGAATTTTAGCTATGTGTTTTGCGGTTTCGATGAGTACTATGCTTATTGCATGTGGGGATGCTTCAAACAGCACTGTTGATGTTCAGGAAGAAGAGATAGCCGAGGCAGCTGAGAGTGAGGCTTCTGAGGCAGCAGAGGAAGCAGCTTCTGATGTAACAGAGGCAGATGTTTCAGATATAGTTGGTGATGTTACAGAGGCAGGCGAGCTTGCCGGAGAAGAAGCAGCAGATGGCGAGGACAAAGCAGCTGATGCCGGAGAAGATGGTGCAGCTGATGCCGGCGAGGATAGCGCAGTTGATTACTCAGTTTTCACAAGCGCGAGTAGTGCAGACGTTGAGGCATATGCGCAGAAAATTGTAGATGCTACAAACGCAAAGGATTGGGACACAATCGGTGATATGATCGAGTATCCTATCGGTTCTGAGGAGCTTGGCAACCTTTGCAATAACAAGGAAGAGTTCGTTGCTTACGCTAATGACAAGGGCTTTGACGAAGAGGCACTTGCTAAGCTTCAGTCTTGGAGCGTTTCCGATCTCTGGGCTAATTACATGGGTGCAAGCATCGGCGACGGAGATATCTGGTTCAGAGACCTTAGCCTTGATAACCCTGAATTTAAGATTGTTTCATATCTCGGACTCTATGAGAGCGAAGCCGATGGAGAGATAACAGAGTAAATAAAATGAAGCTGATGTCGGACCGATCATAATAATATGAATCTGATGGAGCGATGTCAGGTAAATTAAATATTGTATTGATTAGAGGATATACCGTCATGTGTAATGCGTGGCGGTATTTTTGTTATATAGAAATTCTGTTAGTGTCTGGTGATTTTCGCAAATTACGTTTACGATTGCCTTTACGTTCGCAAATTATTGTCGGAATCCGTATTTGTAAATGAGAGCACGTTTTTGCTATTTTGGTATACCTTTTAGGCTTATTTTAAGACTTTTTCATGACTGTTTGTAAATGAGAAGGCCTTTTCGGACATTTGGTACCCATGATTTTTTAAAACATGGGTATCAAAATGAGAAATATGACGTTCTATTTACTATTTCGGAGAAACAAGCCTTAAAAAGGTCTCAAAAAGTATACCAAAATGCCAAAAACACTCTCTTATTTACAAATCAATATTTCCTGTGAAACGGAAAATTTTTCTGTGTGGAATTGTCTGAAAAAAGGCTTCTTTATTGTTTGTTTACTGTTAAAAGGCTCTTTTTCTGCTATAGTAGAACTATGAATTTGAGGAGGAGAAAATGAAAACAGTTATTATGTCGGATATCGTAGAAGCACTAAGGAAAGTAGGGCTTCAGAGCGGGGATACGGTGATGGTGCACGCATCTCTTAGCCAAATTGGATATGTATGCGGCGGAGCGCAGGCGGTTATAGAGGCTTTGATAGAGGTGGTGGGAGATGAAGGAACCATCATGATGCCCACACAGTCATGGAAAAACCTCGATCCCGAGACGGGAGTTCACTGGGATGCTGATGAAGCTGACTGGGACAAAATACGTGAAAACTGGCCGGCATACGACAAAGCTATCACGCCAACCAATACCATGGGCGCGGTTGCGGAAATGTTCCGTTCGTGGCCGGGTGCGATAAGAAGTGACCATCCTGCGAGATCAGTAGCGGCCTGGGGTAAACATGCTAAGTACCTGACCGAAAACCATGATCTGTCAAATATATTCGGAGAGGGATCACCTATTGGTAAGTTGTATGAGCTTGGCGGGAAGGTTTTGCTGATCGGAGTCGACTACGACAAAAACACTTCCATCCATTTGGCGGATGTTCGCGCTGAATATCCGGGCAAGTACAACTGCACCGAGCACAGCGCGGTTATGGAAAACGGTGAGCGCATCTGGAAAGCATATGAGACACTTTTTGTTGATGGTGAGGATTTTGTTGATATAGGAAAAGCTTTTGAAGCTGTGAATGACGTGAATAAATGCATGCTTGGCGAGGCGGAACTAAGGCTGATGAACCAGCGTGAATTAGTGGACTTTGCAGTGTCATGGATTGAGAAAAACAGGAAATAGGAGGATGTTATGGAGACTTGGTATTATGTTGTGGAAAGTATAGACGGAGATTATGCGAACCTTCGCAGAACGGATATCGAATCCGATGATCTTAAGCTTGTTGCGAGAGCTCTCCTGCCGGATGGCATAGCAGAAGGGACAAAGCTTAAGTATGAACTGATGCAATATTCGATTATGGACTAAATGAGATACATAGGTATTTTTGTGCTTGGGAGATGTTTGTTAGAGCTAAGAAGATGCTTATGGTGTTTTGACGGGAGAGATTATGCGGATTGTAAATCTAATTGAGAATACTGAGGGTGTAAAAGGTTGTGCGAGTGCACACGGCCTGTCGTTTTACGTGGAGACAGAAAAGCACAAGCTTCTCGTCGACCTTGGACCTTCGGAGGAGACTATAAAAAATGCAGAAGTGCTTGGAATTGATCTGAAGGCAGTGGATACTGTTGTTTTAAGTCATGGTCATTATGATCATTCGGGGGGAATTATGCCCTTTTCATCAATAAATTCTACAGCTGCGATCTATATGCAGAAATCGGCGCCGGGAGAATATTACGCAGATGATGGAGTGGCAGAGGACCGGGATAGATACACTTATATCGGAATTGATAAGAATATCGCTGACTTGCCTCAGATAAAGCTGGTCGAAGGCGATTTTGATATTGATGATGAGCTTACCTTGTTTACCATAGATGAGCGCGAAGAGGATGTTCCGTTTACCAATGCACGCCTTCTGGAAAAGAAAGATGGTGGTTATATTAGGGACGATTTCAGGCACGAGCATTTTCTTGTAATCAAGGATGGAGGCAGGCATATTCTGATTTCCGGGTGTGCCCACAATGGCATTGTGAATATCCTGAAGGAGTACATCAGGAAGTTCGGGGAAGAGCCGGATGTGGTAATAAGCGGTTTTCACCTGATGAAGAAGACCGATTATTCGGATGTGCAAATGCGGGTAATCACTGACACGGCCAAGGAGCTTCAAAAGTATCATACGATCTTCTACACCTGCCACTGCACCGGAATTCCGGCCTATGATGCAATGCACGAGATTATGGGAGACCAGCTTAGATACGTACATTCAGGAGATGAAGTGGTTGTGGGATGAATGTTTTTGTAATTGAGGTTTTGTGTGACCAGGTAGAAGTAAGGAGCATGAGTTATGTTCTTCAAAAAGAAAAGCGAAAAGAAAACCTATGATAAGGAAAATAAAAAACCTGTAATCAAGGCGAGCATTTGCAATGGGGAACAGGTTGCAGGCTTTCAGGACATTCATACCGGATCCTTTGAGGAAGTAATGCTGATTAGGGATTCGGAAGATCTTTTTCAGTTTAAGGATACGTATGGAATCAGCGGGGATATAGAGAAGATATACTAAGGCGGCATGAGGTTTATATATGAAGGATTTATCTGCAGGACAACAGAAAATTAGCTGTGCGCTTAAACTTATTACTGTGCTGTCGGCGGTTGTGGGAATTTTCCTGAGTGCCTATGCCGGCAGAAGAGTCTTTATGGGCGGATCGAGGTTTTTAATGTACTTCACGATTCAGTCCAATATTCTTATAGCCATCATCTGTGCGATAGGTCTTTTCCTGATTCTTGGGAAGAAGAAAATCAGCAAGACCTGGTATGTGGTCAAGTTTGTTGGCACGGTTTCAATAACGCTGACAGGCTTTGTGTTTGGCTTCATGCTCGCGCCTCTTCTTGGAGCAAATGCATGGAACATTCAGAATACGTTGACGCACCTTATTGTGCCGGTCGCTGCAGTGCTGGATTTCTTTGTTGTTGCCCCGAGTGCAGGAATTGCGAAGAAGAATGTAGTATTTGTCACCATTCCGCCCCTCCTTTATGCAGTCTATGCTGGAATCGGATATGTAAGAGGATGGGAGTTTTCTCCCGGAAACAACTACCCTTACTTTTTTCTCAACTGGGGAAGCGCCGCCGGCGCATTTGGCTTTTCAAACGAGCTCCCATATATGGGCACTGTGTGGTGGATACTTGTACTGCTGGCTTTTCTGATGGTTGTGGGCTACTGCTACCTTGTCATTGCGGATTTGATAGGGAAGATTATACATAGAGGTTAGGGCGGCTGATTGGCTCGCGGGAATATTGTAGAGCAAGTGAAAAGAAAAGGGTAAATCCACCGGAATGAAAATCCTAATTGGATTTACGCGAAGAATAAAATACAAGAAAATAATAAGGAACAGAAACAACATGGTAAAGAAAATAGTAAGAGATCCTCTCTTCTTGCAGCAAAAGTCTGAGCCTGCAACTGCAGCAGACAAGCAGGTTGTAGAAGATCTTCTGGATACATTAAGGGCTAATCAGGATAGATGTGTTGGCATGGCGGCCAATATGATAGGCGTGAAGAAGCGCATAATTGTTGTGGCGATGGGGCCATTTATATTCCCGATGATAAACCCGGTTATTACTAAGAAAACCGGAGCATATCAGACTGAGGAAAGCTGTTTGTCACTTGAGGGTGTAAGGCCTTGCACAAGATATAAAGAGATAGAGGTTGATTATCTGGATCAGGACTTCAAGCCAAAACACGGGAAATATACGGACTTCACTGCTCAGATAATACAACATGAGATAGATCATTTTGAGGGAATCCTCATTTGATCAAAACACCAGGGAGAAGAGGATGACTAAAGTAAACGATTCAATAACCATAAACAAAACAGTAATAAGAAACAGGCTTACTATGGCGCCGACTGTGAAGTTCGACTATGCAGGGGCGGATGGAAAGGCTACAGAGAAACACATTGAGCATTACAGAGAGAGGGCTGAGCATGGCTGCGGGCTCATATGCGTGGAGGCGACGGCGGTCACTCCGGGCGGAAGATTTGGCAAGAACCACATGGGGCTCTGGGATGACGATCAGATCGATGGCCATGTGCAGATCGCTAAGGCATGCCACGACGAAGGGGCAGCAGTTATCATACAGCTTAATCACGCCGGCCTAAATGCAAACCCTGAGCTGGGCGAAGTGATTGCGCCGTCAGCTGTGCCGACCCGGGATGAAAATGTATTGTCAAAAGAAATGACCGTGGACGAAATCCACGCCATGCAGGAGAACTATGTGAGCGCTGCGATCAGAGCAAAGAAGGCAGGCTATGATGGAGTGCAGCTTCACGGATGCCACGGATATCTCATAAATCAGTTCATGTCAAAAAAGACAAACCTTCGCACGGATGAATATGGCGGAAGTGATGTGAACCGCGCGAGATTTGGCGCAGAAATTATCCGCATGATCAGAGAAAAATGCGGAAGTGATTTTCTGATTTCCATAAGAACTGCCGGAATAGAGCCTGATATTGCAACGGCTATCAGCCTTGCGGAAGAATTCGTCAAGGCCGGGTGCGACTACCTCCAGGTATCCACCGGAATAGAGTGGGATGATCCGACTCTCAGAGATGAGGGAAAACCGTATAATCAGATTTGTGAGCTTGGCGTCAGATTCCATGAGCACTTTAAGGGGCGCGTGCCGGTTTCATGCGTCAACGGCATCTATGAGCCTGAGCTTGCGAAGTATCTTATTGAAAATGAGCTTGTCGATACAGTTGATCTCGGAAAAGCGATTCTTGCTGATCCGGCTTTTTGCGAGGCAGTATTAAACGGGACACCTTTCGTAAAATGCTTTTGCTGCCCGAACTGCCAGTATGGTCCCGGGATGCCGCACAAATGTCCTGCGGAAACTAAACGAAGCAGGAAATAAAGAAGGGGGGAATAGTAGTGTCAAAGACTATGCCATCGATTATCCTGACAATTGCGCTTTTGATCGGATTATTTTCCGGGACAGAATATGCAATTGCTGCGCATGCTGTAACCGGACAATATCCGCTAAGATATGAGTCAAACGGAGGCACAGGGACTATGGATCCTATTGAGGTATCCATAGGAGATACCTTCGTATTTCCCGAATGTGAATTTGAAGCGCCCGCGAATAAAACATTTTTGAGTTGGCAAATGACAGGAGTTGATGGAATACATTATCCGGGCGATTCAGAAGTGATAGCTGCAAATTGTGTATCTGGAGGTGCTATAACCGTGACTGCGTATTGGACTGATGCACCTGCAGCCGGCGTAACCACACGTCCTGAGGAAAAACAGCTGACCTATTCGGGCTCCGCGCAGGAACTAATTACAAGCGGATCAACGTCAGAGGGCACCTTGCAATATGCCATCACAGATACAAACACAGCCCCGACTTATGATAAATTTTCTGCGGAGATTCCAAAGAGAACTGAGGTGGGAGTGTACTATGTATGGTACAGAGTGCGCGGAGATGCTACGCACAGTAACAGTAATCCGGTGAGCATCAAAACTGAAATTACGAAAAAATCAATTGCAGGAGCAACAGTTACACTGAATGCTGCAACCTTGGAATATACAGGCTCTGAGCAGAATGTAAAAGTCGAAAAGGTTATGCTCGGAGACACAGTTTTTCCGGAAAACTGTTATGACATAACCGGAGATCTCACAGCAAAAGAACCCGGCACTTATAAAGTGACTGTCACCAGCAAAGGCAACTATAAGGATTCCGCGACTGCCGAGTGGACAATAAAAAAGTCAAGCGAGGAAAAAACACCTGATGCAAAATCACGTTTCCTTTCATCAGTCAATGTAAAACAGAAGAAGGGAAAACTCATAGTCAGCTGGAGTAAAGGCGCTGCATCAAAGTTCGATGTTTATGCGGCATATTGTGGCACTGATTTTTCCCAAAGGAATATGAAGACTACAGGCAGAACTACCGCAACTTTCAAAAAACTTAACGGAAAACCGATCAATTTTAAAAAGAGCTTCAAGATTTATGTTGTGGGCTATGATAGTAATAGTCAGAAACTCGGGAGAACCGTTACTGCACATGTTTCCGGAAAAGACAATAAAGAGTTTACCCTGAATTATTCACGGCTTAATTACAAAGCCGCATAGTTACTGCATTTAAACTGCATATTGCTTTCACCCAATAAGTGAAGCCTTAGGGGTATTAATAAAGCCCCGATTCTGTTACAATTTTAGGTGTCGAATCAAAAACCATAACAAAAAAGAGGCTTCATATGTCTAGTTTAGATTACACAACCTTAGAAAGCAATAAGCGTTTTAAATTAAATTTTGACGGAGGTGATTTATCCTCCGATGCTGGTCTTCTCCTAATAAAGGAATTCATCAGCAAACTGCACTTTGACAAGCTGATTGACAGCATA
>NZ_FMYB01000068.1 GCF_900104155.1 Butyrivibrio sp. INlla16
AGCGTGAGAAAATAGACTTCAAGCTAGAAAGCGGCAGGCACCGCTCAACAAAGATGTGGTACTGCCGCCTCTATCACATCCTCATGTTACAACATTTGGATGCATGGGATCTGCCTTACGAATCCGCCCCGAGAAAGTTGGTTTGTAATGTAGCATGATCTCGTAAATATCATACAGCATTCTCAGGCATAGCAACAGTGTTATGTCTATTATTCATGCCCTGTTTTGCATCTTTTTTTCATCTTGGGTAATATTCACTTGTCAAAGTTCAATTGCCAGAATTTAGCTGGCATGATCACTCAAGATTCCGAGAGATCATTATGTAAAAGGATCCTCCAAATAAAATTACATAGAACAGATTCCTCATCACACTGAACTTTTTTACACATTTATCTGCAAATTCGCTATCTGTAGGATATCCCTCCTCCCCGACTATCTGTAGTATTCTATTCCATTCTTCTTTGTTGCTCATTCCTTTATGTTTCCTTTACTGATATGTTCCCTTATTATCTGATCTGTATGCTCATATAGCTTTTCCGAACCTTCTCTTGTCTTTGACTGCCTGCCATATACCTGTTCCTTGGTAACCCCATGCTCTCTCCAGTCACCTCCACCGTTACTGTTGTTCAGCATAAGTGGCTGGAGGTTATCCATTGCATGCGCAAACTTCGATTCAGGAGTATTATTTTCCTCAAACTCATCAAAAAGAGCTGTCAGTTCCTTTTTCTGATCCTCCGGTAAAATCGAGAATATCCTTTCCTTGGCTGCATCCTCGCGTTCCTTTTGGGTAGCAAGCCCCTCTTTGTCGTATGCATATGTATCACCGGCATCAATCTCAACTATGTCATGAATAAGGCACATTATCATGACCCTTGAAATATCAATATCCTTATTCGAGTATTCCTTAAGCAGATACGCCATAATAGCCATATGCCAGGCGTGCTCCGCATCATTTTCATTTCTGCCTTTTCCTGATAGATGAGTCTGCCTGAATACATTCTTTTCTTTATCTATCTCCAAGGCAAACTCCATTTGCCTTCTTAGTCTGTCATCCATTATTTATTCCCATTTCTTCCACACATCTGGCTGATATCCCAGTGTAGACTGCTTACCATTTCTCACTACCGGCGTCTTTATTACCTGCTGATTCTCAAGCAGTTTTTCCAGCTTATCTTTGATTTTATACCCTGAGCTATTGTATCTGCTTCATAAGAATAGACCCTGTAATCCTGTGAAGCTTTATATGTTCCTTCAGGATCCAATTGATTGAAGAATGCCATAATCTTTTCTGCTTTCGAAAGTGACATACTAAATTTCATAGTCCTATCTCCATAATATTTTTGTCCCAGTATCCATCAATATGCTTTTCTGCTGTCACAATACCTTCCATATCTTTCCAGGCATCATACCATTCGTCTGGAATAAGATCATCCAACACTATCGGCCCTACACCATCCACGTACGGGACCAATTGTTCAAGTGTCTTTCTCAATTTTGTCCTGGCTTTTGCTTTCTCATTATCCCTGAGAAGATCCAGAATATCATTAGCCTGCTCAACCTTAACACCATCATAAAAGCCATAATAACCGCCATCATCAAAATAATCATCCTCATCGGCAATACGCGAGATCACGATTGGATATTCCGCTACATCTGACGCTGCTATAATGTACCGCTCACTTCTTTTATTAGCAACTATTACACCATATCTGACATGTATAATAGGCCATCTGTCCCCAACTTCAAGTTCATTCTCTGTTAGCCACTTATCCTCTACAGAGACATACTTTTCATTTCCATCATCATCTACAAGTGTGACCGAAACCATTGGCTTATCTCCAGGCTTCAATTCTTCACATCCATAGTCTCCATCAAAAATCTGCTTTATCTTCCACTGTGTCATTTAAAACTTATATCCTCTTTATTCCCCAGAATCAGTACGCTCAATCACAAAATCCTTTGCATCCAGTTCCTCTTCGTCTCCAAATAGATTGATCTGCTTTGCTCCCTCACTCATTTCATCATAAGACTGTTTTTCAGCCTCAGTCAGTTCCCTGATTTGCATGTTATAACTAATAAACCTCTTTATCCCTACGTTTGTTTACTGTCTCATTCTCCGCATTTATCTTTGAAAAACATGGACAGGTTTCATCATGGTCGTTGATAATACCGCAAGCCTGCAGGTGAGAATAAGTCGTCACTTCACCAACATACTTGAATCCTCGTTTCTTCAGATCTTTGCTGATAGTCTTTGACAGCCCATTACTGACAGGAATCTTGCCCCCAAGCTTGCTGTGTCCATTATATAAAATGACCTTGTTATCCGAGTACGACCACATGTAGTTGCAGAAGCTCCCGAATTCTTCCCGCACCTTCTGAAAACACTTCGCATTGTTTATTACTGCAGCTATCTTCCGGGGAGACTTTATCATGTCTTCCGTATCAAGGATCCTCTGAACATCTGCATCATCATAGGCAGCGATCTTGTCATAATCAAATCCATCAAAACATGACCTGAAAATCTCGCGCTTTTTAAGCATCAAATCCCAGGAAAGGCCGCACTGCATGCACTCCAGCATCAGATGCTCAAACATCTTTCGATCGTCATGCACCGGTTGGTCTCCGTTCCACTCCGGTCGTCGCTAAGCGCACATCCCCCGGATGTGCAGCGACCCATTCATTATCATGGTATGTCTTATTTCGTTCGTTGAAATCAGCCCACCCGCAATAACCCATGCTGTCACCTTCTTATATTTTTATGTCCACTATAGATTATATCCCAGATGCAACCTTCATTATAGTCATACAATAGAAAAAGCCGCCCATCAAGGCAGCTATTGTTTTAGGGAGGATGCTGTCTGGTTCTTCACCAGACAGCAGTTATGAAAAAGTGTTTTATCAATATTAACAAGAGGTTCTGTCCTCTTGATAGCTTTATGATACATTCGAAAACTTAACTCATTTTAAACTACCGGCTTTCCCTCATTTCATCCAAATGATTATTTTTTATAGCCCCTCAAACAAACTTTACAGCTGTTCCATAAGCCATTATCTCAGCTGCACTCTGCATTACAGAAGATGAAGAATATCTCACACCAACAATCGCATCTGCACCAAGAGCCTGCGCTTCCTTGATCATCCTGTCAGTAGCAAGTTCTCTTGCCTTACCCATCATCTCGGTATAGCTTCCTTCCAAGCCAGATGCATATACATGCACCAACAGTTGATACAATCAGGCTTCCAATTATGCCTGTAGCTGTAAATCCGATGAGTTTAAATACAAATCCGCCAACTACACCACCAAGAACTCCAAGAATGATGTTCTTAAATGTTCCGGATTTCTCATTCATGATATTGCTTCCTATGAAACCTGCAATTGCTCCAAGGATAAGTCCACCAATAATTCCAAACATGTTGTTTGCCTCCAATCTTACTTTTCTCAGTTTTCCTGCACTATTACGATACCACCATATATGATAGTTCTTTTTCCATCCAGGTCAAATTTTACTTTTCCGCCTGTCTCGGTATCCTCTATATCAATCTTACCGGTATATTGTGTGATCTCGTTTCCATCATAGTCATACACCGTTACGGTTCGGTCAAGGCCTCCGGAATACTCGGAATTTATTGACTTTAACGCTCTCTGCACAGATGCCTTGTTCAGCACAATTATGATACCCATGAAAATCATCACCAAAACAACTGCGATCCCTACTGTCTTTTTACTCTTTTTATCCATAACAAACCTCCCAGACGTCTGCTTATATGTTCAAGCTATTTTGGACTCTTCCGCAGACAACTGTCTGTTTATGATATAAGTATATGTCCGGTTCATGTCATAATACATATTCATAGTTGCAATATCGATAACCATATTCCCCATAAGTGGTAAAATATAGGAAATAGATTTCTAAAATGCCCCGGGAATAAAGATTAATCCCCGAGGCATATGTAAATCCTGTATTCAGTTTTACTTCACTTCGTCAGTGGAGCCGTCCTTCTTCCAGCTCACATGCCTTGGGCTGAAGGAGCTTTATTGCCTCATCTGCATCGCCATTTGTCTGCTGCAGCGCTTCCTTGGCTACAAAACTTATTGTAATTGCTACTTTGATCTATATTATCAGCGGATAAGGAACAATTCCGTTTCCGGCTGTTTCTGCTTTTCTTTCGCTTTTACTGCTTCCCCCATTAGCCGCTTAATGACATCCTTGACAGGAAGTACATAGCACATTCCAATGACAGCAAGACAGATGCTTTCTATCATGAACATCGTATTTGCCTCACTGGCTGCTTCCCATGCAAGAAGCACACCAACGATAATTGCTAAAAAACCTGCGTATTTCTTTAATCTGCTGTTCATGCCGTCCTCCTCATAAAAACTCCGGGATAGTTCATCCCAGCGCATCTGATCAAAGGTTAAATCCTTTAATTTCACCATTGTCGTCAGAATCAGGCTTGAAACCTACCGGCTCAGCTGATTCATAGACATTTTCTTCCGAGTAACTGTTTTCTTCGATTCTCTTAACGGATACAACATTTTCAGGATTTTCATCCATGATTATCGCTGCAATTATGTATGGCAGGATACCAACGCCTGTAAACAAGACAAGTAACACATATACAAGTCTTATCACTGTCGGATCTATGCCAAAATATTCTGCTATGCCTCCGCACACGCCACAAACCTTTTTATCTGCACTCTTGTACAATTTCTTTCCATTCATAACAACTTCCTCACTTTCTGAGAAGCACCATCTGTTTATATAACGATTGTAAAATTGAAATATCTTCAGATAAATGTTCTTCCTCGCAAAAATGACATGTCTATTCTTCTTTTACAGAGTTTTTTACATCCTTATCCTGACCGTATGGTATCACCAGTACAAAAACTTCAGGCCAACCCACACTGATTATGGCCGAATTTACACGGAACTCATTTATTTTTCATGAATAAAAATTTCAAATATGCCACCCAAAAAAGTATTTTTAAAACATTAAATTTTCCTCTAAAGTTATCTTTCCTACCCATCGATATATTTCCTGTAAGCGACAAGGAGCATTCAAATGGCCAATACGAATGAAACAAAAATAAGATGATTAAATGGAGGTTTCTCTTATGTATATGTACGAACTGTTTCTTTCAAATGATGTAGAAGGCAAGAGCATTCACTTTATCCAGACAAACCACAAGGTTGACAACCTTGAGAAATGGCTTAGAAAGCTTGTAAAAGATAACACTATCACAGAAGATATTGCTAACGCAGTAACCTTCGTTTGGTAATCCATATATAGCACTAACGGAAGATTCCAAAAGGGATCTTCTTTTTTTATGTTCACTTAAGTTTCGGATGCTAATATACATCCATCGGGAGATGAAAATCTTCTGGAAATAGCAAAGAAACTTTTTTCATACAATTCTTCATAACAACACGCCCGGGACAGCGCAGTTCCGGGCAACTCCAAAAACAATGCCGCGGTACTTGTGAACCAATACAAATACCACGGCTTTACATATTCCAATATTACAGCATATTCTCGGGCTTACTCATCCTGTCTGCGCCAGAACTCCTTTTTCTCTGAGCGAGACATATTCTTAGTCGGCTTTTCTATCTCTTTATCAGATAATCTTACATCATGCTCATCATCACTAGAAAATAATCCAATGTTATGTCCTCGCGATGTATTCTGCCGGAAAGATCCATTTGTGTTCGCATAATTTCAGGCATCAAATCAACAATTCTATCGAATATTTCACGAGCCATGTAATAGCCATTTTTACTTCTCCATTCAAACATAACAAAATAATCAATAAGTCCCGTCCACATCCTGAGGATATGTCTTTTCTCTTATATCTTCAGGAATCTTTGAAAGGTCCTGATCCTGCGCATACAGGACTTTGCACTCGATAGTCAGAGGATACTGCTTAACACCAGGAGTATTGATGGTATCAGCATCCACCAGCTCAAGTCCTGCCTCTTTTACTTTGTCGATATTAAAGCCTGACTGCCATCCGCAGATCTTGTTTATCTGAGGATCCGGATTTTCAAGTGGAACGCTGATTGTGAATTCGCCAGCCTTATCAAGCTGTCCCTTGGTAAATCTTCCCTGACGGACATACATTAGTAAAAGAGATACCTTCCTTCTTGAGCCACTCAGCGGCTTTTCTGCTCTGGTCAAAGCCTTTGGAATCAAGCTCATTGTCACTACGCCCCTGGAGAACATGCTTACTATTTAATTCTGTTTCACCATGCCGTATAATGTATAGCATTTCGCAGGCCTCTTCTGATTACCAGTTCTCAATCTCATTTGCGCTGTGTACAAGCTTTGCCTCCACAGAAGCCGCTCCTTTAACATACTCTTCGAGCTTCTCTGCAGTCTTTCCTATTCCGCTTCCGCCTGATGTTGCAAAGGCATACACCTTCTTACCTTCCCAGCTATATCCTTTGCAAAAGCTGTATACTACTCTTGGTGCTGCTGCATACCAGATAGGAAATCCAACATATACAGTGTCATATTTACCGAAGTCCTGAACCTGTCCTTCAACCGGAACGTCCTTTTTACCAATCTGCTCTTTGTTGCATCTTGAAAGTGGATTAAGGTAGTTGATATCAGCCTTTGTATACGGCTCCTTGGGCACAATTTCAAAAATGTCTGCCCTTATATTCTTCGCAAACTCCTCAGCTACTTTCTTTGTTGTTCCTTCAGCACTGAAAAATGTAACTAATGTACTCATCCTTGTTTCCTCCTATTTCTCAATCATCCTTTTCCCGAATTCTTTTGCTGCTTCAAGCTTTCCATCTATATTAAGCATATGCGCATAAAAATAGTCTTCACAGACGGTTATCCCTTTCCCCTTAAGCATCTTCTTAAGCGCCAGAACTGTTCTTCTTGACCAGTTTGAAGTTGTAAAAAGGACTACCTTTGAAACCATCTTAAAATCAAGCTCTTCCGCATATTCTTTAAGCTCGGGAGCCATGATATTTGCATATGGAGCTCCACCAAGAAAAAGAATATCTACTTTTTCCTTGAGCTTTGGTTCATCAGCTATGCTGACTGCCTTTACACCAATCCCATCACCTATTGCCTCTGCAATTCTCCTTGTATTCCCAAATTTAGTCTTAGAACAGTATCTTACTGCTATATCCATAACAAAAAACCTCTTTGAAATTAAATATTTTGTGCAATATGATTGTATCATATGTATTATCAATTTCAAGAGGTCAAATTTATCATTATTTATTTGTAATACGCAGACACTTCAAGAAAGCTCTTGTTGCCATCTATGTAATCTTTATATGCTATTTCTGCATCTTTTCCGCGAAGCACCTTACAAAGTCCGCACATGTCACAGTCAGAAATGCATGGATATCTTTCTTTTATATATGCTCTGCGCTCTTCCAAAGTGGAATTTCCTATCTCAGGTGCACCTGCCATAACAACAATCTCCTCAGTGTATCTGCCGGTCTTGGCGATATCTTTCCATATACTCCATGTTTATCTCTCGAATTTCCTTTTTACCGTCAATGTAATCCTGGTATATGTCCCAGGGACTTCCGCCTCCAAGCCAGCAGGAAGAACAGTTTTCACAGCCACCACCGCAGTCAAGAGAGTTCTTCACTATCTGTTCCCGTTCTTTCACACCTCCACAAGAAAGTGTTTGCTTAGCTGTATTTTAATAAATAGTGTTTTATAAAAAACTATTCTATATATATGTATTTACTTCTATTCAGAATAGTATTACTTAAAGAGAAAGCAGAAACACTGGTCACGGGCAGCACCATCATTTTCAAAACTATTTATATATCAGCAACGTTATTTATCATCTGATGTAAAAATGAACCGCCACATCCTCCATATACACAAAAAACCAGCCACAAGGACTGGTTTTCCGCGTTTTATAGTACAATAATTACATAATGTGCGATACGTACGCACAAAGATTATTATACAATATGTGAGCCTAGAATCAATGCTAATGCATGGCTGTGTGTAATCGTTGCAGATTCATATAACCAAATAAAATCAGGCATTTTCCTCTGAGTCGTCAATATAACCCGCTGCTCTAAGCGCATTCTCTGCTGTCTCTCCCAGCTCCGGCGGTATTACGATGTCTATGCTCTGGGTAGTATTTGTTCCAAAAAGTATTGACAGATACTGGCCTGCTCCATGTTCCCTTTTAAACGATGGTATACCATTTATGATAAGAACATGCTTTATATAATCTCCGGGCTGTTTCTTCTCATGCTTTTCTATGATCTTCCCTGTAGGCCTACCTTCACCTCCAAGAACAAGATCTATTCCAAAGTTATCATCATTTCAATCCCCACATAAAGAGATCCAAGGCATCAAAAAAGAGGACTCCGAATAATACTCGGAATCCTCAATCATCACAGATTTATGAAATTAACCCATCATGCATGAACTGGAACAACGGGGCAAAGCTTATCCAGCCTCTCATTGCACTCCGCTTCAGTTATATCACCATTTGAACAAAGCTCGATTATGTTGCCCATCTCCTTACTGATACGCATGAACTCTTCATCTGATATCTCATGGTCTGCATACTGTTTTGCCAGCTTGTTATAAAAATCAGCTCCAATATCAAAGCTTCTGTCGTCAAATCCGCTCATATCAAATACCTCCTTCAGAATAGATGAATCCATATTCTGATGCATGTTCCCTGAGAAATGCGATCATCATATCATTTTCAATTCTGGCTCTTACGTCCCAGGTAAGGTCTGTAGGGAAAATCTCACCTGACTTTATCAATTCCATGATCCTGTTGCTAAGTGCATCAGAACCTGTTGCGTTCCACGCATCATTTATGAATGACAGGCTCACAGCTGCATCACTTTTTCTCTTTAATGAAAAATACGTGCCCTGCGGTGTAGAAACCCTGCACTCAAGCAATCCGTCCAATACTGCACTCTTTATATCCTGCCTGGAAAAACATCTTCCGGTGGGATGATTATGAGTAAAAATTCTGTCCTTTAGAAGTTCCTGCGGTGGGAAAACTGAATGCTTATCTCCATAGGTAACATCCACAATCACGCCCTGACAATTGATGGTAGTTCCCACTTCTATATCTAGCTGCATCTTTTCCTGTTCCACTTCATGAAGAACATTTGCTATGGCATCCTTGTTTTCATTATATTCGTCAAAAACCGTTTTCATATTAACCCTGTCTTTCTGTGTTGCCTATAATTTTATCATCCGGCAATTTATTAGACAAGCATCCATAAATTGCCATGTTTACTGCGTCTGTCCTGGTCTAATCCTTCCGTTATCTGCCTATCATGCTTCCTTCCCTTATGTCCTGTATCAGGGTAACGTTCCCTGTCGCCTCCATGCATGTCGGGTCGCTCCTCCCTGATCTCTGTACCCTGATAAAGCCTGTTGGCTGATCAGCCTCCGGATCATCGAAAGGGAGCTCATCACCGTGAACCTCCATCGAAACAATCATTTGTTTATACTCCTCTGCAGCGGAGCTCTATCTGATAATGTCATGTTACTATGGTGGCAAATAAAAATGGTCAACCGACAGGCGACCATTTTCCTCATCCCTTCGACAGCGGATCAAGTCCGTAATCAAAGAGCGTTATATCTATTTTCATAACGTTGTAGTCCTCGTGGATAATGAAATACTTGACCACAACATCCGTCTGCGAAATTGGGGACAACGCATATCCCGCGAGCCTTAAGAAATCCACCGTCTCATCCAAATTTAGTCTCAGACCAACAGCCAGGGAAAGCACTTTTTCCTTGGAAGGCTTAACCTGACCTTTCAGAAGCTTTGAAAAGTACTGTTTGGAAATATTGGCAGCTGCATAAATCTCAGAGTTCTTCAGCCCCTTCTTATTAATCAGCTGCTGCAGATGTTTCTCAAAGGAATCCGTATACATCTCTTTAAGAGCATCATCAAGGGACTGTGTCTTTTCCGCTGTGCCAAACATCATCTCAGCCTGGCATTCCATGGGAGCTGATTCTTTGGCTTTACCCATCCTTGCAGCTGACATCGCTTTCATTGCATTAGCAAAAATGCCGCGTTTATTCTTACCCTTTTCCCTTGGACCGCCCTGCGTTTTAATGTAATTTGGTTCCGGAAATCCTATTTCATCAGATAGATCCGATGGTTCCTCTTCCCAGTCTTCATCGAATTCATCTTCTTCATCACTCTCTTCAGAAGCATCAGAATCCGTCTCCGCATCAGAAAAAGCTGCTTCACACTGCATATACTCCATCGGTTCTTCAGGGATGCCATCATACTGATATTCATCTTCAAGAGCCGCGCTTACATACTCTTCATCAATAAAGCTCTTTACATCATCAAAGATTTTACCAGAAACATGATAGGCATACTCCCCAAAAACAACCAAAGTAATCTGCATTTCATGATCAAGCAGAAACGCCGTAAAAGCGTCAACAGCTATCTGAATCCCAAGTTCCTTTGGAAATCCATAAGTCCCAGTTGCAAGAAGCGGAAAAGCTATAGAATCGCATCCATTTTCAGCAGCTAATATAAGCGACTTATCATAGCACTTTCTCAGAAGCTCTGCTTCACCTTTGTCCCCTCCTTCCCACCAGGGTCCGCTGGCATGGATAATATACTTCGCGTCAAGATCAAAAGCTGGAGTAATACCCACTTCTCCCGGTTCAAGTACTCCTATCTCCCTGCGTGCAGCAAAAAGCTTATCCTCCCCGGCCGCTTTATATATAGCAGCGTCGACACCATCACCTATAGCAACATCAGGATTTGCCGTGTTAACAATGGCATCTGCCTTAACTATTGTTATATCATTTCTTATTATTGAAAATGGCATTATCTTTTCCCAAAATCATGGATACACATGCTTATATTTGTTACAGCCTTGCCTCTATATCCCTGATTCCTCTTCCCATCTCTTCATCATTATGATCCATGATATGACCATAGAACTCGCTAAAAGGCATAACCCTGACATCGTTTACTTCGTAGCGGTCAAAATCAAAGCCAGATTCAGGGACATCAACTCGTATCATGAAAATTGATGCCAAAAGCCCGGTCCCATCATCCCAATCTTTGATATATTCAAAGGCCAGTTTCAGATCATCAGGTGACACTTTTATCCCAAGTTCTTCTGATAACTCTCTGACTGCTGCCTCTTTTGGTGTTTCACCGGAACGTACTCTGCCACCTGTCATATCCCATTTACCTGGATAATATCTTGCCCTTAAAGATCTCTGCTGAACAACATACTTGCCTTCGCCTTTCCCCGGAGCAGGACTGTCGCTCGTCTTCATAATGATAAGTACGTGCTTTATATAGTCTCCGGGCTGTTTCTTCTCATGCTTTTCGATTATCTTCCCGGTGGGCCTACCTTCTCTTGTGAAAATCTCAGTATATTCCATATATCATTCCAAAAATGTGATCCGAGCATCGACTACATTGCCAGTATTATATCAAGTTATGCTACGCAATATTGATAATATAATCATGGCTTTTAGCGACACATACATTATCTTTTATTATATAACATTGAACTGAATGGCTTCCTGTATAGGCGGTACTCTCTCTTTTCCCATATCTTCCCATATCTGATAATTCAAAATTACCCCTAAGACAATTATCCGCTCTAGCTTCCTCTCCAGTATTGGTAATTTGCCAGTATACTGTATATGGCTTTTTCACTCCCGTACATGCCTTAAAGTATAAATCGTAACCTTTATCCAAAGGACCTCCATTATTATGATATTCGACTATCTGCCCTTGTTGATTAACTACTGTCAATGTAACAAATGCCGCTCCTCCATGACTCATTGGCCATATAGGTTTTTTTCTATAGCTTAAATTTTTGCATAATAAATAATTACTGTTGGAACTTGTTTGTTTCTCTGCTGGAAATTCATTTCCTAAAATCTCCCGCCACGTTTCATTTCCTGTACCTTTTTCATTTAACAGTTCTGAATGATTCACTAATTCATTAATAAAATCCGAAAAATCCTCTCCTGTATATCCATCCAATAGATTATTCCCACTAATCTTCTCTGAGGGATCAAAAAGGTATGGTACTTCGTTTCTATCCGCATAATCCACATATTTACTAATAATGTTTCCTATGGTTTCAATAAATAAATCCTCCATAGATTTATATGAATCTCCAATATTATCTGCAATTATCTTTTCGAGCGCAATTCCTTTTATCCACCGGATGACACAGAGCTTTACAAAAGCCTTCTTGTGCAATCATTTGAGCTTGCAACCCTAAAAATAATTCTTTTATACTTACTTTTTCCATAAGTTATCCTACCCTCCATGTTTACTTAACCAACTTATCCAACTACCTATTTGCTCATAGATAAATTCCTTCTATACTATCTTGCATATATACTTTATTATGCATCATCTGAAGCATTCGCATGTTCCTGAATTTTCCTGTTATAATGCATTAGTCTTTCTAAACGTGCCTCATCAAATCCTGGTAAATCGTTATATGTTTTGTCCATATCGTTCTCCCTATTTCTATACTTTAATTGCTAAATATCAAAATGAAAATTCCCCAGTTTTTATGGTTTACCGTGATTTTTATGGTGGCGCTCTCGGCCATCGACTATAATTCATAAAAATGTACATACAAAAAAGGAGCCTTGGCCATAGTCGTGCCAGACTCCCCACTATCCACGTTATGAAATTAGTATTTTCACTACCAATCATTAGTACATTGATAGCTAAAACACTTACGCCTAATACAATCCTGCCATTTTTAACTCCTCGACCTCTTTAATGGGACATTGGTTCCACTTTACATCTTCATCCTAGATCCTATGCTGTCCGATAAAAATGCCAGCACAAAAGAAGACACTGCCTATCGTCAAATAATGCAGTGTCTTTGTATCTTTGTATTAAAAGATTCCCAATCTGCCGGACTATAGATTTCCGGCAGAAGGGTTAGCGTCCTTTCTTGGACGACCACGTGGCCGCTTGGGTTTTATTTCAATCTGATTCTTTGGCTTCGGCTTTCGCCCGCGTTTCTTAGGCTCAGGCTTTGGAGCCGGCTTTGAAAGCCCAAGAGCTTCGAGCTCTTCCGTTGCGGTTTGTATTGTGTGTACCCAAAAACCGTCATCGGATGATGGCTCTGCTGGTGCATCTGCCCTACGCCATGCTGATGAAAGATCATCCATAAGTTCACCATAGGACATCTGTTTCAGAAGTCCAGCATTTTCGGCTTTGCGGATAATTCTGCAGGTTGCAACAGTTGAGATAAAGTTTACAAACTCGCTGCCTATTACAGCAAAGTCACCCTGCTCACCAGTATGGTCAAGGCACTCATCACTCTTATAGCGTTTAAAGACCATCTCCAGAAGCCAGCGGTCCTGATAACACTTGTATGCTACTTCAGGAGCAAGGTCCTGATCTGATTCGAGAACCATTACGCCGAACGTATTCCTTTTATCAGAGTACTTCTCAGGAGAAAAAGTGTTCTTACGCTTGGCGTTTGCAAGGTAAGTTGTTTCTTCCTTTGCAGCCTTCTTTGCATCTTTGAATGCGTAAAGGTAACGACCACCTTTAATTCTGGCTTTTTTATAAACCACATGGGCATCTATGCCCACAAGTACACCATCAAACGATAGCATGTCATTATCAGAAATGCGTTTGTCGTTTCGCTTGATAGGTGTAAGGAAATGAAGATCAGGTCTTTCCGAAAGCTCTTCTTTAATCTTGCTCGGAGGAAAGCCCTTATCTGCGACAATGATTCCTCTTCTAAGATCATTATCGCGTATAAATGCAGGATATGACTTTGAATCTATACTGTTGCCAGGGAATATCTCGGCACATATGGGTTCCATCAGTTCAATGTCGTAAGCATAGAGAACGGAGACCTCGCTGCATCCTCGTACTCTCGCTTTGTAGGAGTATGCCGACAGGTCATTGACTATGCTTGTGTCCTGCTTTAAGGTGCCATCAATTGCTACGTGATGGTCAGCAGATGTAGCTTTCATGCGTAGCTGATAAAACATACTGCGCCGCGCTCCGTCCATACCAATCTTGTTAAACAGCTTACTGACAGAGTTTTTCGATATGGCTGCACCAGGATAGTCCTTACAGACAAAACAACGGTTGTAGTGTTGCGAAAGCCTGCTGTCAGTGACCTGAGGCTTAATGACCCTGAGCGAAGCGATTGCCATAATCGCATAGACATCAGAAGGGTCGTAAACTGCCAGCAGATCTTTTTCAATGTCCCGGGTCACTGAGTGAACAAGGGCAGAGGTTCCATAGGACAGCATATCAGGAACCACCGGAACAGATGAAGCAGTTGCTGTAACAGGGACATACTCGTGATTGATGATATGTCCGACAACCTTGCCGTTGCGCGGCTGAGGATTTCCACCTGCAACATATTTCGTGGATGCCCTTTCTCGAACAGCGTATCTTTTAGGGCCGTCACGTCCGCTGTCATCTACGATGGTATTTACTGGTCTGGGAACTGCACGGATATCTGCTGGAACTGGCATAAGAAAGCCTCCTTTTATATAGTCCTATTATACCATATCAGGACTATATATTCAAGCTTTCTCTGTCCCATTTTACAAAAATCTGATGTCAAAGTGCAGTAAAAATCAAGGAAAATGATGCGGTTTACCAAGGATTTTTGCCTTTGGTGCACTCATTTTCTGACAAATGAAGTAACAAACCGCGGATTTATGGGCTTAACCTATAGTCCGGCGATTTGGGAAAGTTTTA
>NZ_FMYB01000114.1 GCF_900104155.1 Butyrivibrio sp. INlla16
TATCCCTCTATC
This sequence comes from Butyrivibrio sp. INlla16, assembly GCF_900104155.1. Lineage (GTDB taxonomy): Bacteria > Bacillota > Clostridia > Lachnospirales > Lachnospiraceae > Butyrivibrio. The sequence goes on from NZ_FMYB01000114.1 coordinate 13, forward strand.
CTTTCGGAATCAATATATGTCTATTATACACCGCCTTGGAATGCTATACTATAGCCAAGTACTAATCGATGAGGAAGAACCAAAAAGGTCTTGCAAAAAACATATTTGAGGAGGGATGAATCTGTTTCACGTATTCTTCCCTGGGCTCTTTTTAGTGGGGTGATAACCGGATACTTTTGGTTGTTGAGAGAAGATTCAGTATGGATTTTGCCTTTTTTAGTATTCGCGATGTTGTTCTGCGATATTTATTGGATCAGGAATAAGACGGATATCAAAACAGTTATTAAGAAGCTCGCAATATCCATCTGTCCTTTTGTGGGTATAATTGTTGCGGTAACAATAGTTACACTGATAAATGGTTATGCTATTATCTGCCATGCATAAGAGAAGCAGGCAGGAATTTGAGAGGTTCTTGAATTTGTTGCACTGTATTACAAGGTAATCAAATATTATTAGTGTCGGATCAGATGTTGTTTTGGCTGCATTATGTAACGGAAAAAGGAAAGAATATTACAAACAAAACGATTATTGCGCTTAATAAGCCAGATGAGGATGATTATATGACAGTCAGCGATAGAGTTTTTCAGGTTATGCAGGATAAGAGAATGACTCAGAAGGAGTTTTCTGAGTTGACTGGGATTCCGCAGAGCACAGTGAGTGATTGGCGGAAGAAGAGAACAAATCCGACTGCGGACCGCATAATGGTAATCTGTAAGGTTCTTGAAGTAAGTCCGGAGTGGCTTCTTTCAGGGATACAGGCGGATGGATTACGTGGAAACCAGATGGAATGGTATGCTATAGATCGGAATTCAGAGGTAGGTGTTTTGATAGATGCATATAATGAGATGGACAATAATATGAGAATGAGACTTATGGCTTATGCAGACGCGTTGAGGGGGAATTGAGTTATTTAAATCCGTATAATGGATATAATGGCAACATACATTGACTGCAGCAAAGAGAATGATTATTAAGGGAAATATAGGTGCTTTATTAGCAGCTTGACAGATACATACATTTGATTATGATAAATATATAGTTTGCGTACGCAAATATAGTCGAATGGAGATGCAAAGATGAAGACCAATAATTTTTTTAATAAAGAAACTTTTTCTAGTCTGGTAATTAAGGCAAAAGGGGCGAATAGAACAGTACAACAATTTGCAGCAGATATTGGAGTACCACCATCAACACTTTCACGAATTATTAATAAAAAGAATAGTTCAGCCAGTAATGAGCGTATTTTAGTGGCAATCGCTGAGAATGCGGAACCAGAGAGTCGAGTGACTTTGAATGATCTAAAAAAAGCAAATGGGTTAGCTGTTGCTGATAATAATGTTGGGATTGGGTTTGAAGCTGCATGTGAGAGAATTATTGTAGATGATTTAATGAAAAAAGGGGTTATCCGTTCCAGGAGGGAAAGATATATCGAAAGGGGTGACGGCAGAGGCGACGCGCTAATGTTTTCTGTAGCATCAAAATATAGAATACAGTTTGATATGCTTGTTGATTCAGAGAAATTTGGCAAATGGGCATTTGAATTCAAGGGTACTCATGGAATGGCAGCAATAGAATCATACAAGAGATGGTTGCTGCTGACAATTAGTATCCTTCAAAATACTGAATTAGATAAAGTATCATTGGTAGTACCTAATAAGCAGATATATGAGCAGATAAAAAGAATGCTTGATGAAGTCATGATACTAGGTAATATATCTGTAATCATTGTTGATGTAAATAAGAAGGAGGTCATTGAGGAATATTGTATCGGTAGAAGGTATGGATTATGGAGAGGATTTGAGGATAAGAAGATTTTCTTAACAGATATACTAAAGGAAAGATTTAAAAGGACGTATGAAACTAATTCGGATAGCGGCATTGACAATTTTTGTAAAGATCGAAGGAAGGAATTAGTTGATCTTTTCAGGAGTTTGGGGATTGAACATGAGCTTGAAATGTTTAAGGGAAATGAAGGAAAACATAAGGGCTATATGTTTTTTATAAGCGAAGTTCCTTTCATTAACGGTCTTCTTGATGAAAGAACCAAAAGACTTGTGCCTGTAAGAAAAGGAGAATATGTAAAGCTTACTGATGAATATGCAATTATTTTATATGAAAATATATTTAATATGTTCTTGAAAAGATGCGATGGATCCGAAGAAATGGCATTTAAGCAATCGTTTGGCTTGTATAATGTGCTTGATATTCCTATCCATAAGCAGCGTGCGCTTATAAGACAAATGCAAAAAGATGTAGAGAGCATTACCGATAAGATATTCACGGAACGAGTAAAAAATATAACATCAAGAAGAGATGACCTTGCATGGTTGAAACATGTGACATCTGATTTGTCAGAGTTGTATAGTAGAAATCTGAAAATATATGATTTGATGTATGAAATAAGACAGGAAGAGGTAAACAACAAAGCATTTGAAGAATATAATAATATGTCCGCTGAAGAACTTGACCTATTGGAAGAGGAAGAATTCCTGACATTAAGAATACATCAGGAATATATATATAAAGAAAAGGTCCGAAAACTGATTCGAAAAAAAGCTGACATAACAGGAGAAACATTGCCATGGGAGATGGGATTACATAATCAAAGGGCAGGAAAAAGCACAGATGAATTAACATTGGAAGAGATAAATAAAATAAGGGACATTGAAAAGCAACTTGAGACTATTTATCAGGGCATAAGAGAGAGAATACTGAAAGAAACTATTGCAGAATCAGGCAAGGTTCCATTCGAAAAAGATTTCTTGTATTCGGAAAACGAATATATGTCCTCTGAAGATCTTGTAAAAAATGCATTGACTGCCTATGAGAATAGGAGAAGATTGAGATAGTTCGCAGGGGTCAAAATGTGGATGCATTTTTCACCGCTGTAATTACGTTTCTGATGCTGTATTATCACGATATAGACACCTCAGTGTTGTGAGTGAATAGGGGGTATATTTTAAATGAATATATTAGTTATAGGGAATGGTTTCGATTTAGCTCATAATTTTAAAACATCATATGGGAATTATCTGGATTATGTAGATGATTTTAATTATTTTTTTGAGCAGATACGTGTTAACCATAACCATGCGCCAGATATTAGCCGCTGTAAAGATGAGAATAATGTTCGATATTTCGTTGGCCTGTTCAATAGGTTTGGTTCAGATAAAGAAAGTAGGGCTATCATTGATGAACAGCATAAACTGATTTATAACAATGCTTGGATTTCATATTTCAGGATGCGACAGAATGAAATTGATGATAGATGGGTGGATTTTGAAAGTGAGATTTCCCGAGTAATACAGCTAATGGATGAAGCTCGCCACAAAGTACTTATTGAAGTCCAGCTAAGAAATGTCAAGGAGTAAATTGAAAATGTTAGAAATTAGTCATTACCTGCATTTTGGGTAACCTTAATAAAGCTAATTCATTTA
>NZ_FMYB01000073.1 GCF_900104155.1 Butyrivibrio sp. INlla16
ACGGCAATCTTGATCAGTTTCAAACGGATTGTATCTGCACACTGCTTCTTCATGGAAGCACACAGAGCCAGCCGTTTAAACCAATTGAATATGTTCGCCTACATTGCTAAAGCTATTGCAAGGGAAGCCATAAGCGAAAGCGTCAATTTCTCCGAGTTCTTTTATGTTCAGTTCCCTAACATCGCCATGATGGACGCTGTCAGGATCCTCAGGACATATATTTTTTCTGTATGTTTCGCAGGTATCAAAATCATAATCATTTGCCCATGCATGAACTACACCATATTTCCCATCATCACTGTGAGAATTTAGCGCACCACATGCAAGACCACCAGGCCCGCAAAACAGCTCGCCTAATTTAAAATTAGTAATATTCTTTTTCATGTAACTCCTTTAAAACACATTAAAATAAATTAAAATAAATTATTTTAATGTGTTTTACTCTTCGTCGTTAATAGTAAAGGTCACTTCATATGTAAGATTTAATGCTTTGCTTATTTCATCCAGATCTTTGATTGAGAAGTTTCCTCTATTGAATTTTGAATACATCGTTGTATTGCTGACACCCATAAGCTCAGCTAATTTTGCAATGTTCAATTTCTTTTTCACAAGTATTATTTTTAAGCTCTCTGCTATTGTGCTTTCGCTAACTTTTGAATTTGCCATTTCTCCCTCCGTTCTTTACAGTAAAATACATTAAAATAATTTATTTTAATGTATTTTAATTTATTCTAGTCCATGGTTTTCGATATACTCTTGAAGCGCTCTGTTTACAAAATCTGGCAGTTTCCTGCCATCTTTCTTTGCTGCTGCTTGATACTGTTCTTTTTGACTTTGTGTACAGCTTACGCTGAACTGTATCTTGCGATCTTCATCGTTTACCGGGGGATGTCCGATTACACCACCCTTTTTACCGCGCTTTGGCTGTGGAGTGTAATATTTACTGTATGTTCTTCCATCTGATTCAACTATAGGGATCTCTTCGGGTGGTTTGTTTGGAGCTTTGGCAGGCTTTTTGACTTCTTCCATTACTGGTTCTTCGACCAGTTCTGTTTCAAAGTCAAAACCGTCTGCAACCCCCAAAGGTTTTGCAACCTTTTGTGGCTGCGAGTTTTTGACTCTTGCCATTACTTTTCTCCTTTCAGAAGTTCTTTTACAAAATCCTTGTAGTCAGTTGCGGTGGTACATTTTGAATCGTATTTTATAAGCGTTGTTCTGGCTGCCTGGGCTTTTTGGGCTATTGCGCTTTCCCTTATTGTTGTATTGAATACTTTTGTATTCATCTTTTCTGCAATATCTTCAAGGGCTGTCTTTACTTCTTTTGCCAATGTCTGACGCTGCTTGTATTTAACCAATAAAAGCCCGGATATTTCCAAATTTGGATTATTACGTTTCTTCTGTGTTGCTATGGTCTTGTTCAGATCTGATAGACCTTGAATTGCATATCTGTCAGCTGTAATTGGAATAACAAGTTTATTAGCTGCCACCAAACAATTCTTTAGGAGCTTGTTATCTGCAGGTGCTGTGTCTATTACCACATACTCATAACCTTCCAGTTTTTCTAAGGCTTCTTTTAATCTGAAATATTCATCACCATCACTAGGAAATTTTGTATCTGCTTCTTTCAGAAGCGGATCAGATGCAATAATGTCACCAATTTCCGTATGCTGAATTGCTTCGTTTATTGGTAATGGATCTTCCAGATCTAAGATCACATCAAATAATGTGGCGGTGTCCTTTGATGTTCCTCTATATGTGTCGGTACTGTTACCCTGTGGGTCTGCATCAATCAGGAGAGTTTTGTGTTTCTTCTCATTAAGTATTGATGCAATAGCTGTGGCAGTAGTAGTTTTACCAATACCACCTTTCTGATTTGCTACGCATATTACAGTTGCCATAGTGCTCCTTTCAATACATTAAAATAATTTATTTTAATGTATTTTACGGTATTTTAAATTAGAATAATGTAATTTACATTAAAATACCTTATAATACGTTATTTTAATGTAAATTATAGTAAAGCCTTGCGTAAAAATCAAGTATTTTTATAAATAATGATAAGTTTTTGCGTAATTTTTGTTGATTTAACAGAATAAATGTTTTAAGATTATTTACAGAGGTTATTGCAATAAAAAAACGCCTTGGCGAGCGTTTTTTTAATCAATAACAATAATTCAGTTTTTGGTAATTGGCGTTACCGATTAGCTGATGTATTATCCATACGTTTACACCCATAACACATAGCAGCAGGATAAGCTGTAACCTTTTCTACCCTTTATTATATGGGCAGATTGGGCTTATAGTCAAGCTACTAGATGTAGTTGTTGTACCCTTTTTGTATGCAAAATTATGTGATGTGAGTCGTGTTTGGATAATACAAACACGGCTTTTTTAGTGCCCTGAGTTAAGACAGAGATCTTAACACTTGCTCTGATAGTAAGTCAGAGAGGGCGATCATAATGGAGCATACTACTCGATGTGATACGCTATCTGGGAGGACGATACCAGTATAAAAAGTGGTGGTGTGGCATAGCCCATTCATTAGAATATGCCCGGTAATAAACACGACCAAGACTATCCGTGTTTTATATCGAAAGCGGTTGAAGAGCAGCTGAAGACCGTTGCCTAACCCGAATAATTCGGTACATTGGTTAAAACTACGCTGCGGGGGAAATTCCGTTCTAGTCGATGGTATTGGGGCTAGGGGGAGCATACAGATTGTCGAAAGGCTACCCATGTAGAAGTCAGGCGGTTGTACGCATGGAGAAAGTATGTTGGGGTACATTTACCAAAGTCAGATAGTCGAAATACGGATACCTGCGACCGATATACGGTCTATCATCCTATTTGCGTAGACTCTCTAGTGATTTCACTAGGGAGAGTGCGCCCAGAAGCCGTTTTCCTGCTTCCCTCAACCAGTCTATCCAGGGGTGCTTGGTGTCAATACAGAAATTAAAAAATATTACTTTATGTAAGAAAATGGAATAAGGTGATTGAAGACCAACTGGAAGGAACGGCTTCTTTTTAGACGTTCCTGTAAGGCGGTAGACAGGGGGATGCCAAACGAAGTGCGGCGGGGGCTGTAGGCACCCAAGAGTATAGGTAAATAGAAAAAACAGGTAAATGACCAATATGACTGGCTTTACCTGTTTTCTATTATTCTGTTTCAATTAGTTTGCAATTTATATATTCTTTGTCAATTGTAATTATTTTTAGTTTTGCTCCGTGTTGGATATCAACTTCATAATAGTCTTGTTCATTATTAACATTTCCAAGGTATATGACATGAGATCCAGCTGGAACAAATATTCTTAGCTTGGTTTTGCAATCGAGTTCATGACCTTTTATCAGAGAACATTGCATATATCCTTTTTCATGATAGTCAATTCCTTTCAGACCTTCAGCGTTGTCTATCATAAGGTTGTTCACATAATCATTTATACCTCTATAAAGGACAAGATCCGTTTTACATGAATGTGTTGCTACCATGTCTGATATTTGTATATCTAGATTGGACAGTTCGTAGTCATTTCTGAGGCGTTTATTTATATTTTCTCCGTCACTAGCAAGAGTATATTCCAAAGAGCAAGGGGAATGAGGTAGTGGTTTAATTGGTTCTGGATTGATATTTCTATGCGCAAAATTAATGGCATCTTCTATAGTAGGAGCCAACTTGTCCCAGTTGGCTCCAGTATCATAGATAATATTTTTGAAGCGATAGAAGAGTAGTGATTTCATATTTTAGGCTCCTTTTTTATCAGTATAACAGTTAAGCTTTTTACAGCGACAGTGTTTTCCTTTGAAGTAGATTATCATTTCATCATCCAGATCTCCAAAGTCCTCAGGGTAAAATACTGGTTCTCTCGCCTGCTGAATACTCTTCCCACTTGATTTTTCTGTAGCATTTGTTTCGGACATGCCTACTTTGAGAACCTTGTGAGTTCCAAAGGTGTCTGAGAATATCCTTGAACTTGTAGCATCATTGCTACCAAGGATGATCTGATAGTTACAGTTACCGATGATTGAGCGTGCACCTTCATTTTTATAGCGGTATTCAAGCTGTGCCATGTTCTGCTGAATTATCATGCAGATAATGGATTTTGAGCGAAGCGTTGACAAGTTGCTGTTTATCATCTTGTAACTATAGGTGAGTGCGGGGAACTCATCAAGAAGCATCAGAATAGGTCTGTTCTTTGCTCCTGTGGAGCTGTCAGGTCTTTTTGTAAAAGCGGTGCTGAAGCTCTGAACTATAAGTGTGAAAAGTGGTGCATAGGCATCCAAGTGCTCCTGGGTGATTTGTAGGTAAATGTCATAGCCTTTATTTAGCATATCTATTGAGATGCATTTACCGTTATCTGTGAGCAGTTCATCAAGTACTGGATTAGAAAAGGGGGTCAAAGCAGTACATAAATTATCGTATGCTCCAGATATATTTTTTTCGTTATTTCCGTAAAACGGAGAGAGCAGTTCTTTTGCTTCAATGCATTCGCTTTCCATAGCCATTGTAACCCAATCGAAGCAGTTGCCGGCAAGGGTTGCATGGATTATCTGAGGAAAGGTAGTATTAGGATCTTTAAAGAGCATAAGATGTATGATTCCCTGCAGGTACTTCCTTGCTCGGGTGGAGAAATAATTTCCATCTGAACCGCCTTCGTCTGGTATAAGGACAGTTGCCATGGATTCTATGTAGAGTTTCTTGTCAGTTATGTTCATGTTGTTTATTCCCTTCATGGGATCAAAGTGATAACTGACTTTTAAAGCGTTTGGATGATCTGGACAGAATCTTATAATTTTTCTGAATTTATGGCAGAAATTATAGATGTCTCCCTTTATGTCAATTGCAAGTACGCTACCTGCAAATCGCAGAGCATTTATAATGGCAATACCGCTTGTCTTACCGGAACCGGGAGGTCCAAATACAGCTATATTTGTTTCTGAGTTGGATGGTATATGTATCAGTCGTCTGCGATCTCTTCCAAAGATGAGTCCACTTGCATCTTGCCATCTCTTTTCTGGGAATACTTCTGTATCCAGTTTGTGAGGATCTGCGTCTTTAAAATAGTCTACAAGCTGCCCATAGGAATAAGGTTTAAAATGTCCTGAGTCGTAACCGAAACTGCGACCAGTTAGACGATAGTATCTTTTATCTCTTAATATGAGAAATGATACTATAAACCATATTCCTGCGAGTGTTAAATATACTGATGTATGAACCAGATCATACATATTTCGACTGTGTGGAGTAATACCCAGTAAGATTGATGAAATAGTAAAATATGGTCTCTCTTGTGAAGTACAAGACTGTGCCAAACAATAGTAACCAAATTATCTTGTAATACATGATTGCTTCCCAAAGGGATAATTTCTTTTTTACCATGATTTTGTCTCCTCTCTTGTGTTATCTTTGTTGCCCCACCCGGAGCTTTTACCCCAATCAGAAGTTTTGCCCCATTCTCTGGTGGTTTGTTGTGTTTTTGTTTCTTCTATTTCACGCTGTCTGCGCTCGAGATCCGCTATTTTTTCCTTTGCTTTTTCAAGTTCGTGCTGCTGCGCTTTGAGCTTTTGTTCAGTTAAATCAAGCTGATTTTTTAAGCTTCCGTTTTGGGCTTCAAAATCTTTTATCTGAGATTTTAGAGAGTTATTTTCAGCAATGGTTTGTGATAAGCGTTGATCTTTATTTGCAAGTTCTGTTTTATAAGTAGTAATTTGTTTATTGTCTTTACTGTGTAAAGAATCTCTGTTTCTTTTTTCAGAAAGAGCTTTATCCAGTTTTTCATTAAGAGTATTTATAATGGTGTCTTTTTCTTTGACACTCTTTTCAAGCTGATTGGTAAGTGCTGTTTGATTTATTAGCACAATTGTTTTGCGGTCAGCCTGGGATAATTTTGCATTTTCTAATTTGCTTTCAAGTTCTTCTCTGGGGATTGGATTCTCTTTTATATCATCTATTGTCAGCCCGGTACATTCTGTAAATTCCTTCAAAGATTTCACGGAAATATTTCCGCCACTGGTGGCACCATTAAGCACTTGTCCCTCAATTCCATGCCCATCCAAGTAGGCTTGTAGATCTCCATGAAAGTGTTGCAATTCAAACTTGTTTAGGACATCGGCAGCTGAGATTTTTTTGTCGTAATAATCTGCCATTCTGTCGTAGTTTTTTACTGGTATTTTTTCGCCGTTACTGTCAAGTTTGAACCTATATGAAAATTCATATCTTCCAGACTCTAAGCGAACTGGTTTTGCAACTTTTTGGGTGCTGTAGTGTAGCCTATCGGGATCCAATTCTGTGGTTGGACAAAACAGGATATGGATATGGGGTCTGCCTCCCTCATCGAAATGGCAAGAATTATGGATTATTGTTTCAGGAGAATAGCGCTCTGCGCAGAAGTCATAACAGCCCTGGAAAAAGGCTTTTACCTTTTCTTGATCATCGGCTATCTCTGCAGGTGCAGTTATAACCCATGAACAAGCAGTTATTGCTTTATCTTCCCTTTTTGTACCCCTTCCATATAAGTAATTATCACCGACTATCTTTTGATAATATTCATTTGCTGATAGGCCTCCGTGATCCATTGGAATACTGTAGTTTAGGTGTGTTCTTTCCGGATCTATATCTTTGTTGTTGTCATTTTGTAGCAGGCGATCATAATGCTTGTTTAGCATCATTACGCCGCCAGAATACTTTTCTAATTCGCCCATTGTTTTTGCCCTTTTTTGCTGTGGTTGAAATCTAGGGTTTTTCTTATATAAGACGCTTCCGATATTGGTGCAAAGGTCGCCTGCATTCCCAATGAGCTTTTATGCTTCAAAGGTCGCTTTGCTCCCAATGAATCATAATGCGCTCAAAGGTCATTACGGCTCCCAATGCACCAATATCTACAGCATCTTATATAAGCATCTTATATAAGCAAGATATATAAGTTGGATTTCGCGCAGGGCGCTCATCTCAACTTATACCGGAATCCTTTGGGATTCCTTATCTTGTTCTATTTGGGGAGCTAGGCGCTCCCCAAGCGAAGCTTAAACCCCAGCCATCAAGGGGCGTTGCCCCTTACGAAAGAAAAGAAATTATTCGCCAAGGGGCTCATAATTTTTTTCTTTCTATCCCTATTCATCTGCTCGTAAATTCGCAGATGAACGGGGGCAAATCCCCCGTTAAAATAGGAACAAAATATGCTCACAAGTTCGCACATTTTATACCTATTTTGCCCCCTAACAGATGCTTCGCATCTGGTAGGAGTTGCACTCCTACACGCTTAATCAGAACTCACTACGTTCATTCTGATTTCGCTGACCTTGCTGATTCTGCTGAGTAGATTTTTTTTTCAAGACGTTCGCATTTAATGATGATGTCATGCAGAGCTTTTACGTCATATCCGAACTCATTTTTACAAGCCTGATTGAACAGTTTTTTTAGAGATTGCAGACTTTCATTTTCTGCCTGTAGCTCAGTTACTAAGTCAGCAATAGATTTTGTTTTGCTCATTGAAAAATCCTCCATTTTTGCTTTGGTATGTAACAAAATGAGGGAGCTTTCGCCCCCTCATTTCTGCCCACTTGTATGGTAAAAAAAGGGTGCGTGGGCATAATGCATTTAAGCAGTGCCAGTGCAAAAATGCATACAATAAATACCCCTGCTTTGCATGGGTAGTATTGCCATATAAAATTGTTTTGTGGAATTTTTCGATAATAGAAAAGACAAATAGAAAATGATATACTAATGTTTGCGAGACAGATAGTAATCAAGTTTCATCTTGGCTATTATCTACTGGGACTGTATACCAATACAGTCCCTTTTAATTTGCTTCTTCTTTCTTTTTGAAATGCTCTTCGGAAACATATAACACTATATTGTGTGAGAGATATTCTTTCATCTCTTCTTGGGTCAAATCATGTATATAGCATTGCTGTTCGTCTGTTAACCCTTCAACATCATAGAATAGTTCTCTGGCATTCTTGAAATCAGTGTTACAAAGCTCCAGTACATTTGAGTTTTTAAATTCCCTTACTTCCTGCAACTTAAGATAGAATTTGTCATCGTTATTGAAAAAATATGCATCATACTTGCAAAGCAAGTCCCCTTCTTTTCTATACATATAGAAACCATCAAAGTGACCTTTTTCAAGCGCACATAACGCATCAATATTCCAACTTCCATCTTCATTTGTTGCCTGCATTGCATCGAACCATGCCCAGATAGGTATATCATCACGAAGCATACCTATAATCTTATCGGGGGATTTGTCCTCGATTGCGGGTAAGTTGATGGGCTTGCGATTAGGATTAGGATAAGGCTTTTTCCAAAAAATTCTTTGGAAAAATTCTTTTATTTTTTCAAAAAACATTGTTAATCCTCCCAATCTTCATTAACATTAGCTCTTACTATACGAGCTCCTGCAGGTGGCTGATAATCTTTTGGGCGAGTGGGGTCGCCTTGCACATATATAGCAAAATGACCAATAGTTGGAGCTTCCATCCATTCATCTGCATTAAGCATCATGCCTGGATTATCGGGATCATCAATCGGTGTTACTTGCTTGGCTAGGATTTCTTTAAATCTTGGGTAAGCACTGACAGCTTTCCTTTCCATCATTTCATCGAATCCCTTAGGGTAATCACGACCATATCTGTAATTACAGAAATATAACAGATGAGGTATTCCGTATTTCGCTCCGTTCCTGCACTCAATTACACCTGCGTACAGACATTTTTGGGCGTCTTCTGGGTTGATTACTATCCAGTCGTCAGGACAGATAAGATAACCATCTTGGAGTGTGATCTTTTTGAGTGTAGGTTCTGCTTTAAGGTCTTCAAGAGAAATCCTTGTGCCATTGTTCAGAAATTTTGCAATAGCGTCATATGCGGCATGCTCTTTTTCAAGATCCTTAAACTCAAATTCACCTGCGACATCCATCCTTTTGTTAAGCTCTTTCAGTTTCTGTTTACAAAGACTAAGGAAGTACAACTTCACAGTTTTAGGAAGGTTTCCGAACGTTGAAATCATGGTGTTAATGGAATATCCGTATTTCCAATTATTCTCTTCTTTTAGGTTGTCAAGAATTGCTCGATTACCTTCAGCTAAGTCGGTCGTAAGCTTATCCTGTTTGTCGTTTGGCATCGTCTTAACCTCCTTTCCAAAATATACTATAGCACTACCCTTATAAAAATACAAGCAAAAATATTATAAAAATAATATTTTTGTAATATTGGCTCAACCATGCGGTTTTTGAAGCATTAAGCATAGCAAAGCGATAGACATGATAGAGCCAAAAAGAATATTGCAACTTTGATGTAAGTAATAATTTGCCATGAGACGCAGAGCGTTAGCAAGAGCCTTTTTTGTGTACCATTCCAACACCCCCAAATCCGCAGAAAAGCACTGCGGATTTTGCCCCCTTACCCATCTCCCTTATGGGGCCACGCTGACGCGTGAAAGGAAAAAATATAATCCCCTTCTCCATCGGGTTCCCCCAGGAACCCCCTCTTTTTTCGTGTGTATTTTCCAAGCATTTTTCCAATCTTTCATGTAGAAATGTCCTTCCCAAGTCTACCGCCAATCGGTTTGCTGATGTGCATCGTAATCATGCTGTTTCAGGCTGCAAGGGTTGCCCTACGGCGTCTCGTTCCTTGCCCCTTGCATCCTTCAACAGCATGATTACTGGAAGATGCACGCAAACCCGATAGATTGGCGATAGACTCAGAAAGCACATTTCAAAAACACATGAAAGAAAGGAAAAAAACATGGAAAATATCACACTCAAAAAGGATCGCTCCCCTCCAGAATAGCTCAAGATCTTGAAAGCACATTTACAAGGCTTTGGCGAGCCTGAGAAATCATCAATAACAATAATTTAATTGGCGAAAGGAAGTATTAAAAATGAATATTACAACTAATCTTATTATCGAGGAACTTGGCAACAGAGGTTATGTAGTAGAGGAAGCTACAGCCATCAAGAACGGCATAACAAAGCACGGAGTAACAGTTAGAAAGAGCCGTGAGGAAAAAATAGCGCCTACTGTATATACAGAGGACATGATAGAGAGAGCAGAAGCATTAAACATGACAGTTTCTGATGTATGCAATGAGATTGAAAGAATTGTGAGAAACAGCCACCTTAATTTTGACATAGAGCAGCTTTATGACCGTGATTTTATCCTTGAGCATATCCGCTTAGGACTTCAGAAGAAAGGCACAGAGGAAATAGTTAAGAGAGCATCAAATTTTGATGGGCTTGAAGAATACCTTTATCTGAGCGGCACGAACGAAAACGAGCAGTATTCAATCAAGGTTAAAAAGAACTTTTTGAGAAACGTTGACATTGCTTTTAATATCGCATGGGCAACAGCACAGAAGAACAGCTTTAAGGAAACAACCATACAGCCGTTAATGTCAGTTATTGAGGATATGACAGGCGAAAGATTTATAGCTGATGAACTTGCACCGATTTATGTTATCAGCAACTCAAAGAAGTTTAGAGGTGCAAGCGCAATAACAGACCATGAAGCAATCAAGGAATTAGCCGAGAATATCGGAGTTAATGAGTTTGTAATACTTCCATCAAGCATACATGAGTGTATCTTGATGCCAAAGACAGCAGAAACCGATATGGATTATCTGCTGAGCATGGTTAAGGAAGTGAACAAAACCACAGTAGCGCCTGAGGAAAGATTGATAGATGCAGTCTTTGAACTGACAGCGTAAGCATTACATATTTTTATAAGTGGGGAGAAGCCGAAAGGCTTTTCCCTGCGGAAAGGGAGAGCATGACAAACGAGCAGATTATATTTAATGAACGTATGGAGCTGATGAACAGCGGAGTTATAGGCAAGAGCGGAAGAAAGATTACAGTTAAGGATATGGACGGCAACAGCAAAGAAATTGAAGAGCCGGAGCAGATGCACACCTTTATGGAATGGAAAAAAAGAGGCTATGCAGTAAAGCACGGAGAAAAGGCAATTTCCAAGTTTCCAATCTGGAAGCACACCACCAGAAAAGCCGAGAAAGAGGGAGATGCAGACCAAGAAAAAATGTTTATGAAAGTAGCTTTTTTCTTTACAGCTTCGCAAGTAGAGCCGATAGAAACAGCTGAATAATAGAACTAAAGAGCAGCCACGGACAGGAATTTATCACAGAGCCTTTTGGTCTTGGCTGCCTTTAGCTCTGGGGGCCCGCCCTCACCCGCTCCCCCCAGACCCCCCTCCCGGTGTGCTGGCTGAATATAATGTATCCATAAAAATAAAAAGACTGGTAAATTTCCAGTCTTTCTATAGGTTTCTTCCTTGATATTGTACTGTTACTACCCATACAATCTTCTTTTTTTCATCAATTTTGAAGATTGCAATATAATTATCTACAAGAAGTTGCTTATAACCCTTATCCGCATATCGACCTACAAGACGATCCTGATGCGACTGGGGAAATGTATCTAGGTTCAGAATGGCTTTTTTTATTCTGTCCACCTGTCCTTTAGCATTCTCTGGAGCCTGTTTGTCATAAGCAATGTATTTATAGATACTGTCAAGGTCTCTGAAAGCCCTTTTGTATAATCTGACGCTGTATTTATCCAAAGTATTTCTTCTCCAATTCTGCAAAGGCTTCTGCAGCATCTACATATTCACCTGTTTCAGCAAATTCCTTTTCTGATTCGTAGATGGCCTGATCAATGCGGTTTTCTTTTGCAAAACTGTCATATAGTTCACTGCTCATTACAACAAGATCGCTGTAGCCGTTTTTTGTAATGAAAATTGGCTCACGCTCTTTATGGGCGATTGCAGATAATTCGTTGGTATTTCTGAGATCTTTTATAGGCATTATTAAAGGCATAGCGCACCTCCTTTATTCGACATAATTATAGCATAATTCTGTCGAATAATCCATCGTAATGATGTGAGTGCGTATAAGTAAAATAATACGAACTATAATTTGTTGTATTTATCGCTATTTTTTATTTGATGTGATATAATTTACTTAAATACGAACTCTAATTTGCATAAATACGAACCGTAATTTTAAAGAGAAAGGAATTTCCAACTATGAATTGGTATAAAGAGCAAGCAGATACTCTTCAAAGAATTCTTGATAGAGATAGAAATGACATGGAAGTATATGCGATAAAAGATCTCATGGAGAAGATAAGCCTTTATAAAACACTTTCCAAATTTAGTGAGGAAGATAAGTTCCGGGCTTTTGACTCTGGAATGTTTAATGCAATTTTGAAGGGATATGCTATTAAAGCCATGGACAGCTTCTCGGAGTCAGGCACTGATGAAGAGAAAGAAGCTGCAGAGATATTGAGAGCTAAGATCCAGGGCAAGTTGGATTCTCTTCTGGACTTAATGCCCGCTAAAGCCGCGGAGCAATATTACATGGATCATTGAGTGGGGGCTATCATGGCTAATAAAACAACTGTTGCACTGACACAGGAGCAGTACAAGGAAATTATAGAGACAATGAAAACTGGTGGTGTTGGCTTTAGAGCCAACAACCGCATTGCTACCGCACTTGTGCTTGAAGCAAATATGGGACTACGCATCGAGGATATTCTAAGATTAACTCTTAACAGCATAATAGCTGATGGAAATAGGTATAGGCTTAATATCAAAGAGAAGAAAACCGAAAAAAAGCGAACCTTTACAGTTCCGCTTGCTATATATAACTATATTAAAGTCTATGCTATGGATAATGGTATCAAAGAAAATGAACGGCTTTTCCCTATCGGGGAAAGAACCGTTCAAAAGTATCTTAGTAAAGTTGCTGACTATTTGGGATATGAAAATATCGGAACGCACTCATTTCGTAAGTTCTTTGCTACTGAGATATATCTGAACAATAACTATAATATAGTTCTTGTTCAGCAACTCCTGCAGCATAGCTCCGTTGCTGTTACTCAAAAATATGTAGGAATTACTTCACAGGAGATGGAAAAAGCACTGGATGAACATATCAATTTAATATAATAAAATATGATTTTTTATTATATTAAACCTGAATTATTCATGACAACTTAAACCTCTGAAATCAAACTCATAATCCGATTTTTTTGAAATGGATGCCTAGAATAAGCGGGAATCAGTC
>NZ_FMYB01000079.1 GCF_900104155.1 Butyrivibrio sp. INlla16
AAATCACGGTAATCCCATGGCTCTACTTTTATGATGACGGGAAGCTTATCAACTTTGAACTTTTGATATTTGGGAGAATGGGAATCGTCGAAAGCCCACTGTTTTAGCGGTATATATCTGCATATGAAGTTTACCAGCCAGCAATTCTGCTGATAGAGTTGGTGGATGATTTCAAGTAAATAAAGTATAATGTTCACGAGCATTGTCTCCTGGTTTTTTGTGAGTTTGGTCGCTGACATTATACCAAAAAGGGAGGTCAATGCTCATTTTATTTTGAACTCCCGATAAATCAAGGCTTTAGAACAAAAAAGAGGTAGTAAATTTGACACTACCACTTTATTCAGGGAGGGAAAACCAATGAAACTTGGAATTCATCAGCCATATTTTTTTCCGTATATAGGCTACTGGCAGCTTATGAATGCGGTTGATGAATATGTTATTGCAGACAATTTGAATTATATGAAGCAGGGATATATCAACAGAAATCAGATTTTAATGAACGGGGAGGCTCAATATTTTAGAATTCCGGTTCATAAGCCCTCGCAGAATAAGCTGATTAATGAAACAGAAATTGCATTCGACGAGAATGAAATGATTAAGATGCTTAATACTATTCAAAGTGCTTATGCAAAGGCACCTAACTTTGAGAGTGTCTATGAGCATGTAAAAAATATTCTTGAATTTGGTCTAACTGATGAAGGGAAAAATATAGCGGTTTTCTTGGAAAATGCCATAAGGAAAACTGCCGCTGAGCTTGGAATTAAAACTCCGATTTACCTGGCATCAAAAGATGTGATTTTGGATGGAACATATAAGAGAGAACATTATGTTGTTGAGTCCTGCAAGAATAGAGGGGCGACTGAATATTACAATGCTATTGGAGGGACTAAACTATATTGTCAGAAGTTTTTCCGCGAAAATGGACTTGGCCTTAAGTTTTTAAAGGCGCGTGAAGACATTACCTATACACAGTTTGGTGGAAAAGAGTTTGTTCCTAATCTCTCTATTATTGACACAATGATGTTCTGTACCAAGGAACAGATAGCGGAGATGCTGACACAGTTTACGCTTGAGGATGGTTATGAGAGCTTTGAAGAGGTAATCGTATAAAAAATGGTATCAGTAATTATTCCTGCATATAATGCGGGAAAAAACATAGAGAGGTGTCTTGATTCAATATGTTCACAGTCTTATGAGGATTTGCAGATAATCGTCATTGACGATGGATCTCAAGATGATACATATAACATAATCAAAAAAATATCTCTTGGAGATTCGAGAATAATTCCTGTTCATAAGGATAATGGTGGGGTATCTTCTGCCAGAAATGTGGCACTTGATATGGTTGCAGGAGAGTATGTCTTTTTTCTTGACGCAGATGATGTTGTAGAGAAGGACGCTATTCGGATTATGGTAGATGCCATGCATGAAACAAAATCTGATTGGGTGTCCGCACAATATTCAAGATGGAAAGAAAATGGAGATAAACTGAGCGATTTTGACTTTACTGTTGGTAACAGTTTTTTTTCATCAGACAATGAAAGAATTAAGTTTGCGCTTAATGAGTTATTGCCATACCGGGTTGGATATGAAGTGTGGTCTAAGCTTTATAAATCAGATATTATAAGGGACAATGGCATTATTTTTCCGGAAAATTGTAAAAGGGGAGAAGATCTTGCTTTTAATCTGAAATATTTAATGCATGCAGAAAAAATTACATGCATAGCACTCAGAGCAATTAGGTATATCATTACGGAAAATTCCGCTATGGGACAATTGAATACTCTTTCTGTTAGAATTTCTGAAAACATAAAGCTGCTTGAAGATGTCTATGATTACATAGAGTTAACAAATAATACTGCTTTTGCAAAAAAGTTTTCTCTTATGTGTTTTAAACTTATGGAACAGACATACGTTGGGTATACTCCGAATGATGTAGTTAAGGCTCTGAAACAGTCTGAAGACTCATCATTTTTTATTGAGAGATTTGATGATTTTTTATGCGGGAAAGATGAGTATCTTTTAACTTGCAACAAAGATATCAGAGATATTAAGCTAAAGTATCATATGTTTATAATATGGAACTTTAAGGGATTTCCGTTATTTGGGAGAATTATGCTTACAACATATAATTTCTATAGAAGCTTGAGGCATAGACCGGTATTACAGAAATGGAAAATGCCTTATTAAAGTAAGTTGTAAAAATTAGGTTACTATATGAAAAAACATGCATATTTGATTATGGCACATAATGAATTCAATATGTTGAAGAAGCTTTTAGCGGAGCTTGATGATGTGCGAAATGATATATATTTGCATATTGACAAAAAGGTTAAAAATGTTGATGAAAAACAGTTTTTAGCATGTGTACGTTATTCCAAAATATTCTTTGTTAAAAAAAGAAGTATTTACTGGGGGACACTAAGTATAGTAAAATGTGAAATTGGTATGCTTGAGGAGGCAACGAAAGGAAACTATAACTACTATCATCTAGTTTCCGGAGTTGATTTTCCGCTTAAGAGCCAGGACTATATTCATGATTATTTAGACAATAAAAATTTGGAGTTTATTGAACATTATACGGATGGCGATTCAGGCAGGTTCTTTATGGAGAAAATCAAATATTATTATCCGCTACTGAAATATGTTGGAAAAGCAGATAATGAAGGGCCGGGCTTTAGAAAGAAAATCCAAAGAAAATTGGCCTATTGGCAAACTAATATTAAAGAGTTTCAAGAGAAACATAAAGTAGACAGGACAAAAAAGTATAAGGATATTACTTTTTATAAAGGAAATCAGTGGTTTAGTATTACGCATGATTTTGCATGCTTTGTTTTGTCTATGAAAAGACAAGTTTTAAAAATGTATTGGCTTACAGATGGGGCAGATGAGTTTTTTATACCTACTTTAGCCATGAACTCCGGGTTTGCGGATAGAGTTTCAAATAATAGTCTTAGGTCAATTGACTGGATAAGGGGAACCCCTTATGAATATTCTTTGGATGATTTGACTGAACTTGAAAAATCAGATGCTTTTTTTGCCAGAAAGATTTCTTATGAAAGAAATCCGGATCTTGTAGATGGGCTCGTTAAGTATATACATGGATGTTGATTGTGTTTTAATATTGAAGGGATAAAAATATGGAAAGCAACAATGTTAAAGTAAGTGTAATAGTTGCTACCTATAATCAGGAAAAGTACATAGGACATACGTTGGAGAGCATAGTAACTCAGAACGTAAACTTTAAATTTGAGGCTCTCGTTGGAGAGGATTGTTCTAATGATGGAACGGCGAAAATAGTTAAGGAATATGCTGAAAAGTATCCGGATATTATTGTTCCATATTTTAGAGAGAAAAATCTTGGTATGTATGCGAATATTCCGGAACTCATGACTCATGCCAAGGGAGAGTATATAGCTTTCATTGAGGGTGACGATTACTGGATTGATGATAACAAATTACAGAAACAGGTAGACTTTCTTGATTCTCATCCCGATTATGTTGCATGTTTTGGTAAATGTATTATTGTTGATGAAAATGATGTTCGTCATCCTGAAAAGGAAGATTATAACGCCTTTAAAAGGGAAAAAGGTGATTTTACTATAAGGGAATTTGAACAATATATACTTCCGGGACAGACAGCGACTTCGATGTATAGAAAAGTTGTATATGGACAACTTCAGCAAAAACTTAGCCAGCTAAAAGATGCTACTCAGATAATGCAGATAGATCGAGGACAGGTCTTGTGTATGATGGCGATAGGTAAGATGTACAACCTGGGGGAGGATGTAGCAGCTTACAGGCACGTCACTAATAAGGAGTCGGGATCATGGTCTTCTCAAAATGATTACTATGGAATTAAGCCGGTTATGCAATATCTTGACGGTATGAAGCAGATGGAGAAAATTGCTTCGGTTCTTGGGCTTGAACTTAATTTTGATGAAAGAAGGACCTATGAACTGAATAAATTATATGCTAATATGGGTACGTTCTCTAAAGAGGACACAGATAAGATTAGACAGAAAATAAAGGAGGACTATAATACAAAGCAAAAATACTATAAGGCATGTCTAAAGAATGTCTTTAAAGGGTGGAGAAGGACATAACTGCCAAAAACAATTACTAATTTGGGGGATAATTGTGGCAAACGACATGTTTACATAAATAGAGGGGGCGTAAATACGCAAATTGAGCTTAAACTTTTAAGCGTTCAAATTTGGAACTATATATTCAAAAGAAGAGGAGAACATTGGTATGGAAAAATTGTTATTCTTGGGAAACAACTGTCATGTAGATGAGATGATTAAACATGCGAAGGAGAGAGGCGTATACACAATTGTTACGGATAACCTTCCTGTTGAGAAGTCACCTGAAAAGGGTATGGCTGATGAAGCATGGGATATCAGCGTAGTTGACATCGATGCACTTGAGAAGAAGTGCAGAGAAGAAGGCGTAACAGCAGTTCTTGCAGGTGCGGGAGAGACCTGTATAGAGGCTAACAAGGAACTTTGTAAGAGACTTGGTCTTCATTTTTATGCAGAAGATGAGACATTGGCAATCGTAAATGACAAGACTGAATTCAAGAAAGTCTGCGCTGAGTGCGGAATGGAAGTTCCTATGGATTATAAGCTTGATATTGAGCTTAAAAAAGAGGATATTAAGAAGATTAAGTATCCTGTAGTTGTAAAGCCTGTTGATGGTTGCTCAAGTATTGGCCTTCATATCTGCTACAATGAGCAGGAACTTATTGAGGGCTATAAGGATGCTTATGAGAAGTCTGATAAGCATAAGGTTGTTGTTGAGGAGTACATTGAGGGAGAACTTGCAGGCTACATCGTTGTTGTAAAAAATGGTGTTTGTGAGCTTGCCGGCTGCGGCGATGATGTAAAAGAATATCGCAATGGCCAGAGAAGAGTATTTGGATTCCTTCCTTCAAAGCATATAAAGCTTTTTGAAAACTACAAACCCAATATTGATAAAATGCTTACAAAGATCGGCTGTAAGGAAGGTATTTGTGGTCTCCAGTTTTTAACTGATAGTAAGAGATTTGCAATTATAGAGATGAACTACAGACTTCCGGGTGGAAAGTATCCTTTCGAAGATCTTCTTTGCAATACTATGCTTGATACAGTTCTCGAGGAAAAGAAGAACCAGCCTTGCAATGCAAAAGCTGCTATGCAGATGTATTCATACGCATTCTGGCTCAATCCCGGAACAATCAAAGAGATAAAGGGAATTGACAAGATTAAGGAACAAATTCCCGGAATACAGATTCAGCAGGTTAAGCAGGTGGGACATGTTGTTGAACCTGATACAGCTATGCGCATGATTTTTGGATTTATTCTTTTCTCATGCAAAAGTGAAGACTATGACAAATGTCTTAATATTATAAATAGTAATTTGGAAGTTATTTCAGAGTCCGGCGAAAGTATGACTTGTCCTTTTGAATATAGCCGTAAAGGTTATGCTGTGAAGGTCGGTGATGTAGAGAGTGTTGGACTCGCAGTATAAAAAAGAGGAAAGAAATGAGCAGTAATAAATTCGTTGAAACGAGAGAAGGAATTTTTGTAACAAAGCCTTCGCTACCTCCACTTGACGAATATGTGGATTATTTGAAGAGGATATGGGATAAGGGTATTCTCACTAATATGGGGCCGCTCCACGAAGAATTCAGGGAAAGGCTTACAGATTTCTTGGGAGTTAATATTTGTTTACCCAGTTGTAATGGTCATATGGGACTTGAGCTTGCAATACAGGCATTTGAACTTAAGGGTGAGATTATAACAACACCATATACCTTCGCTTCCACAACACACGCTATTGTTAGAAACGGATGTACTCCGGTATTTTGTGATATCAGGGAAGAAGATTGTACAATGGATACGGAGAAAATTGAGGAGCTTATCACTGATAAGACTGTTGCAATTGTTCCGGTTCATGTGTACGGATTTCCCTGCAATGTAGAAGAAATAGAAAGAATTGCACAAAAGCATGGGCTAAAAGTCATTTACGATGCGGCCCATGCTTTTGGAATAAGAATTGGAGAGAAGGGCATAGCTGCATATGGAGATGCTTCTATGTTCTCTTTTCATGCAACAAAAGCATTTAATACAATTGAGGGCGGATGTGTTGTCTTAAGTGATGTTAAACGAGCCATGAGACTATACCAGCTTGAAAACTTTGGAATTATGGGAGAAGAACAGGTTTCTTTTACCGGTGCCAATGCAAAGATGAATGAATTCGAAGCTGCCATGGGATTATGCAACCTTGAGCATTTTGCAGAGAATATTGAAAAACGAAAAATAGTCTATGAACGTTACGCATCAAGGTTTGCGGAATTGGATGGAGTGAGAATGCTTTCACCATACCGCAATGATATAAAAAGAAATTATTCATATTGTCCCATATTTATTGATAAAGATATTTGTGGAATGGGAAGGGATGACGTTTATACATACCTTGCCTCCAATAATATATATTCAAGAAAGTATTTTTACCCTTTGACAAGTCAGTTTGACTGCTACAAGGATAAGGAATACAGAGGGGATACCCCTATAGCACAAAAGCAATCAGAACAGGTTCTTACTCTTCCTATGTATGCAGAACTAGAACTTGAAAAAGTTGATCATATTTGTGATTTGATAATTGAGTTTTTGAAGTAATTTTTGTTTGTTATTAGTTTTTTGAAGCAGGAGATTTATAGTAATGGCGTTGCCTATAAAAAAGGAGAAACTTCAGATTTTTGCAGATATTTTCAGAACACTTCATTGGGCCCTGAAAACACTGGAAAACTTCAAATGGAAACTTTATATTTACATTTTTTGCCTGATTTTTCAGTCACTGTATGCAATTGTTCTTACTAGTCAGATAGGTAACCTTGTAGATCTTGCGCTGGAAGATAATGTGCAGACCCTTGCATTTAAAGGCGTTTTGTTTTTCGTACTATATGTGATTAATATAATAATCAGTCTGGTTTGCGGACGAATAGCAGCAAAGAACTTTAATGGTATGTATAATGACCTTGAGCTTCTGGCATATAGGAAAATCATGGATTCTTCCTGGCAGGATTTGACTGATTATCATTCTGGTGATCTGATTACAAGACTCTCATCGGATATCAAGGTTGTTGCGCTTAACACAAGTGGCCTTGTTCCATCTATGATTTCGAAACTTACACTTATAAGTTGTGCGGGATTATATATTATATTTCTTGATTACAGTATGATTCTTGTTGTTATAGCAGTAGCGCCTATTATGCTTATTACATCAAGAATATTTATGGGAAAGATATACAGATCTCATAAAGAGATAAAAGAGATTGAATCCAGGATTACTTCGTATAATAAGGAGACTTTTAATAATATTCAGGCAGTTAAGGCTTTTGGTATTGGCAATCTGTTTTATGACAGAATGATTGAGCTGGAAAACACCAGAAAAAAAGCCGATTTGAGATCTAATAAATATTCACTGTGCTCCTGGGCAATATCGTTCTTTGCAGGTATTTTGGCTGCCGGAATTTGTATAAGCTGGATGTTTTACAGAGTTCATACAGGGGTTATTTCTTTTGGCTCGCTTTCTGTTCTGGGATTCCTTGCATTCCAGATTGGGATGTCATTAAAGGAATTACTGAAAATGATTCCTGATATTATGGAATATATGGCATCTTATAGTCGAGTAAAAATGCTTCTTTTCTTACCGGATGAGGTTGAGGAGATTGACTCGGATTTAATCGAGAACTTTTCAGAAAAAGCAGAAAATGGTGTTTCTGTTTTAATTGAAGATATGTATTTCATGTACAAGAATGGATATTCTGTATTTGAAGGTGCTACTCTTGAGGCTAATCCCGGTGAAATAATTGCGCTTGTTGGACCGTCCGGAGAGGGTAAGACGACAATGCTCAGAATTATTCTTGGAATAGTTACAGCACTTAAGGGTAAAGTACTTGCATTAAATGGAATACAAAGTCTCAAACTTGGTAAGCAGACCAGATCACTTATTTCCTATGTTCCTCAGGGTAATACTATGATGGCGGGGAGTATCCTGGAAAATATGAGACTGGTAAAACAAGATGCTTCAGATGAAGAAATAAAGGAAGCACTTGAAACAGCGTGCATTTATGATTTTATTGAGAGACTTCCGGATGGATTAAATCATATGCTTGGAGAAAGTGGTCTTGGCTTTTCGGAAGGGCAAAATCAGAGATTGTCTATTGCGAGAGCACTTCTAAAGGATGCACCGATTCTTCTTTTGGATGAAGCTACATCAGCGTTAGACGTAGCTACTGAGCGTAAGGTTCTTAATAATATTATGATTAAGGATCCTAAGAAAACGGTAATTCTTACTACTCATAGACCAACTGTTCTTACAATGTGCGATAGAGTTTATAGATTGGCCAATAAAAAAGTTGAGGTAATCGGAGAAAACGATATTCAAAAACTTATGGATGAATTCTAAGAAATTACTTTCATAAGATTTAAGAGTGTGGGAAAAGAATGTCAAAACAAAATCTCAAAGTAAGCATTGTCGTTGCAACCTATAATCATGAGAAATATATCAGACATTCACTAGACAGTATCCTGTCTCAAAATGTGAATTTTGATTATGAAGTGCTTATAGGTGAGGATTGTTCAACAGACAATACCGCTGAAATTGTTAGAGAATATGCAAATAAATATCCGGATATAATCATTCCATTTATAAGAGAAACAAATTTGGGGATGACTGAGAACTCCCTGGACCTTATTATGCGTACAAAGGGTGAATATATAGCCCTTATCGAAGGCGATGATTATTGGATTGATTGTGAAAAATTGCAAAAGCAGGTTGATTTTTTAGATTCGCATCCGGATCACGAAGCATGCTTTGGCTTATGTATGATAGTTGATCAGGATGAAGTACGCCAACCGGATAGAGAAAAGTACAGCGGTTTTATGAAACAGGGTGGATATTACACTGTTAAAGAGTTTGAAGAATACCTGCTTCCCGGACAGACTGCTACTTCTTTGTATAGACAAAGTTCGTTTGTTGGAATCATAAAGAATTTAAAGGAATCGGGATATGATATGTCCCGTTTTATTGACAGGCACCTTGTTCTAGCCATGCTTTCAAGAGGAAAATTATATAATTCAGGTGAGTATGTATCAGCATATAGGTATGTGTTGACCACGGATTCCGGATCCTGGTCATCAAAAAATGACACTTACAGTAGCGAGAGCTTATTAAACTATCTTGATGGGCTTAAGGACTTAGAAGTTCTTGCACATAACATGGGATTGTCTGTTAATTTTGACTCCAGAAGAAAATATGAATGGGACAAATACAAAAAAAATCGTTCATCATTTAATAAAAGTGAAAAAGCTCTAATTAAGAAGAAACTTTTTTTTGACAGTAACAATAAATTTGGTATGCTTAGATATAGACTAAGACATTTTATCTGGTAAATGAAAGAAAGGGAAAGATTATATGAGTGAAATTTTTGATGTTATTGCTGATGTAATTGTGGATGTTGCTGACATTGATAAAGAGGAAATCACTGAAGACAGCGAATTTATGGACACACTGGATTTGTCCTCTCTTGAGATAATGTCAATCATTTCTAGAATTGAAAAAGAATACTCAATTAAAATTGATGAAAAGGAATTATTATCAATTACTACAGTTAAGGATTTGGAAGAACTTGTTGCTTCTAAAAAACAATAAGAAGCTCGTGATTTTGATCTGTGATGATTTAATGCTTGCCGACAGGAGATAGAAGAGTGAAAAAAATACTTATTTTTGGTGTTTCCGGAAATATGGGCGGTTATCTTGCTGAGTATTTCCTTCAGAATTGTAGTGATGAATACGAGATAATTGGTGTTGACCTCGTTGAACATCCAACAGTTAAGAAAATGATAAAAACAATAACCATGAACATCAATGACGAGGAAGAGTATTCCAAACTTCCTACAGAGGATGTCTATGCGGTAATAGACATGATAGGCCCTATGCCGGCAAGGATGGTCGGATATAAGCCAATCGTATATGTTGAAACCAATGTATTGGGTTCGTACAAAATCTTTGATTATGCGGTAAGAGTTAAGGCTGATAGAATTCTATATGCAAAAAGTTTTATTGATATTGTAAAAAGAGGCGAAAAGCAACTGGTTTTGCATGTGGATGATGAACCATATTTTGATTACGATAACTATCATTCAGTTTATTGCGTAACGCAGAATGCGACCAAAGAACTCCTTAGATGCGTGCATGAATTCTATAAGATTAAGACCTTTACGTTCAGACTACCGCATATTTATCTGTGGAATACAAATGATCAATATAGTGTAAAGGGTGTGCCGCATAAGATGATGCACAGAATCCTTATTGATCAGGCTACGGCAGGGGAAACAATAGAAGTTTGGGGGGATCCTACAAGACAAAAGGATATGGTATATGTTAAGGATCTTTGCCAGATGTTTTTTAAGGCTTGTTTTGTAGACAGAGAGACAGGATTTTATAATGTCGGTACAGGAATCGGAACACCGCTTCTTAAGCAGATTGAGGGAATGAGAGACGTTTTTGGAGGAGAAAAGAAATCAGAACTTGTTTTTTGTCCTGAAAAGCCGAATGCACCTCAATACATAATGGATATTAAAGAAGCTGTAGATGAGCTTGGCTATGAACCCAAGTATTCATATCTTGAAATGCTTGAAGATATGAAGAAAGAGCGTGAACTGGGAAGATTTTAATTATTTGTAACTGTAAAACTAAAAGAGGCCTCTGGCATATGTGTGGAAGCCTACGCACCTTAACAACATAACAATATATACTTGAAAAGCCATCTGGCTTTCCTTAAAGTGTAGC
>NZ_FMYB01000089.1 GCF_900104155.1 Butyrivibrio sp. INlla16
GAGATGTAGACTCGTAAACGGCAATCATTCCAGTCTTTTTGTTTGTGTACTTCACTATCGACATCTTTCATCCAACCTCCTTAACTGTACTTGGTACTATTTATTATATATCATACCAATATTTATGTCAATACGTGTATTGGTATTATTTAGTTATATAGTACCATTATTTTCCACAAACTTTCAATCAGAAATTAGTGCAAAATGCAGAGAGGCCGTAACCCCAGACATAATCTGAGTTTACGACCTCTTGCATCAATCAGCACTTATATATTTTTAGTCAATCATTAGACCGTGAATAGTAACCAAAAGCGCTGCCTTATTTGGTCTGTGCTGTGTTCCGACTACCTGATTATAGATATTGATAGGAAGCTCATTCCTCAAATACTCCGTCTGCTGCTGATAAGATGCCACAAACTGCTTACAGGCCGTTTTAGTCTCACCCATTTTTCTCAGGAAATATGTAATCATTGTGATAGATTATTCTTTCATACAATAAAAATAGACACTTAGGGATTACTTCTCAATCGTTGCTTGAGTTGGCGTTTCAATAATGTAAGCCTCACTCAAGCACAAATTGATGTACAACCCATATGCAATTATGTATCATCTGCTTAGATGATTCGACAGTGACCATGTCGCTAAGAGAAAATGACAAGGAGAATTTTAAGATGTTGGATATGAAAAGAGTTGGACAAAATATAAAATCCGCCCGAACTAAGAAGAACATGACACAATTAGAACTGGCAGATATTGTTGGAGTGAGCTATCAGGCTGTATCAAATTGGGAACGCGGCAACACTATGCCTGATGTTACTAAGATACCAGATATTGCCAAAGCATTAGATATTGGTGTTGATGATTTTTTTGGAGATGGCGACTTATCAAAAACTGTTAATAAGGTCGTAAAAACGCCAGCCGAGCCGCTTACCACTTCGGAAATCACTGAAATTGCACCAATTTTGCCACCCAAAGATTTAGAAGATACGATTGAAAAGAGAACGGACAAAGAATCCCTGAATTTTGATGCTATTGTAGGTCTGGCTCCATTCTTAGAAAAAAAATACCTTGATAGTCTGATTGAAAACATTGATATTGCAAACATTAAAGACATTGAAAAGTTAGCGCCATTTCTTTCATCTGATACACTGGCAAAGCTAGCAAAGAAAATGGACATTTCAAATATTAATGACTTTATCGGATTAGCACCGTTTTTTCCTAAAGCAACGCTTGATGAATTTGTGAAGAATATTGAACCAGAGAATATTGGGAAACTGGCTTCAATATCACCATTTTTATCTTGGGATGCATGGGACATTATTACAGATAAAGCAATTAGCGCAGGAGATGTGTCTAGTCTTTTGGATGTTGCGCCGTTTCTTCCACCCGAGACATTAAAGAAGGTTGCAGACCATATACTTCATTCAAAAAATCCGAGCGAGCTTTCTAAATTTGCAGTTTTCCTTTGATTTAAAGATAAGAAACTAGAGCTTGTAAGTCACTTACTGAATAAGAAAGAGCAACGGTAAGTCTACTTGCGTTCTTTGATAGACTTCCTCAGTAAAGTGAATCCCTCAGGCAATATTGCGCCTGAGGGATTATTATTCTAAGTTTGTTAGTGCTTCACTATAAGCGCATTGAATCGCTTCTGGACACTTACTAACAAAAGCATATTTATTACGCTTTCTTATCTGATGGATTTCCGGTCAACTTATCATAGATCGCCATAGCAATTATAGGCGTTATAACTCCAGTGTAGAGTGAGTTAAGTTCATGTCCTGCTTTATTGCATAAAATATTTACAATTATCAATACAACAAGGATTCCTAATGTTATCACAGCTCCCTTAATCACATTTTTCATACAGCATTTCCTCTCTTTCCATATAGTTTTGCTACTACAAAAATTATATAGAAAAAAATGCAGTACACTCATTTATGCAGTAAAATGCTGTTTTAATATCTTTTTCGTCATAAGCAAAGCAAACATTTTACGTTTACGATTCCGAAATGTAAGATTATAGCTACTGATTTAACTTGAGTTTCAGCCTGTCTTTTAGTCCCTTGATCTGCCTGAAGGACAATAGACATTCATCTCCGTTCACCATTCGTATTGTGCCATTTGTCGTGTTCACTTCCAGTATATTCTCAGTATTTACTAAAAAGGATCTGTGACATCGGTAAAATCTGTCATCTAGCTCACGTTCAATCTCTTTTATCTTACCCGGAAATTCTAGCTGCCTATATTTACAATGAAGAATTACCTTATGAGCATTGACAGATGTCTCAAAGAACAGTATTTCATCATAATCAACGGTAATAATCTTATCGCCGACTACTAAGGAATAGTTTGCCTTGGTTTTATTATTGGCAGAAGAAAATCTTTCATTGGCTTTAAGTATACACTCATGCACACGCCTGGTCATTTCTTCCACATCATCTTTCAGAATGAAGTCCAGTGCTTCGAGTTTGTACATAAATGTCATGTAGCTCATTTCCGAGTGAGTTGTGACAAAAACTATAAATCCCCTGGGATCGTATTTCCTGATTTCTTTTGCAAGGGTAAGCCCCGTCATATCCGTCTTTAAATCTATATCAAGAAAATATAGACCGATACAATCATCATCAGCTACCTTTTCAAGCAGCGTATACGGATTATCTGTAACGCAGGAAAACTCCATATCAAGGTTTTCTATAAGCACTACGTTGTCTATTGTCTTCTTTAGATGTTCTCTTTGCTGTGCATCGTCTTCACATAAATAAAGCTTCATCATTTGTGTATTTCCCTTAACCAAAAAGAAATAATATAGTCTATAATAGTCTGTAAATACCCAACTTTACAAGGAATAACTATGTTTGAATATGCTTTGATAAATTCATTAAGTAATGCCATTCTATTTACTATCGGACTAATAGCACTTTATTCTCGTTCCTTAAGAATTAGGGATTATTGCTTATTCTTTACTATGTTATTCTCATTGATGTTCGTTATTACCTTTTTCGGTTTAAAACCATTGATAATCACATGGTTTGTTATCCCATCCATATTTCTGAGCCATCTTACGGGTAAAAAGAAGTCTGCTATTGTGTATTTTATCCTTTACATAATTATTGGGCTGGCAGTACTTCCGATGTCCGCGCTCGTTAACCTCCTTGCTCATCATCCCATAACTAATACAGATCAAAGTCCTATAGAAATGATAATAATCATTGTATTAACGACTGCAATCTATTTTCCAATAATTCTTGGTTGCAAAAGGGTGTACCGAAAGTATCTGGCTAAAATAATTGAAAGGATAGATGATAAGCTTTTTCTATATATCACTTTTCTAATGGCCTTCAGCGCCTTTTTTATTTTTGGAATAATGACTCTATCGACGAACATCGCCGAGAATCGCTATTATCCACTGATCATTTTGGTAACTATTTATATATTTCTGACAGTTGCTTCAGTGGTGGTAATACTTATTACGACCAGAAAAAACTATGAACAGCAACAAAGGATAAGGGATCTCAGCACTCTCCGAGAATATACAGATAATCTGGAAGCCACATACAATAACCTTCGCTCGTTTAAGCATGATTACGTTAACATTCTATCAACGTTGTCTATTTTTATTGATGAAAAAAGATATGATGAACTTGATGTTTTCTTTCATGATCACATTATGCCTCTGACAAAAGAGTTGACCCAAAAGAACGCTTCTCTTGCCAATCTTTCCAGAATCAAAAACCTGGAAATAAAAAGCATTTTCTATTCTAAGCTTTTATTGGCAATTAATAAAAACATCGAAGTTACTGTTGATATTCCTGATGAGATAGGTGACCCTAGTATCGACTCAATAGATATAACTCGAATACTTGGTATTTACCTTGACAATGCTATTGAAGCTGCGGTAGAAACTGAACATCCTTTTATTAATATCCATTCAGGGAAACTGGACAATGGAATTGTTTTCATAATCGCGAATTCATATATTGATCATGGGCTGTCTGTTTCTCAGATGTGCAAAAAAGGGGTGTCTTCAAAGGGAAACGATCGCGGCATTGGTCTATACAATGTGTCAGTGATTCTGAATAAATACGATAACATATTTACTGAGACCTCTATAGAAGATGGAACATTTATACAGAAAATCCATATTTGTGGAATGCATCAGTAATCTATTTGTGGAGTTCTTGAATTTTTTTACTGAGAAATAATAGGTACCTTAGGTCAGGCTTTGATTTCTGTCCTAGGCACGTTCAATAAAATTTTCCGTTAATTGTGTGTATAACAAGGTAGACAACTCGGAAACCCGCATGTTTCCTTTCCGTCTCAATTAATTGCGATAAAGAGCCCGGCATCCTTGGTGATGTGGAATTTATGACTCACCTTTTTCATAATATAATTCTTAAATTCTGCATACCTGTTCAGAAGATAGTGGTTCTGATTGCCGTGGCACGAAAAAATATAATCTATTAGAGGACCAGCATCAGTAATGATTATTTCATCCTTGTATTTCTTCAGTTCCACTTCTCCAAATACGCCGCGCAATATATCAGCACCATTCTCCAGACCAAATATTTTGTATAAGTCATTGCTGGAAAGCACGATCCTATCATCAAAATCTATTACCAGCTCTCTGATCTCTTTCATATGATTACTACTATATGTGCTGCAGACTAGTCTTCCGCCGGGCTTCAGCACTCTGCGTATTTCCTTACAAGCAAGATGGACATCGTCACAATAAAAAAGGACGTGCCCCGCAATTACAAGATCAAAGGATTTATCTTCAAATGGGATAGCATTAAGGTCAAATGCTTTGTAGGAAAAAGTTAAGCCCCGAAGTTCTTTTGAATATGCTGATGCAGCACGGTCTATATTCTGTCTTGCATCATGCAGTATACCTGCAGAGATATCTGAAAGAGTTATTTGTATATCTGTATAATTGCGCTTGGACAATTCGCTTATATTCTCTGCCCATAATGCTCCATTACCGCAACCAAGCTCAAGAATATCCATCCCGGAAGAGATATCACATTCCTGTAATACCCAGTTAAACCATCTTTGTTTATTCGTTGAATATTTGTTATGAAGTTCTATCCTGGCAGAGATGTTGCTTGCATTTTGATATTGGCTCTTTAAGTTGTTCTCCATTGAAGTCATGTGAATCAGATCAAGCATCTGCTTCCAATCGGGAGTGGCAGAGCTTTCTATAGCTTTAATGGTGGCATTTACACCTGCCTCAACATTTTTCATTTCATCAATTCGCTCTGAAAGCAGCTTTTTCTGCATCTTTAGGGCATTTAGAATGAAATGATTATCAGTCTGACCATTTGGTATTTCTTTTATCTCATCCAGAGAAAATCCCAGGTACTTTAAAAGTAATATCTGCTGTAGAATAGCAAAATCGTAATCTGTGTAAAATCTTGTACCTGACTTTGTTATATAAGATGGCGCAAGCAGACCCTTCTGGTCATAAAATCTTATAGTTCTTACCGATACGTGCGCCATTTTGGCAAATTGTCCGGATGAATAGTACCCATTTTTATTCATAAAAGTATTCTCCAATATGATTAAAAAAGTTCTTGAAGGTTACGTTACGTCACCTTTTATAATCTGAGTATAGCATAGTTATAAGTTCAGTACGCGCCTGAATATAGTCAAGATAAGATTGGAGGTATAACAGATGTTTCCAATTATCAAAGAAGCTCTTGAAGAGTTAGAAATAGCAAGAAAACTGAATCCCGGACCATGGGTGGATCACTCAAAGAATGTTGGCTTAGCAGCTCGTAACATTGCTGAAAAGATACCTGATATGGATTCAGAGAAAGCCTATATAGTCGGCCTTTTGCATGATATCGGAAGAAGATGTAAATATGGCTTCGTTGATATTCCTACGCACGTATATGAAGGGTACAAGTACTGCATGGAGAAAGGATGGGATGAGCCGGCCAGGATTTGCATGACACATTCCTATCTTCGCATGCAGGACGAGTTTTGCTACGAGCCCGAAACAGAGCATGAGAAGGCTACCAAGGATTACATTATGAATTGTGGTGAGCCAAATGATTATGACAAGCTGATCCAGCTCTGTGATTCTCTTGCCGCAGATTATGGTTTTGTAATTCTTGAAAAAAGATTTGTTGATGTTACAAGACGATACGGAATTATGGAAGGCTACATAAAAGGCTGGGAGATTGCATTCAAGATAAAAGAAGATTTTGAAGTTCGTATGGGATGTTCTATATATGATGTTCTTCCGGATATAGGCAGAACTACACTTCTCTGCCCTAAGCCCTGGAAACCACCGGTAAGCTGTAACTGAAATGAAGATTGTTGATGTGATAGATTGAGGAACCTGTGAAAGAATAAGTAGGATTCATAGGATAAAGTAAATCGGAAAGGACAATATGGAAAATATAATTATGCCTGAAAGGCTTGAATGGGAAATCCCAGCTGGCAAAATCGAAGAAGGCGAAAGCCCGGAAGAAGCTGCAAGAAGAGAATGTATTGAAGAGACAGGCTGTTCTTTAAAGGACGTAAGTTTTCTTTGTTCTCAAAATCCTGCAAATGGTATGTTGATAATACTATTGGAATGATGGTATTGGATAAATTGTATGATTCCGGTGAGTACAAACCGCTTACTGAATCAGAAAAAGCGACAGTAAATCTGCTCGTGTTCTCAGATATACTTCCTAAATAAATAATGTTCGTAATTTGAAAAATAAAAAGTTTACTTTGTTTAGGAAAAATTTATGTGCAATAGCGATAATTCCTTTCTATAATTAAAGTGCAGAATAATATTTGCCCTGCATGGGGAGAAAGGAAAAACCGCCCGGAAAGCGGTTGGTATGAGTATATGAAAAAATTTTTGAAAAGTTCTATTGCCATTTTTGCATTGTCACTTATTCTTATTGCCACCTTTGGGACAAAAGCCCTCGCTTACAGTGAGATACCCGATTGCTTTGATTTTACCGAAACAGTCCTTAAAATGGATGCTGGAACAACAAAGCAGATTCCGATAATGGCTTACTACAACTATACGTATTACCTTGGACCTCACACAAGCTCCGGAACCTATATGGAATGCTCCTACAAAACAGGTTATCAGTACGTAACACTCCATATCGGAGCAGATGAGACAGAAAAGAACATCTTCTATCATTTCTATGTTGACGATGACAGAATGCCAACCTCGGAAAAGCATGACTGCATAGAAGTATATGTTCAAAATATTAATCCCGCCGCTGCTGCAGCTGCCGATGCAAAAGAAGCTGCTATTTCAGGGCTTAAAAACTACAGTGGAAACAATGCCGAATTTAATGCTTTATACTACTACTCCAATTACAAGGATCTTCAGGATGCTTTCGGAACAAATCCCGATATGCTTCTTGCACATTACAACCAATTCGGTAAAAATGAAGGAAGAATAGCAAATAAATTAAAATAAGGACTTGCAATAAGGGCGCTGTATCAAGACGGATACAGCGCCCTTTTTATTTATGCCTCTTCGGAGTTCTTTTTTATAAGCTGTTTCAGCAAAATAGGCTGAATAATAAATATTAGGAAAAATCCTACCACAAAACAGATAAAAAGTGATTTGAGAAACATAATTACAAAGGGTGGCATCTGTGCCATTCCTTCGCTCTGGCGTATAGCCATATTATAAGCAAATGCCACCATGGCAAATGTAATTACCGGGGTATATATCACATCTGAAATAAGGCTTTCAACAACCCTTGTACCAATCTTACCTCTCTCAAGTCCCCATTTTGCACATAGACCGCCGGTTACCTTGCCGATAGGAATAACAAAACCTATTATTAAACCTGAATTATTCACGGCAATAGATTAAAATCGCTCCAATGCCGCATGTTTACTGGTACTAAAAAACTTATTCTTCTCACCAAAAAAGTGAAGCAAAACTATATTAATAGAACTCCTGATTTGCTACAATTTATGTAGGCTGACAACCACACATAAAGCAACAAAGGAGAAGCTCTATGCATAGTTTAAAGGAAATCCAGCTCTTATGCAACAAACAGTTTAAGCTCAGTTTTAGCGGAGGCGAGCTCTCATCCGACGGCGGTCTTTTGATGATCAAGGAATTCATTTCAGCACTTGGAATTGAAAAGATCATAAGGAACACTTTCAAGACC
>NZ_FMYB01000132.1 GCF_900104155.1 Butyrivibrio sp. INlla16
CTAATCATTAAATTTTTTGAGAATTTGGGGGGATTTGAAAAATGAGCATAAAGAAAAAGCCCTTGGAATCTGGGCTAAAGATTCCGAGAGCCTATCTTCCCCTTGGGGGGAAGGCTTTGACGGGGAATCTTTTAGGTTATATGGTTTTAGCATTTTCTAAATCAAGTGCATCCTCTGCATTAGCCGGTGCATCATCTTTCGAGTCTACCACATCCTGCTCATCGTCCCGATTTCCCATAATTTCATTCAGCATCTGTTGGATCATTTGCTGAATCATGGAATTAAGCTCATCCACAATATTGTTATAGCTCTTTGTTGAAACAGAAGTTACGCCGGTTTTTTCGGAAGTAGTATCTTCCCTGCCGATATTCATCAGCTTTTCAAAGAACGTCTCCATTTGCTCGAACAGCTTCTTTGCTCCTGAAAGATTTCCGTCTGTTTCTGCAGCAAATCCGACCTTGTAAAGGTAATTGCCATTCTCGGTAATGTCCTCCGGAATTGCAGATCTTACAGCTTTCATGGCATTGTCTGCAAGTCCTTCCGTATCTCTGATATAGGCGCAGAGTGTGGCAAAACCTGCGTAATCTGTATTTGTGGGATCAACGCTGTAGGGATCTATCTCTTTTGAGAATGAATTACCATCCTTATCTATTCCGGATGCAGTATAGATTCTGGAACCACCCGACACATTTATTGTTATCTTCAGCTCCTGCTGTCCGCTACTAACGTCAAATGCTGACGAACCAGTGCTTTTTTCCGTAGCACCTGTTATGTCAGAAGGCATCTTGGCAGTTATTATTCTCGTATATGACAGGAATGCGCCTTGACCGTAAGGGCTTGACTCGCTTGCCTTTATTACTTTGGCATCATCTCCTGTATTTGTTACATCCCCCGTTTCAGTTGCTTTTTCAGTGGCAAGGTTCATTGCGGTAAGAAAACTTGGAACTTCCGAGTCACTGTTTACAGTGTTTTTCACCCGGGAAGCACCTGTTCCAACCTTAAAGGCGCCGAAAGCCATATAGACGCTTCTGTAACCACCGATATTGTTGAGATCTTCCATATATACCCTTTCTGTGCAACCTCTGTCATTCGGGTGCACGCCACTCCCCAAAGGGCCGAGTGGCAAACCATTATTACGTCACTTGTTTTTTCTCCTCCTAATATATAGTTGTGGGGTTAAGTTACCTAACAGCCAGCTAGGCCTTAGCCCTCTTGTTGCTTAAGCTGTACAATGATAAGGCATT
>NZ_FMYB01000128.1 GCF_900104155.1 Butyrivibrio sp. INlla16
AACCTGAATTATTCACGGCAGTAGATTAAAATCACTCCAACGCCGCAAAGGTACTGTTATTTAAAATATTTGCGTTTTCACCTAAAAAGTGAAGCAAAACTATATTAATAGAGCTCCTGATTTGCTACAATTTATGTAGGCTAGCAACCATACATAAAGCAACAAAGGAGAAGCTCTATGCATAGTTTAAAAGAAATTCAGTTATTGTGCAACAAACAGTTTAAGCTCAATTTCAACGGAGGCGAGCTGTCATCTGACGGTGGCCTTTTGATGGTCAAAGAGTTCCTTTCAGCACTTGGTATTGAAAGACTCATAAAGGAAACGTTCAAGACCACAGATGCTGCAATACACAGAGATCACAAAGATCACGAGAATCTGTTACAGATGATCTACCAGATCTTTGGAATCTACTATGAAGATAACTGTGCTGACGAGATCAGGAAAGATCCTGTCATGTCAGCTATACTTGGCAAAGAAGCTCTTGCTTCACAGCCTACCATTTCAAGGTTCTTTAACCGCATGGATGATTCCACGCTCCGCCAGTTTGATACGATGATGCGCAAGCTCCGCCAGATAGTATATTCTATTGAAATGCCTGAATATGTGCTGTTTGACATTGATTCAACCCTTCTTCCGACATATGGGAATCAGGAAGGTGAAGGCTTCAATTTCCATTATCAGGCACATGGCTACCATCCAAAGGTTTGCTTTGACGGACTTACCGGAGATCTTCTCCGCGCCGTGCTTTATGATGGTACCGACTACTGCTCAAAAGATTCTGCAGATTTCATGAAGCCTCTCATAGCTGAGTATAAGAAGAGCTATCCTTCCATTCAGCTTTATGCCAGAGCTGACAGCGGTTTTGCCGCACCTGAGCTCTATGACCTGTTTGAAGATAATGGTGTAAAATATGCCATCCGTCTCAAGATAAACAATACCCTTAAGGCTATGGCCCAGGGCAAAGCCGATGCACTTATGAGCGTAACAAAGTACAATGCTGTAGATTATGCTGTAACATACGGCGAGTTCATGTATAAAGCAGGCTCGTGGCGCAGCGAAAGGCGGGTTATCTTTAAGATTGAAAAGCCAGCAAACCAGTTCAACTTCATGTACACTTTCATCGTTACTAACATGGAGATGGAACCTTATCAGGTGATTTCGTATTACTGCAACCGTGGGCGCATGGAAAACTTTATCGGCGAGTGTAAAGATGGTTTTGACTTCGCATCAGTAAGCTCGAAGAGCAAGGTTGTTAATGCTAACAGACTTCAGCTCCATACGCTCGTTTACAATATTTTCAACCTGTTCAGGCGCCTTGTACTGCCTAAGCAGATGGAGAAACACCTTATTGATACTGTCAGGCTCAAGCTTTTAAAGATTGCTACAAAAGTGGTTCACTCTGGCAGATACATAAAATTCAATCTGTGCAGTAGCTGCCCGTACAAAGATGAGGTTTTTCAGATCTTTGAGAATATCTGGCAGCTCAAAGTGCAGTTAGAATAGCAACTATAAACGAACCTTGACAACCTAAAAGCCATTCCAAACGAGCTATAGGGATAGTCTACCCTTTTTCAGTCTCTAAACGCGCCATTTTTCAGCGTTTGTGCTTCGAAAAATTTCCGAAGGCAATTTTGAATGGTTCTAAGGTGTCATGAATAATTCAGG
>NZ_FMYB01000020.1 GCF_900104155.1 Butyrivibrio sp. INlla16
CAGACTCAAGCTATTAAAGATTGCAACAAAAGTAATCCATTCTGGCAGATATATAAAATTCAATCTGTGCAGTAGCTGCCCTTACAAAGAAGAAGTATTCCAGATTTTCGATAACATCTGGCAGCTGAAGGTGCAGTTGGAATAGTAACTGTTAACGTACCTTGACAACCAAAAAGCCATTCTCAGGAAGCTATAGGGATAGTCTACCCTTTTTCAGCTTTCGAACGCGCCATTTTCAGCGTTCGCGCTTCGAAAAAATATCCAAAGCGATTTTTGAATGGTTCTAAGGTGTCATGAATAATTCAGGATTATAGTTTGTTTTTATATTTTATGCCCTGGATATAGAGTAATAGATGAAACTGAAGTGCATCAAGATATATATGGAAAAACAATAACACTTTGCGCAGCGCCTAATTTTTTATATAATCATAAAAAAGCTGAAAGGTATGCAGAGAAAATAGGAAAGCAATATTTAACTACTGAAAAAATAGATGCGGTGGAAGTAATAATTGTGAATTCTCAAAGTAATTTGCTAGAGGTAAATGATTCAGATGAGGTTTTTATATATTTAAATTGAACAATTTATGGGAGAAAATATTGGAATACTAATTACTTTATGGTCAATAGAGTAGAAAAAAGTTATGAAAAAGCCTATTGCAGAGATATTCTGGAATAGGCTTTTTCAAGATAAATAAAAAAATTAAACTTAGCACGCATCAATAGCGAGTTTGATCGCGCCCATGATGCCTTGGTCGTCGTTGAGGCTGGCAGGAACGATGTAATCATCAAGATGATTCATTTCATCAGTTAAGATGTAGCCGTTCATGAGCTCGGCGAACTTCTTTCGAACAAGCGGGAAGAGCTGCTCCTGATGCATTACTCCGCCGCCGAGGATTATCTTCTTGGGGCTAAGGATAAGTGCATAGCTCATAAGAGCGGTGGCGATATATTCACTTTCAATCTCCCATACTTCGCTCTTATCGGACAGTTCTACAGCAGGCTTGCCCCAGCGAGCCATGATTGAAGGACCTGCAGCGAGACCTTCAAAGCAGTTGTCATGGAAAGGGCAGACACTTTTGCCTGGATCACCCTTCACA
Organism: Butyrivibrio sp. INlla16; assembly: GCF_900104155.1. GTDB lineage: Bacteria > Bacillota > Clostridia > Lachnospirales > Lachnospiraceae > Butyrivibrio. The sequence continues at coordinate 1,098 of NZ_FMYB01000020.1, forward strand.
ATGGGAAGTCGGATGTGGCCAACCTCAGGATGAAGCATGCCATGAAGCAGTTTTCCGTTGGACATTACTCCACCGCCGACGCCGGTTCCGATGGTGAGATAGATGGCATCAGAGAGCCCCTTGGCGCAGCCCCAGGTAACTTCTCCGAGAAGAGAGCCGTTTACGTCAGTATCAAAACCGATCGGGATTCCAAGGGCCTCCTTAGCGGCGTTAACGATGTTGTAGCCGGACCACCCCTTCTTAGGTGTGGAAGTAATGCTTCCGTAAGTGGGAGAATCCGTCTTTAGATCAATTGGACCAAAGCACGCAATTCCGAGCGCTTTGATATCTTTTCCTTTAAAATACTCAAAAATCTGAGGCATTGTAGTCTCGGGTGTTTCTGTGGGGAATTTTACCTGTTCGAGAATCTCCCCGTTTTCATTGCCGACCGCGCAGACCATCTTGGTTCCGCCGGCTTCTAGTGCTCCAAATAACATAATAACCTCCCTCAATATTTAAAAATAAAAGCTTTATAAAATGCTATACGCACGTTGGAATAATTATAGCATTTATAGTAGAATACTAATACTATGGATTTATTTGAGTATGCACGTGAAAAAAACATGAAGAGCGAGTCTCCGCTTGCAGCCAGGATGCGCCCGAAGACCCTTGACGAGGTAGTCGGACAGCAGCACATCATCGGTAAGGACAAGCTTCTTTACCGCGCAATCAAGGCGGATAAGATAAGCTCGATAATTTTATACGGACCGCCCGGAACAGGCAAGACGACTCTTGCCAAGGTCATTGCCAACACCACCAAGGCAGATTTTGTTCAGCTTAACGCCACCGTGTCAGGAAAAAAGGACATGGAAGAGGTTGTGGCTAAGGCCAAAGAGAATTTAGGCGGTTTTGGAAGAAAAACCATCCTTTTCATAGACGAGATACACCGCTTCAACAAGGGACAGCAGGACTACCTTCTTCCGTTTGTTGAGGACGGTACGGTTATTCTGATCGGAGCCACGACGGAGAATCCTTACTTCGAGGTGAACGGGGCTCTTATTTCAAGATCCGTTATCTTCGAACTTCAGCCGCTTTCAGAGGACGATATCAAGACCCTTATGAAAAGAGCGGTGACAGACACTGTGAATGGAATGGGCTCTTTTGATGCAGTTTTGGAGCCTGAGGCAGAGGAATTTCTGGCTGACATAGCGGGCGGGGATGCGAGACACGCGCTCAATGCTATTGAGCTAGGAATACTGACTACAGAGCGAAGTGAAGACGGTAAGATACATATCACGAGAGAGGTTGCCGAGGAGTGCATCCAGAAGCGTGTTGCGAGATATGATAAGGACGGCGACAACCACTACGATACAATTTCAGCTTTTATAAAAAGTATGAGAGGATCTGATCCCGACGCAGCGGTTTACTATCTTGCAAGGATGCTCAATGCAGGAGAGGACCCCAAATTTATAGCAAGAAGAATGGTGATCTGTGCCTCCGAGGATGTCGGGAATGCCGATCCGCAGGCGCTTCAGGTTGCGGTAGCGGCTTTTCTTGCAACAGAGAGAATAGGTATGCCGGAGTGTCAGATTAACCTGTCACAGGCGGCCAGTTACATAGCGACAGCGCCTAAGAGCAATGCCGCAGTGGAGGCGATTTTCAGCGCAATGGACACAGTGAAGAATACGGGAAATCTCCCGATACCATCGCATCTTCAGGATGCACATTACAAATCCGCAGGTAAGCTCGGACATGGGATAGGCTACAAATATGCCCATGACTATCCGAACAATTATGTGGAGCAGCAATATCTTCCTTATGAATTAAACGGTAAGGAATTTTACAGTCCGTCCGGAAATGGCTACGAGGTGAAGATCAAGGAGCATATGAAGTTCCTGAAAGAGCACGCCTCCGATTCGGGAGCAGAAGCTACGAAGGCAAAGGATGCCGGGCAGACGGACGAGAATAAGCAGAACTAAATCAGAGATGTAAAACGAGAGGTAAGAGTTGAAGAAACCCTTTAAGAAACTAAAAGAGTTTATAGATAATAAAATACTGTATTCAAGAAAAGGAACGCTGGCTGTGCTGATAGGCTCAGTACTGGCGGTTCTTTTTGTGGTAGGGATACTGTTATATACGGAAGGCGCTTTTGATAAGAAGGAAGAGGTGGTAGTGACCACCGAGGAAAAACCGGTAACGGAAGTTAAGGAGACACCCAAGGAAAGGAGCTACCTTGACGAGGACATTCTGAAAGCCATAACAAATTCAGGTGATAAGGTTAAGCGAGCACTCGGCGAGAGACCGGCTACGGTGGACGTACCCGACGATCAGCTTGCAGAGTATGTTAAACTCGACAGCTGCATCATAGGAGAGAGCGGCGGAGTTGAGGTAACAGGCACAGCTGAGGGAATTCCTACTTCCGACGATAAGTACTATTATTTGTTCGATGCAGCAATGTATGAAGACGGCTTTAGCACAGATGCGGAGCCAATCTCGAAGATATATAAGGACAGCGAAGTTACACTTAAGGCAGCGTTGAACAAGGCTGCTGCGAACTCCAGATTGTATAGGAAGTTTTTCATTGCTGTGAAAAAGGACGACGAGTTTAAACCGGTTTCCCATGCAAGCTATATCACAAATCCGGAGGCGGTTGCATCGCATAATTACGGTGGATTGCAGCACAGCTCTAAGAAGGGACTTTTGGTTGATCCTTCTCATCTGGATGCCGTTGGCGACCTCGGAGTTAATTATGCAACTTACAATATTCCGCTGAACAGACTCCTTGCAACAAGTGCGGGAGGTTCCGTCGCTTACACCTACAACGGTGTGACCTACTATTTTAACGGAGCAATTCTCCACGAATACGATTATCTGTTCACAACCCTCAATTCGAAGGGTGTGGATGTTGCTGCGATCATACTTAATAACGTATCGCCCTCCACTTTTCCTGAGGTGACTCATCCCAATGCGAGAAGCGGATCCACGGCGCCTTATTATATGTTCAATGCCTCCGACGAGGCGGGCGTCAACGCGCTTGCAGCCATCGGATCATTCCTGGCTGAGAGATATTCAGGTTCCGGACATGGCAATGTTGCGATGTGGATTATCGGAAACGAAGTCAATGCGCGAAAAGAGTGGAATTACATGGCGTCCACCGACCTTGGAACATACGCTTCTGCCTACGCAAGGGCATTCAGAGTATTCTACAATGCGATTAAGAGCAACAATGCCGGCGCACATGTATACATCTCGCTCGACCAGCAGTGGGACAGAAACATGAAGGACAATCCCGACTACGACGGAAGAGACCTTCTTGACAGCTTTGCGGCTTCACTTAGAAGCTACGGCGACATCGGCTGGGGACTTGCTCAGCACCCTTACACTGTGCCGCTGACTGACGTGGCGTTCTGGAACGGACACAAGCTTGTGACCGACTCCGCGGACACATCTTTTATCACAATGAAAAACATAGGTGTCCTCACAAATTACATGAGCAGTGAAGCGATGTTGTATAATGGGAGTGTTCGCTCAATAATTCTTAGCGAAGTGGGTTATACTTCCACTAAGGGTGATGCACTCCAGGCAGCAGCTATCGCCTACGCCTACAGCAAGGTTGCGGCGAACGGTAACCTTCACGCGATCATGTTTTCCAGACAGACCGATGCTCCTGAGGAGATCGCACACGACGGCCTCGCCATGGGACTTTGCACCACGGGCGGCGGACACAAATTATCGTACGACGTATTTAAATACATGGATACCCCGCAGCGGGAGGAACACATCGCTTTCGCCAGAGACATTGTCGGGGTGAATTTCTAACAATAATTTGCCTTCTCCCAGAGGGAGAATATTGAAATTGTCTCTGAGAGAATATTGAAATTATCTCTGAGAGAAGATGACGGAATAAAATTAGCCTTCTCCCTCTGGGAGAAGGTGTCAGCGAAGCTGACGGATGAGGGCACCATGAGTTCACAATACCTAACCTTATACAAAATGATCGTGCTCTACATGCTGAGAAAATCCGACGGACGCCTCAGCAAGGCACAGATTTATGACTTTATACTGGAAAAAGAGTACACGAATTTTCTCACCCTACAGGAAGTATTCGGCGAGCTTGCGGAGTCTGAGCTCATCACCGAGAACATCGAGGGCAGCAGGACATTCCTGAAACTCACCGATGCAGGAAGTGAGACACTGGACTTTTTCGGCAACCGCATCAATCCCTCAATCAGGGAGCAGATTGATACATTTTTCCGGGAAAACGGGCTCAAGATGCGCGACGAGACTTCCATTGGTGCCTATTACAAGAAGACCGGAGAAAATGAGTACATGACATACCTCTCCGCAGCGGAGTTCGGAGAAATATTGGTAGAGCTTCATGTCCCCGCAATCACGGAGGATATGGCAGAGACAATCTGCGAGAACTGGAAGAAGAAAAACCAGAACATCTACAGGACTATCATGACTGAACTTATGTGAGAAATCTTGTTGAAAAATGCATGTTGACAAGCTACTAACTGCTTGTTAAAATAACCTTTGTGACTTGCGAAAGTCACGGATTGCTGGCATAGCACAGTCGGTAGTGCGTCGCATTGGTAGTGCGGAGGTCACGGGTCCGATTCCCGTTGCCAGCTCGAAAAAAAGAGTCCCTCAAAGCTAGAAAATGTCTGACTTTGAGGGATTTTTATTCTCACTAATTGTTTTCTCCGATTGATGGTAGAAAAGCGAAAAACCTACCGAAAACCTACCGACATTTCAAATAGTTTGGAAAAGGATGAAAAAGAATCGAAAAGGAGAAAAGTGAAAAAGCTAGTATACAACGAATAAAATTTTTTTGAAGGGGCTAAGTTATTAAATTTTTTGCCGATAACCTTAATGGAACATTATCACTATCTTAGTCGAACATGGAGGTTGGCTATGATTATGTCTCGCTTACACGGAGGTATTGGGATATGAACATTAAAGCAACTAATCTTTCCATAAAAATGGATTCTAATATTAAGCAGCATATCGTAGGAATTCCTGATTCTAAATCCAAGTCACGTTCTCATAAGAAAAATGATTTGCCAATCATGGATGTTGAAAAGTCTGCTACTGTGGATATTTCAAAAGATGGTAGAGAACTTGCTAAAAAACTTCGTGAAGATAAGCGTAAGGAAATAAAGATCAATATTGAAGAGACCTGGAAGCAAATCGGAGAGGCCGACAGACTGTCAAACAAAATCGAAAGCGGTGAAGAGCTGACAGATGTTGATAAAGAGTTTATCAATGATAATCTTCAGAAGATTACATCTGAACGATACGTGTATAATAAAACACATATTATCACGAAAGATGAATTTGAAGCTATTCTCAAAGGTTTGAAGGAAAACTTCGAGGCACGTCTTAATATGTATTCTGATATGCAAAAGAAGTTGGATGCACAGGGACTCGAGGATGAGCACAATAAAAATGCTCAGTTTATAGCAAAGGCTAAGCAGGATGAAAATGAAAAACAGCGAATTATTGACATACTAAAAGAGACCCTTGATGTCGATGATGAAGATGAAGAAGAGGAAAACAAAAAAACTGAATCTGATGAGAATAAGGATGATAACGCATTGGAATTCGATGAAACCGGTAAAACTGCAGACGAGCAACTGATTGACAGAGCTTTCGATTTAATTGATAAAAATAAGGAAACTGTCGATGAGATGTCCTCTCGATATGTAGCGGCTGCTGAGAGTAAGAATGAATTTGATAAGCTGATGGATGAAGAATTTCTTAGGATTTCTGATTTGCTGGCTAATGATGAACTTTCAGAAGAAGAGAAATTAAAAGAATTCAAAACATCAAATGATTATATGACAGAACTAAACGCGAATAAGATGAGACAGGAGGTGATTAACAGATTTGATTTTTCATCCTGGCTTATAGGAAAAATTGAATTTAATAACCATAATAGACTGAAGGATGTTCTTAATCTTGATGGTGTAGATTCTGGTATGGGTGGAATAGACATGGTAAGAGATTTTCTTATCAATGACAATTCATCACTTAGGAAATAATAGGTACATTTAAACCGTATCTAAAGCAACCATTGACCCTTTTATTAAGCCGAAAGTGGTCTTTTATATAAAATTGGGCGTGTGATTATTGTACATAATCATCCTAATAACCAGATTTTTTCATTTCAGGATGTAAGACTTTTTTATGGAAATGATTCGATTAGTGCCATTTTGGCCGTTGGGAACACTTCAGATATCTTCATCCTTGTAAATAATAATGTGGATGTGATGTCAAGGCGCAGGCTATACGCTCATATGGTTCGTATGAGGGCGGAAATTATTAAGAATAATTCAGGGATAAAAAGCTATCAGGTTGAGGATGCATTAAACCAGGAGGTTATGAGACTTCTTAGTAATCCAAAAGAATTATCTGATGAATATGGATTTAAACTGATTCATAAAAATAGAAAGAGGTGATTTTATGTCATCAGAAAAGGAAAGATGGGAAATACTAGATAAATTGGATATGGGATATAGTTTGGATGAAGATAATTCAGGACAAGTGATAGAAGATATTTGCGTACATCCAGATGATGTCCAAGGACAAGGAAAAGACAGAGGATGTTCTGCAAAACGGCTATCTCATTTGTTACAGGAAAATTGATCAGCTTAGTGATCCCACTAGCCGTGTATTAACTATATGAACTGGAAACTCTAAGTGATACAATAAAAATTATTACGTAAGAAAAGGGGACAAAATAATGGACGAAAAAATCGAGTTAAAACTCACAAAGGGGAACATTTTAAGATTTCTGAATGCATGTTTCATTCTGCTGTTTTTCATGCCAACCATGTTGGTATCCTGCAGCGGCGAGACCGTTAAAATCAGTGCAAGCAAGATCACCTTCGGATTTGAAGTTCTGGGGCAAAAGATCGATGGACATATAGCGGGAATCCTTATGCTGATTCTTCCTATTACATGTCTGGTGCTGCTGTGCCTTGCGCAGACAAGAGCTAATAAGAAGACAATCATAGTAATCAAGGTTTTGAATTTCATCAATTTTATTGCATGGGTAAGCTATTTCAATGGAGTAGATAAAGAGGCAAAGGAAAATTACTGTGAATCAGAGATGACAGGATGGATGATTCTTCTGATGCTGTTCATGGTGATACACTGTGTGATCACATTCATGTGTCTGTTCCAGTCAAACGCTTCACTTCAGCAGCAGATTGAGCTTGCAGCAACAGGCGGAAATCCTGCGCAGATGCAGTATAACGGCTTTGGATCAAAATCGAAATGTCCGACCTGTGGTGCGGATGTTAAGGGCGGTGACATGTTCTGTTTGAAGTGCGGAACCAAGCTTAAGAAGACATGCCCGAATTGCGGGGCTGAGATGGATGGCGATTCAAGATTCTGTTCAAAGTGCGGAACGGAAGTTACGGAATAATTTTGGGAGGATATTTAAAAATGGCATTTTTTGAAGAGTTAGGATCAAAGATTTCCAAGGGAAGTCAGGACGCGGTTCAGAAGACAAAGGATATGGCGAGCGTTGTTAACCTCACAAACGAGAACAACAGCCTCGATAAGAAAAATGTGACAATTAAGAATCAGATGGGCATCAGCCTTTACGATGCAATTTTTGAAAAGATGAGTCTCGAAGACATTGCTAATACAAAAAGCCCTGCAGAGCTTCCTGCAGAGCTGTGGTCAAACCTTTGCCAGATGGCAGCTGAGATAAAAAAGAATGAGCAGACAAAGCTCGATAACAACGAAAAAATCAGGGACCTTAAGGGCGAGAGACTTTGCCCTAAGTGCGGAAAGCTTCTTCCGAGGGAAGCTGCTTTCTGTACTGCCTGCGGCGAAAAGCTTCCTATGCCTGAGCCGGCGCAGGCGCCTGCATCTACAGGAAAGGTATGCCCCAACTGTGGCAAACAACTTAGCGATGATGCGGTTTTCTGCACTTCATGCGGAACACGTATAGAGGGAGAAAAGTAATTATGTTTTGCGCAAAGTGTGGAAATCAAATTGAGGACGGGGCTGCGTTTTGCTCCAAATGCGGTGCTAAAATTTCGGGCAGCGACTATGCGAACGCAGCTTCCGGGCAGCCCTGGAATCAGGCTCAGCCCGCGCAGCCTGATTTTATGGCCAATATAGAAAAAGAGTCAGCGAAGCAGAGAAACACCATAATAGGTATCGGAGTAGTAGCGGTACTGGCTGTTATCGCAGTGGTTTTCTTCTTTTCGGTAAGAAAACACACTATAAATCTGAATAAGTATGTAGAGATCACCTACTCAGGCTACAACACTTGTGGAACCGCTTCCTATACCATAGATAAGGATAAGTTCAACAAGGACTTCGGCAGCAAGATCAAGTTTACGAAGAGCGGCAAAAAGTCTCTTATGAAGGACCTTGAAGGAGTACTTTCCGATAGCGAACTTGATCAGGCAAAAAAGTATGCCGGAAATCTTGATAAGCTTCTCGAGCAGTTCGGATATACTCCGGCGCAGATGGTTTCCGAAAGCCTTTACGGATCTGTTGATAATAACAGAGGCCTCTCCAATGGAGACAAGGTCACCTTTACATGGAACATCTCCGATAGCGACAAAGAGCAGATGGAAAAATACCTGAATATCAAGCTTAAGTACAGCGATATTGATGGAAAGGTTAAGGGACTTGAGGATGCCACAACCTTTGATCCATTTGAAGGCATTACCGTGTCCTTCACAGGTATAGCACCCGATGGACGCGCTGAATATACTCTCAATTCTTCAGGTGGTGAGTATAGCGCACTCTCATACAATTTTGACAAGAGAGACGGGCTTAGTAACGGCGACGAGGTAACTCTTTCCGTCAGCTCATCCTATGGCAGTGATAGCATGGACTACTTTGTGGAGAACTATGGGAAAATTCCGAGCCCTACAGAGAAGACCTACACTGTAGAAGGTCTGAGTTCCTATATAACAGCGATGAGTGAGCTTGATCAGGATACACTTGCCAAGATGAATGCGCAGGCACAGGATGCACTCAAGGCCTACGCTGCCCAGAGCTGGAACAACGAGGTAGTTAAGCTTCTTAGTGCGGATTATATCGGAGCATATTTCCTTGCGGAAAAGCCCGGTACAGAGATGTATGACAAGAACTATGTCAACCTTGTGTATAAGGTTAATGCCAGTGTTTCAATACCCGAAGAGGGATATTATAATGAAATCAGCTTTTACTATTTCACCAGATTTAAGAATGTGATGAAGCTTGATGACGGAACACTCTCTTTTGATCTGAATAATTATGATACACCTTCCGACAGCTTCTCATTCGATACAGGCATAAACGACGGATGGTGGGGAACCTACAGCTACTCATTCCGAGGTTATGATAATACAGATACCATGTTCAATAAGCTTGTAACACAGTATGTTGAAAACTATTCATATGAGAGTACTGTAGCTGAATAATTTGATTTTATTTTATATGTAGAGGGAAAAAGTATGTTTTGTAAATATTGCGGAGCACAGATTGATGATTCGGCAGCATTTTGTCCCAAGTGTGGAAAAAAACTGGCAGAGGCGTCTAATGACTTTTATATGGGAGATGGTCTGCAGAAGAAAAAGTCAAACCTGCCCTTGTTTGCTGCAGTTGTGACGCTTTGCCTGGTTCTTGGAATAGGAGCAGGTGTGCTGGCGGTTCTTCATTTTACAAAGAGTAAGGATGCTGCGCAGGCTGAGGAGACAGCAGCAGAGGTAAACGGAGAGGAAGCAGATGACGGTCTCTTATCAGCGATTCCTTTGGGAGGAAATGATTCCGGAGAAGCCGGTGACGAGGCGGTTCAGACAGACGTCCAGGAACAGACAGCTCAGGCTGAAGGCGAGGCTGCAGGATCAGGAAATGTCGACGATTTCCTTAAAGGTTCCGGCTCGGGTGATGCAACAGCGCAGCCTGCAGATACCGGTTTGCAGGCAGATATAAACGCAGCAGCGGATCCCGGAATGGACGGCGCTGACCAGATGCCGAATAATGATTATATTCTTCCGGAAAGCAGCACAAGGCTTTACACAGAGAGCGAGCTTATGGGCTTTACAGCCGAGGAACTTCGAATTGCCAGAAACGAAATTTATGCAAGATACGGAAGACGCTTCCAGGATCCCGAGCTCCAGAGTTATTTTGATAGCAAAGCCTGGTATGTGGGACGTTTCGATCCCGATGAGTTCGATAAGTTCGGAAATGATATGCTCTCTGACATAGAGAAGAAAAATACTGATATAATAAAGAAGGTTGAAGATTTTAAATCTTAAGGATATTGCTTCATTGTAAGAACGAGTGGACTTTGATTTGAGGTGCGTATGACACGAGCTAACAGGTTATACAATGCGACGCTTTCAGAGAAGATAATAAGCTATATTCTGATCGCGATAGGTGCGACCATTGCGGCTTTTTCGATCGAGGATTTCCTTGCACCAAACAGGATCTTCGATGGCGGAATAGTCGGCGTATCCATGATCACAGCAAATTTCACGGGCTTTAAGCTGAGTATTCTGACCTGGGTGTTAAACGTTCCGTTTCTGATATTCGGCTGGAAGAAAAAGGGACACCATTTTGTAATAAGGTCCATCTATGCGATGACGGTATTTGCGATAGCTGTGGCATTCTTTGAGACTACGCCTGCTGTGACAGAGGACTATCTTCTTGCGGTGACGTTCGGTGGACTTATCCTCGGTGTTGGAGTCGGCATCATACTTCGGCATGGCGGCTGCCTGGACGGCACGGAGATTGTGGCTTCGATACTAAGTCCCAAGATTCATATGTCTATCGGAAAACAGGTTCTGTGCTTTAATATTGTTTTGTACCTGATCGTAGGTTTCATTTACGGATGGAACAGAGGGCTTTACTCGATTCTTACTTACGTGCTGGTATCAGTCGTTATGACGAGAGTTGAGGAAGGCTTTGACGCACAGAGAGCATGCCTTATTTTCACACATGATGATGTCGATGCGATAAAAAATCGTATCTATCAGGAGCTTGGAAGAACCTGTACCGAGTGGAATACCGAAGGATATATCGGCGGTGAGAACAAGGCCCTGTATGTTGTTGTCAGCCAGTATGAGCTTAGGCAGATCCGCGATATTCTCGCAGATTTTAACTGCTTTGCAACGATCAGTAATATAGATGAGATCATAGGTAAAAACGTCAAATTGACGCTTAGATAGAATGGAGTTTGTATGGCAAAAGTAGTATGGCAACCCGGGAATATGCTCTATCCCATTCCTGCAGTGATGGTGAGCTGTGGGAGAGAAGGCGAGGTCCCGAATATCATAACTGCCGCGTGGGTTGGGAATGTATGCAGTTCTCCGGCCATGCTTTCAATTTCTGTTAGAAAAGAGAGATACTCTTACGATATAATCAAGGAGACCGGTGAGTTTGTGGTTAATCTGACAAACAAGGAGCTCCTTAAAGCCACCGACTGGTGCGGTGTCAGATCGGGAAGAGACTACGATAAATTTAAGGAGATGAAACTTACTCCGCAAAAATCCAATAAGATAAGTGCGCCCGGTATTGCCGAGAGCCCTGTAAACATTGAGTGTAAGGTTAAACAGATTCTTGAGCTCGGAAGCCATGACATGTTTGTTGCAGAGGTTATGTGTGTCGACGTGGACGATAAGTACATGGACGACAAGGGACGCTTTGACCTTGGTAAAGCTGACCTGATAACCTATTCTCACGGCGAGTATTTTGATCTTGGGAAAAAGCTTGGAAAGTTTGGCTACAGCGTAGCTAAAAAGCCTTCCAATAAGAAAACTTCCGGCAAGAAGCCTTCCCAAAAGAAATCGAAGAAGAAAAAACAGTAGGGGGACTGAATGACATTCGAGTTTACAACACTTGTGTTTTTGGTAGGCACGCTGGTGCTCTTTTATCTGGCGCCTCCTAAATTAAGGCCGCCGGTGCTTGCACTGGTAAGTCTTTTTTATGTGGCACACCTCAGCAGATTTGCTGCGATGGTGTTGCTCGTAACTTCAGCATTTGTCTATATTTTAGGCGCTATAATCCACAAAAAAAGAGAAGAAAACAGAAGGCTTACAAAGGCGCTCACAGTAGTGGGAGTGCTTGTTTGCGTGCTTTCTCTGTCTGCTTTTAAGCTTGGCGATCTGCTTAGTTCAAGAGAAAAGCTCCCCGGAAGTCTTTCGTGGATGCTGCTGCCTCTTGGATTTTCTTATTATATTTTCCAATCTATCAGTTTCATAGTTGATGTAAATAAGGGAAAGGTGGAACATTTTCCGAATCCCATAGATTTTATAGTTTATCAGTCGCTTTACATGAAGTTTATCAGCGGTCCCATAGAGAGGGCGGAGGACTTCTTTGCGCAAAAAGAGAAGGCTGTGACCGGTAAGTTTTTAAATGAGGCGAACATTACCGGAGCTTTTTCATACATTCTTTACGGCTTTTGTTTAAAGCTGCTTCTTGCAAACAGATTTGCAAAATATACAGATATACTTATCGGAAATCCCGATTTTCATTCCAGAGGCGCTCTGATTGCGGGAAGCCTCATGTACACTTTGCAGATATATACAGATTTTGCAGGGTATTCCTCAATCGCAATCGGCTTTGCGAAACTCTTTGGAATAAAGCTGACACAGAATTTCAAGGCGCCTTACACGGCAAAGAGCATGTCGGATTTTTGGCGAAGATGGCATATCTCGCTCAGTAACTGGCTTAAGGATTACATCTATATTCCGCTTGGCGGAAATAGGAAGGGCGTTTTCAGAAAGCACTTAAATACAGTCATAGTATTTCTGGTATGCGGCCTCTGGCACGGGAACGGTCTGAACTTTGTGGCCTGGGGACTTGCGCACGGCTTCCTTTCAGTTGTCGATGATATACTTGCAAGGCTCCACGTGTGGGATGCAAAGTTTATGCAGATTGTAAGAAGAGTGCTGACCTTTTGCAGCGTATCACTTGCGTGGGTTCTGTTTGGCTCAGGGAGCCTTAGCAGTGCGCTTCGCTACATAAAGTACATGTTCCTCGGAACAGAGATAGATTATTCGTGGGCAAAGGAGATGGAACTCCTTGAGATGAGCAGTTACCAGCTTTGGATAATGCTCATTGCAATAGTTGTCCTGATTGTGATGGATGTATATTCAAGTGTTAAGGAAAAAGACCTTCCGGAGCTGATAACCGAGAAGGCACTTCCTGTAAGACTTTTAGTGTTCTATGTTCTTCTGGTGCTTCTTCTTGTATACGGAGTTTACGGCCCGAAGGAACAGGTAATCGGCTTTATGTACATGGATTTCTAAGCCAAAACACTTGGTGAAGTCTTTTTGAACATAGTGTTTTGGCTTGTTCTGGCGAACGAAGTGAGAGCAGAACTTCCTTAAGGAGTTTTTATGAAAAAAATATTAACCTATGCAGCATTCTGTATCCTTTTTATCATGACCATGATAGGACTGGACAGGCTGCTTTCCGAAAAATCTATACACGGAATAGATCAGGCGAGGAGCTTTTATGCTCAGCCAAAGGATTCCATAGATGTGCTGATGCTCGGTTCAAGCCATATCCACTGCGACGTTAACACAGCGCTTTTGTGGGAAAAATATGGGATGGCCGCTTACGATTACAGCGCAGCAGAGCAGACTATGTGGCAGACCTATTACTACTTTAAGGAAGCTCTGAAAACCCAGAAGCCCAAGGTAGCTGTGATGGATTTTTACTCAGTCAGCCGCTATAAGGATGACTACCAGTACGACTTTTTATATGAAAATCTGCAGGGACTAAAGCCATCGATAAATAAGCTGGCTCTCTTTGTGAGCAGCTGTGCGGTGGGGAGAATGGACGATTATTATCCGGACTTTTTCACTTATCATGGCAGGTACGAGGATCTGACCAAGGAGGACTATGACTGTCTTTTCGGAAAGGAAAACCTTGCAAGCTTTAAGGGCTACACTCCCTACTGCGCGGTAAAGCCTCAGGTTCGACCTGTTCTGGAAGAGATAGAGGCTCCAGGACTTACGGATAAACAGAAAAAATATCTGGAAAAAATAATAGGTCTTGCAAAGAAAAATAATATCACAATGCTTTTTATTGTTGCTCCGTATATCATCGATGAAAAGGATTTACAGACCTATGAGGATATCGCTGAGATCGCAGAGCAGAACGGAATTGAGTTTCTTGACATGAATTATTCCTATGACGAGATAGGACTTGATTTTGATAAGGATTTCAACGACTATTCGCATCTTAACTATGAGGGCAGTTGTAAGTTTACGGAATATTTTGCCGGAGAACTTCTTGGCAGGCATGGCGACAAGATAGAAGATCACAGAGGTGACAAGCGCTATGAGTCCTGGGATGAGAGCATTAAGGTGACCGAGGAAATGCGCCTGGAGGCTATTGAGAAAAATCGCGAGAAAAAAGAATGAAAGAAGCCCTTGAGGTTGCTTTTAGGGCTAAAAACCTTTAAAATTAAAGTGTTTTAGTATTTGTTTTTTTTCTTTATGCAGAGGGTTACGTTTTGAAGGGGATTTTTTTCAAAAAGATTTGTAACACGGTAGTTGCTGTCAGCGTTATGGCGGCTGCCATAAATGTGAACATGGCGGATTCTTTATCCGTATGCGCACAGGAGGTGTCATCAGGGGATTCATTTGAGATATCCGATAATTCTGATATGACGCAGATACCTGAGGCAGTGCAGATACCTGAAATAGTACAGGAACCTGAAACAGTTCAGGATACTGATCCTGCGACGCTGTCCGAGAAACCTGACGGAGCGTCCGAAGACAACGGTGAAGAGGCTGCGGAAATCTTTACAGTTCCCGAGCCCACACCGCTTTCCGAGACAGGTGAGAATGTGTCTTCTCTTACGGTGCAGGGTACACCTGATGCTACGTTTGTTTATGACGGAGCGGAGCATACTGTTACTGTGAGCCTTGCCGGATCGGCGAGTGATGAACAGGGCAATAGCTACACCATAGCAGGTTCGGGCACAGCTGCAACAGTTACGGTTACAGCCAAAAATGTGAAGGACAGTAGCTTTACAATCACTGACCTCACAGGGATCACCGTCACTAATAGCGCGGGCACGGTAATCACGCCGGCGTCGCTTACAGTTAATGCAGCTGTCATTACTAAGAAGGACGTCACGCTAAGGTCCATGAATCTTTTGAAAACCTATGACGGGAAGCCTTTGGAAAACGGTGAAACACCTCTTGCTGAGGAGACCGGATGGGTCAGTGGAGAAGGGGCTTACTATTCCTTTACGGGCAGCAGGACCGCAATAGGAACCGGTATAAATGAGTTCACCATAACACCTAAAGACGGCACTGATTTTGATAACTACAATATTTCCAGAGTGTTCGGAGATATTTCGGTTGTAGAGAGAACTGAAGATCAGAAGTACATAATTACCGTTGAGGCCGGCAGCAGCACGGTGAAGTACAACGGCAGTCTGCAGAGCGTATCAGGGTATGTCCTTGAGGGCAGAAGCAGTTCCGATTTTCAGGTAAACGGGACAGGAGATCCGTCCCAGGTTATTACTGTTACTATAGGTGATTCGACTTTTAATGTGACAGGAATTGCAGCATCCGCTGCAGGTAAGAACGCCGGAGAGTATTCAGTGGATATCACCGGCTCACCTGTTGTAAGGGATGCGGAAGGCAATGATGTAACAAGCCAGTTCCGATTCGAGTTTAAGCCCGGAAAGTTCACCATAGAGAAAAGGTATGTGGTACTTACTTCTGCAAGTGCAAAGAAAAAGTACAATAATAAGACATTAAAGAAGCACAAGGTTACTGTATCGGGTGACGGTTTTGCAGAGGGCGAAGGCGCAACCTATGAGTTTACCGGTAAGCAGAAGGAAATAGGCGAGAGTTACAACTACTTTACTTATAAGCTTAATGACGGCACGCTTGCCGATAATTATGACATAGAAAAGGTTCCCGGAGTTCTGAAGGTTAAAAAGCCCGATGATGTGGCTATAAACGAGGAACCTAAGTATTACGATGACGATGATAACGACAGTACTTCTTCCGAAGATACAAGTAGTTCGGGGGAGGCGCAGAATACTGCAAGTAATGCACAAAGCGCTCCTGCAAGTGGACAGAGTGCATCAGGCGAGCAGGCCGGGGCAAATATAAATCCTGCTGAAGCTGCTCCCGCGGATACCGCTAATGCGGGTGTGAACGACCCGAATGTTCTAGGAGCTAAGAGAGGCTCGGTAACTGTCGATATCGCCAATCCCACAAATACCGGGAATAAGAAGAACGTTCTTGGAGCAAGAAGAGGCGCCACGGACGACAGCACCGGTATGGAAAGGCATATAATAGTATTTGCAGCTGCGGTTGTACTGATGGCAGCTCTAAAAATAAAAAGGGACAAGAGACTTAAAAAATGACTGATTCAGAATCACGTATTTATGGAAAAAATTTAATCTGTGTATGTGTCAATGAGGCATCCGAGAGAGATATAAACGGAGTTCTATGGACACCCTACGAGGAGGAACCGCTCACTTTTAACAGCGGCTATGAGATGGTCATGCTGATGGACAGGCTCTATGATAACTGGGATTTTCCTCAGCGCACGACCTCCTACAGAACCTTCGGACAGAAGGATAAGACGAGGGATTATCACAATCCCAATTCTATAAGAAAGAGAGAGCCGATAAGAAGCCTTAAGACCTACAGAGGTGAGAAGGCAACATTCCTTGTACAGGTGAAATTCAGGCAGAACAGTTCCTGGCAGGGGCAGGTACTTTGGTCTGAGAAGAAAAAGACTGTACATTTCAGAAGTACGCTCGAGCTGCTTAAACTTATGAACAGCGCACTTGAGCAGGGCAATTTATCAGAAGAGTAATGAAAAAAGTCCGGGAGGCTGTTGCTTTTCGGACTTTCTTGTGCATACCCTTTTAGCAGGTTTGATATGAATAAAAAACAGTTGGCACTTGAGGTCATAGAGAGACTGAAAAAAGAATATCCCGATGCGGACTGCACCCTTGATTACAGCGAAGCCTGGCAGCTTCTTGTGAGCGTAAGGCTTGCTGCGCAGTGTACAGATGCCAGAGTCGATCAGACTACACCTCTTTTATATGCAAAATTCCCGACAGTGGAGGCTCTTGCAGCTGCGGATCCTGATGAGATAGAAGAGATAGTTCGTCCCTGCGGACTCGGCAAGTCCAAGGCGAGGGATATCAGTGCGTGTATGAAGGTTCTTCACGAGAAGTATAACGACAACGTGCCGGACAATATGGAGGAGCTTCTTGCACTTCCCGGAGTAGGCAGAAAGAGTGCTAACCTTGTGCTCGGAGATGTTTTCGGAAAACCGGCGATTGTCACGGATACTCATTGCATAAGGCTTTCCAACATGATAGGCCTGGTGAATGACATAAAGGATCCTGCCAAGGTTGAGAAAGAACTGTGGAAAATCGTACCTCCCGAAGAGGGCAACAGCCTTTGCCACAGATTTGTTTGGCACGGAAGGGCAGTCTGCATTGCCAGAAGACCGCAGTGTACATCCTGTTGTCTTAAGGATATCTGTAAATACGGAAAAAAGATTTAGGAGCATGATTTATGCTGATAAGTAAGCTATTTATTGAGTTTATGATATACAGCTTCGTTGGATGGATATATGAGTGTATCTACTGCACAGTCAAGGAAGGACACTGGAGAAACAGAGGGTTTCTCTTTGGGCCCTTGTGTCCGATTTATGGTACAGGTGCTGTAGCGTGTGAAGTGGTATTCGGGTATCTTCCCTTTTTCAGAGGAATACCCTACAACATGATCCCTCTCTGGAAAATATTCGTGATCTGCGCACTTGGAAGTGTCGTGCTTGAATACAGCACATCATATTTTCTCGAGAAGAGATTCCACGCAGTCTGGTGGGAATACAATGATATTCCGCTCAACATCAACGGACGTGTATGCGTTCCGGCGACCCTGGGCTTTGGAGTAGCCGGAATACTTGTTACAAGATTTGTTCTTCCGTTTTCGGAAAACATAAAGGCTATGATTCATCCATTTGTTGCAGAGATTGTGGCGCTTTTACTTATGGCTTATCTTGCGGCGGACCTTGTGCTTACGGTTTCGAGTTTGATACATCTTTTGGATATCGTAGAAGGCGCTATGGCTCAGTTTGATGATAAGATGGAGGGTGTCTATATGACTGCGGCATCAACTCCCGCCAAGGCCAAGGAAGCAATATCTATGGTTCCACAAAGAGCGATGGAAGCTATTTCCACAGCGGCAGAATCGTTGGACTTCAGACAGAAGTATCTGCTTAACAATATTAAGAATTTCAGGTTCAAGAGACCGGTACTTCGCGGCGGAAAGAGCCTCAATACAGAAAGAATGTCAGAGTTCTATAAAGGACTTCAGGATAGAATAAGAACAGGAAAATAAGAAGGTAGTAAGTTATGAAAAAAACAGTAAAAGGATTGACGGATTTTATTAAGAAAAGTCCCACCGCTTTTCATGCGGTAGCAGAGCTCAAGGAGAGACTTCTCTCAGACGGTTTTACTGAGCTGTCCGAGAATGAAAAGTGGAAGCTTAAAAAAGGCGGAAAATATTTTGTGACAAGAAGCGAATCTTCCATTATTTCATTCAAACTTCCAAAGAGCGATTACAAGGGCTTTTACATGATCGCAAGTCACAGCGATTCACCCTCCTTCAAAATCAAGGAGAATCCCGAGATCGATGCAGTCGGAGCTTATGTAACTCTCAATGTTGAAAAGTATGGCGGAATGCTCTGTGCACCCTGGTTTGACAGACCGCTCTCCGTTGCTGGAAGAGTTATGGTAAGAAAATCTGCAGGTTCCATAGGCGTGGAATCAAAGCTTGTGAATGTTGATAGGGATCTTGTGATGCTTCCTTCTCTTGCAATCCACATGGACAGAGAAGCAAACGATGGTCACAAATTCAATGCACAAAAGGACATGCTTCCGATTTTCGGAGATGAAAAGAGCAAGGACAAGTTCATGTCTGTTATTGCAAAGGCAGCAGGCGTTAAGGAGAATGATATCGTATCGCATGACCTTTTCCTCTATAACAGAGTAGAACCCAGTGTCTGGGGAGCTTCCGAAGAATATGTGTCAGCCGGAAGACTTGATGACCTTGAGTGCTGTTATGGTTCTTTTGAAGGATTTATGAGCGCTGAGAACAAAAAGAATGTTATAATGCATGTTGTATTTGATAACGAGGAGGTTGGAAGTACCACAAGACAAGGTGCAGCTTCCACATTCCTTAAGGATACTCTTGAAAGGATAAATGACAGCTTTTCAAAGACAAGAGAGGATTATCTTGTTTCTATAGCAAACAGCTTCATGGTATCTGCGGACAACGCGCATGCGGTTCATCCCAATTATGCGGAGAAAGCGGATCCGGTCAACAGACCTCAGATGAACAAGGGCATCGTAATTAAGTACAATGCAAATCAGAAGTATACAACGGATGCGGTATCGGGAGCTATCTGTAAGATGGTTTGCGAAAAGGCAAAGGTTCCTTATCAGACCTTTACCAACAGATCCGATGTGGCAGGAGGTTCAACTCTCGGCAATATTTCGGGTACACAGGTTGCGGTTAGAACAGTGGATATAGGTATGGCGCAGCTAGCTATGCATTCTCCCTATGAGACGGCAGGCGTACTTGATGTGGATTACCTCATTGGATTTTCAAGGACATTTTTTGAGAACGGAGATTTTTAATGGGCATTTTTAATTTTTTAGGTGGTAAGAAAAATAAAGAAGAGGAAGAGGCACTCTTAGAGCAGCAGGAAGCTGAGAGAAAAGAGCAGGCGATTTCCGAGCTTAAGGAAAAGCATAAGGAGCTCGGATGGCCGACTCCCGGAAAGCTCAATCCCGTAAAGACAGAGGGAATGGAAGAGGTTTCCTTCGAGGATCCTCTTACCGATGAGCGAAAGGATGAGATCGGAGAGCTTGTATATGAAGAGGATTTAAATCCCGAGACCATAAAGTTTTTCTCTCTTCAGGAGCTTTTGTTCCTTCTGACTGTGCAGGAGAAATTCAATAAGGTCGCTCCCCTTCCGGGCTACGAAGCTAATCACAGGAAGGTTTACAACGAGATACTCGGAAGAGTTCGCGATGCGAGAACTCTGTATGTTCTTTTTGATAAGACTACAGGCTATCCCTTCATCGATCACGGATACATAAATATCTATTCAAGTGAAGAGTACGCTGAGGAAGCTGTAAAAGTATTTGCAAAGCAGTTCAGACAGCTAGCCGTTCGTCCCTGCAAGGCAGACAATGAAGCCGAGTCAGCCAGTGAGAGAAGAACCTTCTTCGATTATCTGTACTATCTCGGAATCGAGAATTTCATCGTGGATAACGGATATTACAGAGCACACTTTAAGAGAAACGAGATCGTTGCAGCACCCGATGACTGGGGCGGAAACGGTGACAAATCACCCAAGAACCCTGCGCTTGTATTTGCAATCCTCGATTTCCTCGGAGAGGCGAGATGGCCCGTTAAGTATGAAAAGAGAGAAGAAGTGCTTAAGGTCAAGGAGATGCGCATGGCAACTGCTGCACAGGCTGCCAAGTATATCGTTCCCATGCAGCATGAGGGACCTGTCGAGGTGCTTGATGACGGAAGATTCAAGTTTACCGCAGACACCAAGATTCGTTTCCCTGAGATCAAGAGTACTGATGAAAAGCACTTCCTTCCGGTTTTCACTGACGGAATCGAGTTTTCAAAGATGTTCAGAAACACCGAATACAGAGGAGCTGTATTTGGGTTTGCAGATATTCTCAAGTTTGTGGGAGATAAGGCCGGAGTTATTATCAATCCCGCCGGCGAGAAGATAATGATCCCGAGAGAGAGAATGCTTGCGCTTCACCTTGTGGGCCAGGCTGCAGAAGCTAAGAAGGGCGGCAGTAAGCCCGCAAAGAAAAAGCTTTCCGAGACAGAGGCAGCTATCCAGTCTGCTATGAGCGGAAAGGGAATAGCTTCGAAAAACACTGACGAAGAGCAAGACTAATATGTACCTTGAAGGTACGAATTGTGGTATCATGTATATAACTTAATTTTGCTTGATTCTTTACAGAACATGGAGGGGTGTTATGTTTGATCGAATCATGGGAAAATATCTGCTTGAGAAGGGCAGACTTACCAAAGAGCAGTTGTCTGCAGTTTACCAGATTCATGAGTCAAAGCGAGCAAAGCTCGGGGTTATAGCAGTAAGTGAGAAACTTATGACTGTTGCTCAGGCTGAGGAGATTAACGCTCTTCAGGCGACAATGGATAAACGTTTTGGTGATCTTGCGGTGGAGAGAGGTTATCTGACCGAGATGCAGCTTGGATATCTTCTTTCTCTTCAGGGTAACGAGTTTCTTACCTTCACGTCGGCGATTGTGGAGAAAGGGCATATGACGCTTGAGGATGTTGATGCTATTTTGAAAGAGTATCAGCAGGAAAAGCAGATGTCGGATGAACAGATGACAGCGCTTAAGAATTGTGATGTCGATTTCATTGTACCGATTTTTACAGGTACGGATGATACCGAATATAATGATATTTTCAGATATGGAATAAAGAATATCTACAGACTTGTGGATGCTCATCTTGCAATAGATAATGCATATACTGCCGGGAATGTTAAGGGTGAGTGTATTGCTTACCAGGTATTCTCCGGCGATATCAGTGCTACGGTGGCGCTTGTCGGGAAAAATGAGGAACTTCAGAAAATGGCGAAGGGCTATACCAAGGAGGAATTCATTGAGACCGAGGAAGATGCGCTTGATGCAATGTGTGAGCTGATCAATTGTATAAATGGTTTGTATGCTACCGACAGAAGTAAAAAGGGCAAGAAGATTGATCTCGATCCGCCTTACTTTATAACAAAGTTTGGTGAGATTGCGGGAGACCAGGTCAGAGTTATGCCGGTTTACTGCTGCGGTGCACAGGGACTTCTTGTTGTTGCGTTAGGCGGTAATGTTACTGTTAAGTAATGTTTTATAGAGGAGAGGGGCCATGGCAAACATTCTTATAGTTGATGATTCCAGAACATCCAGACGTGTTTTAAAGGATATGCTTGAGAGAAACGGGCATGTTGTTGTTGCTGAAGCTACGAATGGGCAGGAAGGGTTTAACGACTACGGCAAATACAATCCCGACATTGTTACGATGGATATTACCATGCCGGTTATGGATGGTATTGAGGGCTTGAAGCTGATCCACAAGTCATACCCGGATGCAAAGGTTGTTATGATTACTGCCGCAGGGCAGAATGAAAAGGTCAAAGAGTCGCTGGAGAATGGCGCAATTGAGTTTATCACCAAACCTCTTGATGAGGATAAGGTGATCGCAGCGATTGATAAAGTGATGAAAAAATAATTGCTTTAGATCAATACCGGAAATGAGGAATTATGTTTAATGATATTAAGATAGGTCCTGTTACATTACATATGTACGGCCTTATGATAGCTGTAGGATTTCTTGCAGCGCTCATGATTGTACTGAAAAGGGGAAAAAAGAAGGGCCTGTCTGAGGATATCATTTATGGTATTTTCTACTGCGCAATTATCGGAGGCCTGCTTGGATGCAGGCTTCTGTTTTATATTGTGGAATTCCCGAATATACTCAAAAATCCTTCTATACTATGGGATTTTGCAAACGGCTATGTCGTATACGGAGGAATAATCGGAGGAACCCTAACCAGCCTTATCTATGTGAAAACAAGGCACGAGGAATTCTTAAGATACTTTGATGTGGTAATGCCGGCTGTTGCGATTGCACAGGGCTTTGGAAGAATCGGATGCTTCTGCGCTGGCTGCTGCTATGGCGCAGAGACCACAAGTCCTTTTCATGTAGTATTTACACACTCGGACTTTGCACCCAACGGAGTACAGCTGATTCCTACACAGCTTATGTCCTCTGCCGGCGATTTCCTTATAGGTCTTTTCCTTATATGGTATTCCGGCAAGACTGATGTAAAGGGAAGAACGGCATCGATGTACCTTATCCTTTACGGTGTCGGAAGATTTATCATCGAATTTTTCCGCGCAGATTACAGAGGAAGTCTTGGAGTATTTTCAACCTCCCAGATTATCTCCTTCGTAATCGTTGCGATTGGAGCAGGCATGTATACCCTCGCTCCCAAACTGGAGATGCGGTTTTAAATTAAATCCATCCCCCATCAATAGTAATAACTTGTCCCGTCATATACTTTGGCGCAGTAGCAAGGTTAACCGCAAGTTCAGCGACTTCTTCCGGTTTTCCGAGCCTGTCCGCAGGTATCTCCGAGGCAAGCTCCATAAGCTCCTCCTCTGACAGATGGGAGGAATTCATCTCGGTATCAATTACTCCGCAGGAAATTGCATTTACCGGAATATTGCTGGGAGCAAGCTCCTTGGCAAGTGCTTTTGTGAAGGAATTGACGCCTCCCTTAGAGGCTGAATACGCAACTTCGCAGGAAGCACCGACATTTCCCCATACGGAAGAAATATTTATTATGCGACCTTCGCCGCTCTGCAGCATGTGCGGAACGGCGTTTTTACATATATAAAAGACAGAATCAAGATTGGTACCTATGATATCGTGCCACTCATCCGAGGTCATATCGGTCAGAAGACCATACCAGGCAATCCCTGCATTGTTAACAACAATCTGAGGGAAGCCGGTCTTCATGGTATTCATTTTTTCAAACATTAAGCTTACGCTTTTTTCATCCGAGACATCACAGCAAAATGTTTCCGCGATGATCCCGCATGTCGAAGCAAGAGAATCGGCGAAAGCGGTAAGTGAATCTATATTGTTTTTACAGCAAAGGAAGAGATTATAGCCTTCTTTTGCGAAAGCTTCGGCTATGGCTTTTCCTATTCCCCTTGAAGCACCTGTGATAAGCACAGTACCTTTATTTGAATGCATGGCAGGCTCCTAAAAATCTTTTTTTATATAATAACACAAAAAGGTATTTACAAATTTAGGAGATGGTATTATTATTTGGATAAATAAAAGATTGCACACAATGTAATTGCAAAATATTTATAGGAGGCTTTTAACATGAAAGATCTTATTATCATAGGTTCGGGCCCGGCAGGCCTTTCAGCAGCAGTTTATGCAAAGAGAGCAGGACTTGATACTCTCGTTATTGAAAAAGATCCCGTATCGGGCGGACAGATTTTAATTACATATGAAGTAGATAATTACCTGGGACTACCCGGAATCAACGGTTTTGATATGGGAATGAAGTTCCGCGAGCATGCCGATAAGCTCGGAGTTGAGTTCGCTGAAGGATGTGTTTCTTCTATATTAATGGAAAAAGAAGGCACCGATACCCAGGCACCTGTTTTCAAAGTTGTTACGGATCTCGGTGAATATGAAACAAAGTCTGTAATTCTTGCAACAGGAGCTTCTCATAATAAGCTTGGTATCAAGGGAGAAGAGGAGTTCACCGGAAGAGGCGTATCTTATTGCGCAACCTGCGATGGAGCTTTTTTCAGAAATAAGGTTGCTGTTGTTAATGGCGGCGGAGATGTTGCGGTTGAGGATGCTATTTTCCTGGCAAGAGGCTGCAGCAAGGTTTATCTGGTGCACAGAAGAGATGAGCTTAGGGCTGCCAAGATCCTTCAGGATGAGCTTCTGGCACTTCCCAATGTTGAAGTTATTTGGGACAGCGTTATCGAAGAAGTTAAGGGAGACAACAAAGTTACTGCGGTTTCCGTTAAGAATGTTAAGACAGGTGAAACACAGGATGTTGCCACTGATGCATTATTTGTTGCAATCGGAATTCATCCACTTACGGAGAGCTTCAGTGGCCTTTGTGATATGGATGAAAGCGGATACATAATCGCCGATGAGAGCGGTGCTACTTCCACACCAGGAATTTTTGTAGCAGGAGACTCCAGGAAAAAGCGTCTTCGCCAGATTGTTACCGCGGTTGCAGACGGTGCAAATGCCGTTACATCGGTTCAGGATTTCTTTGTGGGCAAAAAGTAAGGAAAATATTGTTTAGGAAAAGTTTTCCGAGCCGCTAGTTTATTACCTAAAAAGGAAACTGATTCGGTCAATTTACAATTTCTTGTATCAGAAAAAAATTTATCCACAATATATTGAAATTCCCGCAAGCCGCATGGATACTGGGTTTGCGGGCGTTTTAAATTGAGTTAATAGATTCGTCAATTTGAAAAATGGCTTATTTAAGCCTTGCAATTTTACGCGAAAATGTTTAAGAAAGGTTGACAAATCGAACGAGACAGAGTATATTGTTAAAAGATGTAACAAATTTGTAACAAATTTTGGAGGTTTGTTTTGCGAAAGACTAGAATGCAGCTTATAGCGATGGGGGTCGCTGCAGCCGTAACAGTTGGAGGAACTGGTATGAATGCTAGCGCTTCGTCATCTAAGGTGACAAATGTACTGCCTTCCGCAGGAATAAGCTATGCGCTTACAGGAGATTCAGTATCTCTCTCTAATCTCGCTGATGAGAATTCGGATGAAGCAGCAGAGCCCGATATTCAGGAATCTGCTGTTACTATAACAGAAACTACTCCTCTTGCATCAACTTTGCAGGAGAACATCCTTAATGATATTCAGAAGGCTACAGGTGCCACAATTCCTGCAGAGGAGCCCGGAACAGGTACAGAGGACAACTCTGAGGAAGAGATGACAGCTGAGGAGAAGGAAGAGGAGCGTTTTAAGTCCCTCGTAATTGCTAACGTTAATGATTATGTTAATGTTCGTGACAACCCGAGCGAAGAAGATGGCGAGATCATCGGTAAACTTTACGATGATTCCGTTGGTACTTTTATTGAAGAAGCAGACGGCTGGTACAAGATTAAGTCCGGTCGTGTTGAAGGATATGTTAAAGCTGAGTATTGTGTAACAGGTGAAGACGCTGTTGAACTTGCTAAGGAAGTTGGTAAGCGTATCGCTACAGTTACAACTACTACTCTTAAAGTTAGAAGTGGCCCCAGCACTGATGATGAGGTGCTTGGTCTTGTTCCTATCGAGGACGAACTTGTCGTAACCGAAGAGCTTGATGGCTGGGTTAAGGTCAGCATTGAGGAAGGTGAAGGTTATGTATCAATGGATTATGTAGAGCTTTCTACAGAGTTCGTTGAGGCTGAGTCCAAGGAAGAAGAGGAAGCTCGTCTTAAGAAGGAAGAGGAGGCTCGTAAGGCTGCTCTTGCTCAGGCTAAGAAGAATACTAAGAGCTCTTCATCCAATGATGGTGGAAGCTCTAAGAGCTACAATTCAGCTGCAAGCTACACAACACAGTCAAGTTCAATCGGATCTGCAGTTGCTTCTTATGCACAGCAGTTCGTTGGTAATCCGTATGTATATGGTGGAACCAGTCTTACAAACGGTGCAGACTGCTCAGGTTTCGTTATGAGTGTATATGCTAACTTCGGTGTTAGCCTTCCTCACTCAAGTGGTGCGGACAGAAGTGTCGGCGCAGCAGTTGATGGTCTTGCAAATGCACAGCCCGGTGATATTGTATGTTACTCAGGTCACGTAGGTATCTACATTGGTGGTGGACAGATCGTGCATGCTTCATCTGCTAAGACAGGTATCAAGATTTCAAACGCTAGCTACAGACAGGTTCTTTCAGTAAGAAGAATCTTCTAAAACATAAAAACAGAATTTCAAATACCGGTGGAATTATCCGCCGGTATTTTTTGTACTGTAAAATCTTCGGCGCTAAGAGCTCCGCAAAAATAGATACCGACAAAGCAATAAATGAGTTGAAGGATATACGAGCTATTGTTATATACTATAGTGAGCGATGAAAGGATAATACCTTTTCGCATCGCAACATCTTTGAGCTTGGAAAGGAATATGGTTTCTATGTGGACACAATGCTGGCTTGATTATAAAGAAGATAAAGACCGGGTGGCCGGGTTTGATAAATATTTCGAAGGAGTGTATCTGCCATCTGAGGCTGATGTGACAGCTGCTTTTGAAGAGATAAAAAGAGCCGCTGATATCTGGTTTGGAAAAACAGTAAAGACTTCAGAAGAAGAGTCTGCAGGTATTGTTCTTAAGATTATTTCCGCAGATGAGCTCCTTGGTTATGTGGAAAACGAGGGTAAAGAACTTCAGAAAAAGAGTTCAGAAGATTTTGATATTTTAAGAGACTCTTATAGAATATCAAGAAGCGAGGATAAGCTCGTCATAGAGGCTACAGCGAGAGAAGGACTTATCTTTGGTGCTTTTCGTCTGCTGGAGCTTATTAGACTTGGGAAGATGGATGAAGGAAGGTGCGTTACAGAGGTTCCGTCCAACCCTATCCGCATGCTTGATCACTGGGATAATATGGATGGCTCCATTGAGAGAGGATACTCAGGCAATTCATTCTTCTATGAAAAAAATGAAATAATAATAGATGATAGGACAAGAGACTATGCCCGCCTTCTTGCATCAATGGGCATAAATGCCGTTGCGATCAATAACGTTAATGTTAAGGATGCTGCTACTGAGCTCATCGGAGACAGATATATTGCGAAGGTTAAGGAGCTTTCGGATCTCTTTAATTCTTACGGCGTAAAGATGTATGTGTGTATCAATTTTGCAAGCCCTATAGATACTCCTATAGGCTCAGCTGATCCTTTAAAGCCCGAGGTTCAGGAGTGGTGGAACAAGAAGGCTAAGGAAGTGTATGAGAAGGTTCCTACGCTTGGTGGATTCCTTGTTAAAGCTGATTCTGAGGGCAGACCCGGTCCCATGACCTATGGAAGGACTCAGGCCGACGGTGCGAATATGCTCGCGAAGGCTTTGGCTCCCTTTGGTGCTACGGTCATCTGGAGATGCTTTGTTTACAACTGCCAGCAGGATTGGAGAGATCTGACTGTAGACCGCGCAAAGGCAGGATATGACTACTTTAGTCAATTGGATGGAAGCTTTGCTGATAACGTAATTTTGCAGATAAAAAACGGACCGATGGATTTCCAGGTAAGAGAACCTGTATCTCCACTTTTCGGCGGGTTATCAAAGACACGCCAGATGCTGGAGGTTCAGATTGCACAGGAGTACACCGGCCATCAGATAGATCTGTGTTATCTTATGCCCTGGTTCAAGGAGATACTCTCTTTTGATACATACCTTCCTGATGTGAAAGACTCCACTGTTGCGGGCATAATAAGCGGAAGAGCGGATAAGGCGCTTCGCGGCGGAATGGTAGCCGTAACAAATACGGGTAATGATGAGAACTGGACAGGTAACGACCTTGCAGCTGCAAACCTGTATGGTTTCGGACGCCTTGCATGGAATACGGAGCTTTCAGCTGAGGAGATTGTGGCAGAGTGGACAGCCCTTACTTATCCTATGCTTAAGGATGAAGACAAGAAGGTTATCTGCGAGCTTGAACTTGGCTCCTGGAGAACTTATGAGAATTATACATCGCCTCTTGGCATCGGCTGGATGGTAACACCTCATGACCATTACGGTCCCAGTGTCGAAGGTTATGAATATGACAGATGGGGAACCTATCACCGTGCAGACTGGCAGGGAATAGGCGTAGAGCGTGGACCTGAGGGCACCGGCTATGCACTTCAGTACAGATCTCCCAACAAGGAGAATTTCTCTAAGCCGGAGACTACCCCCGAAGAACTCTTGCTGTTTTTCCATAAGACACCCTATAAACACGTCTTAAAGTCAGGAAAAGCGGTTATTCAGCATATCTACGATACACACTTTGAGGGCTACGAAGAAGCTCTTGCAATGCAGAAAAAGTGGCAGAGTCTTGAAGGTAAAGTGCCTGCACGCGTTTTTGATAATGTATCCGAGAGATTTGAGAGACAGGTCAGAAATGCACGTGAATGGTGCGACATCGTGAACAGTTACTTCTTCCGCAGATGCGGAATCCCTGATGAAAAGGGAAGAAAAATATACTAAAATCAAAAATCCCCCGGCTTTGACGGGGGATTTATAAGTTTTCTCAAACTTCTGGCTCGATTAAGCCATATGTATTTCCTTTTCTCTTATAGACTACATTCGGCTGGTCTGTCTCAGCGTTTATGAATACGAAGAAGCTGTGTCCCAGAAGCTCCATCTGAATAGCTGCGTCCTCAACGTACATGGGTTTAAGATCAAACTTCTTTACACGCTCGATTCTGATTTCCTCATCATCGAAATCATCATTTTCAATGTATTCCTTCTTGAAATTACTGATCTCAGTCTGATGCTTGTTAACGAGTTTGCTTCTGTATTTTTTGAGCTGACGTTCTATGATCTCCTCCACAAGATCTATTGAAACGTACATGTCGTTACTGACTTGCTCGGATCTGATGATCTTACCCTTAACGGGAATGGTAACTTCGATCTTATGGCGATCCTTGTCAGCGGTTAATGTTACATTGATGTTGGTTTCCGGGGTGAAGTACTTTTCAAGCTTTCCGATTTTTTCCTCCACAGCGGATCTCAGTCCGGGTGTTACATCGATGTTTTTTCCAATAATAGTGAATTTCATGCGATCATCCCCTTTGCAGTGTATTATGGGTTAGAATTCTGTCAGACAAAATCCTAAATTTATAAACAAATTATAGCATTCTTACAATCGAATGTGCAATTTAATAAAAGATAGTTTACAAATCTTTAATTTTTGTGGATGTCGCACAAAAAATATGTTCGCTTCAAAATTGTGTAAACCTGATTTTTAATGTGGATAAATGTGGATGGTGTGGATAACTCCGTGTATAAGTCGAAAAATAGGCATTTCTATTTCAAAAATTGTGGATAACTTTTTAAGACTTTCTTAAATTGAATCCAATATTTTATATTGACTTTTAGATTTATGGGCAAATAGAACATCTTAACAAAAAATTTACAAAAAAAGAGTGTATTGTCTGTCCTTTTCCTTGCATAGAAAATCGCATGCATGCTATAATATATTCGTTGTGACAAAAAAATAACAAGCAACAAAAAATACAATAAAATGCGGACAAAATAGTCCCGAAACGGAGGTATCATCTATGGCACAGAAGGTAGTATTAGCAGGTGCTTGCAGAACTGCAATCGGTAAAATGGGCGGCGCCCTTTCTAACACACCGGCTGCAGATCTTGGTTCAATTGTTATTAAGGAAGCTCTTAACAGAGCAGGAGTTAAACCGGAGCAGGTTGACGAGGTACTTATGGGATGTGTTATCCAGGCTGGTCTTGGCCAGAACGTAGCTCGCCAGGCTTCAATCAAGGCAGGTCTTCCTGTTGAGGTACCGGCTGTTACTATCAATGTTGTTTGCGGTTCAGGTCTTAACTGCGTAAACA
The DNA here is from genome assembly GCF_900104155.1 of Butyrivibrio sp. INlla16. Lineage (GTDB taxonomy): Bacteria > Bacillota > Clostridia > Lachnospirales > Lachnospiraceae > Butyrivibrio. The sequence goes on from NZ_FMYB01000020.1 coordinate 31,256, forward strand.
TGGCAGCTGAGAAGATTTTATCAGGTGATGCTGATATCGTTGTTGCAGGTGGTATGGAGAACATGTCAATGGCTCCTTTCGCACTTGACAAGGCTCGTTTCGGTTATCGTATGAATAACGGCGTATTAAAGGATTGCATGGTAAATGATGCTCTTTGGGATGCATTCAATGATTACCACATGATCCAGACTGCTGATAACGTAGCAGAGCAGTGGAAGCTTACAAGAGAAGAGCTTGATGAGTTCGCACTTAACAGCCAGCAGAAGACTGAGGCAGCTCAGAAGGCTGGTAAGTTCAAGGATGAGATCGTTCCTGTAGAAGTTAAGGTTAAGAAGGACACAGTTGTATTTGATACAGATGAAGGCCCTCGTCCGGGATCTACAATGGAAGGTCTTGCAAAGCTTCGTCCTATCAACAAGGATGGCGTTACAACAGCAGGTAATGCTTCAGGTATCAACGACGGCGCTGCAGCTATCGTTGTTATGAGCGAAGAGAAGGCCAAGGAGCTCGGTGTTAAGCCTATGGCTACTTGGGTAGCAGGAGCTCTTGGCGGTGTTGATCCTTCTATCATGGGTGTTGGCCCTGTAGCAGCTACAAAGAAGGTTCTTGCTCGCACAGGTCTTACAATTGATGATATCGATATTTATGAGGCAAATGAGGCTTTCGCAGCTCAGTCTGTAGCTGTTGGAAAGGACCTTAACTTTGACCTTTCAAAGCTTAACGTTAACGGTGGTGCTATTGCACTCGGACACCCTGTTGGAGCATCAGGATGCCGTATTCTTGTTACTCTTCTTCACGAGATGCAGAGATCTGACAAGAAGCGAGGTCTTGCTACTCTTTGCATCGGTGGCGGCATGGGTTGTGCAACTATCGTTGAGAGAGACTAATTAAATGCTAAAAGGAAACGGATTTTTTCCGTTTCCTTTTTACACGCTAAAAGAATTTACGGTATTTAGGCAGGCTTAAGGTTCTGCTGATATACCTAAATTATAGAAACGAACAAGGAGGCAAAGAAAATGGGATTTGTAAATGTTGAAGTTAAGGATAAAATCGCTGTCCTTACAATCAACCGTCCTGAAGCACTCAATGCTCTTAACAGCCAGGTTCTTGATGACTTAAGCGCCGCTCTTGACAGCATTGATGTGAACACAGTAAGAGCTCTCGTTCTTACAGGTGCAGGCGAAAAGTCATTTGTAGCAGGTGCTGACATCGGTGAGATGAGCACTCTTACAAAGGCAGAAGGTGAAGCATTCGGTAAGAAAGGAAATGATGTTTTCAGAAAGCTGGAGACATTCCCCATTCCTACAATCGCAGCAGTTAACGGCTTTGCTCTTGGTGGCGGCTGCGAGATCTCAATGAGCTGTGATATTCGTATCTGCTCAGACAACGCTATGTTTGGTCAGCCCGAGGTTGGTCTTGGAATCACTCCCGGATTCGGCGGCACACAGAGACTTGCTCGTCTCATCGGTGCAGGCATGGCTAAGCAGCTTATCTATACAGCACGCAACATCAAGGCTGACGAGGCATACAGAATCGGTCTTGTAAATGCAGTTTATGCACAGGAAGAGCTTCTTCCTGCAGCTGAGAAGATGGCAAACACAATTGCAGCACAGGCTCCAATTGCAGTTCGTGCATGCAAGAAGGCTATCAACGATGGACTTCAGCTTGATATCGATAAGGCAATTGAGCTCGAGGAGAAGATCTTCGGTGATTGCTTCGAGACAGAAGATCAGCGTGAAGGTATGGCTAACTTCCTTCGTAAGAAGGACGACCCGAAGAAGGTTAAGGTTGTAGACTTCCAGAACAAATAACTTTAGGAGGATATATAAATGAAAGTAGCAGTAATTGGCGCAGGTACAATGGGAGCAGGTATTGCTCAGACATTTGCACAGGCAGACACAGTAGATAAGGTTTATCTTTGCGACATTAAGACAGAGTTCGCTGAGGGCGGCTTTGCTAAGATTAAGAAGAGCATCGACAAGATGGTATCTAAGGGAAAGATCGATCAGGCTAAGGCTGATGCTATCATCGGCAAGATCCAGACAGGTCTTAACGACATCTGCACAGACGCTGATCTCGTAGTTGAGGCAGCTCTTGAGGTTATGGATATCAAGAAGAACCTTTTCAAGGAACTTGAGGAGAACATCGTAAAGAATCCTGATTGCATTTTTGCATCTAACACATCATCTCTTTCAATCACAGAGATCGGTGCAGGACTTCCGAAGCCCGTTATCGGCATGCACTTCTTCAATCCCGCTCCTGTTATGAAGCTGGTTGAGGTTATCCAGGGTGCTAACACACCTGAGTCTGACGTTGAGAAGATCAAGAAGATCTCTGAGGATCTTGGAAAGACTCCCGTTCAGGTTAACGAGGCAGCTGGTTTCGTAGTAAACCGTATCCTTGTTCCTATGATCAACGAAGGTATCTTCGTATATTCAGAAGGTGTTTCCGATATCCAGGGCGTAGACACAGCTATGAAGCTTGGCTGCAACCATCCTATGGGACCCCTTGAACTCGGTGACTACATCGGACTTGATATCGTTCTTGCAATCATGGACGTTCTCTACAAGGAGACAGGTGATTCCAAGTATCGTGCTTGCCCTCTTCTTCGTAAGATGGTTCGTGGTAAGAAGCTTGGTGTTAAGACTGGTATCGGTTTCTACGATTACAGCGACGGCGGCAAGGTTCCCACTGATAAAAAGTAAAAGTAATCACTTGGCGCCGTCCTTTGGCGCCTAGTGTACTACTTTGTTCTGGCGAAGGGCTTTGCCCTGAGAGCAGAACTCCCTTAGACAACAATTCATTTAGGAGGATATTTTCATGGATTTTCAGTTAGATCAGCAACATGAAATGGCGAGAGCTCTTTTCAAAGAGTTTGCAGAAAAAGAAGTTAAGCCACACGCTATAGATGTGGATGAGACAGAGGTATTCCCTATGGAGACCGTTAAGAAGATGCAGAAGTACGGTTTCATGGGTATCCCGATTCCGAAGGAATACGGCGGACAGGGATGTGATCCTCTTACATACGCTATGTGCGTAGAGGAGCTTGCAAAGGTTTGCGGTACAACAGCAGTTATCGTTTCCGCACACACATCACTTTGCTGCGATCCTATCATGACATACGGTACAGAAGAGCAGAAGCAGAAGTACCTTGTTCCCCTTGCAAAGGGTGAGAAGCTCGGTGCTTTCGGTCTTACAGAGCCCATGGCTGGTACAGATGCTCAGGGCGTTCAGACCAAGGCTGTTCTTTCAGAAGACGGTAAAGAGTGGATCCTTGATGGTTCTAAGTGCTTCATCACAAACGGTGAGGTTGCTGACGTTTATATCATCATCGCTTACACAGATATCGTTGAGGATAAGAGAGGCAGAAAGACAAAGAAATTCTCAGCATTCATCGTTGAGAAGGGAACACCCGGATTCACATTCGGTACAAAGGAAAACAAGATGGGTATCCGGGGATCATCCACATACGAGCTCATTTTCCAGGATTGCCACATTCCTGCAGAGAACCTTCTTGGCGCTAGAGGAAAGGGCTTCCCGATCGCCATGCACACACTTGACGGTGGACGTATCGGTATCGCTGCGCAGGCTCTTGGTATCGCTGAGGGCGCTCTTGATCGTACAATTGAGTACGTTAAGGAGAGAAAGCAGTTTGGTCGTTCAATCGGTCAGTTCCAGAATACACAGTTCCAGCTTGCTAACATGGCTACACAGTGTGAAGCAGCTAAGATGCTTGTTTACGCAGCAGCAGATGCTAAGAAGAACAAGGATCGTTACTCTGTAGAAGCTGCTAAGGCTAAGCTTTTCGCTGCAGAGGTTGCTATGGATGTTACAACCAAGGCTGTTCAGCTTCACGGTGGTTATGGTTACATCAGAGAGTACGAAGTAGAGAGAATGATGCGTGATGCTAAGATCACAGAGATCTACGAGGGTACATCTGAGGTTCAGAGAATGGTTATCAGTGGAGCATTACTTTCCTAATATCCGGAACCATTCACAAAGGACTATTTACAATTTTTAATAAGGAGAAAACAAATGAAAGTTGTAGTTTGCATAAAGCAGGTGCCCGATACAAAGGGCGGGGTTAAGTTTAAACCCGATGGAACACTCGACAGAGGAGCAATGCTTGCAATCATGAACCCTGATGACAAAGCAGGTCTTGAGGCAGCTCTTCGTCTTAAGGATGAATATGGTGCAGAAGTTACTGTTGTAACCATGGGTCTTCCCAAGGCTGAGGCAGTTCTTCGTGAGGCTATGGCAATGGGTGCTGACAAGGCAGTTCTTGTTACAGACCGCGTACTTGGTGGTGCTGACACATGGGCAACATCTTCAACAATCGCAGGCGCACTCAGAAACCTTGAGTATGATCTAGTAATCACAGGCCGTCAGGCTATCGATGGAGATACAGCTCAGGTTGGACCTCAGATTTCTGAGCACCTTGGACTTCCTGTAATCTCTTACGCTGAGGAGATCAAGGTTGACGAGAAGGCAAAGACTGTTGTTGTTAAGCGTCAGTTCGAGGATCGTTATCACATGGTAGAGGCTAAGATGCCTTGCCTTATTACAGCTCTTGCAGAGCTTGGCGAGCCCAGATACATGACTCCCGGCGGAATCTTCGATGCTTTCGAGAAGGAAGTAACTGTTTGGGGAAGAGCAGATCTTAAGGATGTTGAGGATTCTAACCTCGGTCTTAAGGGATCACCTACTCAGATCGCTAAGGCTTCCGATAAGGTTAAGAAGGGTGCCGGCGAGAAGATCGTTGCTGATTCAGCTGATGAAGCAGTTGATTATCTGTTCGGAAAACTCGAAGAGAAGCACGTTATATAATACCTGCGTAATAGCAGCAAATTAGTTATAAAAAGGAGAACAAAACATGTCTTTAGAAGAATATAAGGGTGTATTTATATTTGCTCAGCAGGTAGACAATGAGCTTTCAGGCATTGCATTAGAGCTTCTGGGCAAAGCAAAAGATCTTGCTAATGATCTTGATGAGAAAAAAGTAACAGCAGTCCTTCTTGGTGACAAGGTAGGCAATCTTGTAGATACTCTTGCAGAGTACGGCGCTGACCGTGTAATCGTTGTTGACGATCCTGAACTTAAGGATTATCGTACAGAGCCTTACACACACGCACTTGCATCTGTAATTAACGAGTACAAGCCTGAGATCCTTCTTGTTGGTGCTACAGCAATCGGTCGTGACCTTGGTCCTCGCGTATCTTCACGTGTTCACACAGGTCTTACAGCTGACTGTACACAGCTTGATATCGGTGATTTCCCGCTTAACCCTGTAGAGGGTCAGGAGCAGAAGCATAAGCAGCTCCTCATGACTCGTCCTGCATTCGGTGGTAACACAATCGCTACTATCGCTTGCCCTGACTTCCGTCCTCAGATGGCTACAGTACGTCCCGGCGTTATGCAGAAGATTGCTCCTGTAAAGGGCGCTAAGGCTGAGGTTGTTGAGTACAATCCCGGATTTACAGAGAATGCATGCTATACAAAGATCCTTGAGATCGTTAAGGCTGTTTCAGAGGTTGAGGATATCCAGGAAGCTAAGATCCTTGTATCTGGCGGACGTGGAGTTGGAAGCCCTGAGAACTTCAAGATCCTTGAGGACCTTGCAAAGGTTCTTCACGGAACAGTATCTTGCTCACGTGCAGTTGTAGATTCAGGCTGGAAGCCGAAGGATCTTCAGGTAGGTCAGACAGGTAAGACTGTTCGTCCTAAGGTTTACTTCGCAATCGGTATCAGCGGAGCTATCCAGCACGTTGCAGGTATGGAAGAGTCAGATCTCATCATCGCTATCAACAAGGATGAGAACGCTCCTATCTTCGATGTAGCAGATTACGGTGTAGTAGGCGACCTTAACAAGATCGTTCCTGCACTTACAAAGAAGCTTGAGGCTGCACTCGCTGAAAAGTAATCACTTGGCGAGGGCTTTAGCCCGAGGGCAGAACTTTCATATTATATGACTTTAAGAGGGCTGTGGATTATCCACAGCCCTTTATCATTTTGTCTGGATTTATGTGTGGGTATATTGGGATGTCTTTTGGCGTGGTGGCGTTAATTACCAGGATAGAAACTATATGGCAGAAATAAGGGTATGGTTGTAAAAATATAATACCAAAATATATATGAAATAAGAGATATATTGGCTTAAGGGAAAGTTTATGTTACCAAGATGGAAGTAAAATGGGAGAAATCTGGGTATTGTAGTTGAGATTTATTACCAAGAAAGATGGGAAATAAGAGATATCTTGGTTTATTGAGAGGTTTTTACTACCAAGATGTAAACAAAATGAAAGATATATAGGCTGAGATAGTAGGATTCTTCTTCAAGCTATATGTGGAACACAGTGATATGTATACAACACAGATACCAGATGTCGATGATCTCTGTGAAATAAAAGATAAGTATAAAAACACAGAAGCAATTATCACATGAATCTGTGGAATAGAAAGGACATAGCAAAACACAGATGACAGACAAAAGTCCATCTGTGAAGCGTGTGAAAATGCAAAAATCACAGATGGGAAGTGGTATAAATGGATGAAGATGAGTCAAACAGCTAAATAAAGGGAAAATGTTATCGAATTTTTATATATTATAAATTTCCCCTTTATAATCTGAAAAAGGCTATATGATAGAATAGAATCTAAGTAAGAATGATGTTTTCTGAACCTATGTAAGACAAAGAATCATAGGAAAAAACAAAAGCCACGCAATTAATAAAATCTCAGGAAAAGCTGAATGGCTGAAAACAATAGAATAATAGGTAATAGCATGATACCGTTAAACAAATTAAGCAATACGTCGCAAAGAAAGCGGCAGATCCATCACAGAAAATCTGTCGCCTTGATACTTGCGGCGCTTTTTATTGCTCTGGGGGTTGGCTATATTTTGCAGGGGGTATCATCGGATTATAAATCCGGGGACATAGGGAATCATGCGATAACAGCTAAGATCAATAATACGATAGTAGCGAAGGCCAAAAGCGCAATAATGGCAGATAACGGCGGTAAAACATCAACTCAGGCGGCTGCCGGGTATAACAGGCAAAGAGACTATCTGGCTGAATATGCATCCATAAGCTATGACACCAGTAAAGGGCTTGTATCCAATGAGATAAATGCGCTGGCACAGTCTTCTGATGGATATATCTGGGTTGGGACGTATTCGGGACTGTACAGATATAACGGAATAAAATTCGAAGCTGCTGATATAGATGACAATATCTGCAACGTAATGGTCATGTACGTGGATTCAAAGGGAAGGTTGTGGATAGGCACAAACGATACGGGTATTGTGTGCTATAACCCTGAAACTGAAGAGAAGAGCAGGTTTACATCTGAAGACGGACTGAGCGCTGATTCCATAAGATCAATATGTGAGGATGACAGCGGAAACATTTATGTCGGGACAGTTTCAAGCATAACAATTATTCATCAGGATATGTCCCTGGAAAAACTGGATGATTTGACGGGTATCACCTCAATAAGATCTATGAGCTATGTGACAGACGGCATCATTGCCGGAGTCACTAACGGTGGAACGCTGTTTTTTCTGAAAGGCAGGGAACTTCTTCAGGAGCTGGAATTTGAGGAGACAGGCATTACTTATACGACAGTGGCCTGTACAGACGGAGATACACTCCATCTAGGAACCTCGGGCAACATACTTCAGCGCTGCAGTTACAATGGCGGAAACATTGAGATAACAGGACAGGTCGAAACAGAAAACATAAATTACTACAACAAGCTTGTGCCGGAGCAGAACGGAACAGGCTGCTTTTTCTGCGCAGAGAACGGACTCGGTATCATAGATGAAAACGGTAATGTCACGCGACTTATGAAAAACGGCTTCGGAAGCTCTGTTTCAGACTGTATCTATGATTACCAGGGCAATGTGTGGTTTTCGTCAAATAAGCAGGGAATGCTGGAGTTTTCCAAGAATCCCTTCTACAACGTCTTTGTGAAGGCCGGACTTGATGAAGCGGTGGTAAACAGTGTCCTCGTTGACCATGGAGAGATCTACATCGGCATGGACAAGGGGCTTGCGATCCTTGATGAAAAGACTTGTACAGCGAAGGATTACGACTATATTAAGTACTTCGAAGGAGTTCGTATAAGACATCAGATGGTCGACAGCAAGCATAATATATGGCTGTCAACGTATGGTAAGGACGGACTTATAAGAGTAAGCGCAGATGGAGAGGTGAAGTCTTTTAATGAGGCGAGCGGAACTCTTGGCGGAAGATTCAGATACTGCCTTGAACTATCTAACGGTGAAGTGGTAGCAGCCAGCAATATGGGGATTAACTTTATAGACGGAGATGAGATTGTCTGCACCCTCGGAGAAGAGGAGGGCATGGAATCCCCGCAGATTCTTACGATTGTGGAGGATAAGGACGGAAACATACTCGCCGGTTCGGACGGCGAAGGAATCTATATAATAAAGGATCACAAAATAGTCGGCCACAAGGGTCCCGAGGAAGGCTTGGGAACACAGGTGGTCCTTCGCATCGTGCCCTATAATGATGGCTTTATCTATGTCACAAGTAATGCGATGTACTATGACGACAGAAGCACTATAAGAAAGCTGGATGCATTTCCCTATACAAACTGCTATGACGTTTATATCACACCCGATAAGGTGGCCTGGATAAGCTCCAGCGCCGGAATTTTCGTTGCAAATGCGGATGATGTGATAGAAAACGAAGAATATACACTGGATCTGCTGGATTACTCCAGAGGTTTTAACACATCACTTACAGCTAATGCGTGGAACAGCATTACAGGTGAGGAGGGCGACCTTCTCCTGTGCTGTACTGACGGTGTGAGAAAAGTCTCGACCACATCCTATGATGCCTTTGACAACAACTATATCATTGACCTGGACAAGGTTACTGCAGACGATGAGCCGGTTGTGCAAGGTGAGAACGGAGTGTATGAGATCCCTGCCGGAGCAAGACGTATACAGTTCGAAGTATCTATTTTGAATTACCTGCTGTCGAATCCTCTCATCAAATTCTACCTTGATGGTGCAAAGGACGACGGTGTCAGCGTATATCAGGATGAACTGTCTTCTTTATCGTACACCAATTTGCCCTACGGAGATTATACGATGCACATTCAGGTGCTCGATAAGAATACAAGAAAAGTCCTGAGGGACGAAGTCTATCCTATATACAAAAAGGCTCATTTTACGGAGCTTCCGATATTCAGAATAGGTATGGTTGTCCTTGTAGCAGGCTCAGTCGGATTCCTGGTTTGGTGGTTCCTCAGATCGACAATTATCAGAAGACAGTACGAGGAAATTCGTGTTGCAAAAGAGGAGGCCGACAGGGCTAACAGCGCTAAATCACGTTTCCTTGCAAATATGTCGCATGAAATCAGAACGCCTATCAATACTATAATCGGTATGGATGAGATGATCCTTAGAGAGGATAAGAGCCTCTCCATGCCGCAGTACTCAGGACAGGTAACAGGTTATGCCGTATCGATAAAAAGGGCTTCAGAGACGCTTTTGTCGCTTGTAAACGATATCCTTGACCTCTCCAAGATAGAGTCCGGGAAGATGAATCTTGTTGAGAAAAGTTACGACCTGTCAGAATTCCTGAAGACCATAACAACCATGATCCGTGTGAGGAGTAACGAAAAGGATCTTCTTTTTGAAACGGAAATAGATCCGGAGATACCGCGCTATCTCTACGGCGATGACGGCAAAATAAAACAGGTTCTCATGAACCTTCTGACCAACGCTGTCAAGTACACGAGGGAGGGCTCCTTCAAACTGGTTCTTGAACTTGTGAAGAAGGAAGGCGATACCTGTACCATAAATTACAGCGTATCCGACACCGGAATCGGAATAAGACCCGAGGATATGGACAAGCTGTTCTCAGCCTTTGAGAGACTTGAGGAGCAGAAAAACAGCGGCATCCAGGGAACCGGCCTGGGGCTCGATATTTCAAGACAGTTTGTGGAACTTATGAGGGATGAGCTTAAGTGCGAGAGCACCTATGGTGAGGGTTCGAAGTTCTTCTTTACCCTGGTTCAGAAGGTGGAAAAGGACGAACCCATAGGTGAGTTCAAGGAAGATGAAAACCCGGCAGATGACGATGAGAACTACGTTCCGGGATTCATCGCACCTGATGCGAGAATCCTTGTTGTTGACGACAACGAGATGAATCTGCAGGTATTAAAGGGACTTCTTAAGGCAACGAAGCTTATGGTGGACACAGCGCTAAGCGGAAAAGAATGCCTTAAAAAGTTGGCTAAGGAGCACTATGAGCTGGTACTCCTTGATCACATGATGCCTGAGATGGACGGAATCGAGACACTTAAAAGGATAAGGGAAGAGGGGTATGAGCTTCCTGTATTTGCGTTGACTGCAAATGCAGCTCACAGCGGCGAGCATTATTATGTAAAGAAGGGCTTTAACGGATATCTGGAGAAGCCCGTGAATGTAAAGAAACTGGAGGAAACTCTTAAGAGCAACATCCCCGAGGAATTATTGCAGGAGCCGGATCCCACTGATTTTACATCCGATGAGAATTCAGGGAAGAACGAAAATCCCATGGAGGGCATGGAGTGGCTGTTTTCCGTAGGCGGAATTGATGTGGCGGAGGGAATTAAAAACTGCGGAAACAGCAAGGCTTTTCTCGATGCACTTAACACCTTCTATTTCACTGTGGAACAGAAGGCGGATGAGATTGAGAAGGCCTATGAAGGCGGGGATTACGATTTTTATACTATAAAGGTACATGCCCTTAAGAGCTCCGCCAGAATAATCGGAGCGTCGAAATTGTCCGAACTTTCTGCTAAAATGGAAGAAGCAGGGAAGATCGGCAATATTGAAGAAATAAAAGAAAACACGTCTTCGCTTCTTGAAATGTATAGAGAGTACAAAAACAGTCTGTCAAAGCTGTCCGAAAAAGAGGACAGTGAAGGGAAGGAGAAATGCGACGAAGCCACCATTGAAGAGGCCTACGGGGCACTTAAAGAATTCGCTCCGGTGATGGACTATGATTCCTTCGAGATGGTGCTTCTCGACATGAAGGAGTACGACTGCGGAAGCGAAAACAACGAGAGATTCGAACGACTTTTCAGATTACTCAAGGAACTGAACTGGGATGAAATCACAAAGGTTTTGGAAGAGGTTTAAGCGATGAGTATTGGAAATCAGGAATTGATGCTTATAGGAATAAAGGAGACTTTTGTCATACGGGCCCTTGAGAATAAGCTCAGGGAGGCAGGTATAGACTTCTTCTTTGTTACGCCCGATATAGATGTGGTGAGTAAAAAATGGGATAACGCATCAGCAATTGCATACTATCTTGATCAGTCTGAGAAGATTGAGAAATCGTTTCTTCACTATCTGAACGAGCACCTGACAGAGGATGATAAGCAGATTATTATCATCGGCGGAAAGGCAGACACCGATATCGCCAATGGACAGCTGCCCAGTGGAATGATTCTGAAGACGTTCCTTCGACCGTTGGACGTTGAGGACTTCATCGAAACGGTTAAGAATCAGTTTTCGGAACTTCTGAATCCTTCGAAAAAAAGCATCATGGTAGTGGACGACGATGCCACCTACATAGGTCTGATCAGGGACTGGCTTCGCGAGAAATACACGGTTTCCATGGCTGTGTCCGGGCTTCAGGCGATCAGGATTCTTGGAAGGACGCAGGTGGACCTCATACTTTTGGACTATGAGATGCCGATAACAAGCGGACCGCAGGTTCTTGAGATGCTCAGAAACGACCCCTCAACCAGGGATATTCCGGTTATTTTCCTTACGGGCAAAAGTGACAAGGAAAGTGTTATGAAGGTTGTAAACTTAAAGCCCGAAGGCTATCTTTTAAAGTCCATAAAGCGGGAAGAGCTTATGGCAGATCTGCAGAAATTCTTCGCTGAGAGAAAATAGCAGATAAAAAATGTAAGAGGAGATTTTTGGTAATGAAAAGTATTTTGGACTATGAGACAGTAGCGCTTGTCGATGAGGATGATGCGATCGAGATAATAGATCAGACGCTTCTTCCGGGAAAAACAGAGATGATAAGGCTGCGCACGGGGGAGGAAATCTGGAATGCGATTTATCTTCTTCAGGTTCGCGGCGCACCGGCTATCGGAGTAGCTGCGGGCTTTGGTCTTTATATTCTTATGAAACATTCAAAGGCAGAGTCTTTTTCGGAGTTCATGACAGAGCTCAAGGAAAAGAGTGACTACCTCAATTCTTCAAGACCCACAGCGGTGAACCTTTCCTGGGCACTTAAGCGCATGGAAGCACATGTGATGAGTGTGGCCAAAGAGCGCGGAATGACAGAGGAAAACGGTGCGGGCTCTTTTGACAGAGATGCTCTAATAACCGAAATGAGAGAGGAATCCGAGCGCATAAAGGCGGAGGATATCGACGTCTGCAGAAGAATCGGAGAGAACGGCCTCACTCTTATAAAGGACGGCTACGGCCTTCTGACACACTGCAACGCAGGACAACTTGCAACCTGCAAGTACGGCACAGCCACAGCGCCTATGTATCTTGCTCATGAAAAGGGCATGAATATACGCGTTTACTGCGATGAGACAAGACCTCTCCTTCAGGGGGCAAGACTCACCGCATTTGAGCTGCAGTCAGCCGGAATAGATACAACTCTTTTGTGCGATAACATGTCAGCATCTCTTATGAAAACCGGTGCAATAGACGCTATTTTCGTGGGTTGCGACAGAGTTGCCGCTAACGGAGATGCCGCCAATAAGATAGGAACCAGTGTGGTGGCGACTGTGGCTAAACGCTATGGTATCCCTTTTTATGTATGTGCGCCAACCTCAACAATTGACATAAATACGAAGACCGGTGACGACATAAAAATCGAACAGAGAAAGCCCGAAGAGGTTACCGAAATGTGGTATAAGGAGCGCATGGCTCCCGAGGGCGTGAAGGTTTATAATCCCGCTTTTGATGTTACGGATAACGAGCTTATAACAGGCATTGTGACTGAGTTTGGAGTGCTTCGTGCACCGTACGATGTTAGCATAGCTGAACTGTTTGAGAGTATGTAATCGTGCTTAAAGAAAACGGAAAAAGAGTATTAAATATTCATAAATTCGTGCAATTTCATTGAGAGTTATTTTTTTCGGTGATAGAATAATTTTGGAAGATTATATGCCGAAATAATACGCGAGGGCACTGATAATGGCTGTTGTTACCGCCGATGAGGATAAAAGTTTATATCAGCCTGATTTGATAGCTAACGAGCTGCTGCTCATAAAGAAACAGGGCGGAGATGTTGAAAAGTACAAGGAACAGAATTTCAACATTTATCAGCTTGCGGAAATCCGAAAGGGACTTTCGACCGGGGTCAACGTAGATACCTATGCCAAACCTGATGTGCCCTGGAATGAGATGGAAGAGATACGGCTTGAGCTTCAGAGCGGAATCGATATGTCTGCTTATCGTGAGGCGGGCTTTGATATAATGCAGCTTGCCGAGATCAGAGAAGGGCTCTCGGAAAATCTTGATGTTTCCGAGTATGCAAGGCCGGAGTTTTTTTCAGACCAGATGAAACAGATCAGACTCGGACTTATGGCGGGTGTGCCTGTTATCTTCTATCAGGATGAGAGATTCAACTGGCTGCAGATGCAAGAGATCCGGATTGGTCTCGAGCACGGCACAGACATATCTCAGTATGCGCGAATAGATATGCCCTACATGAAAATGAGGGTGATAAGAGAGAGCCTCGAGGATGGCCTCGAGCTTGACGAGAGATTGATTCGCAATAAGGATGCATCCACATTGGAGCAGATCCATATTGCTTTTAAGGAGAAGATAGATATCTCCGAATATGTAAAAAGAAATTTTGATGCCGAGCAGCTGGAACAGATCAGAAAGGCAAAACAGGAAGGAATCGAGGATATAGACCGTTACTTCCTTTTTGGCATGCGCGGCGAATGTATGCATGAGGTCAGAAAAGGGCTGGAGCAGAACCTCGATGTTTCCATTTATGCCGATGAGAAATACGGTTGGAAGCAGATGAGAGAGCTGCGCCTCGGACTTGAACATCAGATTGATGTTACGCCCTATGCAAAGTCCCTTTATCGCGCAGATCAGATGTACGAGATAAGAAGGGGACTTGAGAACAATGTAGATGTAGATTTGTATAAGAGCATGGTTCATCCCGCGCAGGAGATGCGAATCATGCGTAAATGGCTTGAGGAGGGTAAAACTCTTCCCAGCAATTTGAGCAAGCTCTTTACGGGACAGCTCCAGGAAGAGCTGGAGAAGCCTGCGGATGAAGAGGTTAAGGCGTGGCAGTTCCTTCAGACTGAGGAAGGACGCCTTATCGATATTTCGGAAGATAAAATGAAGTGCTATTTTACTCTTCCTCTCGGAGCCAAGGGAACAACATATACTCTTGAGAAGGTGATTAAGCTGCTGTACAGCGCCCGTGTACGAAGGGGCGTCAGCAGGAAAGCCATCGAAGAGATGATACTGAATAAGAAGTTCGGCGTTAAGACTCTTGTGGCTCAGGGGAAATTACCTGTGAACGGGACCGACGGATACTATGAATTCCTTATGAATTTGAACGAGGACATTCAGCCGGATTTAAGTAGCGGAGACGTGGCGGATTTTTCCAGGGTAAAAGTGTTCCAGGAGGTCAAGCTCGGAGATAAGCTTGCAATCTATCATCCCGCAACTGTCGGTGAGGACGGCTTCGATGTCAACGGAAAACTGTTAAAGGCAAAGCCTGGAAAAGGAAAACCGATACTAAAAGGACAGGGATTCATGATGCTGGCCGATAAGCAGACGTATGTGTCCTCGCTTGCGGGTGTCGGAAGAATCCTAAACGGTGAGATAAGGATTGATAAGGCTAAGACCTACGAATCACTTATCAATGTCAAAGATAAGATAGTCTACGACGGAACCATCTGGGTAAAAGGAGATGTAGACAATGTTTACATCCAGGCAAAAGGTGATGTTGTGGTGGACGGAAGCGTTTCGTGTTCCGATATACATGCCGGCGGCCGCGTGTTTGTCAAAAAAAGTATTGTCGGAAATGTAAACGACCGTGTTTCGATAACGGCCGGAGGCATGGTGGCAGCAGCTCATCTTGATACGGCAAACATCAAGTGCAAGGGTGATCTTATTTCCAACGACTGCCTGAACTGCGATGTATCAGCTGACGGAAAAGTCGTTATGCTTGGCGAAAAAGGACTTGTGAGCGGAGGTGTCGTTACCTCACTAAGGGGCGTTGAAACAGCGGTTCTTGGAAGCAAAACAGTAAAGGAAACAGTTGTCAGAACGGGAATCACAGAGGAACTCGATTACGAGTATCAGATGCTTCTTAAGAATGTCAGTCGTTTGTATGCGGAGCTTAAAACCTACGATCAACAAAGAGGAAAGCTGCAGTCCTTTAACGATAATACCAATAAACAGGCTTTGCAGATAAAAATCAAAATCAATGCAGAATCTGCGATAAAGGAAGCTGAGCTTGAAAAACTGAACGAGAGAAAGCGGGTTATAGAGAAAGAGATGGAATCGGTAAGGGATGCCAAAGTCATAGTCTCAAGACTTGTATTTAGCGGAACTACCGTGAAACTTGGAAACAGAGTGCTGCGAGTGCATGATATAGTCGAAACATCCAGGGGAATAACCTTTACAGGGAAAGATGGCGGACTGGTAATGCTTGACGGTGAGAAACCGATAGCAAGGAGCTAAAAAGTGGCTGACAAGAGTATTCTAATTGTAGATGACACAGAAATAAATAGAGGTATCCTGGCTGAAATTTTCAAGGATCAGTATGATATTCTGGAGGCTGAAAACGGAAAGAAGGCTCTTGGAATTATTGCGCAGAAAAAGGACGAGATCGCCGCGATTCTGCTTGATATAGTTATGCCTGAAATGGATGGGTTCAGACTTTTGGAGGAACTATTCAAGCACAAGATTCCGGACAAGATTCCGGTTTTGATGATTACTGCGGACACTTCGGCAGAGACCGAGAGAAAGTGCTACCAGACAGGCGCTACCGACGTTATTCATAAACCCTTTGATTCATTTATAGTTCAACACAGGGTTAAGAGGGCTATCGAGCTCAATATGAACCGCAAGGTTCTCGAACAGAAGGTTAACGATCAGACCAAGGTCCTCAAAAAGCAGTACATGGTTCTTAAAAAGCAGGAAGAGCGCTTAAGGGAGACCAACAGCAGAATTATTGATACGATTTGTACGATTGTTGAGTTCCGTAATCTTGAGTCCGGATATCACTTAAAGAGAATCAAGGGCTTTGTTCAGATCCTGGCAAATGTGGCGATGAGAAACTATCCCGAATTCGGACTCACACCGCACAAGATTGAAGTTATTACCAACGCCAGTGCCATGCACGACATCGGAAAGATTACCGTTCCCGATGCTATTTTGCTAAAGCCCGGGCGCCTGACTCCCGATGAATTCGACATCATGAAGTCGCATACCACAAGAGGTTGCGAGATCGTTAAGATGCTGGCAGACCTGCAGGATAAGGAGTATCTTGAGGTCAGCTACGATATATGCAGACACCATCATGAAAAATACGATGGCAAGGGTTATCCCGACGGCTTAAAGGGAGAGGAAATCTCCATCGCTGCGCAGCTAACCTCCCTAGCGGATGTCTATGATGCGCTTGTAAGTGACCGTGTATATAAATCAGCTTATTCGCCCACCAAGGCCTATGAGATGATCAAAAATGGTGAGAGCGGAATCTTCTCCACAAAGATGCTCGCCTGCTTCGATATTGCAAGACCCGAGATGGAGGCCATGGTTACAAGAACCAAGGCTGAGGAGGAAGCAAATCTGGCCGCCGGTGGCGGAGGCTTGCTTAGCCAGTGATAGTACTGTACTATAATATAAGGCTATAAAGATAAAATAAGAGCCATAGCTAATTGCTATGGCTCTTATTTTAATCGACGTGTGTGAAAGGATTCGAACCCTCGACCTTCTGGTCCGTAGCCAGACGCTCTATCCAGCTGAGCTACACACACATGCCTGCACAACTTGTGCAGCAAAAATTATTATAACATCGAATAAGTAATTGTCAATACTGTTTTTAAATTTCTTTTCCCTATTTTCCAATCCCCGGATCTGAGGCACACAAAAATCCCCTATTAATGGGAGGAGACCGGCATGGGTGGGGACTCCATACCGGTCATTAAGAAAAGGAGATTGTCCTTTTTGTTCTGCAATAAGTATATCGACAAAAGTTCCCGGAACTTTATAGTGAAATAAAAAATTTTTTAAAACTACAAACTGTGATAAAATAAAACGGATTTAATTAGTCACCCGCAGATTATTATAAAAGGATAACTATGCAGAGATTTGATTTGATTGCACCATGCCATTTTGGCCTGGAAGCGGTTTTGAAAAAAGAAATAATTAGCCTTGGCTATGAGATACGCGAAGTTGCGGACGGAAGAGTGACCTTCATCGGTGACGCGGACGCCGTTGTCCGTGCGAATATCGGACTGAGAACGGCCGAGAGAGTACTCATCAAGGTCGGTTCTTTTCATGCGATTACCTTTGAGGAACTGTATCAGGGAACCAGAGCGCTTCCATGGGAGCAGTACATCCCGAAGGACGGCAAATTCTGGGTTAAGAAGGCAAGTAGCGTTAAGAGTAAGCTTTTTAGCCCGTCTGACATACAGTCCATTATGAAAAAAGCGATGGTTGACAGACTTTCCGATATCTACGGAATCATGCGTTTTGAGGAAAGCGGCGAGAGCTTTCCGGTAAGGGTTTTCCTTATGAAGGACGAGGTCACCGTGGCGCTTGATACGACAGGCGAGTCACTCCACAAGAGAGGCTACAGAAAGCTTGAGGCCAAGGCTCCGATTGCCGAGAACCTGGCGGCCGCTCTTTTGATGCTGACACCCTGGAAACCCGACAGGATACTTGTGGACCCCTTCTGCGGAAGCGGAACCTTCCCCATTGAGGCGGCGATGATCGCGGCGAATGTGGCACCCGGAATGCACAGACATTTTACAGCAGAGAAATGGACACATATCATCACTCCCCAGAACTGGAAGGATGTGCGCGAGGAGTGCGCCGATGAGATTCACTTTGGTGTGGATACCGATATTCAGGGCTATGACATCGATCCGGAGGTCATTGATATTGCAAGGATAAATGCCGAGAAAGCCGGCGTTGATAAAATGATACATTTTCAGGCGAGACCTGTCGCTGACTTAAGTCACAGGAAGAAATACGGCTTCATTATCACCAATCCTCCCTACGGCGAGAGAATCGGTGAACAGAAGGAGCTTCCTGCGCTTTACAAGACACTTGGCGAGAGATACAAGGCTCTGGATTCCTGGTCGATGTACCTTATCACCGCATACGACAAGGCGGAGCGCGATATCGGCAAGAAGGCTGACAAGAACCGTAAGATTTACAACGGTATGATAAAGACCTATTTTTACCAATACATGGGACCTAAACCTCCCAGAAGGAATATAAGTAATGATTGAAAACAGACTACGGAAAACCGCGATCATGACCGGTATATTTGTGGTGCTGTCGCTCGGAGTCATGTTCTTTAGAGCTGCCACCAAGGATGTCATAATCGCTGAAGCGGGTGAGGAGGTTGTAACAAAAATCGAAGATGCCCGTGAATATGAATTGAAAATTCAGGCTCCCACGACCTCTAAAGGGAATGGAAGCCTGGTGATACCGCTTGAGAGCGGTGTATCTTCAGACAGTATCACCTTTGAAGAGAGACACGGACTTCACCAGTTTGTGCTCTATGTAAAGGGCAAAGACCCTGAATTTTATGCGAAAAACGGTGTGGTGACAGACCTCATCTGTATCCAGAAGGCTACCTTCAGCCCTCTTGGAGATAGCGGTCTTGTGTGCCTTAAATTCTGGCTTGACGGCCTATATGAGAATTCCACTTCGCTCGGAGACGGCGAGATTGTGGTGAATTTTAACGTACCTTCGGGTGACTATGAAAATGTTGTAGTAATCGATCCTGTGGATGAGCTCGGGCTTAAGATGATCCCTTATATTAAGAACGCTTTTCAGGGAGATGAGAGCGTGAAGCTGTATTTTACCACGCTTGATGACACCGAGGTCGGAGCGGAGGCGCTTGCATCACTTATAAATGACTCCGGCGCGGATTTTTATGTGCAGCTTGGAATCGACGAGACAGTCGAGAGCGACGCAGGTGTAAGGACTTATTTCAACGACAGATTTTTCATAAGAGGCTTCGGAAATGTGGATCTCGCCGACAAGCTTGAGATGAGCGTTGCGGAGAACTCAGGGAACAAGGCTCTCGGGCTATCTTCTTCCTATAAGGAGAATGAAAAGCTGACCACTTCAAAGATTCCGTCTGCCTTTGTGACAATCGGCAATCTCAACAACAGAGTCGATCATGACAAGCTTTCCAAGGACAGCTATATAGAAAAGTGCGCAAAGGGAGTTGCAGAGGGAATTCGCAATGCTTTTGAGACGGTAAATCCCACAGACTCCTCATCTGAGGATGATGCGCTGCAGGGAATTATAAACGGCTAATCGATACAATTTATTTGTAATGGAGATATATTATGAAAATAATTTTTGCTACCGGTAATGAAAACAAGATGAGAGAAATCAGAGAGATTCTGGGCGGAGTTGCATCCGAGATCAATTCCATGAAGGATGAGGGAATCGACCTTGATATAGTCGAGGACGGCACCACTTTTGAGGAAAACTCCATGATAAAGGCAAGAGCTGTCGCTGATTACTGCAAAGAGAAGGGAATGACCGATTTTTGCATAATGGCTGATGACTCCGGACTCGAGATAGACTACCTGGACAAGGCACCCGGCATCTATTCCGCCAGATTCCTTGGTCATGACACACCCTATTCCGAGAAGAACAAGCAAATCCTCGAGAAGCTTGAAGAAGTTCCGGATGAAAAGCGCACTGCAAGATTCGTATGCGCCATAGGTGCAGTCCGTTCAAACGGCGAGGAGCTTGTGGTCAGAGCTACTATGGAAGGAATAATCGGCCATGAGATAGCGGGAGAGAATGGCTTTGGCTACGATCCGATCTTCTTCCTGCCTGAATACGGCAAGACTTCCGCAGAGATTAGTCCTGAGGAGAAGAACGCAATAAGCCACAGAGGCAAAGCGCTTAGAATGATGGCTGAGAAACTTAAGTAATCACTTAGTAAGGTAATATTTTTGTATGCATAAGATTTTGGTTGTTAGTGACACACATAGAAAAGATGAGAATTTTTATAAGGCTGTGGAGGCGGAAAGCCCTGTCAGCCTTATCATTCATTGCGGAGATACTGAGGGAAGCGAAACTCAGATGCAGCAGCTTGCCGGCGCTCCCATGCGAATTGTGAGAGGCAATAACGACTTCTTTTCCAATCTTCCTGATGAGCAGGTTTTTGAGGTCTGGCCGTACACATTTTTCCTTACTCACGGACACAGATATCTTGTGAATATGGGCAGCGATGAGATCATGCGCGAGGCATTCTCAAGAGGCGCCGATGTCGTGATCTACGGCCACACCCACAGGCCCGTGGCGGCAGAGATAGACGGCATGTACGTGTTTAACCCCGGAAGCCTCTCTTACCCCAGACAGGAGGGCAGAAAGCCTTCATATCTCGTGCTTACTATTGACGATGAAGGCGAGCTGACTTATGAGATTAAGTATTTGGATGTGTTGTAGGAATGGGTATTTAGTATTGGGAAGTTTTTGGAATCAAGTTTTTTGCATGTGTGGCAGGAACTGATTTTGAGGATATTATCTTGATATTATCTTGGTTGAATTGGAGGAGCCTGACGTTTGTCGGGCTCCTTTTGAGCTTAGTGGGGCTTGACTGGATTTAGCCAGTGACTCAGTTTGATGAAAATTTAATGAAAAGTGGCATTTTTTAACGTAATATCGATAATGGTAAGCCTAATTCTTCATTTTTTAAAAATAGACTTATGGAATTTGTTTGAAAAATGATATTAAGATAATTATTATTTGTAATAACAAATATCCATGGCAGAATATGGCGATTTATACCGATTTTTGTTCTTTTTATTGATAATTCGTAAGTCTAATTTGTAGAAAATGAAAAATGGATTTATGGGTTGTTGGCATAAACTAATATGCGTGTGTAAATATGTAATATAACGTACAAGATAAAGCAATAATTAAGTTCTCTATTTAAACTAATGAAGAAAAGGTGATATAATGTTAATTGTACACAATTGAATAAAGGGAAATACAAAACAAAATGTCTATGAAGATATATCAAGTAATATGCGCATATCTTCAGGGCATATAAAATGATTCAGAGGAGGTATGATTATGAACGAAACACTGAAGGTTTTGGAGACAAGGCGTAGCTGCAGAAAATTCAAGCCGGACATGGTTAAGAAAGAAGAGCTTGATGCCATCATTAAAGCGGGAACTTATGCGGCAACAGGGATGGGCAAGCAGAGTCCTATCATCATTGCAGTTACCGGGAAGGAGCTGCGCGATGCGGTTTCAGAGGAAAACAGGAAAATCGGTGGATGGGATGAAGGGTTTGATCCTTTTTACGGGGCACCGGCTATTCTGATAGTTCTTGCAGATAAAAGTGTTCCCACCCATGTGTACGATGGCTCGCTCGTTATGGGAAACCTTATGAATGCCGCAGAGAGCCTTGGGGTTGCCAGCATTTGGATTCACAGAGCGAAGGAAGAGTTTGAGTCAGAGTTTGGAAAAAATCTTCTGAGTAAGCTTGGAATTAGTGGTGATTATGAAGGAATCGGCCACTGTGCACTTGGTTATGCTGCAGAGCCACCTAAAGATGCAGCTCCGAGAAAAGAGAACTATGTTTATTATGCTGAATAAATGATGCTTGATGAGGAGAGTACCGGCAAGGTGCTCTCTTTTTTTTATAGAAAATTGCAAGTGAATATTTATTTTAAAATGAGAAACTTTTTTGTAACAAAATGTTTAGTCTTTTTATAAGAAGTTAATTTCTCATTTTGACAATTATAAAAGATAATATATATGTAGGATTGTACGTAGTTCTCTTTTAAAAAGGAGATTAATTATGGCAAATACAAAAGCAGCGACACCTGAAACAGCACCAGCACCGGCACCGGAAAAGAAGCCAAGAGCAACCAGAAAGAAAGCGGCTCCGGAAGCAGTAGCTCCAGAAGCAGTAGCAGCACCCGAAGTTCCGACAGCTCCTGAGGCGGCAACAGTTCCGGAAGCAGTAGCAGCACCTGAAGCAGCGGCAGCGCCTGAAGTTGCAGAAGCTCCTGCGCCAGCACCTGCTCCGGAAGTAGCACCTGAGGCAGAGGTTCCTGAAGCAGCACCGGCTTCGGAGGTTGCGCTTGAAGCAGCGGTTCCTGAAGCAGCGCCAGCTCCAGAGGCTGTAGCTACTCCTGAAGTAGCGGTTCCTGCGCCTGAGGCTCCTGCAGAAGAGGTGGATAAAAGCCTGGAAAAAATTGCATTTGCCGAAGAGGTCGCTGCGTTTGAAGCACAGGAAGCAGCAAAGGCGGAAGCTGCGGCAGCTGCGGCGGCAATGGCAGCAGAAGCTGCGGCACCAGTGGTAGAGGAAGCACCTGCAGCAGAAGCGGCGCCTGCACCTGAAATAGAAATTCCTGCGGCAGAGGAAGTGCCTGCAGCGGAGGTGGAGATTCCTGTAGTAGAGGAAGCACCTGTAGCTGAAGCTGAGATACCTGCAGTTGAAGAAGCCCCTGCACCTGAGATAGAGATCCCTGCGGTAGAAGAGGCACCTGCGGCTGAGGTAGAGATCCCTGCAGTAGAAGAAGTGCCTGCAGCAGAGGTGGAGATTCCTGTGGTTGAAGAAGCACCTGCAGCAGAAGTTGAGATACCTGCAGTTGAGGAAGCACCAGCACCTGAGATTGAGATACCTGCAGTGGAAGAAGCGCCTGCAGCAGAGGTAGAGATTCCTGTAGTTGAAGAAGCACCTGCAGTAGAAGAAGCACCAGCAGCGGAAGTTGAGATTCCTGCAGCAGAAGCAGCGCCTGCACCTGAAATAGAAATGCCTGTAGCAGAGGAAGCCCCTGCAGCAGATGCAGAGATTCCAGTAGTAGAGGAAGCCCCTGCAGCAGAGATAGAGATTCCTGCGGTTGAAGAGGCTCCTGCAGCTGAGATTGAGATACCTGCAGTAGAAGAAGCCCCTGCAGCAGAGGCAGAAATTCCAGTAGTAGAGGAAGCCCCTGCAGCAGAGGTGGAGATTCCCGCAGCAGATATAGAAATACCGGCTGATATAGAGATGCCTGCAGATATAGAAATACCTGCAGCAGAAGAAGCCCCTGCAGCAGAGATAGAGATCCCTGTAGCAGAAGAAGCACCAGCAGCAGAAGCAGAGATTTCCGTAGCAGATATAGAAATGCCAGCAGATATAGAAATCCCTGTAGCAGAAGAAGCACCTGCAGTAGAGGAATCTCCCGAAGCTATGGATTCAGATATCTCTCTGATGGATATAGAAGGTTCTGCTGAGGAGCCGGCAGAGGAAGCTTCTGAGCTTTCTCCTGAGGAAGAGCTTGCAAGACTTAGCGAGCCAATTGTTGATGAAAGCATGAGTGAAGAAGCAGCACCGGAAGGAGCTGAAGAAGAGCTTCAGATCGATTTGCCGGAGCTTGACCTTGATATACCTGAGATTATTATTCCTGAAGAGGAGATGCTGCAAACTGAGGAAGACAGAGCACTTGAAGAAGAGCCCGAGCAGGCAGAAGATTTTGTTCCCGAAATCATGGATGACATGGACCAGGCGACAGAATCAATGGTTGGAACAGCCGGCGACATCAAGGACTTCCTCAAGGAAGAAGATTTCGAGTTCACAGAGATCACATCCGATGGCAGCGTTGAAATCATACTTATAAAAATGGAAGATGACGACGTACTTTGCATCGAGTACGAAGATGATGAATTCCTTTCACTCATATCTCATTATGAAAAGGACGGAAATTGCAGCTATAAAGAAGTGCTGGATTCATTTATTAAGGATTCTATCAGCAAAGGTATAAGCTATAAAATTACCCGTTCAAAAGGAAGCAGAACCGTTAGCAGATATAATTAAGTACGGCCATTAGGAAAAACGGTTGCCATACAATATCGGAAGAATTCACAATTTATGCGGCTTTCATCTATGAAATATAAAATAAAAACAATTAATTAGAAAAAATGTATTTTATATATTGACATTGATTGGACTCTACTTTATACTTTATAGATGTCGCCGCGTGGTTGCGATATATGTGTCCGTAGCTCAGCTGGATAGAGCAACGGCCTTCTAAGCCGTGGGTCGGGGGTTCGAATCCCTTCGGGCACATTTTGTGGTGGCTATAGCGTAGTTGGTTAACGCGCCAGATTGTGGTTCTGGAGACCGAGGGTTCGAGTCCCTCTAGCCACCCTTTTAATTTTTAGGGCAATAACTTCTAGATTATATATTCAATCTAAGTTATTATTGTATTAGAATTTCGTTTGCGATTTTCTAGCACCGAGCGTGGTTGCTGTGTATAATGGGCTATCGCCAAGCGGTAAGGCACAGCACTTTGACTGCTGCACTCGTGGGTTCGAATCCCGCTAGCCCAGTTTTTTGATATATTACTGCTTTTGCAGTTTATATATATGAGATACTAGCTCAGTTGGTAGAGCACTTGACTTTTAATCAAGTTGTCGTGGGTTCGATTCCCACGTGTCTCATTAGGTTGAGAGGTTCTGAAATGCAGATAAATACTGCATCTCAGAACTTTTCTTATGAGAAAAAAGTGGTTACCGAAGGGGTGATTTTGGTTACCGGTAATGGTTACCTGATTCTTATTTCGTAAGTCTGCGCTGGTTTAACAGGTCTCTGGCTTCACTCAGATCATATCCTGAGTAATAATTCTGCAGCAGGGTCTTGGGACTGTTTCCGAAGAGCTTTGAGGCCATTATCACATTGCCGTGTGAGGCATTGACTACATCAGTACATGCATTGCGTCTGAATGCGTGAGGCCCGCGTATAAGGTCTTTCTGAATCGGAATGGAAAGAGCCCTGCACATATGCCTGTAGAACTCATAAACTGTTCTGTAGCCGATACAGCCTGTTGTATTTCTCTTATCCCTGGCAGGAAAAAGAAATTCGTTTCCGGGATAATACTGCCTGGTCACAGTACGCAGTTTTGTGAGAATTTCTTCAAGTTCATCCGATATGGGGACAATCCTGTCACGCCAGGTCTTGGTGTGATCTACGAGCTGGCCATATGCCTTTTCATTGCCGGACCCCTTTTTGACCTCCAGAAGTTCTCTCTGAATCTTGATTATCTTGAATCCCTGAGATGAATCCTGGATATCTGACCATTTGAGAGCACATACTTCTGCACGGCGAAGCCCAAGAACTATCTGGATTTCCAGTGCATAGGCAGTTACAAGCCAGGGAGTTTTCAGCTCTTTTTCATGGATATAATCCAGTATTTCAGTGATTTCTTCATCGGAATAGGCACGTTCTTCGATTGCTTTATCCGGAAGGATCATATTTCTGAACATAGGCTGCTTCAGATCCACACGGGCAAAGACATTATCCTGAATCCAGCTCTGCTGAAATGCGAGACGGAAGACTGCGTTCAGGATACCGATCATACTGGCAAAGGCTTTTCTGCGCATTTCATATCTCTGCAGGTTCATGAGTATGAGCTGCTCAATGTCCTTTTTGCTGATATCATCAATGTAGCTGCCTGCTATATCAGTGCCGTCAAAATAGCGTTTGTAGTCATACTCCCTGCGAGTATTTGTATTCATAACGGAAACGCGCTTCTGTGCATCTTTGACATACATTAACTGCTGCTCCTGAAAGATATCGAAAGCGTTTCTGAATGTCTTCCTAAGGCTCCCTGCTATGCCTCTTTCGTTGTTTAAGACCTTTTCTTTGAGCTCATCTATTGTTTTGGCTTTGACTGCCCTCCTTCCGGATGCCTTGAGAGTATCCCGTACATAGATGTGATAATATCCGTCGCTGCTGACTTTTGTGGGGAAAGTGTACTTCTTCAGTATTTCTTCATTTCGCATGTATTCATACAATTTCCGCGCATCATCCAATGACAGCATATTATTATCGGCAGCGGATTTCAAGTAGTCTGAAGTGCTTTTATTGTTATTTTTTGTATCTGTTTTGTTTGCATTGATATTCATTTTTTTCTCCGGACATAAAAAATGCCAGGCAGAAAAAAGAGTTCCTGGCAACGGCAACTGGAAACCGATGCAGAAACTCTTATATTATTTTTGTCTGGCATATGATTTAATATTTTTATTTTTTTCTTGTTATCAGGTATCTGTGTTGCCAATATAAAAAAAGCCCGATAAATACTGGGCTCAGGATGACAACGATATTGGAAACAAAGTGGCAGCAACATGTGTATCAGGCACAGCTGTTGCCACTTTTATTATTTAAATGGAAGCTCTAACTGTTCAGGCACAGGGATAAAATCTCCTTCTGTTTCCAGAGACGGATCAGCGGGAATCATCTCCCATCCGCGCTGCTTGTTGTGCAGGGCAGTATGCCTTGGATTCTGAACCTTTCTCCATCCGGGCATGGAGTTCATTATGTCGTTAAGCTCTTTGGTTTCCCATCTTGTGGGAGCAGAGGTGTTGCCAAGGGCTTCATAATGGAGGTCAAGGGAGCAGACAAAGAAGTTCCCCTTGGAAATCTGATCTTCAAGGAATTCCTCAATGATTCCGACTTTGGTATTTTCGGCAGTGAAGTCCTGGCGGTGTTCGTCAAGATATGCACTAAGTTCCTTTTCGAATTTGAGGCTGTAGTTTCCGCTCTTATAGATCACGAGAGCCTCAGCCCACATCTGCCTGATATATTCCCTGGATGCATCTTCGTCATCAAGAATATGGCATTCGGCGTTTTCTGCATTTATCTGGATGGGAATAAAACGTCTGTTTCCGGTTGAATCCGCAGGAAGGAAATCGATGGAATTTGTCGTTCCTCCGAAAATGCACTGTCTTGGTCTGTGCTTGGGATATCGTTCATAGAGATCGCGGCCAATCTCGGTATTTCTGCTGAGAAAGGATTTGAGTTCCTCGACACTCTGAGATCTGACCACAGCCAGCATTTCCGACATTTCTATGATCCAGTGACCCTGAAGCCTTTCATAAAGCCTTTTATCAGATATGTCACGGACATCGTCTGTGAAATAATCGTCCTCCATAGCCAGGAACCTGAAGAAGGTAGATTTGCCCGCCCCCTGCCCTCCGACCAGAACGAGCAGATAGTCAAATTTGCTTCCGGGATTGTATACACGGTTGATTGCTCCCATCATAAAGAGCTGCATCGCCTGACTGGCATAATCGCACTGGTCTGCACCAAGGAAATGGTGAAGTGCATTTGCAATCCGAGGCTGTCCGTCCCATGCCAGGGATTCCAGCAGGTTAATAACAGGATGAAAACAATGATTGTTGGCCACTATATCACAGGCCTTGGTGATATCCCTTTCATTACGGATTCCGTACTCTTTTTCGAATCTGTACAGAATGAAATTCATGTCGGTGTCTGTGATTGCTGTTGATGAGCGGTTCCATCCCATATCCTTTACAATCTCAGTCCTGTCATTGAAGTTATTGTGAAGAATTGCTCCTTTCAGTACCGGATCGTTTTCGAAGATGATCACACAGTTGTCCATAGTGGTTTTGACTCTGCCGCCTTTGGTGCATTCGAGAAGCTCTCTTATCTCTGGAACTGAGAGCGGATGATTCTCTTCCTTATCAGGGGTATTGACATCAGCCAAGGTGGTATCTGATGACCTGTTACTCTCCAGAGTGTCAGCAACGGGTGCGTTTTTTAATGCTGCATCGTCTTTGGGTGTTTGTGTATTGCTGTTATTGATTGTCTTATTCTCCATAGTTGAATTCTCCATTCTCATTTTTTCTGATGATTTCCTCCTGATCTTCTCTGGTGCAGTATTCAAAGCCGTACATGAGATCAAGAAGGTAATTGATGTACTCTTCCGTCTTGATAGTTTCAACGTATTCATCTGAAAAATCCTCGAAGATATATCTTGGTGCGAGGATATCTTTCAGTTCATGCAGGTATACGGAGTATGCTTTTAACTGGTTGATACATTCATTACGGAGCCTGATAAATCTGTGTTCTGAGCTCTCTTTGGGCTGCATATGAGTGAAAGAGCATCCGTGTGAACATCCATCGTCTACAGAAATTCCGAAATCTTCAGCAATCTTAAGGGCAGCATCCTTTAAGCCCAGTCCGTAGTAGTTTGCTTCGAAATCTACTGCGTCACCTTTTGCTCCGCAGCCGAAGCAGTAATATCGATCGTCAATCTTGAGACTGGGATTGTGGTCATCATGGAATGGACATATGGCCATACCATTACGGTTGATCCTGATGCCGGCATGTTCTGCGACCTGCCTGGCGGTTACGTTTGCCTTTACGGCTGTAAATACGCTCATGTGAGCTCCTTTCTGCCCCCAAAGGGCAATAAAAAGGCACCTGATTAAATCAGATGCCTGGTTAATAAGGTATTGTTTTGTTCTCGTGATTATCAAAGCGAAAGGTCATGGCTTCTCTTTTTTGTACGGGCTTCGCACTGTTTCATGAACAGATCCCTGCTCTGCGGCTTCATGAATTTTTCTAACTGCTTCAGGTCGTGATCAAGAGCGGATATGTTAGCTTTATGCGTACTGTATTTTCTGTACAGACCGGATAATTTTGTGCTCAGTTCCTCACGATGGTATTGAAGACCTGCGAGCGCTTCAGATGTCATATCTTTTGGATTGATTCCGTGCTTTCGAAGGACATTGACACCACCGGTATAGTATATGAGCTGAGAATCGTGATTACGCTCATATGCATCCTTGTTTTTGGATTTTATGTACGCTCTGTGGTATTTTAGATTGTCCAGATAGTAGCCTGCATACTGGATGACATCATCCAGGTCATGGACTTCATGTTCAAGGTCAGAGATTTTGCTGCACGTCTCATCTCTGAGCCTGCGTTCTTCGGTCAGCTTCTGACGGATTGCTTCAGGATCTCCTTCGGCTGCCATAATGGAACATGCAGTTTTGAGATTCTGATTTTTTGCCCATCTGGTCAGTCCGGGACTTTCAAGGAATTTCTTCTCTGATATATTAATCATTGTGCCGTGGGACTGGATTGTACCAGGAGCTTTTTCTTTGACAGGTGCAGTTGTGTTTTGTTCCGTCCTGGAATTAACAATTGCGTCAATTCTTTCAGTTATTTTTTCTCTTGTATAATCAGAGCCAAGAGATCTGGAAGAACCTCTGACAAATCTGTCCTTGTTTTCGGGGCGGAAGCTGATATATTTGCCGGTCTTACCACTCAGGTCATCACCTTTGATTTCATAGTCCATAGCTTTCATGTTCGTGATAAATTCAGTGTATGAGGTTGATGTCTGTATGCATGAATCTATGTCCATGCGGATTATGTCTTTCCATGAGTTTTTGTTCTTTCGGCTCATCCATTCCTTGTATTTCAATCCTTTGCTTTTATCCTGGTCCGGTTCTATCACCGAAAGGCTATTTTCCCTGCAAAGCTCATCGCTTGTATTTCTGAGGTTGTAATAGGTCTTCCTGCAGTCGTTGTATCGATGGTGGTCAACGTTATCTACCGCACAGAAAATGATATGATTGTGAAGAAATTCATGATCCAGATGTGTTGCCAGAATGTATGAATACCTTCCGTCGAATAACCGGTCCATCAGGTCGATACCGATCTGATGAATCTGCTCCGGTGTACCTTCGCCCGGCGCAAAAGACTGGATGATATGATAAGCGGAATTGCTGTCAGCTCTATCAGACCTGGCAGCTGTTGACAGAGCCATCTCGAAGTCAAGATCAGCGGTATGCCGTCCGCAGCCATAGGTCGTGACATATTGCTCATCAGCTGTTTTCTTTCCATTGCATATATAGTTGACGGATTTCATAACCTTACCTTTGATGCAATGGATCTTTGTAATTGCCATATTTTTTCCATCTCCTCCTTTAACTGAGCTATGTCCTTCAGATAAATGCTTCCTGATGTGTTCGTCACTTTTGCAATCTGGTTAATGTTGCTGCCGATTCTGCTGAGTGATGTGCTGATTTCTCTCAGCTCGGAAAAATCGACTACAAATACATTTCCGTGAATGATCAGGCTGCGTAAAAATTGTTCACGATTGCGTGACGGAGTCAGGGCAACTTTTTTATCAAGGATTGTTTTTTCTCTGTCACTTAGTCGAACTTTGACTTCATGTGTTCGTTCTCTTTTTGCCATGTTGTTTTCCTTTCTGTGCAGTTGAACTGCACTGTTTGTTATGCCGTATCCGGCATGCTGTATAAGGGGCTTGGGGAGTTTCTCCCCAACAAGCAAGAAGGGATAGCTTCCGGTATTTTCGGAAGTCATCCCTTCGTATGGAATATGCGCGTATCTCTGAAGGCAAGCGGACATGCTCGCATGTCCATTTGCCGAAGAGCGCGACCTCGTGCTGGAACTGCACGAGGGGGCGTGGGGCCCATATTCCAGTGCTTGCTACTACTAAAAAACAGGACTGAAAAGCCATTAAAAAAGAGGCATATAAGTCTCGGCTGCAAATGGACTTCAGGCTCCATAGGGAGCCTGTATGAAGTCCTTATCGGCGTATCGGCCGTTTGGTTTCTAACTGCTTTAGGGCGGTGATCTTGTTCTGAAAAACATAGACAGAATCCTCCTGATTTTTTATCTTTCTGTAGCTATATACGTAAGAAAATCAGAAGAGGGGACAAATAAGGCATAAATGCAAAAAGTCCTTCGGGAAAAATGAAAAAATTGCAAAAATGCAAACTTAAAAGAATTTGTTTTTACACAGTGACTCGAATATAATTAGCAGAGGCTCATACATGGGAGGCCATTCTGAAAATGGTGTGCAGAGTCGTGACAGGATTGGAAACATAGGAAAGACAATTGGGAGGAGTGTTATTTGGAAAAGGAATTTCTACCGGGCACACTTCGTGACCGTATTCAGGATCTGATGAAAAGCAGGAAGGTGACCCAGAAAGAGCTGGCAGATCTTCTTGGCGTGACAGTGAGTACCATCAGCAGATTTTTAAGTGGAAGTACCGATAAGTTCGGTAATGAAAATGTTATACGTATCGCAAGAGCATTCAATGTATCTACGGATTTTTTACTGGGAGAGACAGATGTCCCTGACAGGAAAAATTATCAGATTTCTGAGTTGGGATTGTCGTCAGAAGCGGCAAGGAATCTGTATAAGGGCAGGGCTGATCAGAGGGTTGTATCCAGAATGCTTGAGAATAAAAAATATCTTGCTCTTACCAGAATGATATCAAAGTATTTCAATGATACTTTTGCCGCGGGATTTGCGGCGCAGAATGAGCTGTATGCATCCCTGAGTGAATTTGTTATAGATAAAGATACCAGTGAAGCTGCTGATGATGTAGCTGATGATCTAAGATACATGCGGACTAATGTATACCAGGCTGATCTTTAGGGTATTCAGAACCAGTTTATGGCTTCGGTAAAAGAGATTAAGAAGGAAGTCGGGAGTGATCTTGAGAGTGCAAAGAAGCTGACCAGAGAAACTGTTCAGAAGATGTTCAATGAGCCTATGGACGAGAATCTGATTCATGAGGACAAGGAAATGGCAATCGAACAGTATGTTGTAGCACCTATCATGCAGGTGATTAAATCCTGTGGTATTGAAGATACTGAAAAGATTTCTGATTTTGAGCAGGCGCTGAGGGGACTTGTCATGACAACAGTTCCTGACAGGGTGGAAGATGGAAACAAGTAATGACGCGCTCTGCCAGAGAATTCAGCAGGGGGACATGGCTGCCAGAGATATTCTTATTCGTGAGAACTGGAAGCTGGCAGAAAAGATAGCTGCACTCATAAAAAAGGAACGCACCGATGTTTCTGAAGAGACTGAGAAAGATATGGTCCAGGAAGGACTCATAGCAATTCTGAAAGCTGCTGAAACTTATGATGCCGCCAGAGAGGCAGGTTTTGAGACCTACGCTTCGACAGTCATGGAGAATGCCATAAGAGATTACCTGAGAAAACAGACGGCAGCTTTTGATATGAGGATGAGTACCATCAGTCTTTCTGATGTGAAAACTGAAGAAAACAGGCAGCATTATATTGACACTGCCTCTAACATTTATACCAAAGACCCTGCGGATATATGCGTTCGTAAAGAACTGTTTCTTGCAATATACAGGGCAATCGGTAATGTGACCAGGAGAGGCCAGGTTTATCTGCTATACAGATATGGCTTTGTGGATGATATGGGACATTCACTTGCTGAGACTGCTGATCATTTCATGCTGAGTGTGAGCAGAGTGGAACGGACAGAGAAAAAAGTTATTGAGCAGTTGCGGGAGGTTTTCGAATATGGTGTGTAAGAAAACATTGACATTCATCTATGTAAATGATAAACTTCACATAGACCGCAATCAATGTGAAGGAGGGCTACAATGACTGGCAATGAGGTGTCGCTAATCTGTAAGGCAATGTCAGATGAGAACAGGCTGAAAATCATAGAGATGCTGACAAAAGGTGAAAAGTGCGGATGTGATCTTCTTGATAAGCTGCAGGTTACACAACCTACACTATCTCATCACATGAAGGTACTCTCTGACTGCGGATTGGTAGAGTCCAGAAAAGATGGAAAGTGGAGTCATTATTCCATCAACTGCGATATGTTCAGCGATTTCAAAGAATATATTACTGCAATTTCATGCTGTGACTCAGTATCCGGGAAATGCGGATGTAAGAAAGGGTGAGGTAAAAGATTATGACAAATGTTAAAGTTTTAGGTGGTGGATGCAGCAAGTGTGAGACACTTCTTGCAAATGCAAAGGAAGCAATCAGTGCTCTTGGTGTAGACGCAGAGGTTGAATACATTACAGATTTCTCTGTGATCGCAGGATACGGTATTATGTCAACACCGGCGCTTATAGTGAATGACAAGGTTGTTTCAATGGGCAAGGTTTTAAAAGAAAAAGAAATTGAGGCATTTCTGAAATAAGAAAAACTCTTCAGGATACTTTGCAGAACAGTTTATCGGCGAGTATTTAAAAAGAAATCCACAAACCGGCATTTGCCGGTTTTCTTTAAAAAGATTACATGGACAAGCATCTATGTGAAAGGATACAGACAATGGGTATGTTTATTCAGGATCAAATCCTTGGAATGAAATGGCTTAATAAAGTCATAGGAAATCTACTTTCAGTTCTGGGACTGGATATTACAACAAGGCTTGGGGGCAGTGTTCAGTTTTTCATATATGATGTGATCAAGATCACAATACTGCTGTGCATTTTAATTTTTGGCATCAGTTATATTCAAAGCTATTTCCCTCCTGAGAAAAGTAAACAGATTATGAGCAGGTTTCATGGTCTGGGAGCAAATACTGTAGCGGCATTGCTTGGCACAGTAACACCATTTTGCAGCTGTTCATCAATCCCGATCTTTATAGGGTTTACGAGTGCAGGGCTTCCTCTGGGAGTTACCTTTTCATTCTTGATTTCATCACCTATGGTTGATTTGGGAAGCTTAGTTCTTCTCATGTCTATCTTCGGTGCAAGAGTAGCAATAATCTATGTAGTTCTTGGCCTTGTAGTTGCTGTGATCGGCGGCTCTATTATAGAGAGGATGCACCTTGAGGATGAGCTTGAAGATGTAGTAAAGAATGCACTTCGAGCAGGCAGAGTAGATATCTCAGCGCCTGACCTTACACAGAAAGACAGATTGATATTCGCTAAAGACCAGGTTGTTGAGACTTTCAAGAAAGTATTTCCATACATTCTTGTGGGTGTAGGTATCGGAGCAGTAATCCACAACTGGATTCCAGAGGCATGGGTTGAGAAAATTCTTGGAAGTAAGAACCCACTGGGAGTACCTCTTGCAGCCCTTGTAGGTGTACCGATGTATGCAGATATTTTTGGTACTATTCCAATTGCAGAAGCCTTACTTGGCAAGGGAGCTCTCCTTGGAACAGTCCTTGCATTTATGATGGCTGTAACCACTTTGTCCCTTCCATCAATGATCATGCTCAGAAAGGCTGTTAAGCCAAAGCTCCTGGGTATTTTCATCGGGATATGCGTGGTTGGTATCATTCTGGTGGGATACTTCTTCAACATCATACAGCCGCTTATTATGTGAAAAACTGATAGGAGGAAATGCGTTTGAAGAGTAAGAGTTCACTTGTTTTTAAAATTTTGATTCCGATATTGATCGTTGCAGGAACGTCAATGGGATTTGTAAAGAATATAAATGAAAATGAAAAATACAAAAAGCTTTCATCTGCTCTCAAAATATTGATGGGAGTTGCAATCTTGCTTATAGGATTGTATATGTTCTGGCTTGCGTTTTAGAACTCTAAAAGGGAAGGCCGCTTCCGTAGGTAGAGTCCTTAAAACTGCAGATGTAGAATAATTGCTGCTAAAATATTTCATAGAGTATAAAGAAGCGTAGCATGGACTATTATATTGTTTCTGTTCACTCGTCCAGAATCGCGCACCTGCTGCGCAGTTGTTAAAATGTAATATTAATGGTATTGTTATCGAGTAAGAGGGAGTAGCTACAGGAAATCTTCCTGTGTTCAGGTTCGACTAAGGGACAAGAGAGATTGTTCCCGGCCTGTCCGAAGCTTCGGATGACAGCGAGACTTTTACAAGAGTGGTTTATACCGCTTTTGTAAAGGTCTCTTTTTTATTAAAAGGAAGGTAAGTATGCAGATATCATTTTTTTCGTTCGTCTATATAGCCGTTATGTTCGTATTGATAGGAGTTGCCAAAGAGTTCCTGAGAATACCTATAATGTTCGCAGGAAGCATTATCTATATTTATCATCTATCGCCTGATGCTGCTGTGATACTTCTCACAGTTACGATCTGTGTATACTTTGCAGGATTGATAGCAGGTTTCTGTAAAGAGAAGGGTTATCAGAAACTATGCGGTGCTGTATGCGTTATCGGTTCTTTAGCATCAGCTTGTTCGCTTCTTTTCTTTAAGTATATTCCGGGACTTCTGGTTCCGATTGGTTTTTCCTTTTATATTTTTTCATCGATCAGTTATCTGATAGACATCCGAAGAGGAGATGTGAAAGTTGAGAAAAACATCTTCAAGTTCGCTCTCTTCATGACATGGTGCCCCAAATTTATCAGCGGACCTATAGAGAGAGGGAGCAGCTTTTTTCCTCAGCTTGACCGGCTTAAGGAAGTCCGGCTGTTCGATATAGACGTGCTTGTTGAGGCACTGGTATACATTTCCTGGGGAGCGTTTCTCAAGGTAGCTATTGCTGATAATCTGGCTGCCTATACCGATTTTGTTTTTGAACACCACGATGCCTGCGGTAGTGTATGGATGGCTGTTGCAAGTCTTTTCTACACATTGCAGATATATGCGGATTTCGCCGGTTATTCCTATGCGGCGTTTGGCATATCTCTGCTATTTGGATTGAGATTGACTGAGAACTTCAGAAATCCCTATCTGGCAGCTAATATATCTGACTTCTGGAGGCGATGGCATGTGTCTCTTAGTAATTTTTTCAGAGATTATGTATATATCCCGCTTGGCGGCAGCCGTAAGGGACAGCTGAGAAAAATACTGAATCTGATAATAGTTTTTATGCTCAGTGGTATCTGGCATGGTGTAGGAACCGGATTTCTCATATGGGGCGGACTTCATGCCTTATACAATGTGATTTATGTTTTGACACACAGATATACAGACAGATATCCTGTCAGCAGGGTACTGGTCAGGATTTTGACTTTTATTGGAGTGTCTTTTGCATGGATATTCTTCAGAATAGGTGATGCAGGCCTGGCATTTACCTATATCAAAGATATGGTGTCTATTACTCCTGTGTTTAGTATTTTCTTTATGGTCCTGGAAGGTATGGGAATCAGTACTCGTGAATTCAAGCTACTGATGGCATGGATAATTATCATGATTCTGCTGGAATTAATAGCGAACAGACATAAAAAGAGTGTTCCTGATATGGTTCTATCATTGAATTTCACTTTACGAGAAGCATTTTGTCTGTTCTTTGTAGTGATAACTCTCATATTTGGAAATTATGGACCTGACATTGACAGCAATCTTATATATATGCAGTTCTGATATCTGATCATGATGGAGAATGAGATATGAGTTTGAAGAAAAAACTGATAATAACCATATGTATGATATTCGCATTCTGCTGTGCATATTCTATGGCAGACAGGATACTGAACTTTAAAACTGAGCATGGTGTGGTTCAGGCAAGAGCATTTTATTCTCAGCCAAAGAATACTGTGGATGTAGCATTTCTGGGATCGAGCCATGTACATTGCGATATCAATACAGCATATCTGTGGGAACGTTTTGGAATTGCGGGATATGACTATAGTGCAGCTGAGCAGCCTTTATGGATTACCTATTATTATCTCCAGGAGTTCTGCAAGTATCAGAATCCGGGACTGGTTGTTATTGATCTGTACTCACCTGCCAGGTTCAAGGATGATTATCAGTATAACTGGCTGGGAGATAATGTATATGGGATGAGGTTTTCGCTGACCAAGCTTCAGATGCTTCATGATGCATGTGAACCGGATCGTTACGGGGATTATTTTCCATCTATTTCCGCATGGCACTCTGAATACAAATCTGTTCAGATTCCGGATGTTATTCAACAATTGAAAAAGGACGACCTGGAAGCATTTAAAGGCTATACACCATATATGAATGTAAGTGTTCAGCCGGAACCGGAGCTTAATGAAACGAGAAGCGGAGGTTTCACCGCCAAAAGTGAGCTCTATCTGATGAAGATAATTGAATATACCAGAGCTCACGATATAGATCTTTTCCTGATGGTTTCACCATACATTACAATAAGCGAAGATGAGACCGTTTACAACAGGATAAAGGAAATTGCTGAGCAGTATGACGTCAGCTTCATCAGCACAAATTATAATTATCAGGATATGGGGCTGAACTTCAGCACTGATTTCAATGACGCCTCTCATCTGAACTATCTGGGCTCATGCAAATTTACCGAATTTCTGGGACATGAGATCAAAGAGAGATTCGATATTCCAGACAGGAGAGGTCAGAATGGCTATGAATCCTGGGACAGACATGTTGAGATGATCAATGAGCAAGTCTATCGGTAATTATTTTAAACGGCATTAGAAATGTTACCAACATTTCTAATGCCGTTTACTAATGTATCAGAGTTTTCTGCTTTTCTTCTTTAGAGATACAGATCTGTAGCAACAGTATGTGAACCAGAGATATGCTGCCATATAACAGGGAGCTATGAAATTCATGCTGATCATTACAGCGTCTTCACCAAAGAAATATGTGGTATAGTTTATCACCGAAACTATGTTGATGAGGAGAGCTGAAGGAATCATTTTGCGGTTGTAGACGATGGCATATACAGTCAGGTACAGAACCACATAATAATCATAGCGTTCATGCATGGTGGGCAGGAACATACAACAGGTATAAACGCACCAAATAGATAGACTGATCAGCATATTCTTATCGATCACTGAAGCATTGTGATATATGAAATACGCTGTATAAGTGAATATTATGATGGTAGTCAGTATCATTGCATGGAACAGAGAATCATAATCGATCAGACCTAATACACTGATGTTGGGGAGTCCGCTGTACATCTCGAGATTACCCTGAAGCTGGTACTGGTAGATGGTATAAACTTCCATTGCCTCTCTTCCACAGATGATAGCCGGAAGTCCTGCTATAAGGTAGATCAAAGGGAAAAATATTATATTGTAGATATGAAATCTGTCTTTTATCAGATATACCATGATGAAGAATGGAAAAAAGAAAATTGCCTGCTGTTTGAAAACAAAGCTTATGGACAGCATGATCATGGCGAGTGTGTAGTTTTCCCGTAAAATATACAGAACGGCGGCTAGCAAGAAGAATGTATAGATTGAGTCGCACTGTTTCCACAATGATGAATTTAGAAAAGAAACAGGAACAAACAGTATAGTTAATGAAGCCAACATCCTCAGTGGTGAACTGAGAGTACCTTTTGTTAGTGCCAGAATTTTGTATAAGCAGAAAACTGACAGGTATTCGAATGTAATTGATAGGAGCCCGAGAGGAAGCCAATACGGAAGCCTTGTTTGTGAGATCATAGCAAGGAAAACATTGTAAGGAATGTAATAATTTCCGACTCCATCACGTAATCCTTTGACAATGCCAACTCTCCTATAGAAGTCGCACCATGGAATCAGGAAGTCATTGTAATCTGACCGTATATCGTTATGACCAAGTAATGAAATGCGAATTAATAGAGAAATAAAAATGATGAATCCAATAAAAAGGTGGTTGTGATATTGTCTGATCTTGGTTCTGATTATTCTGTCTAGCATTTCTGATCCTCTCTTCTTATTTCGTGTTAATAAAAAAGACTTTTATAAAGGAATTGCAAGTGCAATATCCTTTATAAAAGTCTCGCTGTCATCCTAAGCTTCGGACAGGCCGGGAACGAATCGACGTTCCTTAGTCGAACCTGAACACAGAGTGTTTACTCTGTAGCTACTCCCTTTTATAGGAAAATATTAAATTTGTCCAACAAATGGTATAATCCCATGTATCCCCTGAATTTGTCAATCGGTAGTACAAAAAAGGTACAGTATTAGTGTAATCTATAATATGTGAGACATTGTAAGATTGGTTACCATACTGGTTACCAAAATGAAAGGGATGATGCGCGAAGCTCCTTTCTGTAAGCGTTTAAGACATTTGCCTAATCGCGTTCGATTCCCACGTGTCTCATTAGAAACGCTTAACTACTAAAGTTAAGCGTTTTTGTATTTAAGTATATGAATACTTCTATATAACGGGGTGTATATTATTATGCTGCGTGATATAGGCACAGACATAGAATTGGCCGTCGGTACAAATTGCTCATTATAACTATGTTTAGCAATATAAAAATGATATAATATTATTGTCTATACAGGTGGTGGGGACTACTGGAATAGAAAGGATTTTGTTATATGAGTAATAGAGAAAGAGCTTTAGAGCTTCTTGAGCAGATCCCTGCTAGCAGTCTCGACGCTTCAATTGATGAATCAATAGCTATATCTGAAAAAGAAATCGAGGAAGGCGCTGACCTGATTCCATTTGATGATGCTTTTGTAGCTTTGAAGGAGAAATATTTTGGATAATTACCAAATAGTCATGACTCCCAGAGCTTCATCAATTAAATAATTAGCCAAAAACAGGTTCGTTTTACTTATTGGTAAATACGAACCTGTTTCTTATAGAAAACGAGAGAGCTTACATGAATTGGGGAAATAATATGTCAGAGATAAATACAATAAAATCATCAATAATATCATATCCTCACGGTTTTTCAACAAGAACCGGAGGGGTGAGTGAAGGGATATTTGAATCACTCAATCTGGGCATGAACAGGGGTGATGATCCTGAGAATGTTAAAGAGAATTATCATAGATTTCTGAAATCCTGTGGCATAGAAGCTGAGGAGTTTGTCTGCGGGCAGCAGGTGCATGGGAATAACGTGATGATAGTAGGAAAAGAGCATGCGAGAAAGCCCTACGGGTATGATGAGCTTTTTCAGGCTGACGGGTATGTAACTGCCGAGTCAGGTGTACCGCTGGTTATTTTTATCGCGGACTGTATCCCGCTCTTGATGGCGGATGATGAGGCAGGTGTCGTTGCTGCGGTACACAGTGGATGGCGCAGTACTGTACAGGACATCGAGAGAGAAGCAGTAAACAAAATGTTAAGCCTTGGCGCCAGGAAGGACCATATCAAGGCATGCATAGGTCCTGCTATAGGCAGATGCTGTTTCGAAGTTGGAGAGGAAGTTATTGAGGAAGTAAACCGGCTGCTGGAAGCCAATGCCGCCGATCTATATAACCGAAAAGATAACGGGAAATTTATGCTTGACCTGAAAGGTGTAGTAAAGAGAAGCATGCTTAATACCGGTCTGTCCGAAAAAAATATTGATATCATCGAAGACTGTACCATGTGTATGCCGCATAAATACTGGTCTCACAGATATACCGGCGGTAACCGCGGAAGTCAGGCTGCTATAATAATGAAAAGATAAAGGTCTTTTTAGGAAGGAAAAAGGCTGTACTTGGTAAGGAGGGATAAGATTGAAATATTTCTCAGATAAAACAGTAAATCCTGGCAGACAACCTGAAATTGACATTTCGAAGGCTATTTGTATTGTTTTAATGATTTTAATTCATGCATATATGGCGAGTTCAGGAGGTTATCATGGTATTATAACCGGATTGCTTGGGTATGGTGCAGGCTTTTTGGGGGGCAGGCACATTCATGATATGCATGGGAATCGGTATGCGCTACTCCCAAAAACAGGATGCCTCAAGTAATCTTTATCGTGGTATTTTATTGCTTACGATCGGTCAGGTTTTGAATCTTCTACGTGCAGGTATTCCGGGGCTGATAGCTTATAAGGCAACAGGGAATCAGAACTTCATCCCATACATGTTGGGGGTAATAGATAGTGACATCATCACTTTTGCCGGTCTTGCATTTATCTTAATGGCTCTGCTCAAAATGTTAAAGCTTGGCGATGGAGTGATTTTTTTAATAGGAATTATACTCAACTTTCTCATGGTACCATTTTATTCAATAATCGGGACTCCTAAAGATTTTTGGATAAACAAGCTCATTAACTTATTTTTTTTGACTGATAACGCTCTATTTCCGCTGTGTACACATTTTGTATTCGTTGCCTTTGGTTATCTGGTGGGTGGATATTATAGACGTATTATTGATAAAACAATTCTGTCAAAACGTGTATTGTTCATTTGTATCCCAATTGTAGTAGTTTACTTTGCGCTTCGGTTTACAGTCCCATTTCCGTTTATGCCAAAGTACGTTCCGGAAGATGAACCTGTATTAGCTACAGACGCCTTGGCTGTATGTCTGGATACTCTGATTACTTTTGCTGCCATGTACAAGCTGGTGACTTTACAAAAAATAAAAGTACCGACTATCGTTTTCCATCTATCTAAGCATATAAACGCTTACTATTGCATCAGTGACATCATATTATACGTGTGGGGTATACTGCTTATTGCAACCAGGGGGAGTCTGCTGCCTGCTTCTTTGGTGCATTTTGCCATCGGAATAATAGTAATTGCGGTATGTTATCTTGTTATCGAGATTAATAACAAGATGATCCATTTCTCACCGGGAAAAATGAATAAGGCGGTGCAAATTATCGCATTTTTTGTAATCTGGCTGGCATCTGCTGCTTTAT
Organism: Butyrivibrio sp. INlla16; assembly: GCF_900104155.1. Lineage (GTDB taxonomy): Bacteria > Bacillota > Clostridia > Lachnospirales > Lachnospiraceae > Butyrivibrio. Next base: position 72,514 of record NZ_FMYB01000020.1, read on the forward strand.
CATTTTATGCTTATCATATATATCAATTGTATTAAGCACCGTTTAGTAGCGGTAACCATTCCAAACTACAAATTCTCCTCTCCCCATTTCTTCAGGTCAAGAAGGATGGGGATGAGGCTTTTTGTTTTTGGGGTGAGGTTGTACTCAACCCGAACTGGCATCTCATCATATTGCTTTCTCTCAACGAGGCCGTCCGCCTCAAGCTCCTTTAGGGAATTGGCCAGCATTGTGTTAGTGATTCCGTGGATAGAACGATTTAATTCTCCGTATCTGACAACCTCGTTTTTATCGATGACGCAGAGGATCATGATCTTCCACTTGCCGCCAACGGTATCGATAACCTTTTTTAGGCCACAACCTTTTCCTGCTATATCTTCACATAAGAGCTCTTTGTTTTCTTTTTTTCTCATGATATTTATTCCTTTATTCAATCAAATTCAAACTATATACTTGGTACAAAAACTATACCACATATAATACATTCATCACTTTAGAAAAACAAGTGAATAATTAAGTGTAGAATGGGCTCAGATCAGTGTATCCGGGTATTCTGTTTATAATTGTGATAGACTGTAATGAGTGGGAAACCGCCTTCTACTCTATACGGTTCTAAGCACGGAGGTTTAAATGGCAAAACAAAATATCTACGACAATGAAACATTCTTCAATGAGTACAGTAAACTTCGAGAGCGCGAGGTGAACGCCAACAATCTGTTTGAGATACCAACGCTTTACACGCTTATGCCTGATCTTGAAGGCAAAAGGGTTCTTGACCTTGGATGCGGAACCGGTGAGCGCTGCATCGACTATCTAAATCGCGGGGCGATTCAGGTTACGGGAATAGATATTTCGGAAAAAATGCTTGCCGTGGCGAAGAGCCAAAACAGCGATCCCCGGATTACATATATAAAAATGCCGATGGAAGATATAGAAACTATCGACGGGGAATTCGACGTTGTGATAAGTTCGCTGGCATTTCATTATGTTGAGGATTTCCAAGGAGTTGTAGCGAATGTTTATAGGCTACTGAGCGACGGAGGAATCTTCCTCTTTTCACAGGAGCATCCGATTAACACATGCTATCAGGGAACCTTTAGCAGATGGACCTGCGATGAAAACGGGACGAAGATCTATGCCAATATAGCAAATTACTGCGTTGAGAAAAGCTATGAATCAACCTGGTTTGTTGAAGGAATTCAGAGATATCACAGAATGTTTTCAACTACAATAAATACTCTTGCTGACGCCGGATTTAAGATTCTCAGGATAGAGGAACCACATGCGACGGAGGAGATCGTACAGAAATATCCCGAGTACTATGACCTTTATCACAAGCCTGATTTCCTATTTGTAAAAGCGTGCAAGTAAGCGTATTTCTTGCGAATTATTAATTTACTAAACATGAAAGATTTACATAAAAACTATGACTAAGAAGAACACTTTTATCAGAATTATTTTCCTTACTTTGACAGCAATTTGTCTCATATATTCCGTGAGCATTTATCTGGTAGCAAGCGGGACTTTTTCTTTTGTAATATGGCTTGCCGGCGCAGCATTTTTTGCATTTCTCTGGTTTGTATCAGGAAAAGAGCGGTGGAACAAAATCCCCAAAGCGTTGCGGATTGTTATGACTTCAGTAATTGCTATAGGAGTCTTGATATTTATTATCTGCGAGGGCATGATACTAAGCCATTTTAATGACAAGGGAGAAGAAAACCTTGATTACATCATCGTCCTTGGTGCTCAGATGAGGGACTTTGGACCCAGCATCATATTCAAATACAGACTTGATGCTGCGCGCCATTATCTTGAAAAAAATCCGGGCACGATATGTATTGTCTCGGGAGCGCAGGCTGCGAACGAGCCTGTAAGCGAGGGCGAAGGCGGAAGGGATTACCTGATATCGCTGGGAATCCCGGAAAACCGGGTTATTGCAGAGACCGAGGCTGTTGATACAACAGAGAACATAGCCTACTCACTGGAAATGATCGGAGATGAGGCTTTGGAAAAAGATCTGAAAATCGGGATAGTTACGAACAACTTCCATGTTTTCAGAGGTGTACACCTTGCAACGTCAATGTGTGATGAGGAGATATGCGGAATCGCGGCGTACACGAGACCGTGGTATCTCCCCAACAACATGGTCAGAGAGTGCTTCGGGATAATAAGAGATTTTAGAATCATGTTCTAAAAATAACGATATTACGACAATGGTTATCGCAGAACTCGCCGACATGCCATTTGCGATTAAATCGCCGCACTCGCAGACTTCACATTCTGAGGAATGTTCAATTTATATATTTCTTCTACGGCAAGGCGCACCTTGGCCACATTGATGCTCTTATCCTTGGGGAAGCAGTAGTACTGCTCGTTCATGTTGCCGATGCTGATCATGTCACCGATTTCATACCAGTAATAGTCTGCATAGAGCGAATAGGAAATCTTTGCAGACTGCTGATAGTCAAGCTCTCCGCCGCAGCCTGTGAGGGAGAAGCCGTTCTTGTTATGTATAAGACGTCCCTCTCCGACGCGGTAAGCCGCGTTGGTATCTTTCACAACAATGATGTCTACGGGAATGTCTAGATAGTATCTGCCATCTGTGACTTCCTTTTTTATGCAATCGCGTTCCCACCTGTACCAATCTGAAACATATGAAAAATCGTAGTTTCCCTTCGGCATAGTTACGCCGGGAGTTTTGCAATTAAGTTCGCCGCTTTCAGAAAGCTCCCAGTTCGTATGGCATGAGCTGCAGACAAGCGAGGCTCCGCTTCCTTTCAAAACGCGTTCTTTTCCGCAGACAGGGCACCTGAAAAGAACTCTCTCAAGACCATCGGCCCTGAAAGATTCATCGATTTTGATGCCGTTTTCACGCTGCCAGCGCCAGTGGTCGAAGGAAAACTCTTTTTTTATAATGTCGCCCAATTCGCCGGCACTCATGCTCTCGATTTCAGAAGGTGAGAGCAGATACTTCACCTTGGCTGTGACCTTCACATCGCGCTTTTGCAGTCCGTTATATAGAGGATCACGATGAAAAGCGCCGGTGGTAGTAACCATGATAACAGGCACTTTGAAGAGTTTCAGACTTTTGCCGATGCTCGAAGGAAGGCCCGTTGCTGTGCCGTCGAAGCTGTAGCTAGCCTCAGGGTACATGAGGACAGACTCCTTCAGATCTTTGAAGCAGTACATCATATCCTTCACGAGCGGAAGATCCGTGATAAACTTGCGGGCAGGAATGCATCCCAGACGCCTAAGAAGCCACTCTTTTCCCACAAAGCCGTCGAGCGTCGTTACGATATGAAACGGCCTGTCTGCGAAAATCGTAGCAGCAATCTCAAGGTCAGTGCTCGATGAATGGTTCATCAGAATCAGGCAGGGCTCGTCTTTTCCGAGCTTCTCCATGCCCTCTGAAGTATAGGAAAAACGGCAATCCTCGAGATCCTTTTTGGATACTGTTTTCATAAGAAACTTCCAGAAGGCAGTCTGCCTGCAAGGCTTCTTGTTCTTGTATGGACTTAGCGCGGAGACCTCCGCGTAGCTCTTGGATTTGATCTTGATCTTCATTGAATACTCCCCAACAAAACAATACATTTTAATATAGTAATAATAACACATTTGACAGATGAATCTTGTATAATTGATTTATGTGAATTCGATATATGTGAGTTCAGCTTAGACGCTTTGAATGCGTAGCTGAATGGAAAGAACAGGGGGATACATAATGGCTTCAAATACTTCAAAAAGTCTCAGAAATTCAGTGCTTTATCAGATTTTTGTTCGTAATTACAGCAAGGAGGGAACCTTTGCACAGGTGGAAGCGGATCTTGACCGTATCAAGTCGCTTGGCACAGACATAATTTACCTGATGCCGATTCATCCTATCGGAGAAAAGGCAAGGAAGGGTTCACTCGGATCACCCTATGCGATCAGCGATTATCGCGCGGTGAATCCGGAGTTCGGAACGCTGGAGGATTTTAAGAGCCTCGTGGATGCAATCCATAAGAAGGGAATGAAGTGCATCATCGACGTTGTCTATAATCACACGTCACCTGATTCTGTTCTGGCAAAAGAGCACCCCGAGTGGTTTTTCCATAAAGAGGACGGCTCCTTTGGCAATCATGTGGGCGACTGGAGCGACATCATAGATCTCGACTACACCAATGAGCAGCTCTGGGATTACCAGATAGAGACGCTGATGTACTGGGCGAAAATCGTCGACGGCTTCCGCTGCGACGTGGCGCCGATGGTTCCGATAGAATTCTGGGAGAGGGCAAGAAAAGAGGTGGCACAGGTCTGCCCCGACTGCATCTGGCTTGCTGAGTCGGTGGAATATTCCTTTTTGACTTACCTCAGGGGCTGCGGCATAACTGCGCTCAGCGACGGTGAGATTTTCAGAGCCTTCGATCTTAGCTATGACTACGACGTATATCCAAGTCTTGCAGGATACTTATGCGGTGAGAAGGAGCTGAAGGACTACCTTGAGGGACTTAATCGCCAGGAGGTCATCTATCCCGCGAATTATATTAAGCTCCATTTCCTTGAAAACCACGATCAGACCAGAGCGCATTTCCTGATTCCCGATGAAAAGTCGCTCAGGAATTTTACTGCGTTCCTGTTCTTCCAGAAGGGAATCCCGTTCATCTACGCGGGCCAGGAGTTTGGTGCATCCCACCTGCCAAGCCTCTTTGATAAGGATACGATTTCACTTAGACCTGAAGACGGTATAGATATGACCGATTTCATACGCACCCTCAGCTTTATTAAAAAGGATGCGATTTTCGCAGACGGAATATTTGATTGCAAAGCATCCGAGAATGATACAGTAGTTGCAACCCTCACACATGGTGAGAAGAAGGCTGTAGGTGTGTTCGCACTTAAGGCACAGACCTCAAACGTCCGCGTGCCGCTTCCAGACGGGATTTACAAGAACCTCATAGACGGCAGCGATGTGGAAGTATTCCGCGGCGGACTGCAGTGCTATGGGGAGCCGATGATAATCTGTAGTTAAAGGGCTACCGCAGAATATTAGGAAGATACAATAATGATAATTCAGACAGGTTCGCGCACGGACATCCCGGCTTTTTATGCAGACTGGTTTGCAAACAGGCTGAAAGAGGGATATGTATACGTGCGAAATCCCTACAACATGACTTATGTCACCAAATTCATATTGCATCCGTCGGTGGTGGATCTCATAAGCTTTTGCTCCAAGAATCCCGCGCCGATGCTGAAGTATCTTGATCTCCTTAGACCCTACGGGATGTACTGGTATGTTACTATCACCGGTTATGGAAAAGATGTTGAGCCAAATGTCCCGGAGATTCACGAGGTTATAGATACCTTCAAAAGACTCTCTGAATTTGCGGGAGTAGACTCCATGGGATGGAGATATGACCCTATTTTCCTGGATGAAAAATATACAAGGGATTATCATCTTACGAAGTTCTCTGAGATTGCAGCTGCGCTTGACGGCTACACAGAAAACTGTGTGATAAGCTTCATCGACATATACCAGAAAGTGAAAAAGAATTTTCCGGAGGCAAAGCCACTTGAAAAAGCGGATCGCTTGTATCTGGGCGAACGCATGGCGAAGATAGCAAGAGAGCACGGTATGACACTTCGCCCCTGCAGTGAGGGGAACGAACTTGAAGTATTCGGCGCCGATTGCAGCGGCTGCATGACACAGCCCATCTATGAAAAGGCTGTCCACAATACGATGGTCTTCCCCAAGGTGAAAAACGCCAGAAATACCTGCGCGTGCTTCCTGGGAAACGATATCGGCATGTACAACACCTGCCTTCACATGTGCCGCTATTGCTACGCAAACTACGACGCGGAGACGGTTATGAAAAATAACGCCAATCACGATCCGGACTCGCCGCTCCTTATCGGCAATATCAGACCGGAGGATGAGGTTCATACCGTTGAGCAGAAGAGTTGGATTGACGGGCAGCTGTCGTTGTTTAACCTATATAATTGATTTTTTCTCAAGTATCCATTGTTTGATAAGTTGTGAGCTGTTCTGTATTCTAAGTACAGAAGATGATTCTGCAGACATTTTCCGAGAAACAGCAAGTTTGGACGGTTGATGAAAATAATCGGGAAAGGGAAAAACATGAAAAACAATTTGGGTTCAAATATCAGGAACTTTAGAAAAAACAAAGGATTTACACAGGAAGAACTGGCGGGGATGCTTGGAGTTACACCTCAGGCAGTAAGCAGGTGGGAGTCGGAAGCGGGGCTGCCGGACATCTCGATGGTTGTGCCGATTGCACGGGCACTCAATGTCACAACCGATATGCTGCTTGGATATAATGCCGCTGACAAAGATGATTACCTTGTGGAGACTGTCAGGAACAAAGTTGAGGATATGTATGATATCTCCGATACCGGGGGAAGCGCTTTGAAAAGGACGGAGTATCTTGCGGGTGAAGTCAGCAGAAATCCGATGAATTTTGACATAAATCTATTGTATGTTCAGCAGGTGGCAGGACTTAGCTATTACATTGATATGGAGGGACTGCTGTCTGACAACCCCGAGAGAGCAAATGATATCCTGGAAGACGGAATAAAGAAGGGTGTAAACATAATCAGATATTCCGACTGTAGGAAACTCGTTGAAAAAGCTCATTGTGCGCTGGCCTGGATATATATTCACAGGAAAGATTTTGAAAATGCCAGAGAGCATATCAATGTGTTGCCGAGCCTTAATATGACAAGCATCAGGGAACTGCTATATTCTGAGCTCATGTTCTTTGAGCATGGCTTTGAGGAGATGAAGGATAATTTTACAGCGACCAATAAGATGCTGTGCGCTATCCTGCTTAGACAGTTCAAATGCATGTTGGAAAACTATGCGTACTGGGGCAAAACTGATGAGGCGCTGCGGAATCTTGAGTGGTGCAGGAAGGTCATCGAGGCGTATTCGACGATTCCGGAATATACGACTGATGATATGAAACACTTCTGGAAGAAGTATTATTACAACCTCGTGATCGCATACGACAAGGCCGGAGAGAAGGAGAAAGCAAACGAAATCTGCGAGGAATATCTGAAAACGATAAGCACGCAGAATGAGTATTCCAAAGAGGAATACGAATCCATTGCAAAGGAATTCAGAGAGAGGATATACCAGCTGTGATATCATTCCGCTATCGGAATGAGAGAATTAAGGAATATATCCAACTGGTCCGATTCGTGGTCTGACAGACCTGCTCGTATATGTGAGGTGTCATACACGGCGTTGTAGGGCTCGTAACCTTCTATGCAAAAAAGTGTGTCATCAGTTGCTTCCAGATTCTGCATCTCGGCAGTCGTTCGGTTGTAATAGTGATGGCATACATTAAAAACTTTCTCATCATCGGAAAGAAGAGCGTTGTAGAACTGCGGATCTTCCGATACATCGTATGCTATATCATTCCAGGTGGAATCTACTTCGTACCACTTGCCGGAGATCTGGACGGCGTTCCATGCGTGAGTGTCAGTGTCGTACTCCGACGATGGTATTGAGTGTGCGGCGCCGGTCACATAACCACAGGGGATTCCTGCCCGGTGCAGAAGGTATTCAAAAGCAAAGGAGTAACCTCCGCAGACGGCATGGTTTGGACGCCCCTCAGAATCGCACACGAGCGCGCCATACGCTGTGTGACCAAGATCCCAGGTCTCATCAGTATCATTCAAAATTGGATCATCGTAGGTAACAACATCAATGAGCTTGTCATGAATGGCAAGCTCTATTTCTTCATCTGTTCCTGTTAAATCTATATCTTCTAAAAAGTCTGCAGCAGCTTCTTCAAACGCTGCTATCTGTTTATTCTCTGAAGGATCCACCACTTCTATTTTAATGAAATAAATTATGTGGTTTCGCATTTCTAACGTTCTGTAATCTACAGCACTGGTATCCGTAAAAAGAAAGAAATATTCCGGGTGGTCATAACACATTGCATAGTAGATATCCCAAAGGAGACGATCTTCTCCAAACTCCTCCAGCGTATCTTTTGAGAAAATAATTGCACTTACATATTTTTCCGCAGACCTGTTCTCTACAAGGTCCATGAAAAGGTTGTAAACATTTTTATCTGCGTCGCTGAGATTCTGATATAGTACGAAAATTTCATCACGTTCTTCGGGAACGAAGGAGACATCATAATTTAGTACCTTTCCATTTGTGGATCTCAGAGAAAAGATAACATTCGGCGGAAGAGAGAAAATCCCGGAAGTGTCGCTCTGCATCATCCTATAACCCAAACAAAGACCTATTATCAGAAAAAGAGCGAGAATAATCAAGGGAAGACGTGAGTGCTTCTGACGCTTCTTATTTTCGAGGGTTTGGTTGATGCTGTTGTTAGTGAAGGTGCAATTGCCATTTTTCATAAGATAATTTTATTCCTGATTACGCCAAGTTGACAACGCATATTAAAGCAGTGTGAAGTGAGTGTTACTATTCACGGTCTAAATACTTTTGGACATGACAAATCAGCGTACTTAATCAGCACGCTGATTCGCTATTAAGTTTCAGTATGATTATTTCTGTGAAGAGAAGATTTCCTCCACAGTATAAGGTTTACCATTGCATAGCCTGGACAGAGCTTCTATTTCATTTATCCCGTTACGACGGCATGTTTCGATATATGTCCTTATAAGGGCGTAATTATCCGCGGTATCAGTAGATGCAAACTGACCTGATACCTTCATTTTGGTTTTGATTCCTCTGAGTGATCTTTCCGACAGATTATTCGTTGTAGGTATTGAAAAATC
>NZ_FMYB01000002.1 GCF_900104155.1 Butyrivibrio sp. INlla16
AAATAATCATACTGAAACTTAATAGCGAATCAGCGTGCTGATTAAGTACGCTGATTTGTCATGTCCAAAAGTATTTAGACCGTGAATAGTAACAATAATAGACAGCAATTCTCAATTTGATTCAGCTCCAATTGAATGGGAACTCCCAAGGGAATATACTATATTTATAGGATTATGGCACTAATAAATGAAAAGGTGTTACTGTGGAAAAGCCTGTTAAAAATTCACCGAGGTGCATTATGTCAGACACAAATACAAGAGAAAAAGACTGGTACAAGCGGATGGCGTTTTACCAGATATGGGTTAGGAGCTTTGCGGACGGAAACGGAGACGGAATAGGTGATCTCTATGGCGTCTACGATAAGCTCGAATATGTAAAATCGCTCGGAGTAGACGGCATCTGGTTTTCACCGCTTTATCCATCTCCGAATGCGGACTTTGGCTACGATATCTCGGATTATAAGGACATTCATCCCGATTACGGAACGCTGGAGCAGTTCAAGAAGGTGCTGGATAAAGCCCACAAACTGGGGCTTAAGATAATCATGGACCTTGTAGTAAACCACACCTCAGACGAGCATCCCTGGTTCAAAGAGAGCAGGAAGGGGAAGGACAACCCCTACAGCGACTATTACATCTGGCGGGATAAGCCCAACAACTGGGACAGCCTATTTGAGGGAAAAGCGTGGGAGTACGACGAAGAAAGAGGCCAGTACTATCTCCATATTTTTGCAAAGAAACAGCCCGACCTCAACATGGATAACCCCAAGGTAAGAGAAGAAGTTAAGTCCATCATGCGCTTCTGGCTTGATATGGGAGTTGACGGCTTCAGGGAGGATGTCATCAATTTCATTTCCAAGAAGGAAGGACTTCCGAACGGATTGCCGTTTCTGCCTGCCGTAAACGGAATGCCCTACTACAAGGACGGACCGCATATCCATGAATATCTCGGAGAATTCAGAAAGGTCTGTCAGGAGTATGACTGCTTCCAGATCGGCGAAGGACCGATGACTACGGTGAATTCTGCGCTTAAATACCTGACGGGAGAGAATAAGTCCCTTGACATGATGATCTCCTTTGATCACATGATGGCAGACTGCGTCTATACGGAGTACATTCACAGGCCGTTTTCACTTGTAAAACTGAAGAAGGCCTTTACCAAGTGGCAGACGGCGCTTGCGGGAAAAGCGTGGAACAGCCTGTATCTTGAAAATCACGATCATCCCAGGATTGTCAGCCGCTATGGAAGTGAACACTATCACAGGGAGAGCGGGACGATGCTTGCAGCATGCTACCTGTTTTTGCAGGGGACACCTTTCATCTACCAGGGGCAGGAGATTGGAATGACCAACATACGCCTTCACTCGATCGACCAGTATGTGGACATCTCCAGCAAGACCAACTACCACACCTATCACACCAAGGATGATGAGAAAAAGCGTATGCGAAGGATTCACATCTCCAGCAGGGATTCCGCGAGAACTCCCGTACAGTGGGATGACTCAAAGTACGCAGGCTTTTCTAAGGCGAAGCCGTGGTTTTATGTGAATCCGAACTATAAAAAGATCAACGTGAAAGCGCAGGAGAAGGATGAGTTCAGTATCCTCAATTTTTACAGAAAATGCCTGTCTCTCAGAAAGAGCTCCAAGGCGCTTCTCTACGGCGATTATAAGGAATATTATCCGAAGGATGGCAACATCTATATGTATGAGAGGAGCCTCGGGTCAGTGAGTTATCTGATAATCTGCTCTTTTTCAAGACTACCTGTGAAGGTCAGCATTCCTGAAAAATTCATAGGCAAGAAGGGGCAGCTGATGCTCTGTAATTACCCGGACAGAAAGCAGTACATGGGCAGCGAGAGTGTGGGCGAGAAGCTGAAGGAAGAGTTCAGGAACCTTAAGGAAACCGGCGGGGATTCCGAGGCTATAGGCGACATGATGCGAAAAGAACTCAGCACCTATGCGGTTCACCATGGCATGTACAGGCCTTATGAGGTGAGAATTTACCGCTTCCGAAATAGATTATAAAAATTTTAGGATTGCTAAATTGTTGCCCCTATTTTATAGCGGTAAAATTAAAGCATGAAACGCATAAAATCATGCTTACTAATTACATATTGTATTCTCATGGCGCTCTTTTCCTTCGCACAAAAGGTCAATGCGAAGGATAGTTTAGAGCGCCAATTTCGTGTGCTTTTCATTTCGTCTTATGGCTTTTCAAATGCTGCGGTTCCCGAGCAGCTAAAGGGCTTCGAAGCGGGAATTGACGGCATAAATGTGGATATCTGCTATGAGTTTATGGATGCAGACAAGTATTACGGCGGAATGGATATCCAGAACTTCGATAAATACTTGAAATATAAGATTTATTCGGTGAGATCCTATGATCTGATTGTGGCTTCGGATGATTCTGCACTGCGATATGTCATTAACAACAGAAACGAGCTGTTCCCTGATACCCCGCTTGTTTTCATGGGTGTGAGCAACAAGACAGAAGCGATGACCGCTGCTGCGATGAAAAATGCGACGGGTATTACGGAGATCCCTGACTTTGAGGGTAACTATGCCCTTATGAAGAAACTGTTCCCCGGTAGGGAGCACCTTAATGTCGTTGTGGATGCGACAATAGCCGGGCAGGGTGATTATGTCGAGTACATGAAGTTCAAGGATGAAAATCCCGACATAAAAAGCACGGTGATCAATACCTCGTATTATACCGCCAATGGACTAAAAGAGCTTTTGGGGTCTCTCGGCGATGACGATATCATTCTTTTCCTTGATTTTGCAAGGGACGGAGACGGGAATTCCTACTCTCTTGCGAATGCGTCCGACTTTATGTCGACCTATGCGCCGGATGTGCCTATCATGAGGCTTGCTTCTTCTGACATAGAACACGGAGTTCTGGGAGGAATTTCCTACTCATTCTACGATGCCGGTTGGATTGCGGGAGATGCTGCAAAGAGAATTATTCTCGGGGAAAATGCGGACGATATGCCGCTTATGACTTCCACGGTCACTACTCCTTACTTTGAACAGGGAAGCATGGATCATTTCGGTATTAAGTATTCAATGCTGCCCGATGGTTCGCAGGTTTTGAATGAACACAAAAATCTTGCGAAGTTTTACCGCGAAAATACTATGCTCAGTAACCTTGTTATAGTTATTGTTCTGTTGATGATTGCTATTATTTTCATCCTGAATATAACCAATGCCAAGAGAAAAAGGCTGATGCGTACGGACTTCCTTACCCAGATGCCAAACAGAATGAAGCTTATAGAAGATATGAACCAGACGATTGGGCTGCAGATGCCCTATGGTCTGATTATGCTTGACGTCGATCATTTTAAGGATATAAATGACACCTACGGACATAAGGTCGGAGATGAGATTATTGCCGGAGTGGGTGAGAGACTGAAAAAACTCTCGAAAAATCAGCTGCATTTTGCAAGGCTTGGAGGAGATGAATTTTCCGGACTTTTCACATCACCTTCCAATGAAAAAGCCAAGAAGATATGCGAGAGCATAATAAAGAGTACAAAGGCTCCGTTCAAGACTTCTGCGGGAGAATTGAAGCTCACCGTCAGTATCGGATGCGCAATGTACCCTCTTGATGTGGAAGATCCAAACAAGGTCATGGAGAGCGCTGACAGCGCACTGTACGTGACCAAGGAAAATGGGCGAAATGGTTATACTTTATTTGACAGCATAGATAAGACCTGATGCATTGCGGGCGTAGTAGCCGGTGTCAAACAGCTCTTTTTCGATATTATCAATTGTTATGGTGTACGGCTGAAGGAGATAGGAATTGACTACCTTAATGCCGTTGTTATAATCCTTCGTATTATAGGCACATTCAAAATCCCACGAGGAATTATCTATAAGGTCATAGTCCGGAGTTTCTCCGGATAAAAGAGCTGTTCCAAGCGATACGGTCACAATGGATTCCTGTTGAAGCGCCTTGTATACGGTCATACTCTGGGTTCCCTCGAAAATATTGTAAATATTCGCGATGTCGCCATCCTGTCCTGTCACAAGGACTGTGTTTGTACCGGGGTAGTCGGATTCGAGAGCGCGAACTGCGCCGAGGGCGGTGGAGTCGTTGGCACAAAGAACCGCGTCAAGTCTTGTTCCGGGCGGGTAGTAGGAATTAAGAATAATCTGAAGGCGCTGCTGCGCAATATCCGTGGACCACTGCGCTGTGGAAGTCTCATAAAAACCGGTCTGGGTGGACAGAACCTTAAGCTTCCCGGAATCGATATAGGGCTGCAGGTTATCCATTGCTCCCTGATAGAAAAAGCGGGCATTATTATCAACGGGATCACCCGTTACAAATTCTATGTTTTTCTCGGCGCCTTCCTCTTCAAGACCAAGCTTGTCTATAATGAAATCTGCCTGAAGTACCCCGACTTTATAATTGTCAAAGGATACATAATAATCAACGGAATCGGTGTTCATGAGGAGTCTGTCATAGGCGATTATTTTGACATTCGCCTGTTTGGCTTCGTCCAGAATGGAAGTCAGCGCTGCGCCGTCAACTGCCGCGATGACAAGAAGATCTGCGCCATCCTCTATCATCTCCCTAAGGTCATTTATCTGGGTATCAATGAGATTGTTTGCATATTTAAGCTCAACATCGCAGCCGGCTTTCTTAAATTCATCTTTCAGGAAAAGTCCGTCGCGATTCCATCTCTCTAGGAGATTATCGGGCATGGAAATACCAACCACCGTGCGCCCGTCATCCGAGTGGGCGTCAATGATTGTAGGCTCTGCCTCTGTCTGCGCAGTGTCCCCTGAAACGGCCTTGGTCGGGACGCATCCTGCAAGAGACAACGATGCCAATGAAGTTATAAGAAAAGCTGATAGCAATCTCTTAATCATAGTAATTTACTCTCTGCAAGCAGATTAATGATTACTACATAATTATATCATTTGGCGGGTATGATAAAGATTTTGCAGATGGGAAAATGATATTAAAATTTTATAAAGGAGAATGGTCTCTTGGTAATAAAAAGAATCCCGGGGGATATATATAATTCCCCTGAGATTCTTTTTGATTGAGTTTATTACGAATGAAAAATTACTTTATCTTGATACTCTTTGCTAAGCCCTTTTTGACGAAAAGTTTTGAATATGTCTTCTTCAGTTTCTTTGGAACCTTAACGGTTACGCGGCTTCCGACTCCCTTGAAGGCTTTCTTTGCAACCGAAGAATTTGTGAGCTTGCTTGATTTTGCGTTTATTGTCTTGAGGTTCTTTGCACCTTTGAAGGCATTTGCTCTGATGAATTCTATATTATTGCCAAAGGCTATGGTTGTAAGTTTACTGCAGCCATTAAATGCCTTTGATGCAATACCGGTTACGTTGTAAGTTACGCCGTCCAGAGTTATTGTCTTAGGTACTGTGATTTTCTTAACCTTCTTGTTAGTCGTCCGCTTATAATCGACGGTAGGATTTTCCTTAGCGGCGGAGGTTACGACAAATTCCGCTTGCTGACTTTCATCAGTAAGTGCTGTGCCCTCAGGTTTCGGATCGGGAGTAGCATTTTCAACTTTTGCAGCCTCATTGGATACTTCGTTGGATGATGCTTTAGATTCGTCTTCTCCTGATGATGGTACAGGTGTTTTCTCTTCTTTACCGGGAGTTTCATCCTCCTCTGTGGGTTTTATTTCAGGCTTCGGCTTAGGTTTTTCCGGATCAGGCTTTACCGGATCAGGCTTTACCGGATCAGGTTTCTCTGGGTCAGGTTTTTCCGGATCAGGTTTTTCCGGAACGGTTCCTTTAGGGATTATTACTGAACTGTGATCGGTTATCAGTTTCTCACCGGCATCATCTTCAAACCAGTTATGGCATTCGGAACAGATATAATATTCTATATTTCCATCAGCAGTTTCTGTTGCAGGATTTGCCGGAACTCTTGTCAAAGTATGATGCTTAAGAGGAATGTCCCTGGTATATGTATGACCACATCTGCAGGTGACGGTTTCCTTTCCCTTTTGCGTGCAGGTTGATTCTTTTGTTACTTCGGTTTTTGAAACAGTATGTTCGTTTGATACCCAAGTTATTTTGTTTTCCTCTGCATAATCAAAAGCTTTGGAGCTGCATGCGCCTGTAATCTTGAAGCCCGTGATTACTTCGTATACCATCGTTCCACCTGAGGCATAAGATATATATCCTATGCTATGTTTTCCAAATGTAGTAACATTTGCCGGGATGGTCATGCTTGTTAATTTATACATACCTGTTCCGGAAGAGCATTCGAAGCAACGAGGTCCAATTTCTTTTAAGCCTGTTCCCAGTTTCACTTCAGACAATTCGGAACAGTATGAAAATGCGCCTTCACCAATTTTGCTTACACTATCAGGTATGGTAATGCTACTTATTTTTGTTCCATAAAATGCATGATTAGAAATATTTGTAACACCGTTTCCTATTATAATTGTTTTGATTTCGGATCTCATTGTATACCAGGGAACTTTGTTGTAATTGTAGTAAGTTCCCATGGCTCCGTTTCCGGATATGGTAAGAGTTGACTTCTCCGCGTTATACACCCATCTGCAGCTTCCTGTTGTACCGCTTTCACAATCGACCTCACTGCCGTTTATGGTATAGCTGGTTGCACCATCACTGTCCCTGGAGACACCGGATTCTCCATACGCAAATACTTTGAAATAGTAATTGCTGTTTTCATCATATACTAATGGTTTATCCTGAAAATATGGACTGGTTTTGCCGGTATCAATAGTTGTAACAGTTGGGTCAAATATACGTGCTCGCCACACATAATTACCGGTTTTTTCATCACAGACAGCAACAAAATAATCGTCTGCTCCCCGAACTTCATCCCAACTGAGAATACGTTTATTCCATTTAAGATTCTTCGGGGTTTCGAGTTTGGGAATTGCCGATTTATAAGAATATTTAACCGTGTTCGCATAGTTAAGCGAATTTCCGTTACGCATAGCTGTTACGGTAACAGTATATGTTTTTTCAGTGATGGAGGTGTTGTTCTGATCAAAGTACTTGCGTAAATCGAAAGACACACCGTTTGCTTTCCAGGTTGCGCATCCATTAAAAGAATACTTTTCAGATGTTTTCATATTTATATAAAAACCCAATTCCGAAAAAGTAATCCGATATGCATCAGCATCCTTAACAAACTCCCAGGAAAATACTCCATCAGAAGTATAAGTAAATGCAGGAAGAGAAGAGGCAGCATGCACCGTTTCTCCATGCATAAATGGGAATCCAAGCAGAATAGCAAGGGTTAGAATACTAATAGACAGTTTCTTTCTTAAATACCTCATAAAAATACCCCCTAGAATAGAACAAAAGCTTATCGCTTACATAATTATTATATGTGATATTTTGTATAGATTTTTTACGGAATATGAAGAATGTAATGCATAATTCGTACTTGACAACGTGACATAGCTATGATTGCAATAATTCGGAATGGAATGCGATTACTAATTGTGCTAAAATCGTAAGTAGTTTTTTCCAAGATATATGGGAAGAGTAGTGAAAAGAGCAATTTGAGGAGTAAGAAAAATGCCACACAGTTTTAGTTTTTATAACACGCTTTCAAGAAAAATCGATGATTTTGTGCCGAGGGAAGAGGGCAAGGTTTCAATGTATACCTGCGGCCCCACCGTTTACCATTTCGCACATATCGGAAATATCCGTACATATATAATGCAGGATGCGCTCATCAAGGCGCTTGAATATTGCGGCTACGATGTGAAAAGAGTTATGAATATCACTGATGTCGGCCACCTTTCATCAGATGCCGATACAGGTGAGGATAAGATGCTTGCAGGTGCAAAGCGCGAGCACAAGACAGTTATGGAAATCGCTGATTTTTATACCAAGGCTTTCTTCAAGGACTTTGATGCTGTGGGCAATAAGAGACCTGACGTTATTGAGCCTGCTACAAACTGCATTCCTGAGTTCATACACATGGTTGAGACACTTCTCGAGAAGGGCTATGCCTATGTCGCAGGTGGTAATGTATATTTTGATACCAGCAAGCTTGAGGACTACTACGTGTTCTCATCTGCTATAGAAAAAGAGGAGCTTCAGGTTGGTGTCCGCGACGATGTTGAAGAGGATACCGCTAAGAAGAATAAGACAGATTTCGTGCTTTGGTTCACAAAGTCTAAGTTTGAGGATCAGGCACTTAAGTGGGACAGCCCGTGGGGCGTTGGATATCCCGGTTGGCACATCGAGTGCTCATGCATTTCCATGAAGCATCTTGGTGAGTACATCGACATCCACTGCGGCGGTGTTGATAACATTTTCCCTCACCACACCAATGAGATTGCGCAGTCTGAGAGCTATCTCGGACATGAGTGGTGCAAATACTGGTTCCACTCCAATCACCTTAATGACAGAGCGGGAAAAATGAGTAAGTCAAAGGGTGCGGTTCTCACCGTTTCCGTACTTCAGGAGAAGGGCTACGATCCGCTTGTTTACAGATTCTTCTGCCTGCAGTCACACTACAGAAAGCCTCTTGAGTTTTCATTTGATGTTCTTGATAACACAGTGACAGCTTATAACAACCTGGTTAAAAAGGTTGAGGGACTGATTGCTTCAGATGATGCTCTTAAGGCAGCAGATAAGAATTTGGAGAGCTTCCTTAATACTGTAAGAAGCAGTGCTGACGTTGATAAGGCTGTACTTAAGGAATTTGAGGACAAGTTTGCTGATGCGATTTCAAACGACCTCAACACTTCCATGGCAGTAACACTTCTCTATGATGTATTTAAGGCTGATACCAATGCATCAACCAAGCTTGCTATCATCGACAGCTTCGATAAGGTTCTCTCGCTCGACCTTATCGGACACGCACTTGCAGATGATTCTGCAGACATTGATCCCGAGCTTGAAGCTTACATCAAGGATGCGATCGAGCGCAGGGCAGCAGCCAAGAAGGCTAAGGACTTCGCAACAGCTGATGCTATCCGCGATGAACTCCTCACCAAGGGTGTTGAGATTAAGGATACACGCGAAGGCGTGAAGTGGACACTTGTCTAAATATATGGATTGTAAATTGAAAGGTCTTGAGAGCGGCGCTCTCAAGACCTTTTTCTGAAGGGTGTTTGTTGGGAGATTAGGTGGGGAGTTTATTAGGCTAGGTTCATTAGGCCGGCAAAAGTAAATAATTGCCGCTTTTGGGCATTTTGGTATACATTTTGGGCACTTTTCAGTGGCTTTCGGCAAGCATTTGTAAATGAGAAGCCGTTTTCAGCAATTTGGTATCCATTATTTTTCAAATCATGGGTACCAAAGTTAAGAAAATGCTCTCTTATTTACAAATGCCTTCCATAATAGCTAAAAATCCGCCCTAAATGGGTACCAAAATGCTTAAAACGCGCGCTCATTTACTGGGATGAATTGAAGCGATATTTTTCTTTGCATTTGCTTTATCGAAATTGATAGTTCTGATAACCGGCTGATAAAATATGCTTATGAGAAGAATAACTGCTAAAATAAAATCATGTAATCTGAAAAAATAGTCGAGGGGGAATAAGCTTATGAAGAAAATCACCAGAATAGTAGCAGCGGTAATGGCCGGATGTCTCATGCTGTCGTCACCTTCCGGGGTATATGCGGCAAAAAATGCAAAAGAGTTCAACACAAACATAAACCATAAGGTGTATGCGAGCGGTAGCTACATCAACTGGGAAGGGGTGTCCAACGCCTCCGAATTTACGGATGAAAACGGGGATTACTGCTTCGCATATTGCAAAGGAAAGACCGTAACTGTAGTAAGGAATAAAAACGGAAAAGTAAAATCGAAGATAAAAATTAAGATGCAGTACCCGATTTTCGGAGCTGTCTCCTGCGATCAGGAAGGGAATCTATACGTGGTCAGCGGCAGGAAGAATAACTCATCCGATCAGACAAAGAATACGGTTTTTATCACAAAATATTCTAAAAACGGGCAGTTCCTCGCAGCTGTCGGTGATAATGGCAGCGGCTGTTTTCAGAAATACTCTGAAAGGTATGGCTATAGTAGTTCCACCAGAGATACAGATTCCAATACGAAGATCCCGTTTGAAGCCGGGAACTGTGATGTGGCGATAAACGGAAATTATCTTGCGGTCAATTACGGAAGAGGAATGTATAACGGACATCAGAGTAACACCGCGCTGATAATCAATAGAAATACCATGCAGCTGGTGCAGCTTGACAGGTACTATAATTCGCATTCTTTTGCGCAAAGGGCGATTCCGTATCAGGATGGCTTTATCCTTGCAAGCGAGGGAGATGCCTACAACAGATCATTTTCGGTTGGATTCACAACACCCTCTGAGACAGTGCTTCCTCCTGATGAAAAAGCGGCAGAAGAAAGTGCCTGGTCAAATTATGATGCATATGCTCCCGCATATAAGGATGCAGATAAAGCTGCCCGTGAATATACTACATCGGGATATTCCAGTGTGAGAAATTACGATATATTTCATTTCTGGATAAAAAAGAATTCCGCCTATAACATGTATGTTGTCAACAACAATTATGCCCATATGGGAGGCGTTGCCGTAGCTGATAACAATCATGTCGCACTCGTCGGAACTTCGGTGAAAAACCTGGATAAGAAGGCGGCAAAGCAGAAAGAATGTCTTTTCATACAGATATTTGATCCTACCCAGAGCCTTAAGTCAGAAAGTGCTTTTACGATGAAGACCACAAGGTCCGGAAAATCAGGTATAGCCGGGACACAGGACGTAACTGATTATGGCATTAAGTGGCTTACGAACGGATCATTTACCGTAAGTAACCCGCAGGTAACAGCTGATGCCAAGGGACGCTTTGTGATCCTGTTTGAAAAATATGTTGGCGGAAGTTACAAAGGCGTATATTACATGGTCATAAATAGTGATGGAAAAGTGGCAAAGAAGGCTAAGCTCTTTTCGGCAGCTGCCTACCTCAACCCCTGCGAGACGCCCAAGACTTGCGGCAATTATATCTACTGGACATCCAACAGAGGAGGTTCTTCAAATCTGCATACGTACAGACTTAAAGTAAAATAGTAGGCGATGTTTTTTACATCGCCTCTAATTCGTAACTGACAGAGAAGCCTTCGTGGCCCGGTGCGTCGTCCCAGGTCTTGACTACACGATCAATCGGAACGAGCTGGTCTTCACCCTCGATGTTTGTTAAAAGGGCTACTGCCTGGTTTTTACCTGTGGGAGCAACTACGTCGTTAGAACGAAGTGTCCCTGACAGAATACTGAAAAACTGATCCATTATCTCATCGGACAACTCTTTTCCTTCTTCAGCATTTAACGTGAACTGCACAATCGTTACCTTAGCGTTCGTACGGCGGGACAGGCGGTCGAAGGTGCGATAGATTGCCTGTAGCTTGTTAAAGTCAACCTTGAAAGCACCCTTGCCTTCATTTCTTTCGCCCAGAATTTTCCTGGTTCCGGCGATGCCCTTGGCGATGCTGTCTTCCTCGGTGGTGAGCTTGGGATTGGACTTGCGATACATAGCATAGCCATGTTTGCCGTTTTGTTTTACATTGTATAGAGCCTTGTCTGCAAGTCCGAAGAGCTCCTCGAAATCGGTACCTTCATTGGGAGCACAAACCGCACCGATAGAAGCTCCGAGAGGAATAGTCATATCTTCGCCCATGAATTCCTTGGCCGATTTTACTATCTCTTCGTTGATGTGCTCAGCTTTAGAAGCTACTACACTCTCGTCGTTGGTTCCCATGATATAAGCAATGAATTCATCACCGCCCATTCTGCCTGCAATATCGGTTTCTCGGATGCAGGAGCGAATGATGTCTGCAAACCTGATCAGAATCTTATCACCCATATCATGACCGTAAAGATCATTTACCAACTTAAAGCTGTCAAGGTCGATCATCATGAGAATTCCCTGTTTAGTCTTACATAGTTCGGTGAGCTCACGCTTGGAAGCTGCTTTGTTGAGGAGTCCGGTCATAGGATCGGTTGTTGCTTCAAGCTTCCAGGTTCTGGCATTTTTGATAGCCTGGATAATTCTGCGGATAACCCATCCGATAAACGCAACAAGCAGAACTCCCAGAATGAAAAGGATTACCTTAAAGTAGGTTCTTTCGTAGAGCTGGGAATCTTTTACTACATCATATACTTCATCTCTTATGATGCTTCTGTCACCTGAATCCAGAACCTGCACGTGGAGCTTATAATTTCCGTAAGGCAGATTGGTGTAAACAAGACTGCTCATCTCATTCTGCAGACAGGTAATACCTTCATCCTTGGCACCCTCCAAGAATATCTTCAGAAGAGGGTTGGAAAGTGTGAAGTTAAGGACAGCTACATCAAATTCAATACGTCCCTGGATAGCCGGGATTCTGTAGGTTCCACTTTCTTCATGTATAATTTCATCGTCCGCGAGAACTCTTGATACGCGGATTTCGTAATCATTATCAAAGGAATTGTAGTCAGTCAGGGATATTTTCCTTACGCCGTCGGTACAGCAAAGATAGAGGTCATCTCCTTTGACCGCATTTTTTGCATTGGCTGTAAGCGTTGTGTAGAAACCGCGGCTTCTGTTGAGCAGTGTATAACTGTAGTTTTCATTTTTGAGAAGCGCATCCTCATCTACTACGAAAATACCGGCACTGGAAGTGACCCATGCCTCACCGGTTTTTGAGATATATACGTCATAGTTGTTGCTGTAAGGAAAAGCGTTCAACTTGGTGACAGCTCTTCCGGTATAGTAGTAGAGAGAATTACTTGTTACGAGGATGTATCCGCCCTTGCAGGGAACGACCTTCAGGACGACAAGGGAACCAAGGCCGTCATCTTCGTCTATGGTATCAATAATCTTTCCATCTTCTATAATATATACGCCATTTCCGTCAGAGCCCGCGATGATTTTTCCATCATCAGCCTGAACCATGGAGAGGATCTGAGTTCCGAGTCCATCGTCTTCGGAGATGGTTTTCACAACTTTTCCATTATCAATGTAGTTAAGGCCTGTACTGCTGGCTGCAAGAATCTGTCCGTCTGCAAGTTCAAGGGTGGAGCGGAAGCGGCTGCCGACTATATTTTCGGTGTTCTCATTATATGCTTTGAAGCTTCCGTCTTTTCCAAGCACCATGAGACCATCCTGACCATAGGTGCTGGCCCAGATATTGCCCGCACTATCAAGCATCAGGTGACGAACCCTGACTCCTTCAAATTTCCTCTCGTTCATGTAGGAAATCTGCTCATCGGTGTCAAGGTCAATTGCGATAAGGCCATTATCCATGCCGACATAGAGGAAGTTATTCTTGATGAGAAGGCTGTTAACAACGCTTTCATCAACCTTTGCCCGTGCGAAGATATTCACAAAGGGATTAAGGGAATAGCGCTCTACGCCCTGCTTGTTGGAGGCGAACCACATATTGTCCTGATAATCTATGAAAACATCACTGACTGAGCTGTTGAAACCATCAGCAGACATATCGGTAATCTTATCGTTGTTGCCGATAAATCCGAGACCATTTTCGCAGCAGAAGAAATACCCGTCATTTTCCGGGGAATAAAGAAGCTTGTTAAAGTAAGAAATTCCGTTTGTGTGGATTTGCTTCAAGGTTTTGAGGGAACCATTTTCACTGAGAAGGAACTTCAGGGCGTAGTCTGAGCTTGTTCCCACGAGAACTATGCCCTTATCGTTCATAGCTGCAGCAGCATAGTAAACGTTATTTTCATTCTCCATGGATCTCATAGCGAGAAGCTTTCCGTTTTTGATGAAAAACAGCTCGCCGCCGTTGGTGACACCGACGATGATATCGCCTGAAACACTAAGAGTGCGCACGCTGTATATCTGGTCGCCAAGGAACTCTTTTATTTTCCCGTCAGGTGAAATAATGCAGAGCTGACTGGTGGTGCCGACATAGATGTTTCCCGACTTGTCTTCGCAGATGGCACGGATTGCATTGGAAGGAAGACCTTCAGCAGTTGTATAGAAGGTGATATTGCCGCTTTCCGGCTCATAACAGGCAATTCCGCTATCGTTCGTACCAATCCAGAGATGATTCTTACTGTCGACAAACATCTGCATTACATTGTTGATGCGCTCATCAAGCTGGATTTTCTCAAATCTGTAGCCGTCATATCTGTACATACCGGAATAGGTACCGGCCCAGATATAGCCGTCACTTGTCTGGGCAACAGCATTGATCTCAGCGGATTCAAGACCATCCTCCGTATCGTAGCCGATTGCCGCGTAGTCTGAGGAGAAGTTTGGCAAAGATGCCTTTGGCGCTTCTGTATTGCTGTCGGAGGAAGACTGGGTGTCTCCTTTTGCGGATGCAACCAGCATGTTTGTGCATTTATCCACTTCTAATAAGTTTGTGCCTTTAGCAGCAATGGTTAATGAATATGAAGACACTGTTAGTAAGGCCCCGGCCATGCATATCGCCAGTGCTACTCTTGTAGAAATGCGTGATTTTTGCTTATTAACTCTCTTCATTCATATCCCTCATAAGAAAGCCAATTATTCTATACGGAATAGCAATTAGGCATAATTTGGTAGATTATAAATTCCTACATACACAATTAGTTTATCGTATTGCCAGTGAGGGAGGGTTAAACGGGGATAAAAAGAGTATTAATTTTGTATAACTCATTATTGGGGGATTATTTGGGAATCAAATATTTGATAGAGAATAAAAAAGAGTCCCAACTGCCTAAAATCTCAGTTGGAACTCTTTATATTTATCTTCTGGTCCTATATTTCAGAGCTATAAATATTGCAACAAGTAATGATACACCGCATGCTGCGAGATATATCAGATTAGTGGGTGAGATGGTTGCTGCTGACATTCCTGAGAAGTCAGGAGGACCACCATTAGAGTCTCCACCGGGGAATCCTGAAGAGTTGTCTCCGCCCGGGAATCCGGAAGAACTGTCACTACCAGATCCGCCATTAGAATTGTTACCCGGTCCACCGCCCGGGCCACCTCCCATTCCTCCGCCCATGGAACCCAGGTCGGAGAGTGTGATGGAGGATGCGTCTATCAGTGCATCAGGATTGGATTCCTGTTCGGAATCTGTGGAACCGATAGTTCCGTCAAGCTGTCCCTGGATGCTCTGGCTGCGAAGCTCTACAAAGCTTCTTAAGGTCTCAATACCCTTGTCAAATTCCTCTGTAGTGCAGAACTTGGTAGGATCCTTATCGACATAGTCGCGAATCATCTCGTAGGTTGTATCAATAAGATCTGTCATGTAACCGCTGGTGTAGAACTGCTCGATGAAATCAGCAAAGTATTCATGATACATCTCAAGATATTCATCGCAGGAGGTTATCCATGTGAACATAGGTCTGTCATTACTTCCTTCAGTAACGGAGAGAGGTGTATCGATAGGATCATTCACTGCTCCGCTTGCATCGGAAGCCTGGAAGGTTCCGTAGGCAAGGTTATAATCCCAGGGAATCATTGACAGAATACCGTCTTCCTCGTAGAGGTAGTAGTTGTGGATCATTGAACCTGTGTAGCTGTCGCCGTTAACCACAAAGTTATGAACTATCATGTATCTTAAAACCTTGTCTATATCTACAGCTTCAGCGATTTCTTCAGCATCCTGATTCTCGATTCCTTCATTCAGAGACTTAAGTGAATTAATAAGTCTCTTCTTATCGGACTTCTTAATAGTAGTCTTGGCACTATTGAAAATGGTGGAGTAGCTGTCAGTATCATCATCAATATACTGGAGCTTGGCATCAGAGCTTCCCATTCCGGAGCCGCCAAAACCACCGGGTCCACTTGAACCACCGGGCCCACCTGAACCACCGGGACCAAAACTGTGATCTCCATCAGAGGATTCACCGGATTCACCTGAACCTCCAGACTCATCCGAATCCTTATTCTCAAACGGATTCGGAATTCCCATCTTGTCAAAGTCCATGTTCTTCATATCGAAGTCGCCGCCGTTTCCGCGGCCACCGCCCATGGTCATGGTGTCGGGCTTGTAAAGCTCGCCGTAGTTTGTGCCGTTATTTCTCTCAAGGAAAGAATCTTCAACAGCCTCTACCGCAAGGTACAGACCCCAGTCTTCACCGTTTACCGTGATGTAGGTGTAGCTTACAAGAGGAGCATCAACGCCGAATTCTCCCATGAGTTTGTAGGCCAGATAATCCTTCATCATGGTGTAATCCTGGATCAGATTATTCAGGCAAAGCTTATCAAGACCGTAGTAGTTATTGCTTGATTCATAAGCATCAAATTCTATTTTAAAACTGTATCTTTCACTATTTAACTGTGAAACAGTTGAAAGGGAAGTGTTTCCCTTACATCTGATGCCGACATTTTTCATGGTTTCACCGTCAATCACAACGTCGGCAGCCGAGTACTCCTCAGATGCTGCATTAGCAATCAGACTTTCCCAGTCGTCTTCATCTATCTGAATATCTATTGTATGAACATAGCTGTCATCAAAGATTTTGTCAGTATAATCCATCGTAATCGAATCATCTGCGGCAATTCCGATGGAGGTACCGTTCATAAAAAATACTGTCACAAGAATCGCTAGGATAGTGATAAAGATACAGACTCTGTCTATATTCTTGTGTGTTGACATTGCTGGCTCCTTTTTATCCCATGTACTCGCCGTTGTAGCTTACAAGTACTGCGCTGTTGATGCCTTCCATATCTGCAAGTGCATTGATGAAATCTGTATTATCTTCTTTAAGTCTTACTTCGAGGTTCAGCTCAAGGTTTCCCTTCTGAGCACTCTTACTTTTAACAACCATACGATTTACAGTTCCCTTGATAAAATCGCAGGCTCTCTGCTCTGCCTCGTGACCTGTGCAGTTAAGCACGATTATGTAGGGCATAAGATGTGATTTTCTGTTTGCGAATACGAGAAGAATGAGACCGATGATCACACTTCCAAAAACTGCGAGCGGGATAAAACCGGCTGCAAGGACGATACCTACCGCAATTGACCAGAACAGGAATGCGATGTCCAGGGGCTCTTTGATCGCTGCTCTGAAACGAACGATGGAAAGGGCACCGACCATACCAAGTGAAAGAACTACGTTACTGGTTACTGCCAGGATAACGAGTGTGGTGATCATCGTAAGTGCTACAAGTGTTACGCCAAAACTGGAGGAGTACATTACTCCCTGATAAGTCTTTTTGTAAATCAGAAAAATGAAAAGTCCTATCGCAAAAGCGAGCACCATGGCAAGTGCCATATCCAGGATGCTGATGCTGCTTACATTTTCCAGAAAGCTTGATTTAAAGATGTCATTGAAAGTCATTTTTTTAATTCTCCTTTTTTATGTCTGTTTTCTTATTTTTGAAAAACTGTTTAATGATTGTTGTTTAATACTCACCATATCCATGTTCTATCATGGGGATTCTGCAGGCTTCATATTTTGAGAACGCTCCCCCTCTTGCGTGTGGAAGCTGGACTACGTCCCTTATTATTTCTGGTAAAAATTCGTCCCATTTTACTTCCATGATGCAGATGCCCTTTGCTGCGGGAATCGTGATGCAATCGGTATCAAGAAAATCGGTGTTCCTTAATCCTGTCCGGATATCGTAATCAAGTGTAACCCTGACATTTCCGGGACCGTAGATAAAGGGCTCTCTTGTGTAATCAACGATTGTTTTGGGCTGAAGTCTTTCGGAAACCATTTTTGAGTAAAGCTCTTTTATCAAGGCATCTTCCGACTTCTCCATCCATCCGATGTCGCCGGTTACAATAGCTCTTGCCTGATCCTCTGTGAGGTTTGCGGAAATCTTTGTTCCGAGACCGCCTACCTTGCACTTTTTTTCAAGGTGGATCACTGACTTGTTGCCGTTGTAGTATCTTATTCGGAATTTCTGCCTTCTGCTGACGCCCGCCTGCTTTTCAAGCAGTGCCTTGTCATTCGGGGTGTCAAAATACAAGCTTCTTATAAGATACTTTCCGTCTATAGCATGTTCGTCCGCTCTGGCGACTGCCCGGAGTCTTTGACGAATCGTGATCATATCCGCGGTGGTGATTTCGTGTTTTAATTCATGTCTGTACTTCACGGTGCCTCTCCCTTCTGTTTTAATCACTTTCGCAATTATATTCCGCTAACCTAAATCAAACCTAAAAGAAATTTAAGTTACAAATTTATTAGGATATATCTGAGGCTACGACGAGTACTTTAGAAGATTTTTTATAATGATTTTATGTAGAATTCATATATTTTTTAGCGAATTCTTTTATATGTTGAAACCTGCGTTGTTATAATTAGAAAGGTGGAAAACAGCAAAAAGGGGAGTACAAATATGATTAATTATAGTATTAAGGAAAATCAAAACGGACCAACTATCGGATACGTCAAGGCCGGCGTAATCGAGAAGGATGGTCTTTTTTTCAAGGATTCGGAAGGTACAGGTGAACTCCTTCCTTACGAGGATTGGAGACTATCACCTGAGGAGAGGGCGAAGGATCTGGCATCAAGGCTTTCAGTTGAAGAGATAGCGGGCCTTATGATGTACAGCGCGCACCAGATAGTGCCTGCAGAGGCAGGAGGGTGGTTCGGAGCTACCTATAACGGCGGAAAAGCCTTTGAAGAGAGCGGCGCAGCGCCTTCTGATCTGACAGACCAGCAGAGGAAGTTTTTGACAGAGGATCACGTGAGATATGTTCTTGCGATGATGCTGAAAAACGGCGAGATTGCAGCTAACTGGAACAACGAGATGCAGGCGCTCTGCGAGGAGATGCCACATGCAATTCCGGTTAATATAAGTACGGATCCAAGACACGGTGCCGGAAGTGCCTCCGCAGAATTTAAAACCGAAGCGAAGGACACCAGCAAATGGCCGTTGGGGCTTGGACTTGCCGCAACCTTTTCACCGGAGCTTGTAAAAAGGTTTGCCAGAGTCGCAGCCAATGAGTATCGCGCTCTCGGAATTACAACGGAGCTCGGACCGCAGATAGATCTTGGAACAGAGCCCAGATGGATGAGAGTCCCGGATACTTGGGGACCTTGCTCCAAGCTTGCCACGGATTATGCGAAGGCATATTGCGAGGGACTTCAGACCGATCCTGATGCTGTAAGCGGTGATGGTAAGACCAAAGGCGGCTGGGGCAACAAGAGCGTGGCAGCCATGGTTAAGCATTGGCCGGGTGGCGGTCCCTGCGAGTCCGGAAGAGATGCCCATTATGGCTTTGGAAAATTCGCAGTATATCCGGGTAACAATTTTGAGGAACACTTAAGACCGTTCCTTGAGGGTGCGTTCAAGCTTGACGGCGGCACCAAGGAAGCTTCTTCCGTGATGCCATATTACACAGTGAGCTATGGAGTGGATCCCTCCGGCAAGAATGTCGGAAACAGCTACAGCAAATATATAATCGGAGATCTGCTTCGAGATAAATACGGCTACAAGGGAATTGTCTGCACGGACTGGGGAATCACAGCAGATCCCGATCTGGAGCTGGATTCCTTCGGCTCAAGATGCTACGGAACAGAGGACCTTAGCGAAGCCGAGAGACATCTTCAGATAATTGAAAACGGTGTCGATCAGTTCGGAGGCAATAATAACATAGCTCCGATTCTTGAGGCATATCGCATAGGTTGCGAGCGCCACGGCGAGGAGGCTATGAGAAAACGCTTTGAGGAGAGTGCGCAGAGACTTCTTGTTAACAGCTTCAGGTGCGGACTATTTGAGAACCCTTATCTTGATGCGAATAAGAGCAAGGAAATCCTCGGCTGCGACGAGTATGTGGAAGAGGGCTTCAAGGCGCAGCTTCAGAGCATTGCTATGGTGAAGAATAATGGTGCACTTCCTATAGAAAGTGGCGCTGCTTCCGGTTCTGCTCTGGCAGGTGCGGCTAAGAAGAAGGTTTACATACCCGATCGCCATATCGATGAGCACAAGGGCTTTATGCGTTTTATGGAAAAAGCGCTGGATATACCGGGAGCAAAGCCGGAAGATGTGGAGCCTTTTTATGAAGTAACGAAGGATACGGCAGAGGCAGACTTTGCAATCTGCTTTATTGAGAGCCCCATAAGTGACGGCTACACAAAGGAGACGGGCTACAGACCTGTGACACTGCAGTACAGGGAGTATACTGCAACTGCTTCCAGAGCAGAGAGTATCGGTCAGGGTGACTTCAGGGAAAAAGAGAATCCTAATCGTTCCTACCTTGGAAAATCAAATAAGGCAGCCAACGAGAGCGATCTTAATGCGGTAATCGAAACCAAAAAGAAGATGGGTGATAAGCCCGTAATCGTGGTCATCCGCATGAACAATCCCTGCATGGTTTCCGAGTTTGAGGAGTATGCTGATGCGATTCTTGTAAACTTCGGAGTGGAGACTAAGGCTGC
This sequence comes from Butyrivibrio sp. INlla16, assembly GCF_900104155.1. Classification (GTDB taxonomy): domain Bacteria; phylum Bacillota; class Clostridia; order Lachnospirales; family Lachnospiraceae; genus Butyrivibrio. The sequence continues at coordinate 20,291 of NZ_FMYB01000002.1, forward strand.
GCTCACTGTTATAAGTGGTGGCTACGAGCCTACCGCAATGCTTCCCGTGCAGATTCCGAAGAATATGGAGACAGTGGAGAAGCACTGTGAGGACAAGCCTTTTGACTATGAACCTTACAAGGATTCTCTTGGGAATGTGTATGACTTCGGCTTCGGTCTTAACTGGAGCGGAGTAATTAAGGATGAACGTTATAATAAGTATGTGAAAGGATGAATGGTCTGAAAAGATGAATTGCCCCAAAGGGTAAGTTTTCCGAAAGGAGGGGGATTATGTTTAAGCTAAGGAAGTACTTCACGGTGATTTTTTTACCGGTATTGTTTCTGTCGTTCATGATGCAGGACAGTGCGTCAGCTGCGACTCCGAAGCAGACGACGGCGACGGTGAACAGACCGGTGCTGACTAAAACGTCAACAGCATCAAAGGGTGTTTCCGATGAAGATTTTATCGGCATTTGGAAGTATGACGATGTTTCGGTCTATATCACCATTGAAAAAGATAAGACCTGGAGTGCAACTAACGTCTACCGCATGAAAGTTGATGGCGGAACCTACGAGATTGATGGAGACAAAATCACCCTCACTTTTGATTCAGACGGAGCAAAAGACAGCTATACGCTTAATAAGAGTGGGAAGCTTGTCGATGTCGGCGGATCGGAGCTCACTAAAGTAGATGAGATGGTACTGCTCCCGGCTCCCGAGGATAAGCTGACGCAGATGACCAGTTTTCCGGACAAATTCGACAGTGTTGATATCTACTATCCTGAACACATGCTTACATCACCAAGAAAAGACATATCCCACGCCCTGAATTTTTATCCTGAACATGGAAAAGGCACAGTGGATTATTACAGCAGCATAGTTGTCATGTTCCAGCCTCTTACCGAGGAGTTCGACAGGGATCTCAAGTATGGCTCAGCCATTGGAAAAAAGGTCATGGGCTATATGCTGGAAGATTTCATCAAGCTTTACTATGAGAAAAAGCTTGTAAAATACATAGGCTCGGATTTTAAGGACTGCGGTAATTACTACAGCATAAAAGGATACCTTTGGCTTGACGGTACTGTCTTTAAGCAGGAACTTGACTATCCGGTGCGCGGTGTTATCGAACTTCGCTATTTTGGCCCTGCAGGATATGCGCTTGCTTCCATAGCAATCGCAACAGAGAAACGTGTTGAGAATTATGCGCAGATAGCAGAGAAAATGCTTGATAGCTGTACCTATAAGAACGACTGGACTACTTCTCCCAAGGCAGTCCCTCCGCAGCCCGCAAAAGCGAAAAGCTCAAAGAAGAGTTCAAGTAAGAGCAGTAAGAAGAGCTCCGGTAAGAGCTCAAAAAATTCAGGTGGAAGCGATCCCGGAGATTATGGCACCGCATATTATTGGACCGATTCCGATGGAGATGTCTGGTACTGGAACGGCTATGAGAATCAGTTTATAAGCTATGGCTCAGACGGCTATGTAGACGATGACGGTTCCTACTATGAATCGAATGACGCTTATGAGGAGCCCACTTACTACTATGATGACTACGATGCGTATACCGAATGGAACAGCTCCAGCTATGATGATTACGATAGCGACTATGGTGACTACAGTGACTACAGCGAAGACTACTATGGCGGTGATGACTATGGCGGCTACGACTACGGCTACACCGACTGGTAAAAAACAGGCCCGTGGGGAATCCCACGGGCCGTCCTATTATGACATTTTTTTATACATGTAGTTGCCGAGCATCTGGATTGCTTGCACGAATGCTATAAGGATAATCGAGCAGACGATCAGGTAGTCGGTCTTGTACTGCTGGTAACCGTAACGGATTGCGATGTCACCGATACCGCCGCCGCCGACTGTGCCGGCCATTGCGGAATAACCGATAAGTGAGATTACCAGAAGAACCACACCGTTGAGCATTCTCGGAATTGATTCCTTTACATAAACCCTCATCAGAATCTGGAAGTTCGAAGCTCCGAATGACCTTGCAGCCTCGATGACTCCGGGATTTGTTTCGCGAAGACTTGTCTCAAATACCCTTGCAATGTAAGGAATCGCGGATACCGTAAGAGGCACGATGGAAGCTGTGGTTCCGATCGATTTTCCCACACACATTCTGGTGAAAGGAATGAGAATAACCAGAAGAATGATGAACGGAAAACTTCTGAATACATTTACGATAAAACTCAAAACCTCATAAACAATCTTGTTGGGCTTAAGGCCGTCCGGCGCTGTAAGCGTTAAGATGATTGCGGGGATGAACCCGATTATTACTGAAAAAAGCGTTGACCAGAACACCATGTAAAGCGTCTGCTTGAATGCATTTAAAATGATACCGGTCATTCCGCTGTTTGATAAAATTCCGGACATTATTTGATTACCTCCCATGTAACATCTTTTTTATCAAGAAAAGCACAGACACTGTCCAGATCTTCTTCCTGAATATTGAGGACAAGACTTCCGTAAACATCCTCTCTGAAATCCTCGAGCTTAGCCCAGCAGATATTGAAATCGCGGTGAAGCTCCTGTGACATCATTGTAACGATGGGACGCTGATTGCCTTCTCCGTAGAAAAAGAGCTTAATGTTGAGACCTGTTGTAGGAAGCTTGTCGCTCTCTTCGCGAAGGAAATCTCTGATCTCACGCTCTTTTGGCCAAACGAAGAGCTTCTCGGGCTGACCTACTGAGAGCACCTGACCATTACTTAAAAATGCAACCTTTTTACAAATCTGCTTAACTACTTCCATCTGGTGAGTTACCACGATAATTGTGATGCCCATCTCCTGATTGATCTTCTGAAGAAGAGCAAGTATGCCCTTTGTGATCTCGGGATCGAGCGCACTTGTGGCCTCATCGCAGAGAAGGAATTCAGGATCAAGCGCCAGAGCTCTTGCAATAGCTACGCGCTGCTTCTGGCCGCCTGAGAGTTCACGCGGCTTTGCATGAACCTTCTCCTCAAGTCCGACGAGCTTTATGAGCTTCAAAATCTTTTCCTTCGCCTCGGGAGTATTCGTATTCATGCCCCAGAATTTCATGGGAAGAGCCACGTTCTGATATACATCAAGTCTCTCGAGAAGATTGAAGCTCTGGAAAATCATGCCCATTCTCTTCTGAAGAAGACGCAGAGACTTTTTATCTCTAATATTAACTTCCTGTCCGTCCACGGTTATGATACCCGAATCATAGGACTCGAGTCCGTTGATGCAGCGAAGAAGCGTCGATTTGCCAGCGCCGCTCTGACCGATGATACCGAAAATCTCGTGATCCTCGATCTCCATTGATATTCCTTTAAGAACTTCCGTGTTTTTAAAGGACTTTTTTACATCTTCGATTTTTATCATTTGAAAAACATCCTTAATTAATCATTATTGTGTTGGAACACACTACTGTATTTTACAATAAGCTGTTTGATGATGGAAGTGTTTCATTTTATAATTGAAATAGCAATTTTGTAGGCTTCGGGGATGAAAGAACTAATTATGCAGACCAAAGAAAAACAGATCAGACAAAAATATGAAAAAATAACAAAGACGCTAATAGAGAAGCACCTGACAATCACTACCATGGAGAGTTGTACGGCGGGGATGGTGGCGTCTCTTTTAACAGATACAGAAGGCTCGTCGGCGGTGCTGAGAGGGGCGTTTATCACCTACAGCAATGAAGCCAAGATAATGCAGGGAGTGCCGGCAGAAATAATTGAAAAGTACGGAGTGTACTCCGAAGAAACAGCGAGGGCTATGGCGGCAGCATGCAGAAAAGCCTACGGAGCTGACTTCGGGATAGGTGTGACCGGTACTATGGGAAATGCCGATCCGGAGAACAACGACAGCGTTCCGGGAGAAGTTTATTTTGCAATTGCAAGCGAAAAAGGACCGGAGTCATTTAGCAGGACTCTTGATCCTGAAGCGACAAGAAATGCATATAAGCTTGTTGTGTGTGACATGATAGCGGATGAACTTATAAGAGAGTTATGGCAAACACTTTAGATTTTGGAATCTTCATTCAAAATCTAATCTGTGATATCATCTATTTATAGATTTAAAAATTACCTTTTCTTATTTCGAAAGGAGCTTTTTTTCTTATGAGTGTGTCACTAATATTTGAAATCATCGGTTATGTGGGATCAGCTCTGGTGCTGCTTTCATTCATGATGGTATCTGTCTACAAGCTTAGGATTGTAAACATGATGGGAAGTCTTGTATGTGTGATTTATGGACTTTTGATTCATGCATATCCTACGGTTGTCATGAATCTGGCGCTTGTCGCAATCAATATCTACTATCTTGGCAAGATGAGAAGCACTGATAAAAACTATGATCTTGTCAGGGTATCGGGCGATGAAGGCCTTACAAAGTATACGATAGATCTTTATAAGGAAGACATCGCGAAGTGCTTCCCCGGGATTTCCATGGATTTCAAGGATGTAAACTGCGGTTTTGTGGTTTGCCACAAAGGAACTCCTGCCGGAATTCTGCTTGGAAACCTCAAGGATCACATACTTGATATAAAGCTTGACTATTCCATTCCGGAATACCGCGACTTCTCTATCGGCGAATTTTTGATGTCCAATCTCATACACGAGGGCATTGATAAACTGGTCTACAACGGCTCGGATGAGCATCACAAGGCCTATCTTAGGAAAACCGGTTTCGTGGAGAAAAAGGGACATTACGAGAGAACACTGTAAAAAAATTGGGTCGGACTTCTTATACGGAGTCCGACCTTTTTATAGCTTCCGATTACTATTTCTTATCGGAAAATGGGTTGATTTTATAACGGTCAGGGATTAAAGTTAATAATCATATCTGACATATAAAAACCCGCTTTAATTATAGGGGCGGATTTAAGAGGAGGACAAAAGTTATGAAAAAGAAGTTTTTGACAAGTATTTTACTTTCTACAGTGCTTACATTTGGCGCTATTACAGGTTGCGCAGGCTCATCTGCCGGTGACGCAGCCGGAACTGCAGAGAGTACAGAAACCGCCACAGAAGCTGAGAGCACAGAAACAGCTACTGAAGCTGAGAGCACAGAAGAGAGTGCAGATGCCACAGCAGCTCCTGCAGACGGCGACAATAAGATTGTAGTTGGTGCTACACCCGTTCCTCACGCAGAGATCCTTGATAACATTCTTAAGGATGTTCTTGCAAAGGATGGCTGGGAGCTCGAGACAGTTGTATTTAACGACTACGTACTTCCCAATACTTCACTTGAAGAGGGTGAGCTTGATGCCAACTACTTCCAGACACTTGGCTACATGAATCAGCAGAACGAGGATGCAGGCCTTCACCTTGCAGCAGTAGCAGGTGTTCACATCGAGCCCATGGGTATCTACTCCGAGAAGTACACAGCTCTTGCTGATATTCCGGACGGCGGTTCAATCGGTATCCCGAACGATCCCGACAACGGTGAGCGTGCTATCGATCTTCTTGTTCAGAAGGGTCTTCTTACATCAAAGGGCGGCTTTGGTACAGACGACAACTACACAGAGGACGCACTTACAAAGGATGCTGAGGCAAATCCGCACGGCTATGTGATTACACCTCTTGAGGCAGCATCACTTCCGCTTTCACTTCCTGATCTTGATGCGGCAGCAATCAACGGAAACTATGCTCTTGAGGCAGGCCTTCCGGATTCACATCCCGCTCTTGATATCGAGGAGTTTGACGATGAGACAACAGTAAAGAGAACCAACTTCCTTGTAGTTAAGCAGGGCAACGAGGATTCTGCCAAGATCCAGGCTCTTGTAAAGGCACTTCAGTCCGACGAGGTTAAGGCATACATCGACGAGACCTATAAGGGCGCGGTTATCTCTTCATTCATTGATGGACAGTAATTAAAAAACATATAAACGATTTAAGCCAATATTAGAAATCACTCCTACCTTAAAAACGCTAAAAGTAGTGCGAAAAAGCATTACTTTTAGTGTTTTTTTATTTTGGTTTAATATATTTTTTCATAAAAAACAGTTAAGATATAAAAGGAGAATACTACAAACCGCTGATTGAAGGGGGCTTTCATGCAAAAAAACAAGTTATTCACCGATGATCTTACGGCAATAATACCTTCAGAGGAAAAGATGTCTGCAATGGAATGGCTTGCAGAGCAGATGCCCGGATGATTATGACAGCATTCAGTCATCCATAGATAACCAGATAGCCATGAACTCAAACTCAAGACACATGGACTATGTGGTATACAGAATAATCAGAAAAGACGGAACCATACGCTGGGTTGATGATTACGGTCACTTTGCGACTCTCCCGGGCTATGGTGATGTTTATTATGTTTTCATAGGTGATATCACAGAGACCAAGCTCGCCAAAGAAGAGACTGAGAGAGCCAATACCCTTGCAATTGCTCTTGAAGAAGCTGAACAGGCGAATGTAGCAAAGAGCGCATTTTTATCAAATATGAGTCATGAGATCCGCACTCCCATTACGGCCATTCTCGGCATGAACGAGATGATACAAAGAGAGGCGGAGGATTCAGCCATACTGGATTATTCCGAAAACATCAGGAAGGCCGGGGTTAGCCTTCTTGGTATCATCAGTGATATTCTGGACTTTTCCAAGATAGAGACCGGCAAAATGGAATTGCAGTGCGAAAAGTATGCGCCGGATGCACTTATCAGAGATCTTTACAATCTTATCAGATTCAGAGCGGAGGCCAAGGGACTGACTCTGCATTTTGAAATCGATTCAGAAATTCCCAAAGAACTTTATAGGAGACGAAATCCGCATAAAGCAGATAATAACGAATATTCTCACTAACGCCGTGAAGTATACGGAAGAGGGAAGCGTCAATTTTGCGATGAAGCTGAAGGAGAAGAGTTCGGACTTCGTCACCATGGAGATATCCGTAACCGATACCGGAATCGGAATCAAAAAAGAGGATATAGACAAGCTCTTTGAGCCCTTTGACAGACTTGATCCAAAAAAGACGAGAAGCATAGAAGGCTCGGGACTTGGACTTTCAATCACCAGGCAGCTCCTTTCGCTTATGGACAGTGAGCTCAAGGTGGAGAGCACTTATGAAAAGGGTTCAAAGTTTTATTTCACTCTGACTCAGAAAATTGGAGATGACACACCTATAGGTGATATAACGGAGGAATTCCTGCTTCACGATAACTCCGGACAGGCGCATGGACAGACTTCGTTTATCGCTCCGGGCATGAGGCTTCTTGTCGTGGATGATACGCCGATGAACCTCCAGATTATTGCGGGACTTTTGAAGCGTACCAGAATGCATATAGATGTGGCAAGCAGCGGCGCAGAGTGCATAGAAAAATTCGGCGCTGAGCACTACGACATGGTCTTTTTGGACTACCGTATGCCGCATATGAACGGGATAGAGACACTAACAGAGATAAAGAAAAAATACCCTGAAAAGTATGAAAAGACGCCCATAATCTCACTTACCGCCAGTGCGGTTTCGGGGGACAAGGAAAAAATGCTCTCTGCCGGTTTTACCGATTATCTGACGAAGCCGGTGAATATCGACGAGATGGAGCGCATGATGTGCAAATATCTGCCTGACGATTCTGTCTTCATGATAGGTGATGAGGAAAATGATGAGACGTCGAAGCTTCCGAAAATCGCTTTCGACTATCCTGAGCTTGATCCTGCAAAAGGCATCGAGTACTGCGGCGATGCAGAAGATTACATCTACGCCCTTGAAACCTATGAGATGTCCGTTGATGCCAAGGCGGAGCAGATAGAAAACAACCTGAAAGATAATGATATGGATGCCTACGTTCTTAATGTGCATTCACTTAAGAGTACTTCCTCTGCCATAGGTGCTGTGAGCATGTTTGAAAAAGCGAAGGCGCTGGAAATGGCGGGAAAGGATAAGGATTTTGCAACAATTCAGAGGGACACTCCTTTCCTTCTGAAAGAGTACAAAGAGCTTAAGGCCATCATCCACAGGATAATACAGAATTATGAGACAAATGATGAGACTGCAGCAAAACCTCTGGATGTTGTTGAAGAAGCCAGAAGCCAAATGCTGGCAAAAGCTCTGGAAGAAGCGGAGCATGCCAATATGGCGAAGACGGCCTTTTTATCCAATATGAGCCATGAGATAAGAACGCCTATGAATGCCATTATTGGACTTGATAACATCGCGCTCAAAAATCCGGATATCGACAGCGAGACAAGAGATATACTGGTGAAGATTGGTGCCAGCGCAAAGCACCTGCTATCACTTATAAATGACATCCTTGATATAAGCAGAGTTGAGTCGGGGAAAGCCAAACTTAAGAATGAGGAATTTTCATTCGGAAATATGCTTGAGCAGATAAATACCATGACTGAGTCCCAGTGTAAGGATAAAGGTCTTGTGTTTGATTGTCTGGTAAAAGGCCACATGGACGACTTTTACGTCGGCGATGAGATGAAGATGAAACAGGTGGTCATAAATGTCCTCGGTAATGCCGTGAAATACACACCGGCTCCGGGAAAGGTGACTTTCACTGTTGAAGAGACAGAGCGCACGGACGAGAGAGCTGTTGTCAGATTTGTCATAAAGGATACCGGCGTTGGAATGGATGCTGATTATATTCCGAAGATCTTTGAGCCCTTCTCACAGGAAAAAGAGGGAACAAGCAACCAGTACGGCAGTACCGGGCTGGGAATGGCCATCACCAAGAATATAGTTGATATGATGTGTGGTCAGATCGAAGTGCAGTCTGAAAAGGGGAAAGGCTCTGAATTTACCATAACCATACCTCTCGGAAGTTTTTTATCGAATATATCCCTATAAAAATACTATAAGGTATTTTGCCCGCTGTTGGTATTAAAGTTTAATAAACAACTAATTAAATCTAAACTTGTTTGCATAATCCAATTTAGTATGATAAAGTGGTAAAGAATGAAAAATTTAGAGGAGGGCATTGTTTTATGAAAAAGAAGATAATAGCAGGATTACTTATAACAGCAATGACATTTTCGCTTACAGCATGCGGCGGAGCAAAGACAGACGGCGCCGAAGGCACAGCAGCGACTGATACAACAGAAGAGACAACAGAGGCGAAGGATGAGGACTCCGATGTTGACTATGTAAAAGGAAAAGGAAAGCTTATCGTAGGAATCACAGACTTTGCTCCTATGGATTACAAGGATGACAGCGGCAACTGGATCGGTTTTGATGCTGACCTTGCAAAGAAGGTTGCCGAGTCCCTCGGAGTTGAAGCTGAGTTTGTAGAGATCGACTGGGATAACAAGATTCTTGAGCTTGACAACAAGTCAATTGATGTAGTATGGAACGGAATGACACTTACAAACGAAGTTACAAACGCAATGGAGTGCACCAAGCCTTATCTTAACAATGCACAGGTTGTGGTTGTTCCGTCAGATATTGCGGATGAGGTGAAAAGTGCAGAGGATGCTGCTTCCTACAGCTTTGCGGTTGAGGCAGGTTCAGCAGGTGAGCAGGCAGCTACCGATAACGGCTATGATTTTGTATCCGTTACATCTCAGGCTGATGCTGTAATGGAAGTTCAGGCAGGTACTTCTGGTGCATGTATTATCGACCTTCTCATGGCAGGCGCTATGATTGGTGAGGGTACAAGCTATCCCGATCTTTCACACACAGTAGAACTTACAACAGAAGAGTATGGTATTGGATGCCGCAAGGGATCCGATCTTGCTGCTTACATCGATGATCAGCTTGGGGCTATGTATGCTGACGGAAGCATGATGGAGATTGCAAAGCAGTACGGTGTTCAGGATGCCGTAATTGCAAGATAATCCTGATTTTAAAAAATAGCGAAATCTATGCCCCGCTTAATGGCGGGGCATTTGAAACTATGGAAAGAGGAATCTATTTATGTTTTGGACCGTTACCTTATCACTGCTTGAGGGGTTCCTGGCAACAATTAAATTATTTGCTTTAACACTTGTTTTTTCACTGCCCCTGGGGCTTCTCATATGCTTTGGCTCAATGAATAAGCTGCCTCTGATAAGGGTGCCTATAAGGTTTCTGATCTGGGTTGTACGCGGAACACCGCTGATGCTGCAGCTTCTTATCATCTACTACGGACCGGGAATTTTCCTTAGATTAAACGTATGGGGAACTTCAACCTCCGGAAGATTTATGGCAGCACTTATAGCATTTGTGATTAACTACGCCTGCTATTTTTCTGAGATATACAGAGGCGGAATTCAGTCAATTCCGGTAGGACAGTATGAGGCGGCGCAGGTTCTCGGTATGACGAGATGGCAGACCTTCAAAAAAGTCATTCTCCTGCAGCTCATCAAACGAATCGTTCCGCCGATTTCAAACGAAGTTATAACCCTTGTTAAGGATACTTCTCTTGCGAGAGTTATTGCGGTTTATGAGATCATCTGGAACGGACAGGCCTTCATAAAGAGCAGCGGAATCATCTGGCCTTTGTTCTACACAGGCGCATTTTATCTGCTCTTTAGCGGACTTTTGACACTGCTGTTTAGATACATCGAGAAGAAGCTGAGCTATTTTAGGTAAAGACGAGAAGGTACACGGAAAATGCCAATACTTGAAGTTAAAGATATAAAGAAAAAATTTGATAATAGCGAGATTCTTAAGGGAATCTCATTCGACATGGAAGAGGGACAGGCGATATCAATTATCGGATCCTCGGGAAGCGGAAAGACAACGCTGCTTCGCTGCCTGAATTTCCTGGAGAGAGCTGACGAAGGAACTATAACCGTAAGAGGAGAGAAGCTTTTTGATGCATCGCTTCCCATGGAAAGCGCGGATGCTCTTCGTGAAAAGAGACTCCATTTCGGTATGGTTTTCCAGCAGTTCAATCTCTTCCCGCAGTACACGGCACTAGAGAATGTGACACTTGCACCGGGACTCTTGAGCGGCGGTCAGGATAATGATGCGATCATAAAAAGAGGTAAAGAGCTTCTTGATCAGATGGGACTTTCCGACAGAATGGATAATTACCCGCACCAGCTTTCCGGAGGACAGCAGCAGAGAGTTGCCATAGCCCGTGCTCTTGCGTTAAAACCTGATATCCTCTGCTTCGACGAGCCTACTTCAGCGCTTGATCCCGAGCTTACGGGCGAGGTCCTAAGAGTAATAAGAGAGCTTGCAAACAAGAATACCACCATGATCATAGTTACTCATGAGATGGCATTTGCAAGAGACGTAGCGGACGAGGTTATTTTCATGGACGGCGGAGTGATCCTGGAGAAGGGACCTGCGAAGGAAGTGATCAATAATCCGAAGGAGGAACGTACAAGACAGTTTCTTTCAAGTGTTCAGTCCGGATCTTAATTTAACATGTGTGGATAATAAAACGGATAGCAAAGAGCTTGCTATCCGTTGTTTTTTCGTGATTTATATTGTGGGCTTTAAGTTAACCCGCTGTCAGTTTTCCGGCGGTACTGCGTCGAGCTCTATTGTGGCTGTGAAGGTGCTTCCGAGTCCCTCTTCGCTTTCTGCGGTAATATCACCCTTCATGAGACATGCAAGGCGCTTTGCGACGGAAAGTCCAAGGCCTGTTCCTGTACCATACTTGCTGGGATTTCTCTTTTCCTGAGAGAAGGTTCTGAAAAGACTTGGCATAAAAGCACTGCCGATGCCGCAGCCTTCATCCTTTACCACAAATCTAATTCTGTAAAAATCGCCGTGCTTTTTGGAAGAAATATATATCTCGACAGTGTCTCCGCGTTCGCTGAACTTTACGGCGTTATTGGTTAAGTTAATCACCATCTGCTGAGCGCGTCCGAGATCGCAGATGACCTGCGGGTTCGCTCTGTATTCTCTGTGCACGATGACTGTCACATTTTTTTCTTTTGCGAAGGCTTTGGTGACATTCTCAACGCCGTCCACAATATCATCAAGGGATGCTCTTTTCGGGTCGAGGTTTAAGTTACCGCCGTCGATTTTATCAATATCGAGAATATCGCTCATAAGTCTGGAGAGATAGTGGCTTGAAGTGTAGATCTTTCTCATATCACTTCGAAGGACGTCGACATCCTCCTGATTCATTCCAAGATAGGACAGAGCGGAGATGGCGTTCATGGGATTTTTGATTTCGTTGCTCATGCGGGATAGGAATTCCGACATGCGTCTGTTGGCACGCTTTTCATTATCGAGAAGCTTGTCGTTTAATTTATTAAGCTGTTCGATTTTCCTAATGTGTTCCTGCTCCTCGGTGACATCCATAAAGGAGCCTACAAATCCGATAATAACACCTTCATCATAGATGGGTGTTTTGGTAGCAATGATCTCTCTTACTTCGCCTTTGACAATACACAGGCCATGAACATTGTGAGTACTCTCGCCGTGAAGGACCAGGATCTCATCCTGCATGAAAGGTTCGGGATCCGGATGCCAGCCCATATCCTCGTCGGTTTTACCGATAACTTCATCAGCTGATTTAAAACCATAAAAATTGAGAAATGCCTGATTAACTCCAACAAATCTGCGATGGGTATCCTTCCAGAAGATACAGTCCTGGGTTGTGTTTATGATTTTGTCGAACAACTGGTCCGCATGTTCGTTAAGTGAAATTGTCTTTAACTTTTCAATATTATCACTCATCTAAATCCTCTTGAAAAAAGAAATACAAGAAATCTCCTTACGCAAAACGTGCAAGTGTATATCAATTATAACACGAAATTCCGTAAATGCTATAGGGGAAGGAACAAGTTCTCGTTTTTAAGTTCATCTTTTATGAACGAGATATCACTGTCCGATAAATTGAACAGCTTAAAACACTTATCATCGAGCTCTTTGTAAAGTGCTGTCAGCTTGCTTTTTTGTTCCTCCTCGGTGGTGGGCTTTAGGGTCTCGGGATTCCGGCAAAGCTCTAAAATACTGTCAATTATTGCAGTTATATCGCTTTGAGTATCGGCGTCGGCATCCGGGATCGGGATCTGTTCGATGTGCGATCTTAGAATTTTTACCGAACGGAATTTTTTGATGAAATAATATTCGGAGGCGCTGCAGTTTAAAATCGCCATAATATATTTCATGCTGAGATTTTCAATGTTCGGAATTACGATATTACAGCTGTTAAGAGACAGGGTTTGTTTGTCATCATATGCAAAAACAAGTCGTCCTCCGATGAAACGATAGAGCAGCTTCTCAGGTGCGCGGTACATGGAAAGAGGCGCTACCTGCTGGCATTTATCGGGATCGAAGTTTATGTAGCACTTAGGTATTTTGAAGGCATATTTGAAAATATCGATGCCTTTAAGTATGACTTCGTTGTTTGCGGTTTTTCGTGATTTAAGCATTTCCTTGTTGGCACCTGTTACGATTCCAAGTGCAAACCCGGCATTTCCTTCGAGTCTTTTTGCATCCGGCAGAGTCTCCAAATGGTTAAGGATCCGGTACTCATTGTCGGGCATGAGGAAGTCGAAGGCGTCTCCTGTCAGCTTCCGCTTAGTAGTGATTTTAAAGGAGGAATCCTTTTCATATACGACAGGATTTTTTGAAAGAAAGCTGTCGGCGGATTTTTGCACCTGCATTATCACGGAAGGACACTGGACATGATCAAATACATCACCCAGATATTCAAGGTGCGTTAGCGTGGTCATCTTCAGCAGAAGCTCACGAATTATGTGATGAGTTTTGACAAGAAGAACCGACTCCGGAAGGACGTAGGAGAGTGTACCGCCGTTTTTAAGAAGACCGAGAGCCTGCTCGGTAAAAAGATCAAAGGAATCGGGTGACTTTGCCTTGCCGCATTCGAAGGTATCCTTGAGGTAAGTCCTTTCATCCGCAGTGAAAGAAGAACCCCAGGGAGGATTGCCAAGGATGATGTCGAAGGTTTTATCGTTTTTATTCTCGTGAAGGAAATCCCTGACTAATAGATGCTCTTTCCAAAAATCGATGTCGGGGATTCTGTACTTGAGTGCCAGGTTAATCCTTGCAAGAAGAATACTGGTCTCATCGAGATCATAGCCGTAGAGATTCCCGGCAGGGATACCCGGAGGAAGACATAATAAAAAGTTGCCGGTTCCGCAGCCCGGATCAAGGATCTGTTTATCCTGACCTTCTGAGAGGATTGATGCCTCAAACAGGTGTCCGAGGAGTCTTTGTACGATGGTTCCGGGAGTGTAATAGGCTCCCTCGCTTTTCCTTGCGCGAAGGTGCTTTAAAGATATGTATATCAGACCAAGAGTATCCTCGCCGGGAACGTACTCGAAGCTCCCGGTAAGAGAGAGGATATCCTCAGGTAGGGATGCGTCGTCTTCGGATGGATGAAGCTCTGTGATAAGGTGTGAGTATTTTTCCTGTTCTTCATCCGGAATTCTTTTGGCGATAAGTCTCTTTGCGCAGCCCGCAAGGATGGCTTTCAGCATGGAATCTGTGAGTTCAAAAGGTTTGGTCTGCTCTGAAGATCCTGCTGTTTCTTTAGGTTCTGTAGTAAGAGCACTGCAGCTTTCAAAGTCGGCAATGTCTGAAATAAGTTTGTTAACCAGCGGGAGATTGGGAGAAGTCGCAGGAATATAAGAGCTGTACAGGAGCTTACCCGATACGTAGGTCTTGTTCCGGCGGCTCTTTAAGGATTTGATCTTTCCGTTTTCAAGATCGGCTTTGAGGGAGCTGACGTACTCCTCAGAAAAGAGATACGAGCGTCCCTTTTTTCCTTCAGGCTTAATCTTACCGAGCTTTATCCAGTTTCTCCCTGTGGCGGGAGTGATAGACAGTTCTGCACAAAGGTCAGATAGTGTAAGCATTAGCGCTCCTTTCGGCTTAATATTATAAGTCCTATTAACCCAATCAGGCTTAGGATAAATCCTGCCATGAGACCCGGGGTGTGGTAAACCAGTTTGATGTCGTGGTGGCCCTCGGTCATTTCAAGAACACTGAACATTGTGTCGGCTGTGAGGAGCTCTGCCTTTTTGCCGTCAACGTAGGCGGTCCATCCCTTGGAATAAGGAACTGATAAGAAGAGAATCTCACTGTCGCCGCAGTCAATGCTTCCTGTAATAGTATTCGTTGCAAAGGAGATGGGATTTTTGTGAAGATCCACATTCGTAAGTGTATGTGCTTTAAGCTCTGTGAGGCGGTCATGCATGGTTGCAAGCGATCTGCAATACACGCTCATCTCATCGAATTTATAGGTGCCTTTTTCATTAAAATTGATCCTGATATAGGTCTTTGCCTCGTTGGCATTTCCGAGATTCACAAGGAAATCGTGCCAGCCTGAGTAGTACCAGGAGCGCTCTGTCTTGTAATCGATATTTTTGCTGATACAGGTGCCGTCAGCGAGCTCTGTGGAGATGATGATGCTGGGCACGTCATTTTTACACTTGATTCGAAGGTTCTTCAGATACAAAAGAGTTTCGCAGCCGGGGTTACCGTTAAAGGTGAGAAGAACGGAGGAACCTGCTTTTGCCTTGAAACCGCCGTTTACTTCCTTTACATCGCCCTCAAGAGTTATGTCATAAGGAATAGACTCAGAGGTGAAAACCGGCTCAGCTTCCGGATATTTGGATGCGATATCATCTTTTAGAACGGCTCCGTAAAGGAGTGCTTCTTCGCGCTGAACAGGAGTCATGGCGCTCAGGGCAGACTCTGATATGGCGCTGCTATAAGTAAAACCGAGAGGCATGGCATCAGGGTTTTCATAGATTCCAAAGTTATACTTTTCATAGGACGGTACATATCCGCAGGGTACGAAGGCCTGTTGCTCAGGGGTGTTATATCTGAGGGAGTAGTATCGAACTCCGGCAATCGAATTAAGGACTGCTCTGTCGTCCAGGGCAAAGTATGCAAAGCTCTGCTGGTCGTTTATAGCCATGAGCTTGAAGTACTCGGATACGCTCTTATCGGCAAGGCTCCAGAAGAACTGTGTTGAGGATATGCCATCGAGCATAGCAGCGTTCCAGACAAGGTCTCGGCCTGAATAGCGGTAAAAATCATTCGAGGCATCGAGGCCTGAAGCTGCTGCATTTTCTTCGACAACCTGAACTTCGGTGCTCTGAAGCTGGGCATACATTTCCTCGGGAGTGCAGATATCCATGTAATCTCTTATCATGTTGCCCTCGTCGGGTGAGTACGCCATTCGGCCATTTTTCATGATAAATCCAAGTGTTATCATAAGGACCATAATGCTTACGATAGAAGCGACAAAAGCGGGTTTACGATCTTTTCCTTTTCCCATGAAAGCAGCTGCTTTATTTCCTGTGAAGTCCGTAAATTCAGCAGTTATAAAACCTGCGAAAAGGGCACAGGCAAAAGCCCATCTGTTTACGGCATAGGAGAAGGCTGCAAAGACATATCCGCAAAACGGCAGGCACAGGAAGATGGTAAGAAGTATCATGTAAACCAGTTCCTGGTAGATAGCTGCTTTTGTTCCGGATTCTGCAGAGTCTTTCCTGGTTACCAGATAATACACAGCGCGGATAATAACGAATACAGCAGCTATTACAAATACCGGTGTAAAGCCAAGCTGAGTGTCGTTTGATCCGTGATAGACGAAGCTGTAAACATTTTTCCCAAGCTCCTTGTAATATGCGGCGTCATAGAAGAGCGGGATTGTGATGCCGGAAGCTGCTCTCGGATTATTCGGAAAAGCAACGAGAACGGGCAGCAGTATGAACATGCTCATCAGGGTGCCGATAATTCCGTAGGCAAAGAATGTGCCGATGGTACGAAGCATAGCACCGGGTTCGTGTTTTCCAATGTATGAAAAAAGCAGCCTTACGATTACATAGATTATTGTAAGGAGCACGATTATATAGAAAAAGTAGAAATTGTTGGTACCTGCGAGAAAGACGGCAATAGCGAAAAATGCCGGCTTTTTCTCTTTTAAGATACGCTCCGCACCGAGAAGAACCAGCGGGAGATAGATCAAAGGGTTCGCAAAGAAAGGATGCCACAGGCCGAGGTACATGAAATATGAACCGAAGCTGTAGGTGAACATTCCTGCAAGAAGTGCCGGCGCGGACATATCTTTTCGCATATATTTCGCATACAGTGAAAAGGTGATACCTGCAAGGTACGCGCGAAGAATCATAACTACCTGGAAATAGATATGAATATATTCTGTTTTTACAAAAACGGAAAACAAATTAAGAAGATCGCCAAGGGCATAGTATTGAAGCGTAGGATACATGTCGCTTCCGTACCCTATTCCGAAGGCGAAGGTCTGAAGGCTTAAGGAGTGATCCTTAAATATGTGATAAAAAACTCCGCGGAGCCACTTTGAATAGTAAGCCGCAGCCTTAAGATGCTGCCGCCAGGTATCACCCTCGCAGATGAGGCTCTTGCCGTTTGAATAGAAGTATCCATAGACAAGAGCTGACATGGCAGCAAATATGGCTGTGTAGGTAAGATAGAAAACTAATGTCTTCCATCCGGATTTTTTTGAAGCATTCTGATCATTATGTATATCCATTACTCGGGAATCCCCTTATTCATCGTCCTCTTCTTCATCGTCGTCATTGTCCTCTTCGGGAGTGGCGGCGGGAGCTGCCTCGGGAGCAGGTGCGGCTTCGGCAGCAGGCTGAACATTCTCTGCGGGAGCAGGAGTTTCAGCGGGAGCAGGTGTTTCAGCAGGAGCAGGAGTTTCTGCCGGTGTCTCTGCAGGTGCGGCATTCGGATCAGTAGTATTAAGGGAATCCGGACTTGCAGGTGTAGCATTTGCATTGCCCACGGCAGGACCTGTGTAGATGATACCCTGCTGGATAAGGCTTGTCTCCTGAGCTAGAATTTCCTGTATATTAGGCTGAGCCATAAATTCAGGTGTGTGGTGACAGGTTACGGAAGGCGTTACAACCGTATTTCCTGCTTCGTCAACACTGGTAGTGTAGTTGCCTGAACCGCTGCCGGCGGGTGACTGTGCCTGAAGTGCTGCAGGCTCCGGAGGAATAAGCTCAAATACACCTGATATCTTGAAAGGACACTGCTCTGTAGCGGGATGCTGATCACTCTGACACAGAATTCCTGAATAGTGAACGTTACAGCTATCAGAGGGAGCAGTACCTTCTTCAAAGTACTCGGTCATAAGTGTGCCATCACAGAGTCCTGCAATAGGCGATTTTCCTGATCTTGAGCAAACCGTGGCTGTGACAACGGAAGCGGGTTTCTCGAAGGTGGTGGAGGGCAGGTTCTCATGTATCTTGGACATTACGGCTCTCCACATGTCCTTCGCAAGATGCTGCTCTGCCTTGGTGGTCAGATCTACGTTGTTGTCATAGCCTGCCCAGGTAGTTGCAGTGTAATAGGTTGTGTAGCCTGCAAACCAAACGTCGTTCTCATCTGAGGTAGTACCTGTCTTACCTGCAATGGCGGTTGTTCCGAAGTTAACAGCGGTACCTGTACCCTTGGTTACAACGTCCTGCATTGCACTTGTAAGAAGATAAGCTGTGGACTCCTTGAGGATTCTTGTGGAATCGGAGTTCGTATTATCAAGAAGGGTATTACCTTCGTGGTCAACAACCTTGGTATAAAGCTTGGGCTTGATGTAAACGCCGCCATTTGCGATAGCCGCATAAGCTGCGTTAAGCTCCATGTTGGTGACACCGTGTGTCAGACCGCCGAGAGCTGTAGGAAGCTGAACATCTGTGAAAATCTTACCGTTAATTTCTTCGTTTTCAGCCAAAGTAGTGAAGCCGAAATTTTTCAGATAATCAAAAGCAAGCTGAGGAGTTATGACGGTCATTGTCTTAACTGCGATGATGTTCATTGACTGCTCGATAGCGGTTCTTATAGAGGTAAGACCTCTGTAGGACTCGCCGTACCAGTTGTTAACGGGACGGCCGTCGGGATAATTGAACGGAGCATCGTTAAATACGGTAGCTAGGGTAAGGCCTGCGCTGTCCAGAGCAGGTGCATAGGTTGAGAGCACCTTGAAGGTTGAACCGGGCTGGCGAACAGTGTCTGTCGCACGGTTAAGTGTTCTGGAAGCGGTCTTGTTTCCGCGGCCTCCGACCATGGCTACCACATAGCCTGTGGTGTGATCCTCGATTGTGAGAGATACCTGAGGCTGAGGTGTTAGATTCTTGCGCTCACCGTCGATGGTATCATTTGGTCCGACAACAGCAGCCTTGTAGGTTTCAATTGCCGCATCTGCTTCTTCCTCTGAGTTAAACAGCATGTTGAAGCCTTTGTTCTCCTGCTGGAAATATGACTTCATCATCTCTGTGCTGTAGTTGGTAGGATTACCCTCAGAATCAATTGTAGTAAGTGCATAATCGAGAAGGTATTTAGTGCCTTCAGGATAATTGGATTCATCCATATAAACTGAGTCACAGATCGACTGAATAGCGGGATCCTGAGTTGAATAGATCTTAAGACCGCCGCTGTACAGAAGTGTATAAGCCTGAGTCTCGTTATAGCCTGCATCGATGAGGTCGTCGATAAGCTGGTTTGTAAGGGCATCGACGAAGTAGGAGTTGATGGTGTTATCAGCAGTTTCCTTGTCAGCAACCTGAATTCTGGCATAGACATCGTCATTCATTGCTTCATCAAACTCTATCTGAGAGATGTAGCCCTGTTTTAGCATTTTTTTCAGTACTGTCTCACGGCGCTCAGCGTTCTTGTCCGGATGTGTAATGGGATTAAAACGGCTGGGGTTCTGTGTGATACCTGCGATAACGGCGCATTCTGACAGAGTCAGATTTGTAACTGACTTGTTAAAATAGCGAAGTGAAGCTGCCTGCACACCGAGAGTGTTAGAGCCCAGGTTGATGGTGTTCATATAGTTAAGGAGGATATCCTCCTTGCTCATGGTCTTTTCAAGCTGAATTGCGAGATACTGCTCCTGAACCTTACGCTTTATCTTGGCAATGTCGGAGTTCTCACTGGTCCATCCGGTAAATACGTTGTTCTTAAGAAGCTGCTGGGTTATGGTACTTGCACCCTGAGAGAGATCATGGCTGGTTATACCTATATAAGCAGCTCTGAAGATACCCTGAATATCAATACCGTTGTGCTGGTAAAAACGCTCATCCTCTATGGCTACGAAAGCGTGGGCAAGATTTTCGGGAATCATGTCCATCGTAACCGGGATTCTGTTTGAATCGGTCGAAACCAGCTTTGCAGTCTGGTTACCTTCCGTATCGTATACGAAGGTTGAATATCCTGTGGGAGTTACGTTTATTTTGCCAATCTCCGGCGCAGTATCAATAATACCTCTGAACACACCGATACCCGCGCATACTCCGATAACAGCAATACCGATGCATACTATAATTATAAGTTCAAATGATATAAGAGAGATTTTCTTCCCCCATTTGGTAGTACCTGAGACTATAGAGTGTTGCTGATCCCTGATACCTTTTCTTCCAAAATTCATAAATTCCTCCAGTAGTGGTATGATATACAGAGCAATTCGTATATCATTTTTTAGTAATATTAATAAGTAGTATTATTCAAACTACTATTATATCAAATATGGCAAATAATGGATAGTCTGGGGGAATACATGGGAAAAACGGACAGTTATAAAGTGATATTAGAGCAGGGATGCGGTGAAATAGTTGAAAAGAAATCCCGCTTCATTGCTAATGCCTTGCCGGTGGAGAGCGTGCAGGAGGCTGAGGAGCAGATAGCTGCTTTTCAGAAAAAGTTCTGGGATGCCAGACACAACTGCTATGCCTTTGTTATCGGTTCTGATTTTGGGGTGGCAAGGTGCAGTGATAACGGTGAACCCTCGGGTACTGCGGGAAAACCGATTCTTGAAGTCATAAAAGGAGCCGGAGTAACTAATGTCCTGATAATAGTAACAAGATATTTCGGAGGAGTTCTTCTTGGAACCGGGGGACTTGTACGCGCCTACACTCAGGCTGCCCAGGCAGGCCTCGCCGCAGCAAAAGTGGGAGAGATGGTCTATGGCAAGAGATTTCACCTAACCGCCGATTACACACTGGTGAACGGCATTCAATATTACCTCAGACAGGAGGAGATTCCTCTTGAAAATGAGACCTACACCGACAAGGTGGAGTATGACATCACTGTTCGCATGGAAGACGCAGATCGCATCATAGACGGACTTACTCAGAAAACTGAAGGCAGACTTGGCATCGAGGAGACCGGAGAGGGTTATTATCCATTTTGAATTTGATTTGTAAAGTCTGAAAAAGTCACAATAATCGATAATAATTATTTTACATAATGCCCTATATATTGTGCACAATCAATATGATAAAATTTAAATCTGAGTATTTAAGAATTATTATCATTTTGTTTGGAGGACACACAATGGACAATTCATTCCCTGAAATAAAAACATTTTTCGGATTTGGATGCATGAGACTTCCAATGAAGGGTACGGAAGTTGATATCGAGCAGTTCAAGGATATGGCGGATTATTTCATAAATAGCGGCTTTAATTACTTTGACACTGCGCATGGCTATATTGATGGTAAATCTGAAAAGGCTATCAAAACCGCTGTTTCCGACAGATATCCGAGAGAAAAATTCCTTTTGACTGATAAACTGACTGAGCCCTATTTCAGCAAGGAAGAGGATATTCGGCCATTTTTCCAGAGTCAGCTCGATGCTTGCGGCGTGGATTATTTTGACTTCTATCTGATGCATGCCCAGAATGCAAAGAATTTCGAGCATTTCAAGAAGTGCAAGGCATACGAGACTGCCTTCAAGCTCAAGGAAGAGGGTAAGATAAGGCACGTAGGGCTCTCTTTCCACGACAGTGCAGAGGTACTGGATAAGATACTCACAACTTATCCCGAGGTAGAGATCGTTCAGATTCAGTTCAATTATCTTGATTATGAGGATCCTGCCGTTCAGAGCCACAAATGTCTTGATGTGTGCAGAAAGCACGGCAAGCCGGTTATCGTGATGGAGCCCGTAAAGGGAGGGAATCTTGTGAATCTCCCTGCAGATGCACAGAAGGTATTTGATGAACTGGGAGCCGGATTATCAAATGCAAGCTATGCCATTAGATTCGCTGCGAGTCAGGACGGAATACGAATAGTCCTCTCCGGAATGAGCGATTTTGCACAGATGAAGGACAACATATCTTTCATGAAGGACTTTAAGCCTCTGGATGAGGCGGAAATGGGTGCAATAGCCAAGGTTACAGCTATCTACAAGGACCTTGATGCAATTCCCTGCACCTCATGTCACTACTGCGTAGAACAGAATCACTGTCCGATGAATATTATGATCCCGGAGATTTTCTCCTGCATGAACACCAGGAAAATTTTCAATGACTGGAATCAGAAGATGTACTACGCAAATGTGCTAACTTCCGACGGAAAAGGAAAGGCCAGCGATTGCATCGAGTGCGGAGGTTGTGAAACCGCATGTCCTCAACATTTGGAAATTCGCTCCTTGCTAAAAGACGTTGCGAAGGAACTTGAGTAAACGAAAACGGGGCCGCCCGGTATTGGGCGACCCCGACATTTTTTTATTTCTTATTCTTGGCAGCGAAGCCAGCTCTCTTTCTGAGTGTAGGATCAAGGATCTTTTTACGGATTCTAAGAGTTGTAGGTGTTACCTCAAGGAGCTCATCTGTGTCGATGAAGTCGATGCACTGCTCGAGAGACATGATACGCGGAGGTACAAGTCTGAGTGCTTCATCAGCAGATGATGTTCTTGTATTGGTGAGGTGCTTGGTCTTACATACGTTAACCTCGATGTCCTCACTTTTTCCTGAAGTACCGATAACCATTCCTGAGTAAACCTTATCGCCGGGGCTGATGAAGAGCTGTCCGCGCTCCTGAGCGTTGAACAGACCGTAAGTTACAGCCTCGCCTGTCTCGAAGGAGATAAGTGAACCCTGCTTACGATAGGAGATATCTCCCTTGTAAGGTGCGTAGCCGTCGAAGATGGTGTTCATGATACCGTTACCCTTGGTATCTGTCATGAACTCACCTCTGTAACCGATAAGTCCTCTTGAAGGGATGAGGAACTCAAGGCGTGTATAACCGCCGTTTGCAAGTCCCATGTTGATCATCTCACCTTTTCTCTCACCGAGCTTCTGGATAACGCTACCGGAAAACTCCTCCGGAACGTCGATGTAGCACTTCTCCATGGGCTCAAGTCTCTTTCCGTTCTCGTCTTCCTTGTAGATAACCTCAGCCTTACTTACTGCAAACTCATAGCCCTCACGGCGCATTGTCTCGATAAGAACTGAGAGGTGAAGCTCACCACGTCCTGAAACCTTGAAGGTCTCTGTTGTTTCGGTGTCCTCAACACGAAGAGATACGTCTGTGTTGAGCTCTCTGTAAAGACGGTCACGGATGTGACGTGAAGTTACATATTTACCTTCCTGACCTGCAAGAGGTGAATCGTTGACGATGAAGTTCATAGAGATTGTGGGCTCTGAAATCTTCTGGAAAGGAATAGCATTAGGTGCATCTGTTGCGCAGAGTGTATCACCAATCTTAAGATCCTCGATACCGGAAATAGCAACGATGGAACCGATGCCTGCTTCCTGAACCTCAACCTTACCAAGACCCTGGAATTCATAGAGCTTGCTGATCTTAGTCTTGTAGGATTTATCAGGCTCGTGATGATTTACTACGAGAACTTCCTGATTTACCTTAACTGAACCGTTATCAATTTTTCCTACACCGATACGACCTACATACTCGTTGTAGTCGATTGTGCTGATGAGCATCTGTGTGCCTGCATCGGGATCGCCGACAGGAGCAGGAATGTAGTTAATGATGGTGTCAAGAAGGGGCTTAAGGTCGCTTCCGGGCTCATCAAGTGACATGGATGAAGTTCCGGCCTTTGCTGATGCAAATACGAAAGGACAGTCAAGCTGCTTATCATCTGCGCCAAGGTCAAGAAGAAGCTCTAAAACCTCATCGATAACTTCATTGGGACGAGCTTCGGGTCTGTCGATCTTGTTGATGCATACGATTACAGGGAGTTTAAGCTCCATCGCTTTTCCAAGAACGAACTTGGTCTGGGGCATTGCACCCTCAAAAGCATCAACGACAAGGATAACGCCGTTAACCATCTTGAGAACTCGCTCAACCTCTCCGCCGAAATCTGCGTGGCCGGGAGTGTCGATGATGTTGATCTTTATATCTTTATAAGAAATAGCTGTGTTCTTGGACATGATGGTGATTCCGCGCTCACGCTCGATATCGCCTGAATCCATAACACGCTCTACGACGTCCTGGCCCTCACGAAATACGCCGCTCTGTCTGAGCAGCCCGTCAACCAGTGTGGTTTTACCGTGATCGACATGGGCTATGATTGCTACGTTTCTGACATCGTTTCTTGTCTGTTTCATTTTTACCTCCGTATGAAAGGAAATAACTAGTTTAATTAATTTCAAAACTCACATAGTATATCATGCACTATACCATGTTGCAATGAGCAGAATGATTAAAAAAATCTAAACAGCGCAATCTTTATTTAATTTTCCGCTTTAACGTTTTAAAATAGAGGTATGAGTATGGACAGCTATGACAAGAACCTGCAGCGCTTTGAACAAGCCCAGGGTGCAAAGATCGATCCCCATGGAATTAAGACAGGGGTAAGAGTTTGCAAAAATTGTGGAAGAAAGCTTCTTCATGGTGTGGAGGGGAATCTCTGCCCCTTGTGTGCTGAGCAGGAGCTCTTTTGTGATGTCCGCGACTATATCCGTGCGAATGATGTGAGGGATTATGAGGTGGCGCAGCACTTTAATATCCCTCTCAGTAAAGTAAAGAATTGGATTAAACAGGGTCGCATTCAGTACAAGGACGACCCTTCAATGAAACAGGTGCTCATGGGAAACTATTGCCAGGTTTGCGGAAGCCCCACAAACTTCGGTACAATCTGTCCCAAATGTATGAAAGAGAGGAAAAAGTCCCAGCAGATCGGTGTTGCTATCGGTCAGCCCAAGCCTGAAGGCAGCAATAAGATGAGATTTATGGAGGATGATAAATAGATTCATTGTGACAACACAGGGGGCGTCACTATATGTATTATTCCAGTTTAGCTTCGTTATCTTTAGTAATATGTTTTATTATAAACAACAAACTGTTTAGAACAGGATATAGCAGGGAATTACCGAAAGCAAAGCTTGAATACAGGCACTTTCTTCACAGCCTTATTCTGTTTATGGTAACAGATATCGCCTGGGGATTATTGTATGAGATGCATATTATCCCGTTGGTTTATCTGGATACTATCGCATATTTCGCATCGCAAGCTCTTGCCGTCTTATTTTGGACAAGATTTGTTGTGGCCTATCTGGATAGGAACAGCTTTACTGACAGGATTCTTCTTGATGTTGGGAAAGTCACGTTTATCTTTGTTGTTTCATGTCTTGTGATTAACATTTTTACCCCTATAGTATTTTCATTTGACGAAAATGGCATCTTCTTACCACTGCCTATACGATATCTTTTTTTGATTATACAGGATGTTTTTTTTACAGTAGTTGCATTATACACTTTCAGGGCATACATTAAGGAGGCAAAAAACAAGAGACATCAATATCGGACAATTGCAGTATCAGGGGCAGTTATGGCTGTTTTTATGACATTTCAAACCTTTAATCCGCTTCTGCCTTTTTGTGTGACTGGCTTCTTGATTTCAACCTGTCTCATTCATGCATTTGTTGCAGAGGAAGAGGCAGCTGAAAAGGCTATTCTTCTGGATGGGGCTTTAAAAGAGGCTGAAAAAGCGAATGCTGCCAAGACAGTTTTCCTGACAAATATGAGTCATGAAATTCGTACCCCGATCAATGTAATAATGGGAATGAATGAAATTATACGGCAAAGCTCCAATGATGATAAAATCCTGTCCTGTACAGACAATATTCGGAAGTCCGGGACAAGTCTTCTTTCCATAATACGCGATATTTTAGACTTTACCAAGATAGAGACAGGTAGGATGGAGCTTGTCTGCGAAGAGTATTATTTGCCGGATGTTATCGGAGATATTTATAATCTTATTCGTTTTAGGGCTGAGGAAAAGGGACTTGAACTTCGCTTTGAAATAGATGCTAAGATGCCCGTAAGGATGAAGGGTGATGCGCTGAGAATTAAGCAGGTGATCACTAATCTTTTGACAAATGCTGTTAAATATACGGAAAAAGGAAGCGTAACCTTTAAGGCAACGGTGCTTGAGAAAAAAGAGAACATTGCTGCCATAAGAGTATCTGTGATTGACACAGGAATTGGAATTAAGGACGAGGATAAGGAAAAACTGTTAGCGCCTTTTGAACGGCTCGATACAAATCGCACACGTACTATAGCGGGTACAGGTGTAGGACTTTCTATAACCTCGGCCCTTCTTCGGATGATGGGATCACAGCTTAGCGTGGACAGTATCTATAATGCAGGGTCGAATTTTCATTTTGATGTTTCGCAGGAAATTGTGGAGAACACTCCTATTGGTGAAAACTGGATGGATGCTCTTACTTCTTATAAATATACTGATAAGGCAGAGCGTAGAAACTTTACATCACCGGATAGTCACATTCTGATTGTTGATGATACAGCTTTGAACCTGCAGGTAATTTGTGGGATCCTAGAGCCGACCGGAATTCAGATAGATACTGCGGAGAGCGGCGCGGAAGGAATCGATAAATTTGCGGCTGGTTCATATGACCTTGTTCTGCTTGATTATTTGATGCCACACATGAATGGCATCGAAACGCTTGCCAAAATAAAGGAAGAATATCCAGAGAAGGCTGCCACAACACCTATTATTTCCATTACGGCAAACGCTGTTGCAGGAGACCGTGAGCGTATGCTTGAAGCAGGTTTTACCAACTATCTGTCTAAGCCGGTGGTAATTGGTGAACTTATGGATATGCTCATTCAGTATCTTCCTGATGAGAAGGTTCATTTGGCAGCAGAGGCACCGACGGAAGAGATCAAAGAAGCAAACGAAGCTGATGAACTGGAAGGAATTCCGGCAAAGCTTCTGGATATTCCTTGGATCGATGTAAAGCAGGGCGTTGAGTATTGCGGCACTGCCGAGACATATATGATGGCGCTTTCAATGTTTACGGATCATATTGATGAAAAGGCTGATCTGCTTGAGGACTGTCTTACAAATGATGATCTCGAAATGTTTATCGTGACTGTTCATGCCCTTAAGGGGAGCTCACTTACGCTTGGCATGGCAGATTTTTCAGCAAAATCGAAGGAACTTGAATTTGCGGGGAAGAGAAACGATATTGAATTTATTAAGGAGAAGATTGCTGATTACCTGGATGAATTCCGCGGGTTAAAACCTGTGCTTCAGGAGTGCAGTCAGTAGGAGAATGGTATGAAAAAAGAAGAAAAGACAAATGTTATGCGTGTGCTTGACGGAAAGAAGATAGCTTACGAGAGCCACGCTTATAATCCGGATGCGACGATGTCCGGCGAAGAGATAGCAGGCCTTCTCGCCGAGGATCCCGAGAAGGTCTTTAAAACGCTTGTTACGCAGGCAAAGAGCGGAGCCTACTATGTTTTCGTGGTTCCCGTTAAGGAAGAACTTGACCTCAAAAAGGCAGCTAAGGCAGCAGGCGAGAAGGCAGTCAGTATGATCAAGCAAAAAGAACTCCTTCCGCTTACCGGTTATGTGCACGGCGGCTGCTCACCTATAGGAATGAAGAAACAGTTCCCTACATTCATCCACGAGACTGCAATGCAGTATGAGCGGGTATTTGTCAGCGCTGGCAAGGTGGGATACCAGATAGAGCTAAGCCCGTCGGACCTTACCAGCGTTGTGAGGTGCACGGCGGCGGATATTGTATAAGTTTTATGAGAAAACACCCCCGTTATTTATATATACTCTGCAACTGTGTTGTACAGCCTTCCGGAGTCGACCGGTTTTACAAGGTGTGAATTCATTCCGGCCTTGAGACTCTGCTCGTAATTTTCATGGAAAGCATTTACGGTCATGGCTATGATCGGAATCTTTCTGGATGTAGGAATGGTTGTGTTCTCCCTTATCTGCTTGGCTACAGATAGGCCGTCTATATCAGGCATTACAATATCAAGAAGAATCAGGTCGAATTTGCCATGCTCTGCTCTGTAGGTAAGAAGCGCTTCTCTGCCATCGCGTACGGTAATAACCTCTGCGCCTTTTGCTCTAAGAAGCTTATCGATTATCTCAAGATTGATCTCATCGTCGTCAGCTACGAGAATTCTCTTCTGTGAAAAGTCGAATTTGCGGTTAACCTTAGCTGAATACTCGCCAACCGATACAATAGGAAATTTGATGGAGAGCTGTACACTTGATCCCTCCTCAGGATTTGAGGTGGCTTCGACAACATCTGTTCCCATTTCATGTGCATAGAATCTGATAATAGTGATAGTTGGATCCATGGATTCAAGACTGGAATACATATCATATTCAATTGCAGCAAACTCATCTTTTAAAGCCTGCAGCTTGCCGCTCATAATAGTAGTATCTTTGCCGTAAACCTTAAAACTGATGTCAATATTATTGTTGACACAGCCATTACTTTGGACATCCAGATGTACCACATTCTTTCGGGGCATCATCTCAGTAATTACTCTGATCATCTTGCGAAGAATTTGAAAAAGAATTGTATAATCTGCGTTGATATAACAGTTTTCCAGTTCCTTCTTTTCAATAATAAGCTCTATTCCGGTGGGATCAAGAAGATTAGCCATATCATCTTTTAACGATTTTAGAAAATCATCCAAATTAACAAGCTCAGGATGTAGGCTGATGTTTTTCATTGCGATCTGACGCATTGCCATAACATCATCCATGGATTCGTTCATTAAATGGCTTGCATGGTTTATCTTATCAAGATAATGTTTTATTGCTACGTCATTGTTACCGGTTTCAAGTGCTATCTTGGAAAATTCGATTATAGAATACAGAGGACCCCTGACATTTCTGCTCATCTGCTCAAGAAAGGTGTCGCTAAAATACAGCTTATGCTTCACCTCAATAAGCTTGTCGACAAGCCTATTATTATTATTTGTGTCGTTCATTACATTCCCCTCTAGAAAATATTGCGAAATATTGAGATAATAATACCATATATTCATACAGAAATTCTATTAAATAACAATTAATTATAATCTAAAGTTAATATGCAAAACATAGGGAGGTGGTCTATATGTATAATCCTCAGGACATGTCTGTAAATATTCAGCCGCACTGCGTAGTAGGAATAGGGGCGTCAGCGGGAGGACTTGAAGCGCTTCAGCAATTCCTCACATTTCTTCCATCCAATACAGGCATGGCTTTTGTCATAATCCAGCATCTTGCTCCAAATCATAAGAGCATGCTTGCTGATATTCTTGCGAAATATAATTCCATGCCGATAACAGAAATCGAGGATGGAATGAAGGTTGAGAGAAATCACATCTACATGATTCCGCCCAAATATAACGTGGAAATCCACAACAACACACTGAACCTCAAGGAGCAGAACTCTCAGGAAATAAGTCACCCTATAGACATCTTCTTCCGTTCGCTTGCGAACGCCTATGAAAATCGTTCCGTTGCTGTAATCCTTTCGGGAACAGGTTCCGACGGTACAAACGGTATCAGAGCCATCAAGGAACAGAACGGTATGATCATCGTTCAGAGTCCCGAGTCTGCAAAATTCGATGGAATGCCGCGAAATGCCATAAGCACCGGATTTGTTGATCTTATGTTAAAGCCGGATTCCATAGCACGCGAGCTTGCACATATCGCCAAGTCTGTGATAGATGCTGAGACACAGCTCGGTGTTACTGATGACGACCTTCTTTCCAAAGTATTTTCAATATTAAAAAACGTAACCAACATAAACTATGCATACTATAAACAGACCACCATCCTGCGTAGAATTGAAAGAAGGCTTGTTGTAACTCATAACAGAAACCTTCGTGAGTATGTCAGTTACATGACTAATAACCCTGAGGAAGCAAAGCTGCTTGCTAAAGAGGTGCTCATCGGTGTTACCTCATTTTTCCGTGATCCCGATTACTTCGAAGTGTTAAAGGAAAATGTTGTCAAGAAGCTGATCACAAGCTCTCATCCTGACGACGAGCTGCGCATCTGGGTTGCGGGCTGTTCAACCGGTGAAGAAGCCTACTCCATTGCTATTCTTTTTGCGGAAGCCATGGAAGAGCTATCCATTCACAGGGGAGTAAAAATATTTGCAACAGACTTAGATCCCGATTCCATAAGCACTGCTGTGCGCGGAGTTTACGGAAATAACATAATAGAGGAAGTGTCTGTCGCAAGACTTTCCAAATTTTTCACACGAAAAGGAAATAAATATGTCATTCATCATGACATAAGAAAAATGATCATCTTCGCTCAGCACAATGTATTCCAGGATCCGCCGTTCGGAAAACTGGATTTGATATGCTGCCGAAATGTACTTATATATTTCCAAGCGGTGCTTCAGCGCAATCTTTTTGCCATTTTTCACATGGCTCTATCCAACAGAGGATATCTGTTCCTTGGCCGCTCGGAATCAGTCATTGACTATGCAGATGTATTCCGTGTTGTATGCGCCGATGAAAAGATTTTCATACACTATGCGGAAGGCAATGCACCGGCACATGAGCAGTTTGCTTATTCCATGAGCAATATCGAACCTCCTATCGAGCCTATCAATGTCTCGGGCGGCGAGGATGATGATTCCGCGAGTTACAAGGCACATGAGCTTGATACCTCTGTGCTTGAATCTCTCATGCCCGCAACGGTTCTTGTTAATGAAAAGAACGAGCTGGTAAGAAGCTATGGTAACTGTTCAAGACTCATTTCGCTTCCTACCGGCCAGGTTACATTGGACATTTTCCAGCTTATCAGGACAGATATGAAAATTGCGCTTTCCACCGCGCTTAAGGAAGCAAGGCTTACAAACGAACGCAAGGCATACTCGGATGTTCCTGTTGATATCGATGGGAAATCAGAATTTGTTTCGATTGTTGCGCAGCCTATTTGTGACAATCACGGTGAAAAGACAGATTTTACTGCGGTTTCGTTTATACGAGGACGTGAACTGACAAATGTTGACATGCAGAAATACCAGGTTGATTTTGCTGCATCCCAGCGTATATCAGACCTTGAGCAGGAACTAAAAGCAACCAAGCATTCACTTCGACAGACAGTTACGGAACTTGAGTCAACAAATGCCGAACTTCAGGCTGCAAATGAGGAACTTCTTACAGCCAACGAGGAACTTCAGTCAAGTAACGAGGAACTTCAGTCTGTCAACGAGGAACTTTATACCGTTAATTCCGAATATCAGTCCAAGGTTACAGAGCTTGCGGTTACCAATAATGATATGGCTAATTTCCTTTCTTCCACCCTTGTCGGAATTCTCATGGTGGATAAGGATTTAAATATTAGAAAATATACGGAATATATCTCGTCGGAATTCAGTGTTGCCGATCAGGATGTGGGAAGATCTCTCAGGTACATAAGCTTTAACTTTGCCACAATTGATCTTCTTGCTCAGTGCAATCAGGTTCTTAAGACAATGGAACCCGTAGAGCAGCGATGTGCTTCTGTTGCAGGAAAAACTTATCTTATTCGCATAGCGCCATATCATGAAATTAATGGAACAGAAGAGTCCGGTGCTGTAATCAGTGATAGAAAGCGTGCGCTCAAGGGTTTGGTACTTACTTTTGTTGATACAACAAAACAAATTGATGATCAGGAACAGATTGATGAAATGGGCAAAGCTCTTCGTGCGGCGGTAAGATCAAGCCGGGAAAAGGAGACTTTCCTTTCGCAGATGTCTCACGATATGAGAACTCCTCTTACTGCGATTTTCGGACTTACCGAGCTCTCACTTCAGGAGGAATCCTTAACGCCTGCACTAAAGGATAATCTTGATAAGATTATGACTTCAAGCAAATATCTGCTTACACTTATCGAGGAAATATTGGAAACAAGCAAGATTAACGCAGGGAAAGTGGTTTCCATAAGCTCAGCTGTTCGCGAGGAAAACCTTATAACTTCAATTTCAACTATTACGGCAGAGCAGGCACGTGAAGCCGGCCTTGATTTTGACTATAAGATAAACGGTTCAAAGGATCGTTATGTCCTTATGGATACAAAGCATGTTGAACGATCTATCCTGAATCTTTTGTCGAATAGTATTAAGTTCACTCCAAAAGGAGGTCGGATAATCTTTACGACTGATATAATGTATACCGATACTTCTTCCATTCATACTTACACTATAAGAGATACTGGTATTGGTATAAGTGAAGAATTCCAGCAGAGGATGTTCCTGCCTTTTGAACAGGACCGAGATTCAGACGATCCCTACCAGGAAGGTACCGGACTTGGGCTGTACATATGTAAAAACCTTGTAGAACTCATGGGAGGAACAATATCCTGCATAAGCCATGTTGGAGTAGGAACAGAGTTCACTATTGTTCTAACTTATCCTATCGCTACCGATGAGCAGATAAGCCTTCATACTCAGCAGTCAGAAAAGTATGAGGATCAGATTCTTTACGGTAAAACTATCCTTCTGGCAGAGGATAACACAATAAATGCGGAAGTTATAATTAAGCTGTTAAAAACAAAGGGAATTCATACAGAAGTTGCAAGAGATGGACAGGAAGTTGTGGATATGCTAAAAACTCGTGATCCTTATCATTATCAGGCAATCCTTATGGATCTTATGATGCCTGTAAAGAGTGGTATCGAGGCAGCTAAGGAAATACGCGCACTGGGTACTCCGGATGCAGCTACTATTCCCATTTTCGCACTTACAGCAGATATGGCTAACGATGTAGAAGGCAGATGTGCAGAAGCAGGTATGGATATTATTTTGGAAAAACCGATTGATCAAAACAAGTTATTTGCAAGTTTGGCAAAGGCTATCCAGAAGCAGCTGGATGAGAGCTGATGCAGTGATAAGACAAAATATATTTTGATTTGCGGAGATATATTATGGACAGTAAGAAAATTGTAGCTCTTAGGGAATGGGGGGCAGATACAGAATCAGCGATTAAAAGAATGGTTGGTGATGAAAAATTTTACCTTAATCTAGTGGATTCTTTCTTATCAAACAATGACTGGAGAGATCTGTGTTTAAAGATTGAAAAGAAACAATACAAGGATGCCTTTGTAATATCACATCGAATCAAAGGCTCCTGCGCAGATCTCTCATTAACGCCACTTTTTACGGCTATGTGCGAACTGACCGATGACCTTCGAAATGATGAAATCCGTCCCACACTTGAGACTAACCTTAAAATTGCAGGAAAACTCCGGGACAGATTGATTGAAACTTTAAACTGACAGCATTGATTAGTGAGGCCTTTTCTATATTGTTGAAAATTTAGTTGCAGGTATTGTATTATTTATGTTACTGTCTGCGGGCTGTCAGCTTCCGGCACAAAACAGCAGGAGACTATTTCTTTAAATACACAAAGGATGGTGCAGTTAAACCTGCTGCTTAATATTAGATAAAATAAAACCGGGCTTCAATGTGAACTGATCACAAGATTGAAGCCCGGAAATTTTTTTATTTATTTAAGAACCCTTGTCAGGATGCTTTCTTAGCAGCTTTTTTTCGTTCCAGATTAGAAACGATAAGTGCGCAGGAAGCATCACCTGTGATGTTAACAACTGTTCTTCCCATGTCGAAGATTCGGTCTACGCCGGCAACAAGTGCGATTCCGTCAAGAGGAAGACCAACAGAGGCGAGCACCATGGCGAGCATTACCATTCCGGCACCGGGTACACCGGCGGTTCCGATGGAAGCAAGAGTTGCGGTAAGCACGATGGTTACCATCTGGGAAGGCGTCAAATGGATGCCATAGCAGGCAGCTATGAAGATTGCACACACACCCTGATAGATAGCGGTTCCATCCATGTTGATTGTGGCACCAAGGGGAAGCACGAAGGAAGTAACTTCTTTGTCGGCTCCCATCTTCTCGCAGCCCTTCATATTGATCGGAAGTGTTCCGACTGAGGAAGAACTTGAGAAGGCAAAAATCATGGCGGGAAGTTGGCCTTTCAGGAATGCAAGAGGACTCATGCCCCCATGACTTTAACCGCAAAGGAATAAACAATCAGCATATGCATAAAATAACATATGTATGCTGTAAGTAGCACCATCGCGAGTGATCCGATGATCGCTGCTCCGTTGGTGGCAACTACGGGACAGATCAGGCAGAATACACCGATGGGTGAGAGCTTTAAGATCATTTCCATACACTTCATGAAAATTGCATTAAAGGAATTGATGCCTTTTACGGCGGGAGCAGCTTCATCACCTACCAGGATTATTGCAAAGCCTATAAGCAGAGCCATAACGATTACCTGGAGCATGGTAGCTTCAGATAAAGGGGCTACAAAGTTGGATGGGAAAATATTTACAACGGTGTCCATAAAAGGAACGCCTTCTGAAGCTTCATAGCTAAGCTCAGAGGTCTCGAGGATCGGGAAAAAGCCCTTGAAAAGATTACCGCCAACGAGACCTATTACAATAGCTACAGCCGTTGTGCACAGGTAATAACAGACGGTTTTTATTCCGATAGAGCCAACCTTTCGGATATCACTCATTGAGATAATGCCGGCCATTATTGAAAACAGTACTATCGGAACAACTATGAATTTCAACAGATTAAGAAAAATGGTTCCGATCGGTTTAATGTAGCTGTCCGCAAAATCAGCGTGACTTTGAAGAAGCAAGCCTGCGATTATACCGAGAACAAGAGCAATAAAAATCTGAGTTGCGAGTGGCAGTTTTTCCTGGTTTCCATAAAAATAATCCCCCTTTTTCTTTATGGTGTCGGTTTACTGTTTACAGATTTCATTTATTTTGTTTTCTATTTTTTTCTTTACTGTTTCTGCTATTTCCTTCGTTTTTAAATCCTTATAATTCTCATAATAAAGCGGCTTCAGGAAATGCACCTGTGTCTCTACCGGCTTGTAACCGCCTTCGCCAAAGGGTTTGTATGAATCAATCAGTGCGACCGGAACAATCGGAACCTGTGACCACAAGGCTGCTTTGAAAGCTCCGGGCATAAATGATTGCAGGTGGTTTTTATTGTCTGTGTAGCCGCCCTCCGGGAATATGATGAATCTTTTGCCGTTTTTAACTTGCTCTGCCAGTTCTTTTATGGCAGCAATCTGTTGCCTGTTATCTTCTCTGTTTATACGAATTCCGCCAAGAACATCGACAAATTCGTGAGTGAGTTCCACCTTTGCGGTTGTGCTGTCAATTACGATTGAACAAGGCACATCGTGAGAATAGATTATTCCGAGGGCATCAAACTTTCCCTGGTGATTGGGAGTGATGATATATCCGCCCTCTGAGGGGAGGTTTTCCAAACCATAACACTTGGTAGTGATGCGGGAATTTTGCATAACCCGTCTGACCATATTTCGTGCGACGCCGTATCTGTATTCTTCGGAATACTTATCAGGATTTATCATCATGATCCTGATTTTTACAATGTAATAAATGATTAGTGGAAACGATATAAAAATGCAAAAGTAAAATCTGAACATGCAATCTCCCCAAAGTATAGATGATATATATAAAATTATAACATATAAACTGCGGATGAAACTTAGTTAAATAATTCATAAAATCGATAATTTAGAAACTGTACAATGATATAATTTTTCTATGAAACGTTTACCCGATTTGATTGGATTGACGGAGGTAATTCTTATGAGGAAAAAGTTTTTTTAAGCGGCTCTTACTGTAGCATTGACGCTGGGTTTATGCATTACAGGTGCTATTCCTGTAGGTAAGATAGTGGGAACACTTGTTGTTAATGCAGCAAACATAACGTTAAAGGCGAGAGATTACGATGGTGACTACTCGGTTACAAACGGAGTTGGTCTTACCTACGATTCTGATAAAACAGCGAAGCTTGGGACAATTGCGAACGGAGATAAGGCAAAATTTAAGAATGTAAGTTTCGGAAATGTGGATCCTATCAAGGCCATCTCCTTTAAGTATTCTAAGCCAAACTCTGACAGTGTCAGGGTTACCATGTACCTTGATAAAGAGGGAGAAAATAAGATCGGTGAATGGTCACTTAGCCATAAAACAAGCAGTTTTAGTGATCCCTATAAGGAAAAGTTCTTCAGCGGAATTGAGAAAGCATCTGTTGGAAGCGGAAAACATGATATTTATTTGAAATTTACCTGTGGCGGCACAGCGGAGGATGAAGTAAATATCTATAGCATTTCCTTCTTTAGTACCACAGAGGATGAAGATACCGAAGAAGATCTCAATACGGCAACCTGGGAAGATCAGTACAAAAATGATACAAACAAGAATAAGCCATATTATAGGGCGAATATTTATAAGAGAAGTTCATATGTTATTTTAAGCGATGCTTTAGACGCTTATTCAAACAAGACTATATTCGGAGATCCCTATGCAATAATGGGATATAAGTCACTTGTAAAGCAGGTTCCGGGAATAAGTTATAACTATGCGGACAACACCCTGACTCTTAACAATTTTGATTCTGAGAATAAATACCTGGATATCCGCAACATGGGAAAAGCCTTCAAGATTAAGCTTGTCGGAAAGAATAATCTAAAAGCTATTTATGTATCCGGAGCAAACTGGCCGACACCGCTTCATTTTACCGGTAGTGGTTCGGTTGTACTTAATGCCAGCAAGTCATATTTTGTGGGGCCGGGACTCAATACAGCTGTCCTGTATCTTGATGGCTGGCACAAGGAGTCGTTTATCATTGATAAGAAAGCCAAGGTAACGGCTTACGGATATAAAAAGAATTCACCTGTTGTTTTAAGCTATGGAGAGGGAAGGCCTGCTCTTAAGAAGGCTGTAAAGATTTCCTTTAGTAAGAAAGGAAGTAAGCTGGACGGAAAATTTGTAGACGGAAAAGGCGACAGAATTCGCAGCAGATACTATTATAATAAGAAGACTTTTAAGAAGAAATAAGAGTTTGTGGCACGCTTGATGTGTTGCTTGATTGACATTTGTAAATAAATTGGTGCTTTTCCCGCTTTAGTACCCATGATTTGAGAAAACATGGGTACCAAAGTGGGATTTTTTTGTGCTCATTTACAAATGCTTCATAAAACTGGCTGAAATAGTTTCAAAATAGGTACCAAATCCTTAAAAACAGCGGATTGTTTACTTTTTAATTTTGCTATAATATATAGAAAATTATGACCTGGGAGAAAGAAAAAAATGGATAACAGAATTTCATTTTCAAGTGATTATACAAAGGGTGCGCATCCTAAAATACTGGAGCGACTTACTCAGACTAACTTCGAGCAGAACGATGGCTATGGCACGGATGATTATTGCAAAAGCGCGGCAGAAAAAATAAAAAACGCATGCAATTGTCCGGAGGCAGATGTGTTCTTCCTTGTGGGTGGAACTCAAACCAACCAGACGATATTGGATATGCTGCTTAAGCCTTACGAGGGAGTTGTGGCGGCAGAGACAGGACATGTGGCTGTGCATGAGGCAGGAGCGATAGAGTTTTCGGGGCACAAGGTGCTGACGTTGCCGAGCATTAAAACAAATGCAAACAGAGATGATGCAACAGAAAGTGGCAGCACAGTGCATGATGACACCATAGGCAAAATCGATGCGGATGACCTTCGCACCTATATCAAGAACTTCTACGCAGACGATAACCATGAGCACATGGTTTTTCCGGGAGCGGTTTATATCTCGCATCCAACTGAGTATGGAACGCTGTATTCCAAAGAAGAGCTTTCAAAAATATCAGATGTTTGCAAAGAATTCAATATTCCGCTTTTCCTTGATGGGGCAAGGCTTGGCTATGGCCTTATGAGTAAAAGAACAAATGTTACCTTAGCTGATATAGCGAGCCTTGTGGATGTATTTTATATAGGCGGGACCAAGGTGGGCGCACTCTTTGGAGAAGCAGTTGTGTTCCCGAATGGCGTTACTGCAAAGCATCCGATTCCTGTTATCAAGCAACATGGCGCGCTCCTTGCGAAGGGATGGCTTTTGGGCCTCCAGTTTGACACGCTCTTTACTGATGATCTGTATCTTGAAATCAGCAGAAATGCTATAGAGATGGCTGAGGAGCTCAGGGCTTTGCTTGTTAAGAAGGGATATAGGCTTTTCATAGATTCCCCGACAAACCAACAGTTCATAGTTATGGACAATGAGAGGCTAAAGGAGTTTGCGGAGCACGTTCGCTATGGCTTCTGGGAGAAAATTGATGATAACCACACGGCGATAAGACTTGCTACAGACTGGGCTACGACCAAGGAGGATATCAGGGAGCTGGAGAAGTTTTTGTAAACTGACCGGGATGATTTTTGAGATGATAGAAAATGAGTTTTTAGACAGATATACAAAGAAGCTGAGCGAACAGCAGCTTGATGCGGTAAGGACTGTAGATGGACCGGTGCTCCTTCTTGCAGTGCCGGGGAGCGGGAAAACCACAGTGCTTGTAAACAGGCTTGGATACATGCTCTACTGCAAGGGGATTGCGCCTGAGAACATACTGACACTTACATATACCGTGGCTGCCACAAAGGACATGGCGCAGAGGTTTGAAAAGCTTTTTGGGGAGGATATTTCCACAAGGCTTGAGTTTCGTACTATCAACGGAATCTGCGCGAAGATTATCGCGCATTACGGAAGACTTATCGGTAAAAATGCCTTTGAGCTTATCACGGATGAGAAGATTATAGGAAAAATTCTCACAGAGAATTATGTGCGAATCTATGAAGAATATCCCACGGAGAGTGATATCAAGAATGTTCGCACGCTCATAACTTATTGCAAGAACATGATGCTATCGAAGGAGGATATATACAAGCTTGAGGATGAACTGGATACCGATATCTACGCCATCTACGAGGCCTATAACAGCGAGCTCAAAAAGAGAAGTCTGATGGACTACGATGATCAGATGATATATGCCTACAGAATGCTTAAGTCAACGCCGGATCTGCTTTCATTTTACAAGGATAAATACAGATATCTATGTGTCGATGAGGCGCAGGATACGTCCAAAATTCAGCATATGATAATCAGTCTGCTCTCGGGAAATGATGGTAACCTTTTTATGGTGGGCGATGAAGATCAGAGTATATATGGCTTTAGAGCAGCATATCCTGAAGCTCTTCTTAATTTTGAAAAGGAGCATCCAGGTGCAAAGGTTCTGGTGATGGACAGAAACTACAGGTCCAATGCCAATATAGTTTCTGCCGCAGACAGATTCATAAGGCACAACACCATGCGCCATGACAAGCATATGCAGGCGGCGAAGGCGAGCGCATCCGAGATTAACTACGTAAGGCTTAATAGCAGGAAAAATCAGTATAATTATCTGCTTAAAGTAGCAACTGATATAAATAGCCAGATTGCAGTTCTTTACAGGGATAATGAGAGCATACTTCCGCTGGTGGATCGTCTTGAAAGGCAAGGAATTCCATATAGGATTAAAAACGCTGATATGGCATTTTTTACACATAGAGTAGTTGGAGATGTCATAAATATCATGCGCTTTTCAATAGATCCTTATAATAGCGATCTTTTCATGAAGATATACTACAAGTTCCAGACATATCTCGGTAAAAAGCAGGCTGAGCAGCTCTGCAGGATTGCCGCCGGGTTAAACATTCCTATTCTGGATGCTGTGGAAGAGACGGAGATGATTAACAGCAGGGTTAAGGGAAAGTGCCGCGCACTAAGAACGCACCTTGCAAATATGAGACATGAAAATCCGTATAAAGCGCTTATGAGAATTGACAACTACATGGGCTATGGCGAATATATGGAGACTAATCATCTTGATTATAACAAGATTTTTATTCTTGAAATGCTCGCTGAAAATGAGCACTCGATTGACGGATTTATCAGGAGACTTCAGGAACTTCAGGATATAATCAGGGACAAGGAAACGTCATATAGGGAAAAGTTCATCCTCTCCACCATACACTCCAGTAAAGGCCTTGAGTACGATGAGGTATATCTGATGGATGCCTGCGATGGAGTTTTCCCAAGTGAGGTTATTGATAATAGGAAAAAGGCGTCGCCAAAGGAGCTTCGCGACTACGAGGAGGAGCGAAGGATCTTCTACGTTGGCATGACAAGGGCAAGGAACAAACTGAATATCTTTACTTATAATGATGAGGAGTCCACTTTTGTTAAAGAAATCTCCGAGATATCAGCAAGCGAGAAGAAGGATATCAAGGAGAGAGTAAAGAAAGCAAAGGCTTCCATCAAAAGAAGTGTGAAAGAAAAAGGGAAGATAGATTCTCAGGAATATCCCACAAATCTTACTGTAGGACAAAAGGTGGTCCAGCCTAAATTCGGGCACGGAATAATAACGGATGTCACTTATGATGAGGATGAAATTCCGGCCAAGTTTTCGGTTAGGTTTGAAGATGAAAAGGAGCGCCTTTTTGCATATCCGTTTGCGTTTGTAATGGGGATGAAACTTGAGCAGTGAGTGAGCACAGAGGTAAATGAAATGGATTACATACATAATGTTCAGTACTATGAGACTGATAAGATGGGAATAACACATCATTCAAATTACATAAGGTGGATGGAGGAAGCAAGAATAGATTTCCTTTCGCAGATTGGATGGGATTATGCAAGGCTTGAGGAAATGGGAATCATATCACCTGTCCTTAGCGTGACATGCGATTTCAAGAAGACAACGACATTCTCTGACCGGGTTGAGATAAGCGTTACTGTTGAAGAATTCAAAGGAGTAAAGCTTCATTTGTCATATGAGATGAAAAACGAGGACGGCGAGGTTGTATGCCTTGGAAAATCTTCCCATGCATTTTTGAATAAGGAAGGGCGCCCCATAAGGATGAAACAGGAGTACCCGGAACTGTTTGAGGCACTAAATAAAGCTGCGCAAGATAATTGATTGTAAAGGAGGCAGGTCGATATGGAAGCATTAGAAGCTGTTTTAACAAGACGAAGCACAAGAAGATATTCCGAAAACATGCCGGAGAGAGAACTGATAGAAAAGGTGATTGAAGCCGGGAGATATGCCCCAAGCGGTGGTAATAACCAGACAACCCATTTCATTGTTTTTACTGA
Organism: Butyrivibrio sp. INlla16; assembly: GCF_900104155.1. GTDB lineage: Bacteria > Bacillota > Clostridia > Lachnospirales > Lachnospiraceae > Butyrivibrio. Next base: position 61,148 of record NZ_FMYB01000002.1, read on the forward strand.
TAAGAACATGCTTAAAGAGATGGCAGAGCTTGTCTGCACCGAGTTTTCCAAGATGGAAATAAAGGAAGACACCTATTCATCTCTGAAGAATTCAATAAATGCATCAAAGAAGGGCGGCTATGTTTTTCACTACGGAGCGCCGGTTTTTATTGTGACGGCGAACAAAAAGGGTTACGGGAATGCCATAGCTGACAGTGCCTGTGCACTTGAGAATATGATGATTGCGGCAAATGCTCTCGATCTTGGATCATGTTGGATAAATCAGCTTCACTGGCTTGATGAAAACGATGCCATAAGAGAGTTCATGTATAAATACGGACTTAAAGAAGATGAGACTATAACAGGCGGACTAATTCTTGGGTATCCTGAAGGCGGAAGCCCTAACAGAGAACCGCTTGAAAGAAAGGGAAATCCTATAACCTGGGCAGAGTAAAACAATAAGGAGATGAAAAATGGAGACAATATATTTTGCAGGTGGATGCTTCTGGGGAGCCCAGAGATTTTTTGATCAATTTGATGGCGTGATAAATACGGAGGTCGGATATGCCAACGGACCGACTGAAAATCCTACATATGAAGAAGTCTGTAATGATTCCGGGCATGCTGAGACAGTAAAGTTGGAGTTTGATCCCGATAAGATAAGTCTTGAAGAGCTTATAGATTACTACTTTAAGGTTGTTGATCCGGTCTCTGTAAACAAACAAGGTGGGGACGAAGGGATTCAGTACAGGACGGGAATATACTATACTGAAGACAGTCAGCACCCTATTATTGAAAGTAAGATGTCAGAGCTTGAAAAAGAGCTTGGGCAGAAGAGTGCTATAGAAGTGCTGCCACTTGAAAACTTCTACACAGCAGAAGAATACCATCAAAAATACCTGGTGAAGAATCCCACAGGATACTGCCATATTCCGGCTGTGATGTTCGAACTGTCAAAGAATAAAGGACAGGGGAAGTGATGAAAAAGGGGGAATCATGGGAAGATTAAAAGAGCTAAGAAAATATGTGGATGAAGAACTTAATAAGATAGAGGATCCCGACAAAAGGACAAGCGCCATAGCACATCTCTATGGGGTATCGTTATCAGCTACAATCCTTGCAAAAAAGAGGGGGATGGACGAGGAACTTTCTGCTATGGCAGCAATGCTGCATGACCTTCATGCATATAAAAGCGGATCCTATTATGACCATGCGCACCTCGGTGCCGAGCTTGCAAGAAGCATCCTTGAAGAATTGAATATTACGACCAAAGAAGAAACGGATATCATATGTGAGGCCATATACCACCATGATGATAAGCTTGTAGTAGATTCTCCTATGGATGAACTCCTAAAGGATGGTGATGTGATCGACCACTGCCTGAAGGATTCATCAAAACCGGTTAAAGAAAAAGAGCAGAAGCGATATGACTCTATTTGTAAGGAACTGGGAATAAATTAAAGTCGGAATAAGTATATGTACAGTCAAGGGCATCTTGCATGAGATGCCCTCAAACTTTGTATAACAAGAAAAAGTAAATAAAATGGGGTTTCTTGCATTTTGGTATACGTTTTAGGTACTTTTTAAGGGCGTTTTGAAGAGAAAAGTAAATAGAGAGCTGGAAAGAGCATTTTGGTATACCTGTTCTGAGAAATCATGGGTACCAAATGCTTTAAAAAGCCTTTTTATTTACAAATAGCCATAAAAGAATCCGGAAAAATGGCCAAAAGGTATACCAAAAGTTCAAAAATGCTCTCTCATTTACTTTCATCCATTTTTTCCATTAAAGAATGCTTCCCCCTGGTCCTTTGCTATGCGAAATCCAACCTAATTTGATATAATACTCTTTAGCTGTTCTGCTTGGAGGATACAGAAGTAGGCAGGGATAAAATAATAAACATTCATAAAAAGTGATAAGAGGTTTTTACAATGGTATATGAAAACGTGCTCGCTGCAGTCGGGCATACTCCGATGATAAGACTTAACAGGATACCGGATCCGGACGGGGCGGAGATTCTGGTAAAATTCGAAGGTATCAATATCGGCGGATCGATAAAGACGAGAACCGCCCTCAACATGATACTGGCTGCCGAGAAGCAGGGAATAATAAATGAAAATACTGTAATAGTTGAGCCTACAAGCGGAAATCAGGGGATAGGTCTTGCACTTGTCGGAGCGGTAAGAGGCTATAAAACAGTAATAATAATGCCTGATTCGGTAAGTGAAGAGAGAAGAAAGATTATAAGACATTACGGCGCCGAGGTAATACTTATCCATGATGAGGGAGACATAGGTGCATGCATAGAAGAGTGCTTAAATACAGCGCTCAGGATGCAGAAAGAGGATCCGAACATTTTTGTTCCTCAGCAGTTTGAGAATCCCAACAACACCATGGCGCATAAGAATCACACAGCGCTCGAGATAATGGCACAGGTTGAAAAACCGATACACGGCTTCTGCTCAGGAATAGGCACCGGCGGAACCATTACGGGAATCGGTGAAGTACTAAAGGCGCAGTATCCTTTTATAGAAATCTGGGCGGCAGAGCCTGAAAATGCCGCAATTCTCGCGGGAGGTAATATTGGAACACACCTTCAGATGGGAATAGGTGACGGCATAATACCCGATATCCTGGATCAGTCTATTTACAACAATATCTCCATTATTACGGACGAGGAAGCCATCGGAATGGCCAAGAGGCTTGCCAGAGAAGAAGGGATAATGTGCGGAATTTCAAGCGGAACAAATGTAGCTGCGGCAGTTAAACTTGCGAAGAAACTCGGAAAGGGGAAGACAGTAGTTACCATACTTCCGGATACCGCTGAGAGATATTTTTCCACCCCTCTTTTTGATGAAAAATAATCCTGGAGAGTTCAATTTTCATAAGGCAAATGATATAATATTTTTAAGCGAATAGAGACGAGAGAATGATTATCTATATGAAGATGTGTTAAAAATTCTAAAACCAGGAGGTAGAAAGCATGGTGATTATAGATAAGATATTCGGGGAACACGAGGACGTGTACAAGAGCCCCTCAGAAGGAGAGCTCCAGATGGAGCAGACGGGAACAAAGGAGAAAAAGCCGAAGGCCGAGATCACGGAGGAGGATACGGTGAGGTTTACGGAGCACGACAGATTCTGGGAGGGCATGAAATAAGTTTGTTTTAATTTAATTCATCACGTTGACACTGCACTGCGCTAGTGTTATTATGACATACAAGATTCAGATAGAGGTTGCGTATTCTATCAGTAAGAATTCTGATGCGACAGGCGCAGGTGAGGAATTCCGAAAGGACAATACGCCGAAGGATGAGCCCGCCTGCAGGGGTTATACCTGGGCATACAGTTAAGAGCTGTATGACTGTCATCGCAAGATGGGGAGCTATCGCACTAATTTATTTTGGTGATGATTATTATGGAGCTAACTCTCTTTGCGATGAGTTAGCTCTTTTTCAAATGTTATACATTTGAAAAAGACGATGTACAAATAATAAAAGGAGACAACTTTATGGCAGTATTTAAAGGTGCAGGTGTTGCTATTGCAACTCCATTTTATGAAGACGGATCGGTTAATTATGATGAGTTCAAGAGACTGATTGATTTTCAGATTGAGAACGGAACCGATGCTATCATCGTGTGCGGAACGACAGGTGAGAGCGCTACCATGACAGAAGAAGAGCACATGGAGGTATCAAGGTTCTGCATCGAATATGTAAATAAGAGAGTTCCCGTAATTGCAGGAGCAGGATCGAACTGCACTAAGACTGCAATCGATCTTTCGGTTGATGCTGCTAAGGCAGGCGCGGACGCGATCCTTTCAGTAACTCCTTATTACAACAAAGCAACTCAGGACGGACTCGTTCAGCACTTTACTGCAGTTGCTAAGGCTGTTGATATTCCGATAATCCTTTACAACGTACCCAGCCGCACAGGCTGCAACATTCTGCCTGAGACAGCAGTCCGAATGTGCAAGGACGTTGATAATATCGTCGGTATCAAGGATGCAGCAGGTAATCTGGCTCAGACTACCAAGATGATGCAGCTTGCTGACGGATGCATCGATCTCTATTCAGGTGAGGACGGACTTGTTGTTCCGATCATGTCACTCGGCGGACTCGGAGTTATTTCTGTATTATCAAATGTTGCACCAAGGCAGACTCATGACATGTGTCAGAAGGCTCTGGACGGAGACTTTACAGGCGCAGCCAAGATTCAGCTGGAGGCACTTCCTCTTATCGATGCACTTTTCTCAGAGGTTAATCCCATTCCGGTTAAGGCAGCACTCGAGATGATCGGCTTCAAGGCAGGTCCGCTTCGTCTTCCTCTCACAACTATGACAGAGAAGAACAGAGTTGTTCTTGAGAAGGAACTGAAGAAATTCTTGGGATAAGGGGAGAAAGGACAAAGTATGATTAAAGCAATTATGCACGGCTGCAATGGTCGTATGGGTCATGTAATTGTCGACCTTGCAGGGGCAGATGAAAATATCGAGATCGTAGCAGGTGTTGATGCCTATGGGGAGAATTCTTACAATTTTCCTGTATTTGATTCTATAGAAAAATGTGATGTGGATGCTGATGTTGTAATTGATTTTTCCAATGCATCGGCTGTTGATAACCTTCTTGAGGTATGCGCAGGCAAGAACCTACCGGTAGTACTTTGCACGACCGGACTTTCGGAAGCGCAGCTTGCTAATGTTCAGAGCACTTCAGGCAAAATTGCAATCCTGAAATCGGCTAACATGTCTGTAGGTATCAACATGCTTATGAAGGTACTGAAGGAGATTTCACCTGTACTTGACGCAGCCGGTTTTGATATCGAGATAGTAGAAAAACACCACAATCAGAAGCTCGATGCGCCCAGCGGAACAGCGCTGGCACTCGCAGATTCCGTTAACGATTCACTTACTGAAAAGTGCGAGTATGTATTTGACAGAAGCACCAGACGTGAGAAGAGACCTAAGAAGGAAATCGGTATTTCTGCGGTTCGCGGTGGCACCATCGTAGGAGACCATGATGTAATATTTGCGGGAACTGATGAGGTTATCACTCTTTCTCACAGAGCTTATTCACGAAGCGTTTTTGCAAAGGGTGCCATTGAGGCAGCGAAGTTCCTTGCAGGAAAGAGCGCAGGAATGTATGACATGAGCGATGTTATCGGGTGACAGATCTTAAGCACAACTTTCGCATAAATGAGGATAAAATGAGACTTAGACCTTGCATAGATATACATAACGGACAGGTTAAGCAGATTGTAGGCAGCAGCCTGCGCGACACGGGGGACTTGGCTAAAGAGAACTTCGTATCAGAGCAGGATGCTGCTTTTTTTGCACGCCTTTATAAGGAAAAAGGGCTGCGGGGAGGACACATCATAGTTCTTAATGCAGCTGACAGCCTATACTACGAAGCATCTGTAGGGCAGGCACTATCCGCTCTTTCAGAAACACCGGGATATTTGCAGGTGGGAGGAGGAATTACTGCTGAAAATGCCTGGAGATTCCTTGATGCAGGAGCTTCGCATGTCATCGTGACAAGCTATGTTTTTAAGGATGGAAAAATCAATTACGAGAACCTTAAAAAGCTTCTTCGGGAAGTCGGAAAAGAGCACCTGGTTCTTGATCTTAGCTGCAGGAAAGCAATTAAGAATGACAGCTCCGAACAAAACTATTATATCGTTACGGACAGATGGCAGAAGATGACAGAAGTCGCTGTGACAATGGAGACCATGGATGAACTATCGGGCTACTGCGACGAATTTCTTGTACACGCAGTCGATGTGGAAGGAAAGCAGTCCGGCATAGAAGAGGAGCTTGCAACCATGCTTGGAGGGTGGGGGAAACTTCCAATAACCTATGCGGGTGGAGTTCACAACTTCGATGATCTTAACCTTTTGAAAAAATCCGCAGGAGGAAAACTTGATGTCACTATAGGAAGTGCCCTTGATATTTTCGGAGGGAATATGCCTTTTGAAGATGTTATAAGTTTTATGGAACACAGCTGATATGAAGGAATAATGTTGCTATAGCAACCTCGCTCGGTGCTAGAGTTTTTGTTAGCAAAACTCTTTTTTTATACTAATTTAAGAAAAGAATTGTGCATAATATAGTACGATATTATTAGTAAGATTCGTAGAGTTTTTGCAGAGGGGGCACTCAGAATGAGATATATCAACGCAAAGAAAAGATTTATGGTATCTGATGAGGATTGCATCACTAGAAGTATCGAGTTCACTGAAGAATCACTAAAAAGTATAGGCTTAAATAAAAAGCTGGTAATAAAGGCCGTTCTGGTTGCAGAGGAGACGATTGCCCAGCTTATTAAAAAGATGCCTCCCAATGGTACATTTACTGTCTGTGTAAGGAAAATTCTTGGTGAGACGGAAGTGGTAATAAGGGCCAGAGGACCTGAATATAATCCGGATACAACAACCGCAGACGGGGTTGATAATTTAGAGAGGCTTGAGGATGAGGATGCGCAGGATGCTATTAGAGCTATCTTGCTGAAGGCACATGGCGAGGACTTCAAGGTAAGCTATAAAAACGGTGTCAACAAGATCAGAATTCTTGCAAGCGGTGCTGAATCTTCAATGCTTATTAACACAATGATCGGCCTTGTGCTTGGCCTTATTTTCGGAGTTCTTTTGCAGATGGTGATTCCGCCGCAGATTGCGGGAGGTATTTCAAAATATGCACTGGATCCCATAAAAACAGTCTTCATGAACTGCCTTAAGATGATAATCGCACCGGTTGTCTTTTTCTCAATCGTATCCTGTGTATCGCAGTTCAAAGACCTGTCCCAGCTTGGAAGAATTGGCGGCAAAGTAATGGGAGTGTATATGCTGACGACGGTTCTGGCTGTGCTGCTGTCGTTGGGTATTTCGATGTTTATTCACCCCGGGAACTTTGGATTTGCGCTATCCCTTTCGGAAGCGGCAGCAGACGTATCCGTTGATACGAATGTTGATACGTCGATTCTTCATACGATAATTGGAATATTCCCATCGAACTTTGTACAACCATTCGTGGATTCAGATACCCTTAAGATAATATTCCTGGCATTTATATGCGGAATAGCAGTTGGAATGATCGGTGAATATTCGGCATTCCTAAAGAACTTTTTCGATGCCTGCAATTCACTTTTCCTTACAATAACAACGCTTGTCACAAAGATAATTCCTGTCGCTGTATTCTGCTCGGTAGCGCTCATGGTTAAGGACATGGGAGGTGCGTCGATTTTATCGGTGCTGGGGTTTGCCGGAACGGTACTGTTCTCAATGCTTTGCATGATGCTGGTGTATGGCATTCTGATTGCTGTTATCGGACGACTGAATCCCATACACTTTTATAAAAAGAATCGGGAAGGCATGCTTACGAGTTTTACGCTTGCATCAAGTAATGCAGCCATGCCGACAAACATGAGAACCTGTACCGACAAACTTGGAATATCTCCGAGAGTCTGCAGCTTCTCGATACCGCTCGGAGCAACCGTTAATATGGACGGAACCTGTATATTCCTAACAGCAGCGGGATTGTTCCTTGCCAGAGCTTACGGCGTCAGCATTCCTCCGTCAGCATATTTGTCTCTGGTTATAACCATTATTTTGCTTTCTCTCGGATGTCCGGGAGTTCCCGGAGCAGCAATCGTTTGCGTGGGTATTGTTCTTGTACAGATTGGTGTCCCGATTGAGTCGGTAGGACTTATAATCGGTATCCATCCCATTATCGACATGTTCGAAACGATGTCCAACACAACAGGAGACGTGGCTGCAGCCTTGATTGTAGCCAAAACAGAAGGCCTCCTCGACGTAGACCTCTATAAATCATGAAAAACAGTTCCCCGGGTGATGAATACATATACCCGGGGAACGTTATTAAGGGGATAGTATCAGTTTTTGAATTTATCCAAATCCAATAGGTTTTCGGTTTTGGCAACTATGAGAGCGGCGGCAACATCGCCTGTAGTATTCGACATGGTATCGATCATGTCTATGATAGGGTGAATTCCCATCACAATTCCGATAGCTTCCAGAGGAACGCCAATCTGTCCCAAGACAATGCCGAGACACACAAGTCCGGATCCCGGCACGCCCGGACAGCCAAGTGACAGCAAGATAATAGTGATAGCAAGAGAAAAGTACGATGAAGCAGGAATGCTGATTCCATAAGCTCTTGCAAGAAACAATCCTGTGGTTACCAGAAAAATACAAGCGCCGTCCATATTCACCGTAGCACCAAGCGGAATGGAAAAACTGCATACTTTCGGAGAAATCCCGAGTTTATCGGTGCAGATTCGCATATTGGTGGGCATTGCTGCATTACTTGATGAAAGAGTAAAACTCGTAAGCATGCCTTCTTTGTTCTTTTTATAAAACGTAAACGGATTCAGCCTTCCCATAATGGTAATCAGAATGCCATAGATTATGAGCATGCAGAATATGGCAAATAGCTGGGTAAAGAAAAATCCCAGAACCGAAAAAAGTGACTTCCCGCCAAGATTTTTAACCATAATTGATGCAGAACAGAATACAGCGATAGGAATACATTTTGAGATTATTGTCGTTATGGTAAGGAAAAGTGAATTGCAGGCCTCGAAGAATTTTCCTAGAAACGATGAGTATTCACCGATCATCCCAACAGCTATTCCGGTCAGGGCAGCAAGGAAAATGATCTGCAGGGTATTGGAATCTACAAACGGCTGCAGAAAATTCGAAGGGAAAATGCCTACAATTGTGTGAAGAAGAGATGTATCGACAGTTGTATTCACTGATACATTTTGTGATACATCAGTAAGGGTAAGAGCAAATCCCAATTCTCCCGGTTTTATTAGCATAGAAATGCCCATGGCCATCAAAATAGCAAGCACTGTTGTAAACAGATACATGCTCATAACTTTGCCGCCGATCCTTCCGAGCTGGGATAAATCCTTAAACTGCGATATGCAGGATACGATCGAGAAAAAAACCACCGGTGCGATAATCATTTTAAGACAGTTCATGAAGACTGTTTTTACAGGATCCAGAGCATATTGTAAAATACCATCTGCAACCTGCGACGGAATTACTGTTTGCAACAGAACTCCGAAAATAAGTCCAAGCCCAAGACAGATCATAGTATTAATAAGCATTGAAGATTCTGAGCCGCCCGCGAGAATTCTGATCGTATTGGTGCCGTTTTTATAGCTTACTTTATAATTCTCACCATGGGCTTTTAGGAGTAAGGAACGTATTATGTCCTGAGCATCCTCATCTTCAAGCTTTCCGAGATTATCAATTCCATCTGCGACTGAAGTATCAGGATGATATTCGCTTCCTTTTGCAGTTATAACAACTTCCGCCTCGCCGAGCATTTTTCTCACACATACTGAAAAATGCCCATTTGGCGGTATCCTCTCTATGAGCTGAGCAACCGTTTCTTCTGCAATAAGAATAGTCTTTATCAAATGCTTTTTATTTAAATCTCTTTTTTCAAGAAGCCTTCACCCACTGCTCTTGCAATATCCACGTCAAATTTGGTGTGATAAGTAAAAACTATGGGTGCATCTGTCTCATTTTGCAGAATGCGAGCCATTATAGTTGATGATGCCGGGCAATGCGTATGTATTATATCAGGTCTTGTACCTGCAATCTGTTCAATCTCGCGCATTGCAAGTGGGTTACCTGTTCTGTAGCCCTTAATAAAGTCAGTAGTATCAAGACTTTTATAAGGTACTACCTTGTAGGGATAGCCGCTGTAATCAGCTCCCGGGTATTCCGGGGTCCCGACAACAACACCTGCTCCAAGCTCTTTCGTTAGTATCCTTCCATAGTTCATCACTACGTTGGCAACTCCATCAATCACAGGTGGAAATGAATCGTTTAAAAGACAGATATTCATATTATTACGTTGTTCTCCTTAGGCTTTTTTTCTCTCAGAATTCTTGAAAAGCTACGCATCAAGACACTTTGAAAGGTTCGCAAGCGCTGTCTGCATTCTCTTTTATCTTCCGGAATCCTTGTGATCCCCTGCATCAACCGACATAAGATTCCCTATGACGTTATCTAAATAGGCATCTCCGCTCTTTGTGCTTTCAGATATGTCTCTTCATCCTTGCTTTAACCGCATAATCTATTATCTCACATTCTTGCACAAGTGTATGCCTGTTTTTTCTCTTTCGGGCATAATAGAACAATGCCTACGGCATAGTTGTCAAGACATGCATGATTCCGTGTATTAATTTGGCTTTGACTTGAACAGCGGCCTTAATGAGACCGTCTGTGAGACCTCACGGGGTAAGTCTCCGAACCTTTCCTCGTTCACCTATCCGATTTAGTACCATGGTTACGGTTGCCTTTGGGACTTTCACCCAAGGTTCGGGACATGCCCGTCACACTGAAAAAAGCGAAATGCAAGAGCCAACTCTCACATTTCGCTTTAAACTTTTATATCTATAAGGTTTTTACTTACTTCTTAAATTTTTTGTATTTGATGACTGGTTTCTTAGCACCGCTTTTTTTCTTAATTTTGTTAAATACTTTCTGTGCTTTCTTCTTGTTCTTTGCCTTAACTACAATTTTGATCCCGGACTTGGTTTTTCTAAGCCAGTTTTTTCCTGTAGTTTTTAGAACATTTCCATTAACCGTTATTGTACTTAGCTTGGTGCAGCCATCGAAGGCATTTGCACCAATTTTAGTAACATAATTGCCAACAGAGATAGTCTTGACTTTAGTATTTCCTTTTAATGCTTTTGCTTTTACTTCAGTAACCTTGTAAATATTACCGCTGGCGTCCTTTACAGTATCCGGGATGTTAATTTTAGTCTTTTGCGCATTTGCTGTGGTACCGGTGTAGGCAACAGTTGGATTTGATGGATCAGAGCTTGTTACGGTATAACCGGTTTCTGCACCTGATTCGTCTTTAAGCTCTGTACCCTCAGATGCAGGAGTTCCTTCGGCACTGCCGTCTTCTGTGGCAGTTACAGGAAATTTCATCTTTAAATAAGGGAACGACTCTATTGTACTTCCTGCTGCGATCGCTGTGCCTGTTCCTGTACCGGAGACGTTTGTCCAGCCCATTCCTGCAAGAGATGTAGTAATAGGGAAACCGGTATAGGCAAGAGTATCACCTGCTATTTCCACATTACCGCTCTTTATTACCGTGTTTTTATTATCGCAGAAAATTCCATATTGTTTGCCATAAGCATTCAATGTGCCGCCTTCTATAGTAACACCTTCAAAAGAACAGATAGCCGCATACCAATTCTCTGCCGTACCATTCCCGGTAGCCTTCAATGATCCGCCGCTTAAAGTTAAACCGCCGCCGTTCCAATCTGAAAAACCACATGTCCCTCCTGTCAGGTCAACAGTTCCACCTTTTACATGTAATCCATGTGAGCCTATTGCATATCCATTAGAATTAACTGTAACAGTTCCGCTCTCAATAGTAAGAAGTGAACCAGGCACAAATATTCCTGCATCATCAACAGCGTTCCCAACATTTATATCAAGACTGCCAGTGCCTGTTATTGTAACAGGTTGTGCACTATATATTCCATAATAATTATCCATATGAGAACTGTCTGTGATTTTATTGTTTCCTTCTAATTTTATTGTAAGAGGATTCGCACCCAAGTATATAATATTAGCAGATTTATTGGTTCCATTATTGGGATTTATTGCATTCGCAACCACATCATCGGAATATCCATTTAGTGTCAAAATATTATTAATAGCATCATAACTCCATCTACCCGCATTGTAAGAATCCCAGACAGAAATGCCGCCTACATACAGGTTCCAGCCGTCAGCCTTAGCTGTTAAGACGCCGTACCCCAAATTTTGGAAAAGGCAGGAGCACACAAGACTTACAGCCGTTATGGATGCCAACACTTTCAATATGTTTTTACTCATAAAAACCTCCTTGTAATTATTTCTTCACTCAAAGAACACTTATGCCAAGTCAGTATTCAAACTGGTAAGAACATTTTATCATTCGTGTAATTTAAATCAACACTCTTTAGGGTATCCTCAATAAAACCAATACTCTCTCTTATACAATCCTCATCAGACACCAAAAACACTTTTTTAGAATTAATAAATTTCAAAACAAACTCCTCCTTATATCATAGAAGTAAGGTCCCCCGGAGTGTATATGTTCAGCACCCGATCGATTATGCACGAAGTGCAACGAGATCGGTGATGAATATATACACTCCGGGGGACCGTATTATATCAAAGTGAGAATTTTGCAACGAAGTCCTGGAGTTCCTGGGCGTTCTCGGCGAGCTTGTCGGAGGCTTCCGCAACCTCGTGGGTGGAAGCTGTCTGCTGCTGTGATGCAGCGGATACGTTCTGAGTCTCGTCGGCTACATTGGCGCTCATTTCCTCGATCTTCTGAATATTGTTGGCAATAGTCTCGGTACCGCCTGAAAGCTGGTCAACAATCTCACTCATGCGGGCACTCTGCTCGGATACAGAGTGAACACGGCTTACAATCTCGTTGAAGGTATTACCTGCCTCGTTAACGACTTCAGAACCTTCAATAACACTCTGGGCACCTTCTCGCATGGATTCTACAGCTTCTTCGGAGCTTGTCATTATATCACCGATAAGAGCAGTGATCTTGCTGGCTGCTTCGTTTGACTGATCTGCGAGCTTGCTGATCTCACTGGCAACTACAGAGAAGCCTTTACCCATTTCGCCGGCTCTTGCCGCCTCAATACTTGCATTGAGTGACAGGAGATTGGTCTGGCTAGCGATTTCTGCAATTGTATCAACGAAGGCGTCGATATTCTTTAGCTTATCGCCAAGACCTTCAACCATAGTAGCAGTATTTTCCACGGATTCTTTTATCGTATCCATCATGGCTGTTGCGCGGTTCATGTCGGCAGCACCCTTTGTAGCAGCTTCGTTTGTAGCATTTATCATGTCATTGGAGGTAACAATTGCATCCTGGAATTCCTGCATGTTATTAACAAATTGCTGAGTCTCATTGCTTGCTCCGGATACAGCAGTAATCTGGCCGCTGCAGGAGTTAGCTACAACTGTGCAGGAGTTTGCAACCATTTCACTGGCCTGTGCTGACTGTGAAGCGCTTGCGGAAAGCTCCTCAGATGCAGATGCAACGTATGCTGTAGTATCTGAAATCTTTGCCATGAGTTCACGGATATTGGTATGCATGAGATCGAGGGCTTCAGAAATAAGACCAATCTCATTATTATGTGTTTTTAACGGACGAACCTTTTGTATGTCTTTGTTATCACTAAAGTCGCTGTTTGCCATTCGCTCCATCTCTTTTGCAACGAGAACAATGGGAGTACTGATCTTTTTGCCGATATAAAATGCAAGAATTATGCCGAGAATGATCATGACAATCAGCACGATAACTGACTTGATGATGGCGTTCCGCAGAGAAGCCTCTGCTTCAGCTTTATATTCTGCTTCGAGAGCATCGATGTGATCAATCCATACACCGGTTCCTACAACCCAGTTATAGGGCTCGTAGAGCATAGTGTAACCCATCTTCGGGAGCGGCTCTGTCTCATCGGGCTTAGGAAAACTGAAATAGGAAAAACCGCCGCCTGCCTTAGCATTTGCGATGAAATCCTTGATCATATATACGCCGTTGGGGTCGCAGGAATCGATACGACTTTTTCCCTCGGTATTTTCACGTCCCAGAAGCACGACATTGACACCTTCTGTGGTATCAATCCAGAAGTATCCGTCGCCGTCCATGTAGCGGAGTTCGCGGACATATTCAGCGGCGATTCGCATGGCGTCATCTTCTGTAATGGCACCGGCCTCAGCAGCTTTATGTACCTGCTCAATAAGGCTGACCACGTTCTGAACCTGGTTTCGAAGCTCTGACTGCTGATCCTCCAACAGCCTTTGTCTATACGCGGCGGTCTGCCTTTTTGTCGTAGCGATTGTGCTATTAATTGTAAAAAGCTCAATGATTATACCGGTCAGAATAACAGCACCGGCTATAACTGCAATTAGTACATACATTAAAGATCCATTACGCTTTCGCATTGTGATACCTCCATAAGAAAAATCGAACACAATTAAATGATAGCAAAAACGGAATATGGATAAAATTAAGTAGATATAAAAATAGATTAAAACCTTATAAAATCGTAGGGATTAAATATGAGATTGAAAGAAAAGGAAGATAGTTTGGCCTCAAAAAACCCATCCGTTACCGGATGGGCCTATTGATTAATCATTTGTACACTTGCTGATTCTATATATTAAGAATAAGGCACATTGTAGTCTTGATTAAATGTTGCCGCTAATTAAAGCTTGTTTACGTTAACGGCCTGGGGTCCTTTTTCACCCTGGATTACGTCGTAATCAACTGCAGCGCCTTCGTCGAGAGACTTGAAGCCCTCCATGTTGAGTCCGGAATAATGTACGAATACATCATTGCCTGCCTCATCAGAAATGAAGCCGTAACCCTTCTGGTTGTTGAACCACTTAACTGTACCCTTGTTCATAGCTTACCTCCACTAAAAAATAAAAAATAGTTCTTATCGTCAAACGAGTACATCAATTGACGATATGTTGTATTAAAACAACATAATTAGGATATCATACGGGGCATTAAAAGTAAAGGAATTATTAAAATATTCGCGAAAAAAATCACAATTTACAATACTTATGATAGCATCACTTTACTTTAATTGTTTAGTGTGTTAAAATATGCAAGCAGTGAAGTGAATTGACGAAATAAAGTAAATTATGTTTCAACATATTTATTTGCTTTTTTGGATATAGTTGCTTCATTTTTTTATGCATTAGAGGGCAATGATATTTTTTATCACACGGAGGATAATAATGAATAAGAAAATTCGTACAGAGGCTGTTGATCACTTATTTGAGGCCATTCTGTCACTTGATGATAAGGAAGAGTGCTATAGCTTTTTTGAGGATCTTTGCACGGTGAATGAGCTTATGTCTCTTTCCCAGAGATTTGAAGTTGCAGCCATGCTCAGAAAGCATAAGACCTATCTCGAGATAGCAGAGAAGACCGGAGCTTCAACCGCCACTATCAGCAGAGTTAACCGATCATTGAACTATGGCGACGACGGCTACGCTTTGGTATTCTCTAAAATGAAAGAACAGTAAGTGGTAAATCTTCTCTTAGTGGGAGATAAGATAAAGATTAAAGCCTTCTCCCTCAGGGAGAAGGTGGCAGCAACGCTGCCGGATGAGGGAGAATCAAAAGCCCGCCGGAATATATATGAAATTTCAAGCGATTATAGCTTTGCTAACGAGCGAGAAATTTCATATATATTTTGGCGGGCGTATTATATTAAGTAGTAGCAGCTCTTTCTTTGGCTGTTTCAGCAGAGGTTTTTTCTGCGGTCATCTTGCATTGGCCCTGGAAAATTGCATTTTCATCGATTACGAGAGTTTTTGCGGCCAGGTCTCCGACAAGCTTTCCTGTGTCACTGATTTCAACTTTACCCTGAGAGCAGTTTACGTTGCCCTGAATTTCACCTGCAAGGAAAAGATTTGTGGCGGTAACTGCGCCTACGATTTTTCCTTCCTGACCAAGGATAAGTGATCCGCCTACGGACACATTGCCATTGATGGTTCCGTCAACTCTTGTGCTCTCCTTAGCGGTGAACGGACCATCTATAGTTGCGCCGGATGCGATAAACGTTGTTATCGGCTCCGCAGCAACATCAATTGAACCGTCTGATTTTGAACTGTTAAAAAGTGCCATTGTATTCCTCCTAATTTTAGCGGCTTTGTTAACCGTTAATCTCAACCATCTCTTCGGGATTGACAAAAACCCCGTCCTGCTTGATCTGATATCCAAGCTTTGTATTATTTTCTCCGACAACGAAAAGTGTAGCTCCCTTGGCAACACTGTCACCTTCGTGAACGAGGCTCTCGCCGGCATTTCTGTAAATTGTTATATAGCCGTTGCCGTGGTCAATCGTCACACTGTTTCCGTATTTTACATCTGCAGTAACGCTGGTTACTGTGCCGGAACCTGAAGCAATTATAGTAGAGTTGGCCTCGGTGGTAAGAATGAGGATGGGATCAAGACCTGTGGTATCAACAGGAGTCTTCTCTGCATCTTCGCCCTCTGCACCTTCTTCGTCAGCGTTTTCTTCGCCGCCGTCCGCCTGAAGTTCAATCTCGGTAGAATTAGGATCGTCGTAGGAATTCTCAATCGATGCTGTTCCTGAGATAGGAAGAAGAGAGGGGATGTACTGCTGTTGTTCCTCGGCTGCGGTCTGAGCCTCCGCCTCAACCTTCTGATTGAGCGCCTGACTGAGCTGAGATACTTCATTCTCAAGCTCGGAGTTTTTCTGAATGAGTTCCTTGTTTGCTGTATCGAGTTCCTCTATCTGAGCACTCTGCTGGACTGTATATTTTTTCAGAGATGAGAGTGTGATAGCTGAGTGGATGACATAACATATAAGGAATAAAAAGATCGCAAATATGGAAAATGCCAGAACCTGAGCTGCTACATGTCCCACATGGAAGCTTCCGCTGCTTCCGTCGGAATCCCCCGAAATAATCATAAATGTGTAGTGGCGTTTATGCCTGTGTTTTTTTGGTTTATTAATATCTGCCATAAAAACCCCCAATAAAATTCAACTTATAATAGCATATATTATTAAAAAATCCAAGATATAGTTGTTTGAAAAATGCGGACCGCTAAATCTGCCATTTTCATCTGAGAAACCCCGAAATATCCCAAACGTTTACATAACAATGAAAAGATACTATAATATGAAAGATTAACATCTTATTTATGTTGATTTCGAAATACTATTATTTGGAAGTGAGGTTACACATTATGGCATTATTAAAAGAGTGGCGCGATATGGCTTATTCAGAGAAAGCTGATAAGGCCCAGCTGCAGAAACTTTGGACAGATTATTTTCAGAAGGAAAAAGAGATCTATGCAGAGCTTCTTAAGAATCCCGACGAAGTTGTAAAGGGAACAGTTAAGGAGCTTGCTGAGAAATATAGCATCGATATCATGACAATGACAGGTTTCCTTGATGGAATCAATGATTCACTTAAGGAGCAGAACGACATCGAAGCGATGGAAGAGGACACAGAGGTTCAGCTTGGTTTCGATAAGGAACTCCTCTACAAGAACATGGTAGCAGCAGGTGCTGACTGGCTTTACGGCCTCGAGGAGTGGAATGATATCTTCTCAGAGGAGAAGCAGAAGGAGCTCTACAAGGAGCAGAAGGCTTCACAGACCGTACGCAAGGAGAACAAGGTATATCCCAACGATCCCTGCCCGTGCGGAAGTGGCAAGAAGTACAAGAAGTGTCACGGTAAGGGTAAGTTCTAAGCGCTTCCTCAGATAAGCCTTCTCCCACTGGGAGAAGGTGGCGCGAAGCGCCGGATGAGGGGCTTTAATAAAAATAACTGTACCCGGTTGGTACGGAAAAGGAGAGAACAATGACAAAAGAAGAATTCAAAGAAGTGTACCGCCATTCATTGGCACACATCCTGGCAAAAGCCGTAATCGAGCTTTACGGTGAGGAGACACAGTACGCAATTGGTCCGCAGGTAGCAGACGGTTGCTATTATGATTTCGTTTTGCCGAAGGCTGTTACTGAGGATGATTTCAAGACTATCGAGGATAAGATGCGCGAGATCATCAAGAGAAGAGAGGACTGGACAAGAAAAGAGGTATCCAAGGCTGAAGCTCTCGAGATTTTCAAAGGTCAGAAATTTAAGACCGAGCTTATCGAGGATCTTCCCGAGGGTGAGACCATCACTACTTATAACACAGGTGATGACTTCATCGATCTTTGCCGCGGACCTCACGTTGAGAACTCTCAGGAGCTGATGAATGTTTCATATAAATTGAAGGCTGTATCCGGTGCATACTGGAGAGGCGATGAGAAGAGAGATTCCATGACCAGAATCTACCTCTACGCTTTTCCTTCAAAGGACGAGCTCAAGGCTCACCTCAAGATGATCCAGGAGGCCTTGGAGCGCGATCACAAGAAGATCGGTGCTCAGCTTGATCTTTTCATGTTTGATGAGACAGCTCCCGGAATGCCTTACTGGCTTCCCAGAGGCTGGAAAATGTACCAGAAACTCCTCAAGTTCTCAAGAGATATTCAGGAGAGACATGGCTATACAGAGATCGCTGCTCCCCTTATCGATAATAAGAAGCTGTGGCTCATCAGTGGACACTGGGCTCACTACATCAACAACATGTTCATAGTTCCCGGAATCGCAGGACACGTGCAGGCAGATACCAATATTCCTGACGTAGCCGAGAGCATGGAAGAGGATGCACCTAAGGCTCCCGTAAAGATTGAGAGAGGCTCGGTTATCTACAACAGAGAAGCGCTTGATACAATGGGCGCTAAGCCTATGAACTGTCCTAACGCGATGATGACTTACAAGAGAACAGTTCATTCTTATAAAGAACTTCCTATTCGTTACAGCGAGTATGATGTACTTCACAGAAAAGAGAAGTCAGGACAGATGAACGGTCTTTTCCGTGTTCAGGAGTTCAGACAGGATGATGACCATACATTCGTAATGGAGTCACAGATCCAGGATGAGATTGCAGATATCATCTCAATTGCAGACGAGATCTACAAGACATTCGGTGTAACTTACAGAGCTGAGTTTTCAACACGTCCCGAGGACTTCATGGGCGATATCGAGGTTTGGAACAGAGCTGAGGCTGCTATTAAGAGCATTCTTGATAAGAAATATGGCGAGGATGGCTATGAGATAAATGAAGGCGACGGTGCTTTCTACGGTCCCAAGATCGACCTTCAGATTAAGGATGCGCTCGGAAGAGAGTGGCAGTGCGGAACAGTACAGCTTGACTATCAGCTGCCTCACAACTTTGGCCTTACATATCAGGCTCAGGACGGAAGTCTTGAGATGCCTGTTGTTATTCACAGAGCGATCTACGGATCACTTGAGAGATTCATAGGTATCATTATCGAGAACTTCAAGGGTGCTTTCCCGTTCTGGCTCAGCCCTTATCAGGTAGGTATCGTTCCTATCCGCGTAGAACACAATGAGTATGCTAAGAAGGTAGCAGATCTTCTTTATGAGAACGGAATTGATGTTGAGGCTGACTACTCCGACAATAACATGAAGGAGAAGATCAAGAAGTTCAAGAACTACAAGGATCCTTACATCATCGTACTCGGTGATAAGGAGGCAGCTGAGAACACTGTTTCAATCAATGTTCGCGGTTCCAACAAGCAGATTCAGAACGTACCTCTCGATAAGTTCGTTGAGATGTGCAAGAAGATGAACGCTGAGCACACACTTGAGCTTATTGATAGTGTAGAGTAAAAAAACTGATCAGAAATAAACGCCTTCCCCCACTGGGGGAAGGTGGCGCGAAGCGCCGGATGAGGGGATTAATGACACTCCTTAACGATTCAAAAAAAACGTGGGACAAAGCCGAAATAATCTGCGGAAGTCTTCTATACCTGATTTCTTCAGCAATGATTATCTTTTCAGCATATCTTTGCTTTAGTCCCGACATATGGTACGACGAGCTCTTTAGCATGCAGCTTGCCACTAAGCCTGTTTCTGAGATGGTTAAATTAACAGCGGCGGATGTTCACCCGCCGCTGTATTATATTATCGTCCATTTCGTGATTAAGGCGCTCACACCCTTTGGCAATTCCTTCATGTCATCCGGACTTGTAAATAGCGGAGCTGCCCTGGGGAGCATGCAGATCATGTATGCAAAACTGGCGAGTGTAATTCCGCTGTTCATTCTCTTTTTGTATGCCGTCACAATCATCAGAAAGCGCTACGGAATTCTCGTGGGAGGACTTTTTTCCTGCGCTGTGATTGCAATGCCGCAGATGGCTGATTATGCGGTTGAAGTGCGTATGTACAGCTGGGTTATGCTTTTTGTGACAGCACTTTGCATACACGCCGGGCCGTTTATTGAGACTGAAAAGGATAAGCAGATAAAGGGACTGAAGTGGGGGAAGATTTTTCCTTTATTTATATATGGGCTGTTAGCCTGCTATACTCAGTACTATGCTGCTGTCGCAGTGGCTGCGGTATATCTGTTCCTGATCATTTGGTCGGTTCGGAAAAATGTATATCAGCTTGGAATCCTGCTTATCAGTGCCAACATGACTGCGGTTTGCTATGTGCCCTGGATAAGCGTTGTGCTTTCGCAGGCGAGATCAGTCTCATCCAATTACTGGATTCAGCCGCTGTCTCTAAGGAGCTTTGGCGGAATTATCAAGTTCCTGATGAAGCCCGGATTTTTTAATGATAAACTCGCTACTGTTCTGGCAGTTGTGATGTTTGTGCTGGTGGTAGCAGTGGTATTTTGCAATATCAGGGACTCCTATATGTGGCTCTGCTTCATGCCGATAATCGGAATTATTGCCTTTGGCTTTGCTGTGTCATTTTTACTTAGACCTGTTTTTATATACAGGTACATGATTCCCGCTATGGGAGCTATGTGGCTTTCAGTACTGATTGCTGCTAAGCGGCTCCTTAATGGAGAACGTGGAAAACTCCTATTTGCAGGACTTCTTCTGTATACATTGATGACTATTTTCTGCATCAGAGACTTTTGGGCTTTCCGTGGAAATGAGCTCTATAAACGTGTTAATATGGTACAGACGGAGCAGTTCTGGAAGGGTATATGTGAAGGCACAGGTGCTGAAAATACAGATGAGGACTCACTTTCGGAAGATCCGATACTCATCTGCAATTTTGAACAGGTAGCGGCTCTTTCAATGTACTATGCGAATGGATACTGTGACATAGTGGGAGATGCGGGAAAAGAGCTTCCGGTACAGGTTTATCTATACGGAGCGATAACGGATAGCATTCTTGAGAGTACTTTACCGGGGATACAGGTTATAAGTGAATACCCGGAAGTTCAGGAGCTTGTGGACAGTGGGAGGAGAGTGCTTTTCCTTGGAAGCTTTAATTCCAGAGAGGACATTCTGCAAGAATGGAAGGATTCACCTGCCGGGATTGAAAATAAGAACATTGGCAGCTATCTTAATGAGCGATATTGGTTTGATGTGTTTGAACTATCGCGAAAATGAGAAGACAGACAAGAGGATAGCTGATTACAGAAAGATTATTTCTATAGATATATAGGAGAGACATTTGAGAAAAAGATTTTTATCAATTATCTTCATACTTACGGTATTCACGCTGGGAAACAGCAGAATCAGCACGCTGGCTTCGGCAGGTGCGGGCGCGGTTCTGGATGACATGATTAAGGATGCGGATTCTGAGAATTCTTCCGGATCAGGTGATGAATCCAAGGCCGGAGGTATATCAAAGCTTCCGGAAGCACTTGCCTGTACGTTTTTCGTGCCCATGGGATTCAAGGCTTCAGATGAACCCGGAGTCTTTGTGAATGAGCACTATCCGTTGGAATCCGCAAACATCACTTACGAGGTTTCGGTTCTTCCGGAAAAGAAAATACTTACCAATGCTCAGAGGGCAGCAGGGGAATCCGAGGATGCGACCAATATCGAGTATAGATATGACGAACTCGCCGCAGAGATGTATGAGACTATTCAAAAGGAAAACTACGAAAGTCTCTACGGAGAAAACATCGGATTTACGCTGGAATCCTTTGAAAACATGGAGTATGACGGTTTCCCGGGATATATGATAAGGACCTCTTACACACCGGAGAACTCACAGACAATTCATCAGGCTATCGCAATAGTACTTTCCAAAAACAAGGTATTCACGATTGTCTTTTCAAGGGCAGAGGATGATGACTTTGAGGACAAATGTACACAGACACTGGATACAATACATGTTCTTGCTAAGAAGTAACCGCTCATTTAGAGCGGTTTTTCTTTTATATAGTACGTGCTCAATAATTAATAACTACTGATATTTACTGACTTTGTGGGCAATCCGTGAGATAATAGATGCAAGGAAATTATTACTTTTACCTCAAAAACCTTGCACCTTTCGCGGAGAATCCCATGTACAAAAAGAATCAAAATCGTCAAATTACCCTCAAGTTGTGGGATGCCGGCAAAGCCTCTAAGGATGGCACTTGGTGCACTTCTCATTCAGAAGAAATATGACTATTCTGACAGAGAGCTTGTAGAACAAATCCAGGAGAATCCGTATTATCAATACTTCATCGGGCTACCAGGATTCCAGCTAGAGCAACCATTTGCACCATCACTACTTGTTGAGTTCCGAAAACACCTTACGGATGAAAAGCTTGCCGGACCAGCTCTTGGAAGGCCTGGCAAAGATACAGTCATCGATAAGCGTACAGAGTACATTGATAGTGTAGACAGAATCGAAGCCCGGTGTAAATTTGGAATATCAAAACGCAGTCACGGACTGGGGCTGATTTTGGGAAACGTGAGAACTTACATTTGTTAATTTTAATCTTTATAAAAAGAGATATTAACGGAAAAAAGAATATTCTATGTCAGGTGTGCGGAAACTAAATTTGCTGATACAAAGAGAAATATCAGGAAAATAGAAGAGTTTAAGGGAATTATTAAATTTTGAATATAAAGAAATTCGTTTATAAATATTTTAGAATTGGTCTGATTGACGGAAACTAAATCCGAGAATACACTACAGTTACTGTTTTTGTTCTGCGACAAAACATATTTCGGCAAACTATGGGTGACCATAGGACGCAAAGCTATAGGGACTTTCATTAAGAAGTCAGCCAGTTGCACTTTCTGAGAACCTTAGCTTTGCGAAGCGAAGGTTTTTTAGAAAGGGGATTTGTTCATTATGAATCGAATCAAATCAATTCTCGCTATTGCTTTGACAATGTTAATTGTCTTTTCCGGCGTTTCGCCGACTTCTATGTCAGTAATGGCAAAGAAGTCATCTTCAGGGGGAAAATCCATAACCCTCAACTATTCCCAGTACACACTTAAGAAGGGCAAAAAAGTAAAGCTTAAGGCAACAACATCTTCTAAAAAGAAGTCAGTTGTATTTAAGAGTAAGAACCCCAAGGTAGCAACCGTTGACAGCAAGGGTAACGTAAAGGCTGCTAAAAAGGGAAAAACAGTTATCACAGCTACAATAAAGGGTACTAAGAAAAGTGCAAAATGTACTATTTATGTAGGATCACCCGTAAGCATTGTATCCATTGGGGATCAGCAGATAGAACTTAATGCAGGGCAGAATTATCAGGTGACAGCAAGAGTTGAGCCCCTGGATGCTTCTATTAAAACAGTAAGCTTTAAGAGTTCAGATGAGTCTGTTGCATCAGTTTCAGAATCAGGACTTGTTGTTGCAAAAGGAGAAGGAACTGCCACAATAACAGCAACAGCTAATGACGGAAGTAAGAAAAGCGCATCTTTGCTTGTTAAGGTAAACGGTGCAACACAAAACGGCAAAGATTCCAAGGATTCAAAGGATTCCAAGGATGCAAATAATACAAATAATACAAATGGCACAAATGGCTCAGGTGAGTCCGGTAACTCAGGTGGATCATCAGAGTCAACCATAGGTTCCGCATCAAAGAATTCAGGCCTTGTAACCCTGACAGCTTCAAGTAATAGCGTTGTAGCCGGAACTACAGATAATAAAGTATATTTATATGCCACAGTCGCTGTAAATGTAGATAAAGTTGAGCTCTATGACTCCAATGGCAACTTTGTAAAAGCGATGGAGGATGACGGAGTTTATAAAGATAGCGGCGATGATATGAAGGGAGACCAGATTTACTCTGCTTACAAAAGGTTTGTATCAGGTAATAACGGTCGTTACAGCTATTATGTAAAGGCATATGTGGGATCAGAGGAGATAACCTCTGACACAGTTGATATTGATGTTGTTTCCGTAATGTCCGATGAAAATAGAGAAGAGATGACAGCAGCGGATAATGCCATCGAAGAGGTAACGGAAACTCTTAATCCAAATGCCACCATCGAAGTAAAAAAGACAGCAGTTCAGAATGTCTTAAATGAACAGAAAAACTCCGGAAATATTAAATCTGTCGGAACATTTGACAGTGAATCAAATGTTATAACCTTTGAATATACTGATGGCACCACAGGTGCAGTATCTCTTGAAGAGAATACAATTAAGAGTAATGGTACCGGAAAAGTTCGTAATCCCAAGGGAAGCGGACTCTGGGATACAATGATTAAGTCGGAATCTCTTGCACCGATTGCCCGTAACAGCTCAAATACTGCAGGATCAATCGGAAAAGCTATCATATACTTCGGTTTTAGCGGAAGTAATGAAGTAGGCTGGAGAAAGGCATATTATAACGACGAAGCCATTCCGGAACTGAATGGAATGGGACTGACAACAACTATGAAGGAAGCTACCTTAAAAGACTTCAAAGCTATGTCAGCCTATGATGTTATTGTTTTCAGTATGCATGGATCCTCTTATGGAAATGATCTCTATATGTGTACCTATGAAAAAGTTTCTGCTGAAAAGGATAACGCGTATTATGCAGATCTGATCAATGGCAGAGTAGTAAGAGCAACACTTATAGATGGCAATACATACTACTGGGTTAAGCCCGCATTCTTTACTGCAAACCTTGGTGCTACTTCCCTGAACGGAAAAGTACTTTTCTCTGAGACCTGCGATTTTATGGGTGAGGGATCAAAAGTAAGCACACAGTTTTCATCAGCACTCTTAGGACGCGGAGCAAGTACGGTTGTGGGCTTCCATAATTCAGTTCTTGCAGTCTACAGTAGAGAACTTATGAAGGCATTTGTTACAGGACTTGCTTCCGGTAAGACAACAGGCGACGCATTCGCAAGTGCAACGGCAACATACGGGGTAAATGACGGGCACGGAGCATACCCTATACTTTCAGGATCAACCAATACTGTGCTGTTCACAGATGATTTCAAAAACGGAAGCTTTGAATTAACACCTGTTTTGACAGAATGGTATCATCTTGG
Source organism: Butyrivibrio sp. INlla16 (assembly GCF_900104155.1). GTDB lineage: Bacteria > Bacillota > Clostridia > Lachnospirales > Lachnospiraceae > Butyrivibrio. The sequence continues at coordinate 85,988 of NZ_FMYB01000002.1, forward strand.
TGATGCAAGAACCATAACAGGACTTGCAGAATTATCACCCACTCATGGAAAAAAGATGGCGATACTTACAACCGGTATCGGATCATCCTCCTCTTCTTACGACACACAGAAGAATGAGGGTACAGAGGGAAGTGTTCTTTCGCAGACCTTTGTGGTTCCGTCGGATGCAAGCACACTCAGCTTTACCTATAATGTGGTATCTGAAGAGCCTCTGGAATATGTTAATACTGAGTTTGATGACAAATTTATAGCCCGTCTCCTGGATACTAACGGAAATCTGATTGTAGAGCTTGCACGTGAAGAGGTTAATACTTCCACATGGTATGAGATATTTAATATCGATTTTGATGACGGTGACGATACTGTTTATCATACTAAGTGGAAGGATGTTTCCTACGATTTGTCTTCGCTCAGAAATCAGAGAGTAACACTTGAATTCGTGACATTTGATGAAGGCGATTCAGTATTTGATACAGTAGGTATAATTGATAATGTGGTTGTAAAATGATGAAAAATGCAGTTCGAACGGTTATACTGATTGCTATAATTTCATGTACTATTCTTTGTGGATGCAACCAAAAGATAACAGGGAATGGTGATAAGGAGGCAGCGGCAGTTATGAGCAGTGATTATATCAGTGTTGTTTCGAAAAGAGTGACGAACGTTTTGAAAAATGCTACCTCGGAGGATGCCGCGTTGTCAGGATTAAGCGAAGAATTGGAAGCATTAACGAAGGAGGGATATATTCTGGACTATAAGATTGATTATCCCAAGGCAGTGCAGGTGACCTATTCGGATTCCACGGAAGGAATGATCATGCTTACACCGTTTGATACTAACTACAACTAAACAGCAATCTTGAAAACTTTATAAAATAACATTGTGCACTTTGCGTTTTTTACTATATATGGTAAAATAAAATAATTAGCAGACGATATATAGTGTTTGATTCTTGTATGGGGGTATTATGGCAGGAATAGAGCTTCTATTATTTATCTGTGTTCTTATTTGTCCTGTGATAGCGGCGATTGCAGGATTTATTCTTATGAAAAATCCACCGAAAGAAATCAATGATACCAAGGGGTACAGAACGAAAAGATCCAAGAGCAGCCAGGAGGCTTGGGATTTTGCGAATACCTATAGCGGAAGAAATACTATGATCTATGGAATAGTAGCACTTGTACTTAGTGGAATAGCCTATGTTTTGGTTGTGAAAAATGCAGGCTTTAATCCGCTTGCAGCGATGGTGCTTATTATTTTGATTCAGATGGTTGTCATGATAATCGTTATGATTGTTCCGACGGAGAAAAAGTTGAAAGAAAAGTTTGGGGAGTAAAATCAAACACTTTTAACATAACTTTAATGGGTGGGGGGAGACTCAGTTGAAGAGTGTTTACAACAAAGAAGCACTGAATAGGATTGCGGCTCAGGATAAACTGGATAGGATGATAGTCCTTGTTTCGCCTGCAGCTTGGGTCTCTATTTTTGGTGCTTTTATTATTATCGGAGGACTTCTTGTCTGGGGATTTTTTGGAAAACTCCCTACAAGTGTTGATACTGACGGAATCTACCTAAATGCTGAGGGTGCGAATTACATCTATTCACAGACTGAAGGCTTTGTCGTCTCTGTTAATATCAAGGACAATGATGTGGTTCATAAGGGCGACATAGTTGCGACAGTCGGAGATGAAGATGATATTTACCGAATCAAGCAGCTTGATACCCGCATACAGTATGTCGAGAATATGACCTTTGACTCGGAAATGGACATTGTTACTTCGGATACAGAGCAGATGGCTCAGATAAAGCTTTCCGCAAAGCAGGCTGACCAGGATGCACTGAGCACAGAGGCGGAGCTGCAGCTCAAGGAGGAAAAACTGAAGGAAGCACAGACCCTTGCGAATGAAAAAGAACAGCAGATGCTTGATTTTAAGCAGCAGTTTTTTGCGACACTGAATGTTACGGATCAGGAACCGCAGGTAAAGTATAACGAGGCAAGTACCGATTACGAAAATTGTTCGCAGAGATACGAAACAGCAAAGGCAAACTATATCAGCCTCAAGGAAACTTATTATTCCGCGAAGGAGATATTTGATGCCCAGTACTTCGATTTTGATGCTCTTGAGCATACCGAGGCGGAAAGAAATGCTTTCGAAGCAGCCCTTGCTGATGTGGAAGCCAAGGAAGCTGCTGCAAATGATCATCCGAAGACTGAGTCAAGCTTTAGACTTACCGCCAAGGCCAATACGGAGCAGGGCTATACGTTCAAGTATTGGGAAGACGGAAGCGGTAATGTTTTCACAAATGAAACCTTTGTGGTTTCCGGATTAAAAGAAGATAAGACCTATACTGCGGTATTTGTTCAGAGTGCGCAGCAGGTTACTGTTGTTATAGAACCGTCTCCTGAAGAGGGCGGAACTGTTCAGTATAACAACGAAGCGCCTGTATCCAAGGCAACGCCCTACATTTATAACAAGGCCACTGAGACCGGCTTTACGTTAAAAGCTGAAGTTAAGCCCGGATACACCTTCCAGTACTGGATTGATGACAAGGGCAATACCTATACCAAGAGCTCTGTCAGAATTACCAACGTTAATGAGGACAGTGTCTTTACCGCATTTTTCGTAAATGAGGAAGAGGAAGGGGGACTGCGAGTTGTAGCAAGCCCTCCGAGCGGAGGCCATGTAAGGAAAAAGGTCCTGAAAAACGGTAAGTACAAGATTACCGCTGAGCCTAATGAGGGCTGGTATTTCGTCGGATGGAAGAAGGATGACAGGAAGGGCGAAAAGAAAGGCTATGTGTCCAAGGCCAAATCCTTAAAGGTGAAGGATGAAGATATCACTTATATTGGATGCTTTGAAAAGGATGAGAATTATTCCAGGAACACGGACATAATTAGCGAGCATTTTTATGATGAAAAGCGCGAATTCACAGAGCCGAACAACAGCGTAACAAGGCAGACAATAGAGGGGCTTGCGGCAGCAGCTGTCTCCTACGACAGACTAAGATACGGCAATGATCTTCCCAGTTTGCATGCCTATGGCGCTGTGAAGTCTGTGGAAAACTACTATAAGGAAAAGCTTAATGATTCAGACTTTTCCTTTGCCCGCGGCATTCTTACAACAACTGAGGATGAAGTGATAGGGACCAGCAACATAAAGGATATTGATCCTCTTATGAATTCGGCAAAGAATATCACACTTGATAAGTTTGGGGAGCGCTACGACAGCGAAGTAGTCGCTGCCGTATACACAGAGCCTCCGGAGGATTTCGACGGCGAAGTAAGAACCTACCTGTGGAGAAACACAGACACGAGCATCAACGACAACATCTACGTCATGTACCGCAACTCCGGCTCAGGCTACAAGGAGATGGCAGCAGTCGTTGATGATGACGGCACCGTCCGCTTCACCCTCGAAGACGCCCTCACCGGCACCGAATTTGCCCTTATCCGCGTCAACATCGAAGACAACGTCCAATCCAAGAAGGATTGATGAATTTCGCCCCGGCACTCGGAGCCGGGGTGAATTTACAGAATGTCTCTGAGGTGGGAGTAGTTTTCTTGTTCGGGGATGCGGTGAACGGCGGTATCGGCAAAGACGTTGGCGCGAAGGAGATCCTGCTTGTCGGGGTGGCGCTGTCCTTCATCGAAGATGGCGATCATTCGGTCGGCGAATTCATCGCCCCGTTTTCCGCGGAGCTCTTCGTAGCGATCGCGAATGAAGGCCGGCATGGAGCCCTGGCAAAAGAAGGAACCGAGATAGCGGTTGTCTGTGGGAAGCCAGACAGTAGCAATGGCTTCGACGGACTTGTAGTAGGCGGGATCATTTCCCATGCCACAGGTGCCGAAAAAGGCCACATTTTTTCCATGCAAAGAAGAAATAAGGTCTATGACTTCCAGTGAACAGGTACCACGGTTAACCCAAAAACCAACGAAATAAGTCTCGGCGTCATGCCTTCCGTTCCAGCTTCGTACATTGAGCTCTTCTTTGGAGTCGGAAGGAAGTGCATAGAAAATTTCGTCGGCTATTTTCTTGGTATTCCCTGTTTCACTTGCATAGACCACTAAATATTTCAGCATGTTTCCTTTATGGTTTTCTGAAAAACTTTATAATTCTGTCGGTAAATTTCACAAAAGCCTCATTTTCATGATAACGTCCCGGAATATTTTTCGAAAAAAGACGGAAGTAACTGTAAATGAGCAGAGCAATTGCTATGTAATATATAAACTCAAAAGGAGTAAGGTATGACAACACAAGGATAACAACCGAAGCAGCCAGACAGGTTTTGGTCAGTCTGTCAGTTCCGTATGCACCGTACCGTCCCTGAAAAAAACGATATAAAAAATCTTTCATATACTACACCTTCGAACAAGATCAATTTGTGTTTAAGTAAACACCCCCTCAATCTTAAGGAAAGTATAGTGTTCATGCGGCGAAAATACAATTAATCGCCAATGAATTTCTCTTAAAAATCCATAAATGTATTATTACCTAAACCCAAACTTTATTAACACGAAATAAGCTTAATTGAGCACTATTTCCTTGATTTCTAGTAAACGATGATAAATAGTGGTATTATATATGGGATTATTTATTGCATGGATTGTTTTGAATAAAATATTCCATGCAATAAAGATTTTTTGGAGGAAAGTATGCAGATAATTATAGTTGGCTGCGGTAACGTAGGCGCAGCTTTGACTGAACAGCTCAGTGGTGAGGGGCATGACGTTACTGTTATTGAGGAAAAACGTGACGTCATTCAGAGTGTTGTCAACAACTTTGATGTAATGGGCATCGTCGGTAACGGCGCAAGTTACCTTGTAATGAAGGATGCCGGAATAGAGTACGCGGATCTTATGATCGCGGTTACGGGTAATGACGAGCTTAACCTTCTGTGCTGTCTGATAGCGAGAAAGGCCGGTCATTGCAACACTATCGCCCGTGTTAAGAATCCTATTTATAAGAGAGAGATCAATTTCATCAAGGAAGAGCTCGGTCTCTCCCTGGTTGTTAACCCTGAGGAACTCTCTGCGGCTGAGGCAGCAAGACTTCTTAAATTCCCGGCTGCCACCAAGATCGAGACCTTCGCAAGAGGCCGTGCCGAGATAGTGCACATGACCGTTAGAGAAGATACCAGAATCTGCGATAAATCCCTTAAGACAATACAGTCTGAGATTAAGAGTAAAGTGCTGATTGCGGTTGTATCCCGTGCGGACGAGGTTTTCATCCCGAACGGAGACTTTGTTCTTAGAGCGAACGACGAGCTTACAATCGTTGGTGCATCGAGAAGTATCGCCGAATTTTTCAGAAAAATAGGAATGCCCACCGCTAGAGTACATTCCTGCATGATCATCGGCGGAGGTGCGACATCATATTACCTCGCACAGCAGCTGATTTCCTTCGGAATCGATGTAAAGATATTCGATAAGAGCCTTGAGAGATGTAAGAAGCTCTCTGATCTGGTTCCGCAGGCGCTCATAATAAATGCCGATGGAACCGACAAGGATGCGCTGATGGAAGAGGGCCTCGTCGGAACGGAATCCTTCGTCGCCATGACCAATCTCGATGAAGAGAACATCATGCTTTCTATGTATGTAAAGAGCGTGAATCCCAAGGCTAAGCTTATTACCAAGGTTCACAGAGTTAATTACGGTGAGATTATCGGCTCACTTCAGATCGGAAGTGTTATCTATCCCAAGAACATCACTGCGCAGAGAATTGTCCAGTATGTCCGCGGAATGAGTAATTCCATGGGTAGTAATAACATAGAGGCACTCTATAAGATGAACGACGGCAAGGTTGAGGCGCTGGAGTTCTTCGTAACGGAAGGGGCATCAGTTATCGGCAAGCCTCTTTCAGAGATGCATTTGAAAAAGGGTATCCTGGTGGCTCTTATTAACCGCAAAGGCGAGATCATCTCCCCTAAGGGTTCAAGCGTCATAGAGGCGGGAGATACGGTAGTTATCATAACCAGCCAGCTTGGACTTCAGGATATTTCGGACATCGTATCCGACAAATAATTACAGAGGTGATTTTGTATGAACTATAAGATGATCCGTTTTCTGCTCTCAAGAGTTTTGCAGATAACCGGAATTCTCATGATGCTGCCGCTGATTGTGGCGATCATTTATAAAGAGTACGGCTGCGCACGCATGTTCTTTTTACTGATTATGACGTGCCTTGCAGTCGGATCCATCGGCGCTCATTTCAAACCGAAGAATGTTGCAATTTATGCCAGAGAGGGCTTTGTATCCACAGCCCTGACCTGGATTCTTATAAGTATGATCGGCGGGCTTCCCTTTGTCCTTTCGGGAGTAACCGACAGCTATGTGGATGCTGTATTTGAGACAATTTCAGGTTTTACAACGACCGGATCTACGATTCTCACAAGCGTTGAGATGTACTATAGCGTGCAGTTCTGGCGCACCTTCACCCACTGGGTAGGCGGTATGGGTGTGTTGGTATTCATCCTTGCTATCATGCCCATGGGAGGCGGCTATAGCATGCACCTTATGAGGGCGGAGAGCCCGGGCCCCTCTGTAGGAAAAATCGTACCGAGGGTGCGTGATACAGCCAAGATTCTTTACCTGATTTACATCGGTATTACTGTATCTCAGATTATTCTGCTTATGATCACGGGACTTAATCCGTATCAGGCTATGACAACCACCTTTGCTACGGTTGGTACCGGAGGTTTCGGTATTACAAACAGCGGCGCCAACGATTTTTCAACAGCATCGCAGATAGTCATAACCATATTCATGATAATGTGCGGTATCAACTTCAACGTATACTACTATCTGATAACGCTGCGTCCGAAGGAAGCTATTAAAAGTGATGAGGTTAAGCTCTATCTGGCGTTGATGTTCGGATCCGCTTCACTTATCGCATTCATGATTTATAGAAACGGTGTGACTGCAACTCCCTTTGAATCCTTCCATCACTCACTTTTTACTGTGGCATCAGTAATGACGACGACAGGTTTTGCAACTCTGGATTTCAATCAGTGGCCTCAGCTTTGTAAGACGCTTCTGGCGTGTCTGATGCTCCTTGGAGCCTGTGCGGGTTCAACGGGCGGTGGCTTCAAGCTCTCCAGATTCGTCATCTTGATAAGAGCCCTGAAAAATGAGCTGACCTACATTGTTCATCCGAAGTCAGTCAAGAAGGTATATATGGACGGGCATCCGATAGATTCGACGGTTGTGAAGTCGGTATCCGCTTACCTTAGTATGTATGTTGTGATTTTCATTATTTCAATCCTTCTCATTTCCTTTGATGAGTTCGATTATGAAACGAATTTCACGGCGGTGGCAGCTACACTTAACAACATCGGTCCCGGTCTCGGAATGGTTGGCCCTACAGGAAACTTCAGCGCATATTCAGATCTGTCCAAGATTGTTCTTATGTTTGACATGCTGGCAGGAAGACTTGAGCTGTTGCCGATGCTGATTCTCTTATCACCCAGAACCTGGGCCAAGAGATAAATATAAAATAAAAATAAAATAGTGACGATTTAAAGATGTGAATATAAGTCCGGTAGTATAATTGAGATAACGAATTAATGTTATTGAGGGGAAAATTATGCTGCCGGAAAATTATATTAATCGAAAAGACATGCTTGCCTGTGTGCTGTGCAAAGATCCGCCGTGCACCAAGGCATGTAAGAAGATGGATCCGGGGAAAGCGCTTTTTGATATTTGGTTTGACAATGCAGATATCGCAGCACTAAACCTTCCGGAGAATAATGTTTGTGCAAAGTGTGATGCACACTGTGAAGATGCCTGTATCAGTTCCCGCAGGGTTCCGATACAGAGACTTATGTCGACTTTACATAAGGTGGTCGCACCTGAGGCGGAGATTGATGTGCCTGAGGATTACAAACGTCTTCAGTGTGACATCTGCGGAATCCCGATTGAGAATCCGTTCCTATTGTCTTCATCGGTGGTGGCATCGACCTATGATATGTGTGCAAGAGCCTTCGAAGCCGGTTGGGCAGGAGCCTGCTTTAAAACTATCTGCTCTTTTGATATTCATGAGGCTTCACCTAGATTCTCGGCGATTACAGGGGATAACGGAAGCATAGTGGGCTTCAAGAATATTGAGCAGTTATCGGACCACAGTGTTGCTGAGAACATGGAGATTTTCAGAAGGCTGAAAGAGAGATATCCAAAGAAATTCATTCTGGCATCCATAATGGGACAGGATGAGGACGAGTGGGAATCACTGGCAAGGCTCTGTGAGGAGAACGGAGCGGATGCCATAGAGCTCAATTTTTCATGTCCAAATATGCAGGAGGACGGGCTTGGTTCGGATATCGGGCAGATTCCGGAACTGGTTGAGAAATACACCGCTGCGGCAAAGAGAGGCGCCAATATTCCTGTCCTTGCAAAGCTGACTCCCAATGTGGCAACCATGAGCCCCGCAGCAGAAGCGGCTTTTCGCGGCGGAGCGGATGGCATAGCAGCCATAAATACGATAAAGAGTATAATCGGGGTAAGTCCTTATACCTTTGTTTCTGCCCCGGCAGTCAAAGGAAAATCGGCGATTGGAGGGTACAGCGGCAATGCGGTTAAGCCCATTGCGCTCAGATTCATATCAGAGATCGGTCAGAATCCCATGCTTAAGGGCATTCACATAAGCGGAATGGGAGGAATCGAGACCTGGAGAGATGCTCTTGAATTCATCCTGATGGGTGCAGGCTCAATACAGATAACCACAGCGGTTATGCAGTACGGCTATAGGATTATCGATGAGCTTAAGGATGGCCTCAATTATTATCTGAACCAGATGGGCATAAATTCCGTCAAGGATATAATCGGTGCAGGCCTTGACAGCGTCAGTGATACCACGGATGTACTTGAGAGGGATTCGGTTCTTTTCCCTAGATTCGAGTCCGAAAAGTGTATAGGCTGTGGAAGATGCGTGATTTCCTGCAACGACGGTGGTCACCAGGCTATCTCTTTTGAGAACAGAAAACCCAAGCTTGACGGAAGCAAGTGTGTGGGATGCCATCTCTGCCTGCTTGTTTGCCCGCAGAATGCAATTGTTCCTTCGAAGAAGAGAATAAATCGTGCGACATAAGATTATAATAAAAAACTTATCAAATAATAAAATGATATAATTAGCATTTTATAATAATTTTAGTGTTGAAAAACCGATGATGGATGTATAATAATGAAGTATAGAATAATGACTTATTCAAGAATTTCTTTTATGAAGGGAGAGTTTTGCTATGACAATAAATAAGGAAGCAAGCGGAAGCGATCTGGTTATTGCACTCGGAGGAAGACTTGATACCACTACTGCGCCGCAGCTTGATGATGAAGTTAAGAATCTTGATGGCATCGAGAAACTTACTTTTGATTTCAAGGATCTTGAATATATTTCATCTGCTGGTTTAAGAGTTCTTCTGTCAGCTCAGAAGGTTATGAATAAGCAGGGCAGCATGGTTATTAAGAATGTTAGTGAAGAGATCAGCGAGATCTTTGAGGTAACCGGATTTGTTGATATTCTTACAATAGAGTAAGGGAATCCTATAATTATTTGATTTATGAAGGCTGTTGTACTTTTTTGGTACACAGCCTTTTACTATGTTCTGAAGTAATTCTTTGTGTATCATGTGTTGCAAAAATGCAATATGACCTCTTCTCAGGAATATTGGGCACTCAAGAGGTCAATGGCAGATATTGCTGTCGCTATGGTCAAAAATCAGGAAAAATTTGAAAGTAACCTCGGAAGAAAATAAAATATGTTTTTTGGCGTTTTGGTATACATTTTGGACGTATTTTAACGGTTTTTCAAACCCAAAAGTAAATGAGAAGGCATATTTAATGAGTTGGTATCCTTGTTTTCTCAAATCATGGGTACCAACATGTAAAAAAACATGCTCTCATTTACAAGTTATCCAGAAGAGCCCTAGAAAAGTGCATAAAAGGTATACCAAAATGCCTGGAATGCTCTCTCATTTACATATTAAATATGGGGGAATATATAAGCCAAATTTACAGGCCAAATCTCAGTCAAATCTTCATATTTTTGACGAAATTTCGATTATGATAAATCTGTTTATCTATTTTCCTAATTTGGATTTATGGTTTTTGTTTGAAGAACAAATAAACACACATGAATATACGTAATAAGGTGCAGTGGTGCTATTATACCCAGAATTGGTCCTGATTTTGCTCATTATATTGATAATTAGTAAAACCACTTTTGGAAAACTGTAAAATGGATTTATCATATTTGATAAAACATAAATATATTAATGATATTAAGATGATTTATAGTATTAGGATAATGAATAAGGATTATGCTGGCAGCAAATAATATTCACCCAATATAATCTGAAGAATTACTGCCAATAAGCATAGGCTTTAAGCAACCTATACAGATAATGGCCATTTTTGACAATTGCGACAGCAATCTATGCTATTGACCTCTTAGGTGACATCTATTCCTTAGCAGATGTATGTCAAGGCCTTTAGAGCTTGCGTGCCTTGACGTGCATCTGCTAAGGAATATACTCTGAAAAAGAGGTCAATAGCAGGTTGGAAAAATTATCCCAATAACCTTATTCCCACACGCCAAAGCTCTGGGCGCCAATAACAAGCTCATCTTCTAAGAAATCGGCCTTACCGATGCCGTAGATGAGGTTACTGCAGGAAATAGAGTCAAGCTCGGAAACAGGAATCTTCACAGCTTCACCTGAAGGGTTAACTGCAAGAAGAAGATTTCCGCGTTTATAAACTAAAATCCGCTCGCCTTCTTTGGCATAGACTACTTCAAAAGGTGCGTCGGCCTGAAGGTCCTCGTATTCATGGCGAAGAGCGATGATACTTCTTACTGTGTGAAGTATGGAGTCGGGATCACTTTCTGCTTCTGCAAGAGAAGGTGCATCCGCAGAAGAATCCTGTGGAATGTAGAGCTTCTCGGAAGAAGCTTCTGAGAAGCCGAAGTTTTTAGCGGAAGCATCCCACTGCATGGGAGAGCGGGAGCCTGTCCTGTGAAAACCGCCTTCCTTTGTGCGAACATCAGCTAGATAGCGCATACCTATTTCATCACCATAGTATAGGAAAGGCACGCCGGGCATTGTGAAGAAAAATGCATAGGCAAGCTTTATTTCAGAAATATCCAGTGCCTTGGTGACACGGGGAGTGTCGTGGTTACAGGTGATAAAACTTATGTAGCCATAGTCTTTGGAACCCTCGTAGCGGGGAAGGTAGTCCGCAAGGAATCGCTGCGGTCCGTCGCCGCCATCCTTCTTAAAGTAGCTGTGGTCACCGCCTTCTGTCTCACAGTCACGAACGAGAACATTGTAGCCATTTCCGTGATGATCAAGATAGAAATCTGCGTGAAAACCGTATTTCAAGGCACATTTGGGATTACACCACTCGGAAACAAGAGCTGCTTCAGGGTAATCCGCATCCAGCATTGCTCTGATATTTGTCCAGATAGCTCCGGTCGCACTTTTAACTTCATCATCCTCTTTTACAAGAGAGTCAGCCATATCCACGCGGAAACCGTCGCAGCCTTTATCCAGCCAGAAGCGCATTACATCCTTGATGGCTTCTCGTGTTGCGATACAGGAAGGATGATCTGTGGGAAGCTGCCATTTTTCGGTGATATTCAGCACTCCGTAGTTGAGCGCAGGCTGACACTTGAAGAAGTTAAGCATATAGCAGCCGTCGCGCTCGGCCTCACCGCCGATGTAGGGGTGACCGGCGATTCCGCAAAAAGCTCCGTCGGTCCAGATGTACCTGTCGGAATATTCGTTTCTGTCAGCCTCGCAGCTTTTCTTAAACCACTCGTGCTCCTCGGAGGTGTGTCCGGGAACCAGATCAAGAAGAATCTTTATGCCCTTCTTATGAGCTTCATCAAAAAGTCTGACAAGGTCCTCATTTGTTCCATATCTCTCTGCGACCTTCTTATAGTCGCGCACGTCGTAGCCCGCATCCTTGAAGGGTGAATCGAAAAGTGGATTAAGCCATATCGCGTTACAGCCAAGCCCTTTCACATAATCAAGTTTTTCAATAATTCCTTCAATATCGCCTATTCCGTCAGCGTTTGTGTCGTTGAAGGATTGCGGATATATCTCATAAAATACTGCGTCTTTTAACCATGCCGGCATGATAGCCCTCCTCGTTTAGTTAGTTTTTTTCGAACACCAAAAACAATAGAAATGTTTAGAAAAACGTTTTCCTAAACTTTTTACATTATTACATATCTGTGAAGTAGATTTCAACATGCAAATGAGGAAACGTGGAATTATTTCTGAGGGAGGGCAGCAGTTCTGATATAATAGATGGATATAAAGGTTTTGCCCAGGGGAAATAATAATCAATGGATGAATTATATAACAGACTGGAGAAGCTTGCAGAAGCGCTTCCCAGGTTTGATGCGAGTACTCTGAAAATTGTAGCGGTTATCACAATGCTTATAGATCACATTGGAGCCGGAATTTTACTGTATCTTATTAAGGGTGGATTCTACCCTTTTGGCGGTGATTTTGATCATAATGCGGAGATATATTACTGGATAAGACATGTGGGAAGGCAGGCTTTTCCCATCTATTGTTTTATGCTCACGCAGGGACTTGCTCACACCAGGAGTGTGCCGAAATATCTGCGTAATCTTGCTATATTCGGAATCATTTCTGAGCCGTTTTTCGATTATGCAGTGAAGATAAAACAGGATGTTTTTTCACTTGATCTTGTAGCGGTTTTTAACGCAAACAGAGAGATAATTCTTACCAAGTGCAATGTGTTTTTTACACTGTTTGTTGGGCTGATATCGATTTGGATGATGAAATACGTGGAAGATATGATTTTTGAAGAAGATCCGACTTCACCCTTTGGAGTTTCTGCGGCAAGTCCTTTTCATGTACTTCTGTACCTGGCGCCTTTGGCAGCAGGCTGCATTCTGACGCAGGTAATTCAGTCGGATTACAGGTGGTGGGGAGTTTGCCTCATCGGAATCTTCTATGTCTTTAGAAGGAGCAGGAAAATATCCTGTATCATAGGATATCTGTTTTTCATGAATATGGGAGGAGAGGCGTGGAGCCTTCCGGCTTTTCTTTTGATCATGCTATACAGCGGCCGTCCGGGCACAATAACAAGACGCTTCAAGTATGCTTTCTATGCATTCTATCCGCTTCATCTGTGCCTGATATATCTTGCCAGATGCTATATGGGAAAACTGATGCCTTGAGAATGTACTTCCAATCCTATTCAAACCTTGCCATCGTCAGGAAAAGGGCAACAAGAATAAGAAGCACCATGATAACGAAGATGATTTCGATTATCTTGGCGAAGATACTGAACTGCCTGAAATCTCCGCTGAAGAATAAAAATCTGACAAGCACAAGAAAGAAGAGCAGCTCGGCTATAACAATTATTGCGTCAAAAATGACGGACATGAGGGCTATTGAAGCCATAAACGGAACTGGGATCATCGGCAAATTCCTTCAAAAATTTTTATCAAAAAAATATAAATATCAGAAACATTTTCTCAATTTCATTTTAACACCAAAACATAGTCAAATAGAATCCATAAATCCCTTTTTTAAGCCATTTTTAATACCTAGTTAATAGAATTGTCATTGTTATTGTGATACCATAAAATCGAATTATCATAAAACTATGATGTCGTAACTATGCGGGCAGAGGAGTGTCGATGAAACAAAAAAAGATTACCCTCACAATGCAACTTATAATAATAGTGGTAGCTATTTTGCTCATTGGAGATGCTCTGATGGGTTATGTTATGATGAGGCAATCCCGGGAATCGATTAAGACGATCCTGAATGAGAGAATGCTGGACATCGCCAACAGTGCTGCGGCACTGCTCGACGGAGATATCATGGAATCGATTAGTCCGGCGGATACAGGAACTCCTGAGTACAACAGCCAGATGGAAAGGCTGAGTGCCTTCAGAGACAGCATCGAGCTCAAATATATCTATTGCATCAATGACGATGGAAACGGCAAATTCACGTTTTCAATAGATCCCACAATTCTTGATCCTGCGCCTTTCGGAGCGGAGGTTGTATACACCGATGCCCTATACGAGGCGAGTCTTGGAACCCCTATGGTAGATGAACAACCATATACCGATGAATGGGGCACTTTTTACAGTGCTTACAGTCCGGTATTTAATTCGGAGGGAAAAGTTGCCTGTATAGTTGCTGTGGACTTTTCTGCAAAGTGGTATGATGACGAGCTTGCAAAATATGCAAGGGTCACCATGATAAATATTGTCTCATCATTGATTGTCGGTATTGCGCTTGTTGCCTTTGCCATGGGAAGAGTAAGGAAGCGCTTTGGAGAGCTAAGCGTTGAGATAAATGATCTTGCTTCCGATATTGATGACATTACTCGTGAGCTTCAGACTCAAACGGATAAGACAGTTTCGGAGCCTGTAGTGATAGAACCTGAAAAGAAAAAAGCAAGCACCGATGCCATCGATGATATCAAGGAAATCAGTGAAAAAATCCACGAGGTTCGCGGTCATATAAGTGAATATATGGATCATGCACAGAGACGTGCAAACAGCATGATCACGGCTCTGGCTGCGGATTACAGAAGTGTCTATTATGTAAATCTGGACAAGGATGAAGGCGTCTGCTTCAGAGAGCATTCAAATATAAAAAATGGCCTTGGTGAAGGAGAGCACTTTATTTTCAGCGAGACCTTTACAAAGTATGCGAATGATTATGTTGCTGAGAGCTACAGGCCCGGATTCCTTGAATTTATATCACCTGAGGTTATTAGGAAAAATCTTGAAAGCGAACCGATAATAGCTTTCAGATATCTGGTTTCCAGAAACGGAGTTGAGTCCTACGAGATGCTTAGAATAGCAGGTGTTCGAAGGGCTGAAGACAGGGACGATCACATCGTTCATTCTATTGGAGTGGGATTTACCGACGTTGATATGGAGATGAGAAGATCCCTCGATCAGAGCCAGGCTCTTAGTGATGCGCTACAGGTTGCTGAGGAAGCAAGTAAAGCGAAAACTGTTTTCCTGTCAAATATGAGTCATGAGATCAGAACGCCCATGAATGCCATCATAGGGCTCGACAGGATTGCCCTGAGCGACCCCGATATCTCTGAAAAAACCAAGGATTACCTTGAGCAGATTGAAAGCTCCGCGAATCATCTGCTTAAGATAATAAATGACATTCTTGATATGTCCAGGATCGAGTCGGGACGTATGACGATGAAAAATGAGGAATTTTCATTCATTAAATTATTGGAGCAGATCAATACGATTATCGGAAGTCAGTGCAACGACAAGGGACTTAGGTTTGAGAGCAAGATAGTCGGAGATGTTGATAAATACTATATCGGCGATGACATGAAGCTGAAGCAGGTCATCATAAATATCCTTGGCAACGCGGTTAAGTTTACACCAAAGGACGGTACGGTGAGTCTTGTAACCGAGCGAACGGCAAGGTTTGACGGGAAATCAACCCTGACCTTCACCATGAAGGATACTGGAATCGGAATGGATGAGGAATTTATTCCGAAGATTTTTGAACCCTTTGCACAGGAAGATGCTTCCAGTACCAACAAGTACGGCAGTACCGGCCTTGGTATGGCAATAACCAAGAATATCGTCGAGATGATGAACGGTAAAATTGAGGTCACAAGCAAAAAGGGAGAAGGTACAACGTTTGTTGTCTCTGTTACTCTGATGGACTCCGACAGAGTGGACACAGCTGAGGATGGAGATGAGATAAATCCGCATGAGATGGTTGTACTTGTTGTTGATGATGACGATTTTGCATGCGAACATGCAAAGCTTGAGCTTGAGAAGGTAGGAATAGCCTCGGAGATTGCACACTCAGGTGAGGAAGCTTTGGAGATGGTAAGGCTTCGCCATGCAAGGAGAGAACTGTACAATCTTATTCTTATGGACTGGAAGATGCCTCAGATGGACGGTATTGAGACCACAAAGAAGATAAGGGAGATAATCGGTGATGATTCTGCGATAATCATCCTGACCTCCTTCCAGTGGGATGATGTACTTCATGAGGCATTGGAATCAGGCGTTGACAGCTTTATCTCAAAACCGCTTAATTCAGTCTTTCTTCTTGATCAGTTCAAGGAAGCACTGGTCAAGAAGAATATGGAAAACTCAGCCCGCATAGACAAGGTTAAGCTTGAGGGACGACGGGTTCTTCTGGCCGAGGATATAATGGTTAATGCCAGGATTATGATGAAGGTTCTTGACATGAGGAAGATTGAAGTCGACTATGCCGAGAACGGGAAAATTGCGGTCGAGTTCTTTGAATCCCACCCCGAGTGGTACTATGACGCAATTTTGATGGACATGAGAATGCCCGAGATGGACGGACTCACCGCAGCGGCTGCGATAAGAGCTCTTGACAGGGACGATGCCAAGAAGATCCCGATCATCGCCCTGACCGCCAACGCCTTTGACGAGGACGTGCAGCGAAGCCTCCAGGCAGGCCTCAACGCCCACCTTAGTAAACCCGTTGAACCCGACATAATATTCGAAACCCTCGAAAGCCTCATCACGGATCACCCGCACAATTAAAAACTTCACACAGTAAATAAGAATCCCGCTCAGCCGTTCTCATCAGCGCTGGCGGGATTTTATATTTCATGGCATGCTCCGCCTCCAATGGCCTTGGCCCCCATGCAGCCCGATGGCTCCGGGCCGAGACCATATGCTCATTTTCACCGTCAATTGGCTCAGAACATTCATCAGGCTCTTTGTTTTCTTTAATTCATGCGTGGGACAAAACTCAAAACTGTTTGCGAAAGCCACTAACGTTCTTAAGACTCTTTTGCAATTTATTCTGAGCTTTGAATTTTCTTATGCTCACATAGCAGATTTTAAGTGCATGCGAGATAACGAGCTTTGAAAAAGCGATTATATCGAGCATGCACAATAGAAGAAATCTGCGTGAGCATTAGAAAATTCAAGCGAGTGAATATAGAAGCAAAAAGTCTTAAGAACGTAAGTGGCTCTAAGCAAACCAATTTTTCCTTCATTGGTATATTTTACGGCATTTGACAAAAGATTCTGATATATCTGGCGTAGCCTGACGACATCACCGTACAACCTTCGCGGCATGTCCTGATCTATCCGAACCTCGTAGGCCAGGCCCTTTGCTGTAGCCAGACGTCTCGAGGATTTGATCGTTTCGTTGACCATTTGTGGAAAATCATATTCCGTCTCTGCAAGTTCCAGATTTCCCGAATCAATCAGAGAAAAATCAAGCAGATCATTGACCAGAGAGACTACCAGATTGCCGGCAACATGTATTTCGGAAGCCTGCTTTCGAATAGTGTCATCAGAGGTCTCGCGAAGAATCATCTCATCAAGTCCCATGATGGAATTGACGGGAGTTCGAATTTCGTGTGACATGTGGGACAGGAATTTGTTCTTTGTTTTTACAAGGTTCTCGGCCGTCTTTTTCTGCCTGTTGATTAAACCGGCATATAAACTGAAGACGATGATAAGCGTGATGATAATCAGATCATTTTCAATCGTACTTTCTTTCATCTGTGAAACTTTAATTATAGTCATTTGTTCATCAAGAAATGCATCAAGATGTGCCTTTTCTTCCGGAGTTTGACTTATTCCGTTTTGATCAAAAGCATGGTTGTGATAGTCCTGGAGATTTTCCACTACAGTATTTGTGGCTGTGTCCGTAATCTGTCTTGTCCAAACCGAAGTGGTGAAGAAGATCAGAAACAGAAACATTATCCATACAACAGTGGAACTACCGAATCGCCACTCGTCATCCTTTCGACAGATGTAGCGGAAAAAGATGAAACCAAGGACGCTCCAGATAACAAGAATCAGGTAGGACTCCGTGGAAAGAGTTGATACTGATGAAAAACTGGGAATAATGAAGTACATAAAGAAAAAGACGGAACAAAGCATTCCGATTGTGCCGGTAGCTGTAACTATATAATTTTTCTCATCCTTTGATATTTTGAAAGCTACCAGTGAAATATAAAAATACGCAATTGAGGCGCCTATTGAGCTTATATCCACGATCCAGCCGATAACACTCCTTCCGAGGAATGGGACAGGCAATGAAATAAGAACGATAAACGGAATAATATTCTTGGAAATGTGTTTTTTGTCGGAATGTCCGAACCAGGAGGGAAGCATATTCTGTCTGTCCATGGACATCATGAGCCTTGAGAGTACAAACATGTTGCCGAGGATTCCTGTGAACAATGCCCCTACTATTGTAAGAATGAGAAATCTGATACCACTTTTTCCAAGGATTGTTTCTACCGAATTAAAAACAGGAATACTATTGACTCCGGTGAATCTGCTAAGGTTATTTATATATGAAAACCAGTCCCCATATGGCTTTTTGGGTGCGGATGCGGCAACGAGTGCAAGGGCAATATAACAAAAAGCACTGAGTAACACAGAAACAATAATAATCGGAAGAGATTTTTTAGTTGAAAAATTGAACTCCTCCGAGGCGTGTGAGATGGACTCAAAGCCAACAAAAGCCGATGGAGATAGCGCAATAATATTCATCATCCCAAGGAGCGGTATTTTGCCGGGGGATAATAAGGCACTATATTGAAGCCGTTTTTCGAAAGATGAATAACTGCAGCTATGAAAAAAATGATGATTCCCGCGATCATTATCAAGGCGCAGACAGTCTGTACAATACCGGGAATTCTGTTTCCGGCATAGCAAATTCCGCCTATTAGAAGTATTGCAAAGATGGACAGGAGAGCTTCGCCGAAATATACATCGTATCCTGCAATCTGATAATGGAAGCCGAACTGAAACTTTTTTCCCATGAAATATCTGAAGATCAGCGGGAGTGCCGTGGCATTTGCCCATGCGATTGAAATATAAACAATCGCAAGAAACCATGAGCAGAGAAATCCGTGATCATAACTAAGATTCGTTCGAACATAGGTAAAGGCTCCGCCTGCATCAGGTGAGTGGTTTATCATGAAATGATAATTGACGCCTATTATCAGCATAATTGCAGCGCTGATTAGCATGCTTATGACCGTACCGAGAGGTCCGGCTATGGGAAGGAAAGTTGTTCCCGGCATCATGAAGGCACCCCAGCCGACAGCGCAGCCAAAGGAGATGGCCCACACATTTAGCGGAGACAGATTTTTCTGGAGCATGGATGCGGATTTTTTCGTATTGGTTGGTTTCATTTCGCTCACCATTTTCCCTTAAAAGATTCGACAATATCTGCATATTATAATTATCCACCAAGCTGATAAACCTATGATAAACTGAGCATTAAATATCGATAAAAAGTTTTGTGAAAAATGGTTGACAACGCGGTCTACCGCGAATAGACTATAAATGTGAGGTCGATTGAGAATAGACTTACATAAAGGAGGGAATCATGGCTGTAGAATTAGGGGAAGTTCAGATGCAGTTTGCAGAGCTTATCTGGGAGAAGGAGCCTGTGGAAGAGACTTTTGGGGGATTGCTCCCTGCGTTTCTGGCCGCTTTCACATCGAGACAGAAGCTTTCTAAAAAAGAGATTGATGAGATAAAGAAAATAATCGACGATGCGAAGGGCTGATAGTGACTTAAAGAAGTTTGCGATTGGCATTAAACTTGGGCTAGAGGAGAAGTGTGTATGGGGACAATATTTATCAGGATAGTAGGGATGAGCACGGCTGCAGTTTTTTTGATGCTGGCAGTAATTCTTGTAAGGATTCCGCTTAAGAAGGCGCCTAAATGGTTTATGGGAGTGCTTTGGGCGATAGTTGCGCTGAGGCTTGTTATACCATTTCAGATTGAGTCGAAGATCGGATTTTTGCCGGATATAGGTAATGTGATTGAGTCCTATGCCGATGGCGGAAGGAGTACAAGTTATAGGACAGAAGTTACAACCCATGTTTTTCAGGCTGATGGAGATGTTGGCAGTGATGATGCTGCAGGCACGGCTGAGGAAACTGTGAAAGAATATCTTCCGGCTGAGGAAATTACAACTACAAGTATAGGAAGCACAGGCACTTCGGGGAGTCTTTTGTGGAATGAGCTTTTCATAAGACTTCAGATGATCTGGCTGATCGGAATGCTTCTTGTTATTGGCTATGCGGTGTTCAGTTTTGTTTCTATAAAAAAGAAGACGAGCGCATCTATAAAAATGGAGGGCGTGGACAGAGCATATATCTGCGACGAAATCGATACTCCGTTTATATTGGGAATAGTTCGTCCCGCAATATATCTGCCTTCGGGGCTTGACGGCGAGACCACAAGAAATGTTATCGCACATGAGAGAGCACATATCAGAAGAGGAGACCATCTCCGCAAGCAGTTTGGATTCCTTCTTCTTGCGATTCACTGGTTCAATCCGCTGGTGTGGATTTCCTATATTCTGTTCTGCAAGGACATTGAGCTTGCCTGCGATGAGAAGGTTATTAGCCGCATGTCACTCGATGAGAAGAAATCCTATGCGAATGCGCTTCTTCTTTGCAGTACGCATCAGAGGATGGTGCTTGCTTATCCGCTTGCTTTCGGCGAGGTTGGAGTTGGCACGAGAGTTAAGCAGATATTCAATTATAAAAAGCCGACCTTCTGGCTTATTCTTCTTCTGGTTGTAGTTAGCGGAGCGCTTTCGACTTGCTTTCTGACAAGTGCTGCTGAGAGCGATGTCGCTATGGCCGGAGCCGATGTAAGTGAGAATTCCGAATCCGAAAATGAAGCTGATTCAGTGACAGGGAGTACAGCCGATTTTGATTCTATAAATGATGCGAAGGACAGATTACTCAAGAATTGGGCCGACGCTTTTATTGCAAGAGATGCAGATAAGATCATCAGCTTTTCATCGGAATCTGTTCAGCAAAAACTAATAAGGGAAGGCCTGCTTTCTAAAGAAGATGATGGTGCCACCTTTGGCTGGTCAAGTCCCTGGCCTTTGGTTTCCACGCTTGGTAAGAGTGCTTTTTCCACATGCTATTTCACAGATGATTCCAAGACCGAGGCGGAGTTTCACTATCTGGCGACAGATTCCGAGCCCCATGTTTATGTCTGGATAGAAAAGATTAAGATTGCGGAAGATGAGAACGGAGACTACAAAGTAGTCGAAGAGCATATGGACATCTACTATGAGATTTCATCCTTCAAGGACTTCCAAAATGCTTACTATTTGAACAGTGTCGATAATGAGTACATCGATTATGTGAAGAACGGATTCGGAGAATATCTTAATCAAAATGCAAAGGAAGACAAGGATGGGCTCTACGCAAAGCTGTTTGATCCGGCGGAAGCTGCGAGATATCTACTGAATCTCTCGGATGATGATTCACTTGTTACGGTAGGTACAGGTGCTGATAATGGAGAAGGAGTAGTTGTTTCAGTCAAGTTTTTAAATGAAAATAAGTTCCTGGACATTCTGATGGTACAGCCCTTTGGCGAAGATGGCATATATGTGCCCAGGATGGATCTTCCGATTAGCAATTACGGCAAGCTTAGCTATCCGAATTATAATGATGAAACCGGATATGAGATTACTGAAGAGGATGGGGATTCAGCCGGTGATAGCGATTCAACCGGTGAGGGTGCGACAAATCTTCCGTATACTAAGGACACCGATGCCGAGACAGTGAATCTGCCTTATGAAGGCGACGTGGATTCTGCTGAATATATAGATGAGAATAAATCCGTACTGGATGGTGAGTAATGTGGGGCAGATTCACTAGAATAAGAGCTATGGTGAAGACATGGCGGGACGCAAGTAGGAATCTTGATATTCCTATATTGCGTCCTGTTTTTTATTGAAAGTTTTATTGAAAGGCGTGCATACAACAATAATGAAGGCAAGGACTGAATTTGTTGTAACAGAAAGGAATGTTTACAACAAGTATTATGGCAAGCGATAGATTTATTGTTAGGCAGGAAAAATTGAACAATAAGTCGGCAGAGAATCACAGTGTTTGTTGTGAGCCTATTGAAATTTATGAGATTTGTTTGGGATGCCAAGATATTTGTAAAACTAAGATAATATGGGTACATCGAGAACGCCTGAATGCCAAGATTTTCATATAATCAAGCATATTTGGGCTCGGCAATTTTATAATACTACCAAGATAACTTGAAGAACTGAAAAATCTTGGTATGGAAAATAGTTGGCATTACCAAGATATTATTAAAAATGGAAATATCTTGGCATGAGGAAGATTCGGGAATACCAAGAAAAAGTGAAAAATAGAGATATCTTGGTTTAGAGAACAATGGGGAATACCCAGAAAAAGTCGGAAATCCAAATATCATGGCATGATCACAATAACATAAAAAATATGTGACGACCTTTTGTAGGACAGCTAGTGATACTGTATATGGTGTTGTAAAATGGTGTTTGGAAGGTTTCCAGATATATCAAGGGTTTATCAATAATAGAACTATGAAAGCTCAGAACTGATGCTGATACTCAAACACATACATTAGGAAGGACAACTATTTGACTACAGATTCCAACATACAGATTCTTGTGGCACTCAATATGACACTTATATTGCAACTTCTCGGGGTGTTTTTGGCGGTGCTGGCTGATCCATATATAAAAAGAGGGCATAGGATCAGTCTTTATACAATCTTAGGGCTTGTGACATTTTTGCTTATTGAACCGCAAATCAGCGAGGCTTATGGAGAGGTGCTTTATAGGAGTGCGCCGGGACTATGGAATACACTGATATCGGCGGCCGGTTATATTATGCGCACAATAGTGCTGTATCACTTTATAAAACTTACAGGAAATGAAAAAGGATTAAAGCTGCTGAAGATTCTCATTGTTGCAAATGCGGCTTTATGCTTATCCAGCCTTTTTGTGCCCTGGGTGTTCTTCTATGACAGTGCAGGGCATTGGCACAGAGGACCGCTGAATTACATTATTTTTGTGGTGAGTTTCTTTATGGTGCTTTGGTTCGTGGCAGGAACCCTGATAAGATATCGTGGAATCAGGCACAGAGAGAGTATCGTACCGATTATCATTTCCGTAAATGTTGCAATTGCCGTTGCAATGGATCTTTCGCTGGGCTTTGGCCCCAAAATATCCTTTTTGACGGTGGCGATGACTGAGAGTACCGTATTTTTCTATATCTGGCTGCATCTCCAGTTTGTGCGTGAGCATGAAAATTCTCTTAAAGCCGAGCAGAGAATCAAAATCATGATGTCCCAGATACAGCCGCACTTTTTATTTAACACACTCTCAACCATACAGGCACTGACGGAGATTGATCCGGAGAGAGCTTCGAAGGTCATTGAGGAATTTGCGATGTACCTGAGGCAGAACATCAACTCTCTCAATCAGGAATCGCTCATTCCTGTGAAAAAAGAGATAGAGCACACAAAGATTTATTCAGATATTGAGGAAGTGCGTTTCCCTTCAATCAGAATAGATTATGAGATAGAGGATGATGACTTCCTGGTTCCGCCCTTGACGATTCAGCCGATGGTGGAAAATGCCATCCGCCATGGAGTAAGAGGAAAAAAACATGGTTGGGTTTCCGTCAGCACCTATCGTGAGGATGATTTCCATGTCATCTCTATTCGCGATAACGGCAAGGGATTTGACGTGGACAAGATGATTGAAGATAGCATGAACGGAGATCATATAGGAGTAAAAAATGTCCGCGACCGTATCATAGACATGACGGGAGGAACCTTTGTAATTGACAGCGTGATCGACGAAGGAACATCCGTCACTATAAAGATACCGGCTTTAAAGGAAAATTTATGAAAGCAATATGTGTAGATGATGAGGAGCTGATCCTTTCAAGGACGGTGTCACTTGTTAAAAAAACAAAAAAATTCGATGATGTGGAAGCCTTTTCCAATGCGCTGGACGCACTGAAATATCTTGAGTCCGACAATGCTGATCTGGCGCTTCTTGACATAGATATGCCTGAAATGGGCGGACTCGAGCTTGCAACCAATATTAAGGACAGATGCCCCAATATCAAAATTATTTTTCTGACGGGATATTCCGAATATGCTGTTGATGCGTATGCCATGCATGCGTCGGGGTATCTTCTTAAGCCCATCGGATATGACAGACTTCTCTCCGAGATTGAGTATGCGCTGGGACCGTCTGCGACAGTAGCGACCGCCAAAGACAGCGAGAGTAAACCTTCGAAAATCAAGGTTGAGACTTTCGGATTTTTTAATATTCTGGTCGATGATAAACCGGTGGCTTTTAAGAGATCTAAGGCAAAAGAGCTCCTTGCATGTCTCGTAGATCGCCGCGGACAATTCGTCTCCCGTAAGGATTTGTTCTACATCCTATGGGAGGATGACGACTACGACAGGGCTAAGCAGAAGTACTTTGACACGATTATAAGAAGCCTCAAGGATACTTTAGAGGAGTACAATATATCGGACATCTTTGAAACGCAGCCCGGGCTTATGCGAATAGTACCTGAAAAAATCGACTGCGACCTGTACCGGTTTCTGGATAAAGACAAAGCAGCAATTGACAGCTTCAGAGGGGAGTATATGAACTCCTATACCTGGGCGAGTGCAACCGAAGGATATCTTGACGACCTTTTGTAGGACGGTGTGTGATAAAACTGTGATAGTGCAGTTGATAAAATCACAACTGTAAATAAAAAAAATTCATCTTGAGGGGGAGAATTTTTATGAAAACAAATAAGGTTTCAAAGGTAATTGGTGTTGCAGCTATCACATTGATGATGGCAGGAGTTATGGTTGGCTGCGGAAATTCGCAGGCAGACGTGACTGAGATTGCAGAGGATGAGGCTCCGAAGGCTGCTTCAGGAAATGCCGGCTATGTTAAAACACTGGAAGATGCAGAAGAGACTGATCTTGCAAAAAACGACGCTGCTGATGAGAGTGCAAATGCAGTAAGCGACGCACAGGCAGACGGATACTTTACCGAGGGCGTATATGTTAATTACGCTGCAGAGGCAGAGAATCCGGATAAGACATATTTCTATGTATTTCGCGGTGATGGCACAGGTTCCATCGAGGATGGCGAGGTTATGACAAGCAACTACATGGAATATGAGCAGGGCGACGGAGTTGTTACATTCCATATCGGAAGCAATGATACCATAACAGATGAATTTAAGGTTGATTCCAGTGAAAACGGTATGGTAAAAGGCTCTTTTGAGGATGGACTTGAGCTTGTATTTGAGCCTTTGCAGGGTGAGGATCCGTACACCTTTGATGCAGCCAATTATGTAAGGGCAGCAAGAGGTGAGGATTTCGTTTATACAAGCGGATACGGCTGGAGAGTAAGATACAATCGCGATAAGTTCGAAGTAAACGGTGGTGGCCCTGTTACAACATTTGTTTATACCGGAGAGTGTGCCGGAACAAATATGGTTTCAGTGACCTATACAGTGGACAACAATGCTGAAGATGCTATAAAGGAACTCGGAGAAGCTTACGGAGACAAGGCTGTATTTACCGAGAGCACTTTCCCCGGAACTATGTAGTGTTGTTTTTCAAATCTGTAAAGGTATAACTTGTGTCTCCGTTTTTGACTTTTATCGGAGAGGATTCGATTTTTTTCATGGCCTCTCTGAAATTTGGTCCGTAATTAGACTGGTAACCATACTGACGTCTGTCAGCGACGGGATCATAATTTTCGCATTCAACGCACATTAGCTGTATATTGCTCTGACCCTTTGCGGGACTTATTACAGTGCTTTCATCACTATTTGATGACCAGTCTACGGTAATAGAGTTTTCCGTTACGGTAGGATTCATCCATATAGTTGCGCCACTATAGGATGAGCTTATCAAATACTTATTATATCCGGCAGAATCATAGGTTGATGTATCGAGCGGGACATACTCTGCTTTCTGATATTTTGTGCTATCATCCTCCCCGGTGGTGGTTACAGCATCGCTCTGAAAATAGCGAAGCATTATTTTACCTGTTTTTCCGTCGGTATAACTAATCTTTGCTCCGATTACAACGGTATAAGTATGGTCCGGAGTAAGACCTCTCAGCATGTAGTTACCCTGGGAATCGTTCAGACGATGCGTCTTTTTTCCAATCATTGCCTTTGCGGCTTTTAAGGCATTATCTTTTCCGTTTGCCTGGTCGCCGTAGCCCAGATAATAGGTGATGCTGGGTCTTGTCTTGTCCTGAAGTTCATTCTTCAGTTCCTTTATAAGACTTCGGTAATCCACCGTAGCGGTTGTTCCCGTAGCGCCGAGAACAGGAAGTTCCTTCGGCTTTGTGGAAGTGCAAACTCTTCCGAGAGTAATATTGCTCATAGAATATGACGGACTGCCGGGTGCGTATCTAAAGTAGTATTCGACATTTACATAGTAGTTTTTATCAGACTGTAGACCTGTAAATGTGTACTGTCTTGTAGAACCACCAACTCTTACAGCACCACTTCCGGGACCATTAAAAGCGTGCGATTTTCCGTCATCCGGATCATAAATGACTACATCAAAATAATCGAAATAACCGCTTGGGTGTTCAGCTCTTTTCCTCTTGTATTCGTAATCGGCAGCTTCGGTCCAGTCTACTGTGATGCTGTTTTCTGTGGCATCGATCCAGTAGATGTTTCTACCATCATTTGCAGCTTTTGCTTTGTTTGGAAAAAAACATAGCAGACAAGCTAAAGAAGGCCATGATGAGTATCAGGCCCAAGTGACGTTGTGACATTTTTTTCATACCATTAATTCCCCTTAATAAAATTCCCCCTGAGGGAATATTATAGAGGAAAGCGAAATTAAAGTAAATAAGAGCGCTATGCGAAACACACATAGCGCCAAGGGTTGTTCAAATCTATTATTTCACTTTGATCTTCTTTGTTTTACTCCATCCGGAGTAGATTCTTTCGCTGCCGACATTTTTATAGCATCGGATGCGGACGAAGTATTTTTTTCCGGACTTAAGCTTTTTGATCTTTGCAGAGCTTTTGCTTCCTGCAAAGGTTTTCGTTTTTGCATCTGAAAACTTCTTGTTTGTAGCATACTGAATTTCATATTTGCTGGCGCCGGATACCTTGTCCCAGCTTACGGAGATGCTGCGTTTTCCTTTGGAAAGAGAAAAGGTCTTTATTTTTCTCGGAGCCTTTTCGGAGCTTTCTTTCCCAGAGTTTTCATTCTTCGAACTTTTCATTATATAAAACATAAACTGTTTGGTACCGGTGAAATTGCCCTTTCCGGTTACTATTGCATAGGCATAGCCGGGCTTAACATTGTTCGAGTAGGAAACAGTGTAGTCAACGCCGTTTACTAAAGGTGTTCCATTATAGGTCAGAGACACATCGGGTGTCACAGCGCTTCCGGTGGCAGTTTGCGCAGGAATTGATTCACTATCGACAAAGTACATATTCACGGGATTAACTGTAACAGGTATTGAAAAACGGCTTCCGTTAGAAAGGAAACCATCTATGGTTGCTGAGCCTGCTTTTTTTCCTTTAAGAGTCGACTTGTCAATTTCAATAAGGGAGCTGTCTGAAACGGAAAAGCTGCTGATGGGCTTAGTCTGAATGGGACGATATACCGATTCATAGAAAACAGCCTCCTGAACCTTGGACAGATCGTAAGTTTCGCCATAGTCCAGACTTATACGTGAGACGGAAGTTCCGCTTTTTATTTTTGATGAAAGGCAATCCACATTTACGGCCTGTGTACTGTTGGTAGCGGGGGTAGCAGCTGTGGATACTGTGGGACTTCTGAACTCCTGAACCCAGTAATGGGTGCCGTTTCGGATGACATGACCGACAGCTACGCAGGTAAATCCTTGTCCCAACATATTTCGGCGGTGTCCCTGTCCTTCGTAAGGATCATCTGTCTCCTGCCATGCTCGGAATACTGCATCAGCCGTACTATAGCCGTAGGCTATGTTCTCGCCCGCAGACATATATTGGCTGTATGCAGAAAAGCATTGACTACCATTTGGCCTTGTGTGCTCAAATAAAACGGATATCTCCATGGCTCTTTGCATAGCAGTTTTCTCAAGATCATAATCATACACTAGGTTAGAAAGACCGGTGTACCAAACTTTCTGAGTGTTGCTTTCATTCCATGCCCATGCCTCGGAACCGGTCCTGAAATCATTGATTGCCTTCAGCATATTACGCGCACTTGTCTGCTCGTAGGTTCCTGTAACCTGATAGGTTACGATGGATTCAGCGTGTACGGGCATAGGAGAGGTCAGTGCTGATGAAACTGCTACCACCGTAATTATTGCTGCCGAGATTATCCGGGCAGATAGTGATTTAATTGTAAAAACAAATTTGTTGCTCATGTAGCCTCCAATAAGCATTTATCAGTCTTTCAGAGTATAGCATATAACAATATCAGAATTGCAACTTTTTTCATGACTAATCTGTATAGATAGTATAAGAGAAATAATTGTATTTTTGCCTGTGAAAATGTATCATAACCATAGCAGATATATGGGGATATCTATTGTTTTATGTATGTTTTACGGAGGGAATGTTATGTCAAAGATTTTTGTTGGGAAATGTCCTCAGTGTGATGCGAATGTATATCAGGAGGAGGGAGAGAAAATAGCAAAGTGTTATTATTGCGGATCAATTGTCAGCGCGCTCCCTAAGGCCGATACACCATTAAAATGCGTTACCATTGAAGCGGAGGTAACAAAGCGAAGAAAGTCGGCAGAGACTAACAGTAAGATTGCGCTTGGACTTGTAATAATGCTCGGGATTTTGTTTGTGGGACTCGGCGTTATGCTTAGCGTTCTAGGCATCAGCTACGCAAAGGAACGCCTTGTTGCTTCCAATAAGAAACAGGAGCCTGCAACTATCAGTAATTTTTATGATAAAACGGATGATTCTGACTTGGATTATGATGAACCGGTAGAGCTTCCTGATGTTGCTACCAATCAGGACATTGAGACCATTATAGAGGAGGAAGCACCTACGGCAGCTGCACCTTCTGAGGCTTCGGACGGATCCGTTCCGCAGTATGGTGACCTCACGGTAAATGAGTGCAGGGCAGTGGAGGATGCAAGATTTTATCTGAATTTATACAGCTTTTCCAGAAGCACTCTGATGGAGCTTTTATCAGAAGGAGAGGATGCGAAGTATACAGAAGCTGAGGTCAGTCACGCTCTTGACTATATGGAAGAAAATGATTTCGTGGACTGGTATACACAGGCTATGCTGGCAGCAGAGGAACTCCTGGAGATCTATCCTGATTACACTAAGAAGCAGATTGTATATTTGCTGACTACAGGTTCTCAGAGATACACACAGAAAGAGGCTGAGTTCGCGGCAGATGCACTCGGCATAAAATAAATCACGTCATTGACGTGTGGTATAAAAAACTGTATATTAAAACAGTTGGCAGAAGTGATGGAATTGGCAGACATGCAGGATTTAGGTTCCTGTGCCGCAAGGCGTGTGGGTTCAAGTCCCATCTTCTGCAGGAATAAAAAAGAACCGACTCAATTTTGAGCCGGTTCTTTTTTATTCACACCGAGGAGTCCCTTGAACCCAGGGTTCAAGGTCTCCTCGGTGCAGAGCACCTCGTCGGTCGGTTCGGCGGGAAAACTGTCCCCCGGACAGTTTTCTGTCTCCGCCTCACCCCATCTTCTGCTGCGTTCTTCCAGTATGGTTATTATGAATTGTTTTATTTTTATTTAAAAATCTCTTAATCATTGAATGATACAATTGTTTAAGGATATGATATTGGATTTCTTAGTGGAGGGATTGTTATGCCGGAAGCAGGATTATCTACCAAGTATATTATATTGTCGGATTTTTTGTTCTGTCAGGATTATTCATATTAGGAATGGTCGTAGAAATATTTATAGCAAATCAATTCTTTATCACTCTGTTTTTCTCTATACCCTATACTAAAAAGGTAAAAAGAAATGGCTATAGAGTTGATAATTCGATATATCAAAAATTTTTATTTACTATAATCATATCGTTATCGTTGAATATATTGATTTTCTTGTTGATCGCTATTTTTCTTCCAGATTCATTTATTGCTTATACTTTAGGACTGATATTAGGCTTTTTGATGTCACTAAGTAAATTAGGGGAAAATAAGGATAATGTTTCGGACTATCTTAATACTTATGGGAAATATATAACAGAGGCAGAAGATATTATAGTAGAGAATGTTAGCATAACATATTGTAAAAAATGCGGTGGACAAATTGATAGAACAACTAGGAAGTGTTTATCGTGCGGAAAACAATATGTTTGTCCCAATAGGGTTGTGATTGCAATTTTTAGGTGTAGTTATATGCTGCCTGCTATTTTATATATATCTTTTGAAAATGCAAGTTCAACAGTACGTAGATAATGTTAAAGACTATGAAGAAAGACTATTATCTTATGAAAGTGACGAACAATTTATTATTGAGTTATGTGAGGATAAGATAAATCCCGAAACAGGAGATGGTATACATTCATTGTCAGACTATGTAGAGGCTATAAGTGCAACGATACGTATGAATGAACAACTTGACTCTGATACAAGTGATTTAAAGGATGAGGATGAAGAAATATTAGAAGAGGTTGAACAGGTAGATAAGGTACGATATGTAGGAAATACATCTACTAAGGTATATCATAAGCCAGATTGTTCTATGGTTATCAGAATGAATGAAGATTACAAGATAGTAAGTTCTTCAAAAGATGTCTTTATCAAAAAGGGATATAGGGCTTGTGAATATTGCAAGCCATTAGATTAAGAAAATATCGAGAATATTGACAAATGTGATTGTGTTGTTGATAGTTGTTGCACTAGATAAGGCCCTTGATCCCAAGGGCCTTATCTTATTGAATGCTGGTTTTGGCTCGTGTCCAGTATTGCTTTGAGTCGTCTAATCTCAGCATCTTTGTCAGCAAGAGCAGCATCTTTGTCAGCAAGAGCGGCGTCCTTTTCAGAGAGTGCTCTGTTGGCATCATCAAGTTGTTCCTGTAGTTCGTCTATCATATACTTTACAGTATTGTCATCAAGTATTTTTAATTCCTTTGAAAACATACTCATCACCTCCGCGACGTTTTTACACATCTCATAAAGGTCAGCATACATCTCCTTGAATCGAGGATATTCCTCAATAAGTCTGATGATGTATTCGGGTTCATCACAAGAAAGGAATGTAAGCCATGCGTCAAGCTCACTATTTATACCTTCATTATGGAGTTTTTCAAGAAAAATATCAATCGGGATGAAAGCATAATTTTGTAGCATATTCAGTTTTATACCGCTGTCAGAAGTATATCCAAAATTATGAATATAAGTGTCCGGATATTGTTTGAAAATGGTGGGGCTACTCTCCAGAAAGACAATGGTGTAGACTTGTCCGATATCTTTATAACTGAAATGCTTCTTTTTTTCATCACGAAGTCTCTTGTACTGACGAAGCAGTAAATCTGCTGAATAGCAAGCGGCTCTTTCTCCAAGAAAAGCATAACCAATTTTCTGCACTTCAACATTTGCAATGCTTCCGTCTTCAAGCTCTACAACTATATCAGTGATTACAAGCGACATCTCATCGCCAAGACGTGAAGAGTCGTTTGGAAGGGCATATTTCACTTTGACTTTTTTGCCAAGCAATACAGATAGCAGATTTGATAATCTCTCAGGTGATGATTCGGGATCCAGAATTTCCTTGAAATAGCTGTCATAGAGCATTTTTACACCTATGTTTCCTGTTAGGATGTCAAGAAATTCGTTCTGATGCTCAGTGCTCCAGGAATTAAATGTAATGCTGAGCGCAGGATCAGATGAGATTTCATTAACCAAATCTGTTCTTAGTCTGATCGATGGAAAATAATCAGACAGTTTTTTGTTTCTAGTGTTCATTTTTGTTTTCCTCCTTTGTTACGTAAGAAAATACAAAAAGACACTTCTTTGGGCACTTTATTTGATGGAAAAAATGGAAAATGTGGATGAAATCCTATAAGGATTATCCGAATGCACAAATGTGCAAGAAATATGATAACACTATTTTACAATGATGCAAGACTTTTCTACTAACAATTCCTTTCTATCTATGATATATTAGAAGTCCGGCCTAAAAATATAAGGATAAAATAATTAAGGGGAACTAATATATTATGAACGAACGTGAATCACTTGGCAGCAGAATGGGATTTATTCTGCTTTCGGCGGGATGCGCCATTGGAATCGGAAATGTGTGGCGCTTCCCGTACATGGTTGGAGAGTATGGCGGTGGACTTTTCGTAATCGCTTACATATTCTTCCTTCTGGCACTTGGTATTCCGGTGTTGACAATGGAATATGCCATCGGAAGATCCAGCAGACTCAGTATTCTTCCGGCATTTAAGAAACTCGAACCCAAGGGGGCGAAGTGGCATATCTACGGATACTTTGCAATTGTGGGTAATTACCTGCTTCTCATGTTTTACTCGGTTGTGTCCGGATGGATTTTGAGATATTTCATTTTTGCGGTGATGGGCAAATTTGACGGACAGACACCTGATGAGATAAACACAATTTATTCTCAGATGATGTCCAGTCCTAAAACGCTCATCTTTTTCATGGCACTTACCATGATCATAACCGTATCCGTGGCATCCATGGGACTTAGAAACGGAGTTGAGAAGATAACGAAAATCATGATGGTTGTGCTTATAGTAATCATGGTTTTCCTTGGAATCAGATCACTTACTCTTCCCGGAGCGCATGAGGGCGTGAAGTTTTATCTACTTCCGAATGCTGCGAATGTTAAAAAAGCAGGCCTTGGTAATGTGCTTTACGGAGCGCTAAATCAGAGCTTTTTCACACTGAGTCTCGGAATCGGCGGCATGGAGATATTCGGAAGTTACATCAAGAAGGAGCGAAGCCTTGTGGGAGAAGCAATGATAGTTGCAGGTCTTGATACCTTTGTGGCTATAGTTGCAGGACTTATCACGATTCCCGCCTGCTTTGCATACGGTGTTTCACCGGACAGCGGACCGAGCCTTATATTCCTGACACTTCCCAACATCTTTGCTACGATGAAGGGCGGCAGAGTGATAGGCAGCTTTTTCTTCCTGTTCATGTACTTTGCGGCACTGTCTACCATGATCGGAGTGTTTGAGAACGATGTCAGCTTTTTGATCGATCTTTTCAATATAAAAAGAAAGAACTCGGCGCTTATCGCGGGAGTGCTTATAACTATCGGCTCAATTCCGTGTGCTCTTGGATTCAATGTACTTAGCTCATTCCAGCCGCTTAAGACAGGAAACACTGTCATGGACCTTGAGGATTTCATTGTAAGTAATCTTCTCCTGCCTATAGGATCCCTTATTTGCTGTCTTTTCTGTACTATGAAATTCGGCTGGGGATTCGACAATTACATTGATGAAGTAAACGGAGGAAAAGGCTTAAAGCTCAGTAAGAAGCTTAAGTGGTACTTTGTGGTAGTACTTCCGATGGTGCTTCTGTTTTTATCGGTGTACGGACTAATCAGTTATTTTAAGAAGTGACAATATAAGAAAAATACAAAAAGAACGTATAAAATTTAATTTTTTGTGCATAATACCTTGTTTTATGTTAGAATAGGTTTTGCGTTTTTCATTATTGAGGGGACAATAATATACTAATGGAGGGAAGTATGAAAAAAGAAAATTTATTCAAGAGAATTGTGGCTACAGTTCTCACAACTGCTATGGTTGTGGGTGCAGCTGTAGTATCACCCGCATTTGGAACAGATGTCCACGCAGAAAACTTCACGGAGACAACACTTCAGCTGTTTGCAAACGCTGAGGACGGAGCAAGTGCACCGGCATTATTTACAATGCCTTGTAAGCTTGAAGAGGAAGGTGAAAACAAGAGAGGTTATGCAAAGGAAGCAAAGGGCTATTTCAAGTTTACATTAGCTCAGGATGCATGGGTATATTTCACCAGCTCAACATCTTCTGATCGTGATAAGCAGTCACTCAGTTCCCGTACTAAAATCTATGGAGATCCTAATTTCTCAAATCAGGTTGCTGAATTTGAGGATCCTTACTATACAGATGCTAAGAATGATACAGCATTCCTGAAAAAAGGTACCTATTATGGTTATGTTTACGCACATTGTGATAACTGGGATTATTTTGAAGGTAACGTAAATGTTATTGGTTACGGTGTTCCGATTGCAAGTTGTTTCCAGATTAAACAGAAGAAGAAGCACAAGAAGACAATCGTAACAATAAATAATGCTCTTGGAAGATTCAGCAAGTATATGCAGTGCGTTCCTAAGGGAGTTGGCAGCCAGTCACTTTACAATGACAGAGTTTGGAAGGATGAAGGAAAGTGGCACGGTGATGACAAGACTAAGGTGCTGGATTGCAACGAGAACGATCAGTTCACCTTCACTGTAAAGAAGAAGTCCAAGAAGTATACAGTAATGCTTGAGGATATCAATGGTAAGAGATACCAGAAGACCTTCAAGGTTAAAGTTAAAAGATAATAATGTAAGATAAGTTAATGGGCTGCCGGTTTGGCAGCCCATTATTTATTTTCGCGCGGTGCAGGTTACTAAACTACATCGTCATCCGCTGCATTCGCGTCAAATTTCAGAATATCTCCCGGTTCGCACTCAAGTGCCTCACATATACCTGCAAGAGTGGAGAAGCGAATTGCATTTACTTTATTGTTCTTTATTTTTGACATATTCACATTGGCAATTCCGACCTTATCGGACAGGTCATTGAGGGACATGTGCCTTTTTGCCATCATAACGTCTAATTCAAGTATGATTTTTCCCATAGAAGACCTCCTTACAATAATCCTTCAACGTCGCGTTCAAGCTGTGCGCCATATACAAAGTACTGGGCAAGGCACAGGATAACAAGTCCAAACAGAACCTCGCTGAGCTCAACGCCGAACGCAAATGTTCCGGTAAGTAATCCGAGAATAATGTTCGCGATAAGCTTAACGATCGGAAGTGATATTGCAGCGAAGCCGATCTGCTTTATCAGAGTAACATTGGTCTGTGAGAAAGGTGAGTCCGTGTTGGTCTTTCTGAAGATCAGATTTACATTTCTGAAGATGAATCCCATCAATACGAGTATCGCGGTTATTGAAAGAAATATTATGATCAGGACAGGAAATACTTGGCTCTCATTCACCTGAGTGATGTCGAACCCAAAAGCTGCAAAATCGGACATATCTAAATCGGCATCCTCCGTTAATCCTTTGATGAATTCGTCTCTGACGATAATGCAGAGAATGGTGGAAACGAGAATGCCGGCTCCGCCTATCCATGAGAGTATGAACATAAATTTTGCCATTACTGCTGTGAAGTTTCGTAAGTTTGATGATTTCATTTTAATAATCCTCCTTAGACTATTTGAATAAATGTATATCGTTTAAATGTTAATGTTTATCGTTAAATAAAATATACAACGGCGTTTAATGCTTGTCAACAATAATTTAATGAAAAACATTAAAAAATATTCGCAATTCGTTATTTTGCTAGTGTCAAAGCGGGCTGCGCGATAAATATAATTTTTTCTTAATTGAATTAAGGGTGATACAGAATTAAAATTAAATATAAGGAAATACCATACTAAGACATAAGGAGGGAACGGGCCTATGAAGCTTTGTTTCATCGGTGCAGACCATGAAGTTACCGGCAGCTGTCATTATCTTGAAATTGGTGATAAGCATATTCTTGTAGATTATGGTATGGAGCAGGGGCGAATATCCTTCGAGCATGTGGACTTGCCTGTGAGTGAGGCAGAGATAGATTACGTATTCCTGACGCATGCGCACGTTGATCACTCCGGAAATCTTCCGCTTCTATATGCAAGAGGATTCCGCGGGAAGATATTCATGACAAGACCAACTGCAGATCTTTGCAGCATCATGCTTCGCGACTGCGCGCACATCCAGATGCAGGAGGCTGAGTGGAGAAAGCGCAAAGGTAAGAGAAATAAAGAAATCAAGCAGATAGAGCCGCTATACACCATGGAGGATGCAGACAACACGCTGCGTCACATCATTCCGTGCGACTACGATAAGAAAATCGAAGTCTGCGAGGGTGTACAGATAAGGTTCACAGATATTGGACATTTGTTGGGATCAGCCAGCATTGAGGTCTGGCTCTCTGAAAAGGGTGCCGACAAGAAAATCGTCTTTTCGGGAGATATCGGCAACAATGATCAGCCGCTTATCAAAGATCCGACTTTCACATCAACCGCGGACTATGTTGTCATGGAATCGACTTATGGTGACAGATATCACGGCGAAGAGAAGCCTGACTACGTAAGCGAGCTTGCGGAGATCTTGAACAGGACCTTTGCCAGGGGCGGTAATGTGGTAATTCCTTCCTTTGCAGTCGGAAGGACCCAGGAGATGCTATATTTCCTTCGTATTATTAAAAAAGAAAAACTTGTCACAGCTGTACCTGACTTCCCGGTATATGTGGACTCCCCGATGGCGGTTGAAGCGACAGAGGTTTTCACTGACCATGCGATAGAGTGCTACGATGAGGAAGCGATGGCTCTTGTGAAAAACAAGATAAATCCCATATCTTTCCCGGGACTTAACCTTGCGATTACAACAGAGGAATCCCGCGCGATAAATGAGGAGGAGACACCAAAGGTTATCATCTCAGCGTCGGGCATGTGCGAGGCGGGACGTATCAGACATCATTTAAAACACAATCTATGGAGACCGGAATCCACAATCCTGTTTGTAGGCTATCAGTCC
Source organism: Butyrivibrio sp. INlla16 (assembly GCF_900104155.1). Taxonomy (GTDB): domain Bacteria; phylum Bacillota; class Clostridia; order Lachnospirales; family Lachnospiraceae; genus Butyrivibrio. Next base: position 122,599 of record NZ_FMYB01000002.1, read on the forward strand.
ATAGGAACAACGGGACGCGCGATCATCGATGGCGCGGATGAAGTCAAGCTCTTCGGAGAAGTTATTGATGTCGAGGCGGAAATCTGCAAGATGACCGGTCTCTCCGGACACGCAGACAAGGGCGGCCTTATCAGATGGATTCAGGGATTTACGGAAAAGCCGAAGAAGGTATTCATAGTTCACGGTGAGGATTCGGCATGTACTTCCTTTGCAAATTGTCTGAAGGATGAGTACGGCTTTAGTACCTATGCACCCTACAGCGGAACCGAGGTCGACCTTATCTCGGGACAGATAATTAAGGAAGGTGTTCCGAAGGCAGCAGTCAAGAAGACCAGCAAAGTTGTATCCGACGTATTTACGAGACTTAAGGCAGCAGGCGCAAGACTTACTGCGATTATTGCAAGAAGCGAGGGTATGACCAACAAGGACAAGGCCAAGTTTGCCGACCAGATTCTTGCGCTTTGTGATAAATGGGAAAATTGAAAGAAGTATATATGTTAAACAAGGAGCAGGCGCACGGGAGTGCGCCTGTTTTTTTTTAATACAAAATATAGTGATTTTCAAAGATTAATGGTCTAATGCTAGTATTTGTGGTAGAATATATGAGGAATTTTATTGTAAATTCATAGATTTCTTCTATGAAATATATGCAATCCATGAGATTGCAAGATTTTTTATGTGAGGTGAAAGGTATGAAAAAAGGGATAATTGCAGCGCTTGCATGCGCTCTGTTTATTACGGCAGTTCCGCTTACGGCAAAAGCCTGGACGGGAACTCCCATCAGGGGATACGACAATCAGGAAAATGCTACTCCTCTGACAAATGGTGAGGCTTATTTTGAAGAAGCCATCATTGAGGATAAGGGATATTACTACAAGTTCAACACAGGAGCTCAGGACGGAGTTAGTCTGGTGAGCCTTGAGTCCGTTGTTGAGAACAGCACAGCCAGCGGTCAGTTCACGGCTAAGATCCTTGACAGATATGGAAGCGTTATTTCTCAACAGACAGTTGGCGGAGCAGGTGCCGCTTACAGAAATGATGCCGGCGGAAGAGCACTGGACATCATGTTCCCGCTTAACGGACTTGCTAAGAATGAATGGTATTATATTTGCCTCAGCGCAAATGATGGCAACGCAAGTGCAAGCTATCCGATTACCAACAGACTTTGTGTTAAATTTGTTTCTTTCCTTCCTGCTGAGGGATTTACCATGAAGCATGAAGGCAACAAGCTGAACTTTAGCTGGAGTAACATTCAGAAGGCAAATAACTACAGCACACTTAGTTCTTTTGACGGTTTCTGTCTTGAACTTTATGCAGATAATGTAACCAAGATCAAGGAAATTGGAAACGGCGGTGCTACATCATATTCACTTTCCACAACAGATCCCGATCTTTTAAGTCTCGGATATCCGGCAAAGGGCGTTCGCATAAGACTAGGCTGCATTCAGAAGTATCGTTCTGCTCTTGAGCATACAGTTACTACAACTAATTGTGTTTATTCCAACACCGTATTTGTTACGGAAGTAGTTAAGAAGAAGACAGCATCAGCAGTCTCAGATTATAAGTATGAAATTACAAGAGTTGCCGGTGACGGATCAGGAACAGTTAAGCTTCTTGGTTTCACAAAGGCAAATAACAACATCAAGAAGGTGAAGATTGGTGCGACTGTAAATATTGATGGTACTACATACAAAGTCACCGAGATAGATGAAAAGGCATTTGCCGGTAATAAGAAGATTAAAACTGTAGAGATCGGCGATAATGTGACCAAGATTGGAACAAAGGCATTTGACAGTTGCACAAGCCTTAAGAAGATTACCTTCAGAACAAGAAATCTCAGTTCAGTCGGCAAAAATGCATTTACCAACATAAGCAAGAAGACTACAGTACTCAGCCCCGATTCAAAGCTTAGAAAGAAATACAAGAAGCTTCTTAAAAAGAAGATCGTCGGCGGCGTTAAGTACAAGATTATCTAAGAACTGTTTTGTTCGGAGGATTCAATGAGTAAAGCTGATGAGATTTTCATAAATATGTGCAAGGACATCCTTGAGAACGGTACCAGTACTGAGGGCGAGAAGGTTCGCCCTCACTGGGAGGATGGAACGCCTGCATATACGATAAAAAAGTTCGGCGTGGTTAACCGCTACAATCTTGCAGAGGAGTTCCCGATAATGACTCTTCGCAAGACCGCGCTCAAGAGTGCAACGGATGAGATGCTCTGGATCTGGCAGCAGAAGTCCAACAATGTAAACGATCTGCACAGCCACATCTGGGATGAGTGGGCTGATGAAAACGGCTCAATCGGTAAGGCCTACGGCTATCAGATGAGCGTTAAGCACAAGTATAAAGAGGGAATGTTTGATCAGGTTGACAGGGTTATCTATGACCTTAAGAACAATCCTTTTTCCAGAAGAATAATGACCAACATCTATGTGCACCAGGATCTGTCAGAGATGAACCTGTATCCCTGTGCCTACAGCATGACCTTCAATGTCACTCAGAAAAAGGGCGACGATAAGCTTACTTTGAATGCGATTCTGAATCAGCGTTCTCAGGATGTGCTGGCAGCAAACAACTGGAATGTTGTTCAGTACTCGGTTCTGGTTCATATGCTTGCGCAGGTCTGCGACATGAAGGTAGGTGAGCTTGTGCACGTGATCGCTGATGCTCACATCTATGACAGGCATGTGGATATTATCAAGGAACTTATAAAAAGAGAGCCGAAGCCTGCTCCGACTTTCAAGCTGAACCCCGATGTTCACGATTTTTATGAGTTCACAAGAAATGATGTCTCGCTTGAGAACTACGAGGTGGCGGGCGAGCAGATCACGAATATACCGATAGCGATTTAAGAGGAAAAATACATGAAAATGATTCTATCTGCCGACGAGCACTGGGGAATCGGCAATAAGGGCCAGCTCCTTATCAGAATTCCCAACGACATGAAGAATTTCAGAGCAGAGACTATGGGCAAGGTACTGGTTTATGGAAGAAAGACACTAGAGACCTTCCCTGGGCAGCAGCCGCTTGAAGGAAGAAAGAATATTATTCTTTCAACCAATCCGAATTATGAAGTGAAAAATGCCACTGTGGTTCATGATCTTGATGAACTGAAGGATGCACTTGCAGAGTATGACACGGACATCGTGTATTGCATCGGCGGAGCGAAGGTATACGAAGAACTTCTTCCGATGACAGATACCTGTATTGTTACCAAGATTGACAGGACCTTTGAGGCTGACCGTTTCTTCCCGAATCTCGATGAATCGGAGGAATGGGAACTTGTCGAGGAGAGCGAGGAACAGGCGTATTTCGATACGACCTACACCTTCAGAACCTACAAGCGGAAGTAATATTTAAAAGAGCATATTGTAATGATAAGGACTCCCACGAATTTGTAAAATGTAATTCGTGGGAGTTTTTGTTTATATAACTTTTATAAAGTATGAAAAAAAGTAACATCTGTAGTGTATAGGTGTATTTTATAATTTTTATATATAGGTATTTTTCTAAGTCCGGAGGTGCACGAATGCTGCTGATTGATGATATTCCTACCAATAAAATCGGACCATTAAGGTATAGAGTCGGGAAAGTGTTCCCTTTTGGGGCAACGCTCCGGGAAGACGATAGTGTAAATTTCAGCGTTTACTCGAAGGAGGCCACAGGTTGTACCTTGGTTTTGTTTCACCACGGTCAGAAAAAGCCGTGGATAAAAATACCGTTTCCTGAAGAGTACAGAATCGGAAATGTGTACACTATGCTGGTTTATGGAATAAATGTTGAAACTACGGAATACGGATACATTTTTGATGGCCCCTATGAGCCTGAAAAAGGGCTTTTATATGACAAGAGCAGAGTTTTACTGGATCCTTATGCAAAATCGATTTCCGGAAGAACTGTGTGGGGGAAGAAACACCGTGAAGATGAGCAGTTTGTTCACAGAGGACAGATTGTGGATGAGGACTTTACATGGGGCGGGGACAAACCCCTTGAAATTCCGGTAGAGAAGCTGGTTATCTATGAGATGCACGTTCGCTCTTTTACACAAAATAAGAACAGCAATGTCAGGCACAGAGGGACTTATGCCGGAGTTATGGAAAAAATCCCGTACCTTAAGGAACTTGGCATAAACTGTGTTGAACTCATGCCTGTTTTTGAATTCGATGAGTTTGACAATTCGAGAGAGGTCGGTGGAAAAAGGCTTTATAACTACTGGGGGTATTCCACGGTGGGCTTCTTTGCACCGAAGGCCGGGTATGCAGCTTCTGCTCCTCTTGGAATGGAAGGTTACGAATTCAAACACATGATCAAGGAATTCCACAAGAATGGAATAGAAGTAGTACTGGATGTGGTTTTCAATCATACTGCTGAAGGAAATGAGAACGGGCCTTACATTTCATATCGCGGAATCGATAACAGGACCTATTATCTCCTTACACCCGAGGGATATTACTACAATTTCAGCGGCTGTGGCAATACCATGAACTGCAATAATCCCATTGTGAGGCACATGGTTCTGGACTGCCTCAGATATTGGGTGACGGCTTATCATGTTGACGGCTTCAGATTCGATCTTGCATCGATTTTGTCAAGAGATAAGGATGGGGCTCCGATGATGAACCCACCGCTTTTGAACAACATAGCCAATGATGTGGTACTTGGAAAATCACTGCTGATTGCTGAAGCCTGGGATGCCGGCGGGCTCTATCAGGTCGGCGATTTCCATCATTGGGGAGAGCGCTGGGCTGAGTGGAACGGAAAATACAGAGACTGCATCCGCAAATTCATCAAGGGCGGTGAGGAACAGGCTCCCGAAATAATAAGGAGAATAAGCGATTCCAAGGATCTCTACGGAGAAGGAGGTTTCGAATCCTCGGTTAATTTTGTATGCTGTCATGACGGTTTTACACTCTATGATCTTGTATCCTACAACGACAAGCACAACGAGGCCAACGGTGAGAGAAACCAAGATGGCTGTAAATGCGCATTGGGAGGATCACGATTTTGAACTGCCTATTTTGCCTGAAGGGTATAAATGGGAGCTTGTACTCGAATCAGGAGGCTATGGCTATGACGGTTCGGGAAGAATATGTTTAAAGAGCAGATCCACGGCAATACTTAAGGCAAATTGAGAATGGATGATAAAATATATCCTTTTTTCTTGACCAAAGGGGTAGTTTGAGATAATATAATATTTGTTTACTTTGACAGTTTAAAGTGTCAAAATGTTAAAGAGTTAAATAATCACAGGATGGCTGAAAATACCGGGGTTACACCGGCTTTTTAAAAGGAGCATCCGAAAAAACGAGGAGGAAACGTATGAAAAAGAAGATTCTTGCTATGGTTCTTAGCACAGCTATGATTTTCAGTATGACAGGCTGCGCTCGTACAGCAGGCGGCAACACTACTTCTGAGCCTGCAAAGACAGAGGAGACTGCAGAGGCAGACACAACTGAAGCAGAAGCTGCTGATGATACAGCAGAGGCTGAGGATGCTGCAGAGGAGGTGACCGAAGAGGCAGCTTCTGAGGATGCAGAGGATCCCGAAGGTGGTAAGACTTTCCACGTAGGTGTTATCCAGCTGGTTGAGCATCCCGCACTTGATGCTGCTACAAAGGGCTTCGAGGAAGGCCTTGAGGAGGCACTTGGTGAGGCAGGATATTCAGTAGAGTTCGATTATCAGAACGCTCAGGGTGAGCAGGCTAACTGTGCTACCATCGCTACAAAATTCGTAAATGACAAAGATGATCTTATCATGGCAAACGCAACACCTGCACTTCAGGCAGTTGCAGCTGCTACAGGTGATATCCCGGTAGTCGGAACATCAATCACAGACTACAAGTCAGCAGGCGTAATCAATGATAACAATGCACCCGGCACAAACGTTACAGGTGCTTCCGACCTTGCTCCCGTAGATGAGCAGATCGCACTTCTTCAGAAGCTCGTTCCCGATGCTAAGCAGGTTGGTATTCTTTACTGCTCATCAGAGGCTAACTCCAAGTTCCAGGTTGACCTTGCTGCAGCAGCTCTTGAAGCAGCAGGCATCGGTTACAAGGAGTACACAGTTGCTGATTCTAATGAGATTCAGTCAGTTGTTACAAACGCAATCGCTAACAGCGACTGCCTGTACATCCCTACAGACAACACAATCGCTGATAACATGTCTATCGTTAAGAATGCAGCATGGCCTGCAAAGCTTCCCATCATCTGCGGTGAGGAGAACATGTGTAAAAACGGCGGCCTTGCAACACTTTCCATCAGCTACTATGACCTTGGTGTTACAGCAGGTAAGCAGGCTTTCGAGATTCTTGTAAACGGCAAGAACCCTGCAGAGATGCCTATCGAGTATGTATCTGAAGGTATCACAAACGAGTACAATCCTGAGACTGCTGAAGCTATCGAGTTTGACGATGCTCTTCTTGACGGCCTTACAGCAATCGATATGTCAGAGTAATCTATCGGAATACATTTTTATTAAAAAACAGGCGAAGGTGCTCATATCACGCGAGCACCTTCTTATCTTGTTTTTTCAAAACAAGATAAGCGCTCCGCGGGATGCGCAGCTCGCAGAAAGGTAGTTATTGCTCACGCAATCTGCTCGCGCGCAAGAATTTCGCAAGCGAAATTCTATTTCTATGCGTTGTATATTATTTTACAAAGGAGTAATATTTATGATCTCGCTATTACATGCACTGCCGGGTTCTGTTGCCCAGGGACTTATCTGGGGAATTCTGGCAATCAGCGTTTTTCTCACATTCAAGGTACTTGACTACGCCGACATGACTGTTGACGGATCCTTCTGTACCGGAGGAGCTACCTGCGTAATGCTTATGCTCTCAGGACAGAGCGTATATGTAGCTCTTATTTGTTCATTTATTGCGGGAATGTGTGCCGGCTATGTCACCGGACTTCTGCATACAATGTTGAAAATTCCGCCGATACTTTCCGGTATTCTTACACAGCTCGGTTTATATTCGGTGAACCTTGCCATTATGGGAAAATCGAACCAGGCGATAAGCGTAGATCAGTATGCTCTTATTGTCAGCCTCAGATTTATTAACTATTCAATCATCATGAGCGTGATCATAGTTGCGATAATCATTTTCCTTCTGTACATGTTCTTCGGAAGCGAGATCGGATCAGCTATCCGTGCTACCGGATGTAATCAGAACATGGCAAGAGCGCAGGGTATCAATACAGGTCGCTGCATCAGAATCGGACTTGTTGTAAGTAACGGTCTTACTGCTTTTGCCGGCGGACTTTATGCACAGTATCAGGGAAATGCCGACGTCAACGCAGGTCGTGGTGCTATCGTAATCGGACTTGCTGCGGTTATCATCGGTGAGGTTATTTTCGGATCAAGACATAATTTCGCAGTGAGAATGGGAGTATCTGTTGTAGGCGCGATCATTTACTACATCGTAATCGCAGTTGTTCTTCAGCTCGGACTTCCTTCAACATACCTTAAGCTCTTAAGTGCAGTACTCGTTGCGGTATTCCTTGGAATCCCGGCTATTCAGGGATATCTTGGAATCAAGGTGAAACAGAGATAAAGTAAAAAGAGCATAAGCAGAGGAAAAGAAACTATGTTAGAAATCAAGAATCTTGTAAAGATATTCAATAAAGGAACAATCAACGAGAGAGTCGCTCTTAACGGCGTTGATCTCACATTGAACGACGGAGACTTCGTAACTGTCATCGGTGGTAACGGAGCGGGAAAATCGACCATCCTTAACGCTGTTGCAGGCGTGTGGCCGATTGATGAGGGAAGCATAGTCCTGAATGGTCATGATATTACAAAGCTTCCTGAATATAAGAGAGCACAGTACATCGGACGCGTTTTCCAGGATCCCATGATGGGAACTGCTGCTACAATGCAGATTGAAGAGAATCTTGCACTTGCTGCAAGACGTGGACAGAGCAGAGGTCTTAAGAGCGGAATCAATAATAACGAGAGAGCAAGGTACAAAGAGCTCTTGAAGTCACTTGATCTCGGACTCGAGGATCGTCTTACCAGTAAGGTCGGACTTTTATCCGGTGGTCAGAGACAGGCAGTGACACTTCTTATGGCTTCACTTAAAAAGCCCGATCTTCTCCTTCTCGACGAGCACACAGCAGCCCTTGATCCCAAGACTGCGAAGAAGGTGCTTGAGATTTCCGAAAACATCATCAAGGAGCACGGTCTTACAGCCCTCATGGTTACACATAACATGAAGGATGCCATCGCCCACGGTAATCGTCTTATCATGATGAGCGAAGGTAAGATCATCTATGATGTATCGGGTGAGGAAAAGAAGAACCTCAAGGTTGCAGATCTTCTTCAGAAATTCGAAGAGGCCGGAAATGATGAGGTCAATGATGCTATGGTGCTTTCATAAAGGATAAAAAATAAGCCCTCTGTAATCTGCATGATTCTCTTGGAAGAATTGCGGTTACAGAGGGCATTTATTTGTTTCATTTTATGAGCGATTAACGCTGCATTTTTGGTTTACTTAACCTTAATGGGTTTGCGGGTGTATTCTGACCATCCGGAGAAATACTTTTTGCCGTCTTTTACAACATAAGTTCTTACGCCAACATAGTATTTCTTTCCCTTCTTGAGCTTCTTGATGGTTACTGTACCGTTCTTCTTATCGAACTTTACCTTCTTATTTGCAAATGCTTTTTGTACACGATTTTTTTCGAAATACTTATCTGTGGCACAAATAACCTCATAGCCATCAGCATCCTTAACTTTCTTGAATGTTACTTTGAGAGCCTTCTTGGAAGGAGACTCGACCTTGACGAGCTTGGAAGTTGCAGCTTTTGATACAAACAAGCAGGATATATCAATTTTGATATCTTTGGTATCCATGTTGAGGAATGAAATATAATAGTCACCAGCTGTCAATTTGATATTACCAAAATCAGTTTTATTTTCTACATCCTTTACGAGTGTAAGTTCTTTTTCGAGCTCAGGCTTTTCGGCATCTGCCTTCCAGAAATCAACATAAACTTTCCCGTCGCCAAAAATGCTGAAGGTGATTTTTCCATCAACCCCTGCATGGAATTTGAAACATGTACAATCATTTTTGTCAGGTGCTGTGTCACCTTCTTTTCTTCCTGTTATGGTATCTGACTTGCAGTACTCTTCCTCACTAATTACTTCTATGGCATCCTTTTGAAGATTATCCCTTACATCCTTGAAAGTCTTCAACTGGGTTGCGCCTGCCTTGGCAGGGAGCTCTGCATGCGCAACAATAGCTGGTGCAATGGGCGCTGCCAATGTGGTGGCTGATAAAAAACCTGCCATGGTTATCGCAAATCTTCTTCTAAATCTCTCAAATACTTTCATGAAAACCCTCCTATTCATAAGAAAAAGTGCATAAGAATGCAGTATTCCTATGATTTTGAGTATAAGCGCGCGTGGTATGCACTTCAATAGAATGGAGGTTTATTTAATACAATTATAATAATGTTTATTTATCGGAAATAAACGTATCAATACAATAAAATATTACAACTATATTGATGAAAAATATTCCCATGATAAAGCATCCTTAATAATACCGAATACGGTTTAAACTCGGATATAATTGTGATATGATAGTAAATGATAATAAACAAAAACGCCCGTAAACGGCTATTTATTTATGCTTTTATTATTTGCTCCGGAGGTGTACTCATGACAATAGATGAAATGAAGGAGAGAAGACGTGAATTTGGATACTCCTATAAAAAGCTTTCGGAGTTATCCGGGGTGCCGCTGGGTACAATACAGAAGATTTTTAACGGAGAGACGAAGTCACCGAGGCATGATACTATCGTGATGTTACAGAAGGTATTGGAACCGGATAGTGATGCGAAGGAAAACTATAGGTTTAAATCTTATGGCGATAGCAAAGAAAAAAAATACGGCGCGGAGGGGGAACACTACGAAAACCTGAGAGAAGAGCCTGCTATAATTTATGGGAGTAAGAAAAAAGTCGACCTGGAGCATTTTAATGGGAAGAAGCAGGGAGAATATACAATCGAGGATTACGAGGCTCTTCCGGATGATGTGCGAGTTGAGCTAATTGACGGTTATTTCTTTTATATGGATGCGCCATCTACGAGACATCAGCTTATAGGCGGTGAAATCTATGCACCGATTCGCAATTATATAAGAAAAAACAAAGGAAAATGCATACCCTTTATATCACCGACAGACGTACAACTTGACAGAGATGATAGGACTATTCTGGAGCCGGACGTTTTTATAGTTTGTGACCCATCTAAGATTACTGAGAAGAGAATATATGGAAATCCTGATTTTGTTGTTGAGATCATATCGCCATCAACAGCGAGGAAAGACAGGTTTATCAAGGCTAAAAAATATAAGTATGCCGGTGTTAAGGAGTTCTGGCTTGTGGATCCAAAGAAGAGGAATGTGCTTGTGTATAGCTTTGACGATGAGGATAATGATGATATAACTATCTATGGGTTTGGAGATAAGATTCCGATAGGGTTATATGACGGAAAACTGCAGATTGATTTCGCAGATATCGCAGAGTATGTGGATTCGATTTGCGGACCGGTAGAATAGGATTTATGAAAAATGAATTATAAATTTGAAGAAACCACTGATGAAAAAAATGGAAAGTATCTCATAATAAAGGGTTGTGAAGACTCGTGCAGACAGCTGGTTATACCGGAGTCCGACAGTAATCTTGTTCCGGTGAGGATTATCGGTAATCATGCCTTTTCCTCAAGAGATGACCTTGTAGAGGTTGCGATTCCGAATTCTGTACACACTATTCTTGGATTTGCTTTTCATAACTGCGGGAATCTCAAGAAAATATCGTTAACCGATTCGGTCACGGAGTACCTTGACGGTGGTACGAGACAGTGTGAGAGCCTTGAAGAAATCGAGGTTTTCCTGGAAAATGGGAACAACTATATTATACGAAGAATCCTCGAGGATAACGACAGGCGATTGACCTTCAGAATGCATATGCCTGATGGCGAGGCTCTGCTGGTATTTCCGGGATTTAACTATGATTTTGTGGAAAATACGATGGCGAGAACTATTCAGTTTGCCATTGAGGGAACCGGTTATGCTTACAGAGAGTGCGTAAAGAGTGACCAGATAGGCTTTAGAGAGTACGATAACCTCTTTTCAAAAGTTTCGGCGGATGATAAGGGCACGGCAGAGATGATCGCGATGGCGAGAATCCTTGCACCCTATGAACTATCTGAAGATGCCCGTATTGCCTATGAGAAGTGGCTCCTGGAGCATGCTTTGAAGAGTTTGACTATAGCGGTCGATAATGCAGGAACTGTCTCAAAAGGTAAGGCAGGGACAAATACCGGAGCTAATATAGGAACCTTTGATGATTATCTCAGAGATACCGAGGAACACACCGCTTTCTACCTTGAACGAAAGCTTATAACGAAGGCCGATGCCCGTAAATTAGCACATATAGCTGCTGACAGAGGTATCACCGCAATAGTTAGTATGCTTATGGACTACGCAGAAACTGACAATGATGTGGAGAAAAGTGGTGACGAAGGTGTCACAAATAGAAAAGATGACAACATTCTTGAATTGGATTTCTAACACGCCTTCCCCTTGGGGAATACAGAATAAAAAAGCCTTCCCCTTGGGGGCGCACGACGTCCGGGGGACGTCGGCTTTGCGCGGACCGGAGCGGAGCGGAGACAGGTGGCACGAAGTGCCGGATGAGGGGTACATTTTGAACCAAACAGATAACCTTGCCAATAAAATATGGACCAGCGTCAAAACGGAGCTTCTTTTATCCATGCGATTCATGGCTCCGGCTCTTTCTATGCTCGAAATCCGGCGTGATATGTCCACCACATCGGTAGGGACTGACGCGGTCAGCGTGCTGTATAATCCTAATTATGTTTTCAAAACCTATGTCGAGGATCCGAATAAACTGAACAGGGCCTACCTTCATATGCTGATGCATTGCATGTTCAGGCATATGTACAGGGCTTCGGAGTACCCGGATGCTGAGTTGTGGGATCTTGCCTGCGACATTGCCGTGGAGAGCATCCTTGATTCCATGGATTATCAGTGCATTTACAGAGTCAGCTCCGATCTCAGGGAGCGGTGGTATGGAAAGCTCTCTGAAGAACTTAAGGTTCTGACAGCGGAGAAGATATACAGTTTTCTGGAGAAAAATGTTGAATGGAACATAAGGGACTCAGGTTCTGCCAACGAGAATCTGATTACGGAAGATACCTGGAACCGCCTGGTACGCGAGTTCAAACTGGACGACCACAGCTTCTGGGACAGACTTGAGAATAAGGAAGAGGAACCTCAGAAAGAAGATAAGCCAGATATCGACATGCAGATGCAGATGAGGCTCAGAAGGGCCAATAAAAAGGAAATAGAGGACGCCTGGAAGAATACTGCGAAACGCATAAAGAGCGATATTGCAAGTCTCGGAGATGAGAAGAGCACCGAGACCGGGAGCCTTAAATTCTATTTGAAAGCGGATACTCAGGATAAGACCTACTACACCGATTTTCTTAACCAGATAGCGGTTGTGAGGGAGGAAATTCGCATAGATCCCGATTCCTTCGACTACGGATTGTATAATTACGGCATGGAGATCTACGGCAATATGCCTCTTATAGAAGAGAATGAATATAGCGAGACACATAAGGTCGATGAACTGGTAATTGCAATAGATACATCTGCTTCCTGCAGCGAAGAACTCGTGCAGTCATTTCTTAATGAGACCGCCGGGATTTTGCGCAGCAGCGAGAATTTTTTCCGAGAGATACATGTACACATCATCGAGTGCGACAACAGAGTCCAAAATGACCTGACTATCAATCATCCCGAGGAGATGGAGCACTACGCCGACAGATTTGAGATTTCAGGCGGATATGGAACAGACTTCAGACCGGTATTTTCCTATGTGGACGACCTTAGGAAAAAGGGAGAACTGACGCATCTTCGAGGTCTCATGTACTTCACTGATGGTTTTGGGGACTATCCCGAGAAACCCACGGACTACGATACCGCCTTCGTTTTTCCGTCGGACAAGGAGACCGGCGCCGACAAAATGCCAAACTGGGCGATTCAATTATACATCTAAAGGCCTTCCCCTTGGGGGGAAGGTGGCAGCATAGCTGCCGGATGAGGGGAGAAAGGACGAATATGAACATACAACAAGCGAAGCAGGAAATCATCAATACCATAAAGGCATACCGCGAAAAGGACGAGATGGGGAACTACCTCATCCCCGTGCAGAAGCAGCGCCCGATTCTTCTTATCGGACCTCCGGGAATCGGTAAGACAGCCATCATGGAGCAGGTTGCAGAGGAGCTTTCGGTCAACCTCGTTTCTTATACAATAACTCATCACACCAGACAGAGTGCGATCGGCCTTCCTTTTATATCCAAGAAGGAATATGGGGGAAAAGAGACTTCCGTTACTGAGTACACCATGAGTGAGATCATAGCCTCGGTCTATGACAAAATAAATCAGACCGGCGTTAAGGAAGGAATCCTTTTCCTTGACGAGATAAACTGTGTATCAGAGACACTTGTTCCCACCATGCTGCAATTTTTGCAGTATAAGACTTTTGGTGCGCACAAGGTACCGGACGGTTTCATCATTGTCACAGCAGGTAATCCTCCGCAGTACAACAAGGCTGTCAGAGACTTTGATATAGTTACTCTCGACCGTGTGAAGAGAATCGACATCGAGGAGGATCTCGAGGCCTTCAAGAGCTACGCAGATATCAACGGAATTCACGGATCAATCCTGGCTTACCTCGATATTCACAAGGACAATTTTTACGGAATTAAAAATGATATCCAGGGCAAGCGCTTCGTGACAGCCAGAGGCTGGGAAGATCTTTCGCAGCTGATCAGAGCCTATGAAAAGCTCGGCATCGAGGTTGATGAGAAGGTGACTTCGCAGTACCTTCAGGAGCCTGAGGTTGCCAGGGATTTTGCCATGTATTATGCGCTTTATCATAAGTACGAGGATGTTTACAACGTCGATGAGATCCTCGAGGGGAGTGTTCCCGCTGAGAGAGATAAGCTGCGCAAGGCTCCTTTTGATGAAAAACTCAGCATAATAAATCTTCTTATAGACAGACTTAATCAGGAATTCAAGGCATATGACGGTGAGTTTGGAGTGCAGAAAAAGCTCCAGAAGGAGATTACAGATATCGTTAAGGGCACTGTTTTTGCGGAAGAATCTTCGATATATAAAAGGCTTCAGCTTCGCATAAAGGAAATGCGTGCAGAATACGAGCAGAAGGCCGGTGAACATCTGATGGATAAGTCATCCGAGATCACGCTTAAGAAGGAGATCCAGGCACTTGAGAATCTTGAGAGAAAGCTTGCCAGCTCTGAGACTGAGGATAATAAGGATATTATCAAGGCATGGTTTTCCGAGAGAGAGTTCACTCGCAGAGAGAGCGCTGGGAATACCGGAAAGCACCTTTCGAATTGCTTCTCATTCCTTCAGCAGATTTATGGCGAGGAGCAGGAGATGGTTCTGTTCCTCACAAGGCTGGATTCAGGTCACTATAGTCTGAACTTCATCCAGAATGAGGGCTCGGAGGAATATTACAAATATAATAAGCTCCTGCTCCTTCGTGACAGGAGAAAAGAGATTGTAGCGCAGGTTCTGGAAGTGTGAGGAAACTCGCAAGTTTACGGATTGACACTAAAAGCATCCGTATTTCGGCTCACACGAGGTTTTCCATCTATTTGTGATGGGCGGGAGTTTTTGCCATTTTATCTTTATGTATCAGTTTTTGATGCGAAAAATAACAACGAAATATTATAAACTTTTTATAAACTACAATAAAATCCGTAAAAATGCATGAATACTCGATTGACAGCCGTTTTTAGGGGCGGTAAAATGGTAATAGTCACAGTAAACGGTTGCGAAAAACCGTACATTTTATTGAAGGAGGGTTCCTTATGAAGGGTTTTAAACAATTTGGCACAATAGCGCTTGCAGCTGCATTGACTATTACTTTTGCGGTACCTGTAAAGGTTAACGCTACGTATTATGATTATAATAGAAGCGCTGAGTATACCAGAAATGCTGAAGGTGAGATCATCGATACTAAAACAAAGTCATCTACTTATACCAATAAGGTAACTAATGAATCTTATACATTTGATTATGCTACCGGGCAGTCATCAGGCGACATGTATAAGGCTACGCATTACAATAACGGTATTAGAAAAGGCCTTGTAGTGGGAATTAATGACTATAATGATATTAGGTTTACACTTGATCCCGGTGCAGAAGTAACAAAGATAAAGGTTACAAAAGGAAAAGGAAATATTAATGTAAAGCAGTCGGAATTTAAGTCTGAAGAAGCGCAGATCGATAGAGATAGTGAGACTAAAAAGTACTACTATAGAAAAGTAAATGGTGACAAGGAAGAACTTACACTTACGGATGATTCTACAACCGCTGAGTGGGAAGCTGTGAAACGTATGCAGAACTCATATGAATACAGAGTATGGGGAAAGAAGAAAGGTGAGTCTGTTGTAGCCATAACCGTAAAAGATGCAGCAGGTGCTACAACAACAACTAAAGTGAAGGTTTCTGTTTCTGAAGATGAAAGATGTATCACACAGATTACTTATGCCGGCAAGAACTTGAAGATGAATTATAACAAGGGCGCCAATAATAATAATTACTATGCATGCCAGAGTGCAGCTAAGAGCGGTAATTTTTATGTAACTAAGAAATCCGGCAAGCTTAAAGTTACAATGGGCAAGAATTATAAATTTATCGCAGCATATGTAATTAAGCCTAACGCATATACAACAAAGACTCAGACAAGTGATGACAGTACTTCTACTTTTGTTGACAAGTCTACAACTACATATGCTACCAGACAGTATTCTTATGGTATTGACCTTAACGGAGATGGCGATTATGAGGATACAATAGATGGCATTAGAGAGCAGGATCCTGAGTATAAGAATTGCAGCTTTGTGAAAGTTAAGAATAATAGCAAGATTTCTCTTAATACCGTTCCTTACAAAGAAGACAGAACTACAGTTAGAACCTATGGTGAAACGGGACAGTATACAACAACAGAGAAGGAAACTGCTAATGGTAATATGGCTTACACAACAGTAATACTTGTTTGCCAGGATAAGCTTACTAAGGAATTCGTTAATGAGGAAATTACTATTTCACTTAGAACCAGCAAACAATAATTAGTCAAGCTTTATATCAGGTACATCATTTACTTTTATCAATCATACAGAAAATGGTCTCGTGACAAAGTTTGTTCATGTGCTTGATATAGATCATTTCGCCCCGCAGCGTATGCTGCGGGGTTTGTTTTTGCATATAAACTATTCCGTTTGATTATTAGTTGCGCCTATTCAAAATAAGTGTTACTCTGTCAAAGCATTTTCCTTTCTAATGTTGTCTCGAAGAAGCAAATCGGAAAGGAAAAAATGCTATACAACAATTTTTCAGAAGGCCAAGATCAGAAAACTGATCAGAACCGGACAAACAGTGGAAGTACGCCTTATGATGACGTCTTCCGAACCCTTGTAGTCGAGCACAAGGGACTTCTCTTAAAGCTTCTCAATGAGATGTTCACAGACATTCATTACGAGGGAGATGAAGAGGTGAATACGCTCAACAATGCCTATTTTGCCAACCGAAGTGAAGGTAATCAGGATAAGATGATAACCGATTCGGCTATCGAGATTATTGATCACTATGGTTGCAGAAAGCTTTTTCATCTGGAGTGTCAGTCCGATAACAATGGAACAATGATACTCAGGATGTTCGAGTATGACGTACAGATTGCCATAAAAGAAGACAGTTCAGTTTCTGATGACAGACTTATCGTTAACCTTCCTGCTTCAGGGGTGCTGTATCTTAGGAGCAATTCCGCAACACCCGACAATATGATTGTCACAGTTAATGTCCCTAGCGGAGACCATGCGCAGTATAGGGTTCCCATCATGAAACTCAAGGACTATTCTTGTGACGATATTATCGATAAGGAACTGTACTTTTTGATTCCGTTTTATCTGTTTAATTTCGAAGGTGACTTTGATAAAATAGAGTCACAAGATGAAGCTTTTCTTGATAATTTTAGGAAGCGTTATCAGGAGATTTATGATAAGCTTCGGGAAAAGCTTGAAAGAGGACAGATCGATGTTTTGACGCATCATTCGATTATTATGCTGTCTAAGAAGGTTATAGCAGCCTTAACAGCCAAGCGGAAAGTCGTAAAAGAGGAGGCCGAGAGAATTATGGGTGGACAAGTACTTGATTACGAAACTAAGGAACTGATACGAACAGGGATTGCACAAGGAATGTCGAAGCAGAGTGCTGATGATATCCAAAAACTTGCTGATTTTTTCCAAAAAACAAATCCTGAAATGACTGAAAAAGAAGCCTTTGAAGAAGCAAAAAAGGTATTGAGCAACTAAATCATTTTTATAGTGAGAAGAGCCGGCGTGAAGTAGATTCATGCCGGCTTTTACTATGCGATTGAATTATAAAATCAGCCAATTTTTCATAATGTGATAATTCTGTGATAGAAGACCTGATAATATGATCTCAGATAAAACAAAGGTGTGTTTCACAGAAAGGAAGAAATGGTTATGAGATTTTTAGGAAATATATTGTGGATGATATGCGGTGGATTTATTAGTGCAGTTCTTTGGTTTGTGGTAGGATGCTTATATTGCATTACATTGATTGGAATCCCGATCGGAGTACAGTGCTTCAAGATAGCAGGGCTTACACTTAATCCTTTTGGACAGGAAATTAAAAATGAGGGCGGCCCGGTGTCATTCCTTCTTAACGTTTGGTGGTTTTTCTTTGGCGGTATGGAGCTTGCGCTGACAAATTTCATTATTGGAGTACTCCTTTGCATCACAATCATAGGAATACCTTTTGGAAAACAGTTCTTTAAACTGGCAGCACTTTCACTTACTCCCTTTGGAACAGAGGTTCAAAGAGTACATTTTGCTTAATTATTGAAAAAAGCATACGAGATGGAAAGAATAATAAATCAGTCTTGAAATGTTAAATTTCCCTAAAAAAGAGTGCACTAAGGTGGTGCACTCTTATTTTTTATATTTTTATGACGATATAATTGATAAGTGAAGTTATGTGCATTTTATGTACGGATTATCGTAATTTATAATTTTATGGAGTTGTAAACATAACACTTGATTACGGGGGATACATAATGACGAGAATATCTATGAAAAGGTATTTCTGTTATTCTTCGGTGCTGTTAGTATTGCTGATGGCATTCTTTTTATGTCGTTATAATCTCTGCGTAAAAGCTGCTTCCACCAGTAATATCAATCCACAGAATGCTGTAAATATTTCCGTTAGTGGGTCAAACGAAACAGGAAGTGCAACCCTTGGAACAGAATACTGGTATAGCTTTCAGGCTCCTACCGGAAACGTATGGGTGATAGCAAGGCTCACAGGATCACAGACAGCGGGTGTAATGCAGATAGATATTCTGGATGAGCAGTTAAATGTGATTAAGTCCAGTTATACGCATACAGGAAACCATATTGCAGAGATTGTGTGTAGGATGGAATTCCAGGGAGTTGGCAGTAAAGATACATACATGCCTAAGCTTCTGGAGGAAAAGAATTACTATATTCGAATAAGTGGTACCGGGACATATACGTTGAACCTAAATAGCTATGCAGATGATTTTTATGGTGATTTTGATATGGCAACACCGTTAACGGCAGGGGCGGCACAAACAGTCGGAATGCTTGAACGCGACGATGACATAGACAGTTTTTATTTTGAAGTTCCCAATAATATGAACTATAAGGTAACTATTGTAGCTACTAAAAAGATGGATACCAGGATAGCTGATGACAATGATTATACAATCGACAGCAATAGCCTGAGGGTATTAAGAGACAACGGAACAGCTGAATATACGATGTCAGGCTACCAAATCCGGCGATATTTCTTTTTATCCGGAAAAGGCGGTACACAATACAAAATAAGTGTTGATATAAATAATGACGATTCACAGCTGGGACTATGGACAAGTGTTTCAACAAGTACAGGAAGCAGATATATTACAGTTAATACTCTAAAAGGTGCAAAAATCAGCATTATAGTAAAAAAGGGATCAAAAAATAAAAAGATCAAAATAAAATATAAAAAGAAGAAAAAAACTAAGATTTCACTTACTCAGAAAAAAACAACCCAAACGTACACGTTAACAAGAAACTTGAAACCGGGTGATGTAGTAATAGTCACAGCAACCAAGAAACGATATAAAGAATTCAATTATAAGAAGAAATGCAAGTAAGGTGAATACTGCCAAGAATGGAGGGGAAATGAAACGACGACTTCGTAATTTCATAATAATTCTTTTGGTTATAGTATTGTTCAACAGTTCTGCATTTAGCTCAAATGCTGCTTTTAATGATCTTAAAAAGAGTGGTTGTAGCTTTAATTTTACAAAGGGCTCCTGGATTACGGTGTACTCGCAAGTACCGGGAAAAAAAGGGCTTTCCAAGTTTTACGCAAAGATTACCAAGTTTCGAATGAGTGAATATCCCTCATCTTCCGGGACTTCAAGCTCATCTTCTCAGTCTACGGATTCGACTATGACAGTGATAATGACAATACAGGTGCAGAATCCCAAAAAGCCTTCGAAGAAGATGGCTAAAAAGCTGATAAATTCAGGACATGATTTTATAGACTATCTTGATGTTGTGGTTGTGGACAAAAGTACCGGAGAGAATTTAAATACTGCGGAAACGTCTGAAGAGGGAACCAACTACCATGCAGTAAATGTTACTGAGACAGAGTGGAAAGGATTAAAGCCTCAAAAAATGGCATGGTCTGACGGGACTGTGTATCAGTATTATGTTTCATACGTCAAGACTATTGTTATAAAGTTTCCATCCAACTATACAAAAACTTGTGTTGGAATATGCGGAACACACGTCGGCGATTATGAAAAGATGACAGACTGGAATGAGGGATTTATCGAGGGATATACGGTATTATCCGATACAACCCATGTTAAGCTTGGAAGTAAGAAGAAGACCTCTCAGCTTTCGCATTTTATAAATATCAAGAAACCGAAACAGGCTCAGTCGACTAGTGGTAATAATTCAAATAATACCACGCCATATAGATGGGGATTCAATAGATAAAAAATAGCGACGTGAACTAAGATATATCAGATATATCTTGCTTCCGTCGCTAATCTTATATTAATAAACGATAAACAATCATAAAAAATTCGTATATCGCCGCATTTTTCACAATTAGTCGCGTATAATGATATTAGGTATGATTTATGCGCGAGGTTTTTATGAAAAAAATCCTGATCGTAGATGATGAAAGAATTACACTGCGAATGACGCAGCATATACTCGCTTCTCAATATGACACAATTTGTGTGACATCAGGAAGTGAGGCCATTGAGGCATACAAACGTGAGAGACCTGACATGATCCTCACGGATCTTCATATGCCCGGAATGAGCGGCTTTGAGCTTCAGAATACACTTCAGGACCAGTATGCCGAACATATTCCGGTTATGTTTATGACTGCTGATGCCGACGAGGAGACGGAAGGAAAAGGCTTTGAGCAGGGTGCGGTTGATTTTATTAGAAAACCGTTTAGGGCAGATGTACTGCTTAAGCGTGTAGAAAACATCTTGAACCATGTGGAGCAGATTCAGGGACTTAAGGCAGCCGCCGAGACTGATCCCATGACAGGACTCCTTAATAAAGCATCTTCGCAGACCGAGATTGGCGCCATGTGCAGAAATACCCGCGGCGTCCTTATGATGATAGACCTTGATAGTTTCAAACTTGTAAATGACCTCTATGGACATAGCATGGGGGACAAGATTCTCATCAGATTTGCGGAGATAATAAGAGCAGCGATCAGAAACAACGACATCGCAGGCAGAATGGGCGGTGATGAGTTTATTGCTTTCTGTCAGAATATCCTGGATGAAAAAATCGTCGCCGAAAAGACCAGATTTATCAATGAAGAACTCCTCAAATCCGCGAAGGAGTTTATGGGTGAGAATATGAATATTCCGCTTGGAGCCTCGGTTGGAGCAGTTCTTGCTCCCGAGGAGGGCACCGATTTTCTCACCTTATACAAAAAGGCCGACAAAGCCCTTTACACAGTTAAGCAGAATGGAAAACACGGACACAGCATGTTTGTGGGCTCCGGTAAAAACGAGGAAGAGACGACATCAGTCACCTCGGATATTGCTCAGGACATGATGATCCTCGGGGAGCGTAACAAAGGAAAAGGTGCTTATTCACTTGATGGTGATCAGTTCAAACTCATTTATCGATTTTTATGCAGAGTACAGGAAAATTACCAGGTTGGTAATCATTTTATAGTATTTACAATAAGTCCCGAAAAAGAGGGCGAGACAAAGATTCCACAGGAAATCGGTGATGCGTTTTATGAGGTTGTGAAAGATTCCTTAAGAGGCAGCGATGTAGTATCACAGAATGGGAAGAGTCATGTGAGGCTGCTTTTACTGGAGTCAAAGGATGTGAATACTGATATGGTCATAAGGCGAATTATTGAAAATTGGAAGGCTAAGGATCCGGAAGGCAAATACGTTATCACCTACGAGATGGAAATGGTTAAGGGATAGCCACATGTCAACGAACGGGGGTAAAAGTATGAGAGATGAGCAGATGATGCATTACCTGACGGGGCTCCCAAATGCAGGGGGATATATCAGGGAAGTTGCAGGGCGCATCAATCAGGGGACTATCACAAATTACACAGCTTTCTATTTCAATCTGAAGGGTTTCGGTAATATCAATAGCAGATACGGAATGGAGGGCGGAAATAAGGTTTTAGTCCAGTTTACGGAAAAAGTGAAGGATTTTCTTCTGGATGATGAGGTATTGGGACATCTGGGAGGAGATAACTTTGTCGCGCTCATAAAGACGGAGCGGAAGGAAAAATTCTGCCGCCTTTTGAACGGAATAGAAGTCTATCTGGAAAATGATACCAAGCTGAAAATCCAATCGACAATAGGACTTTGGGATATCGAGGAGACTTTCGATGATCCCGGAGATGCTATCGGCAGACCATCCGTAGCGCTTCAGCATGCAAAACATGTGCTGCACGTGCCTGTCGTAAAGGTGACCGATGCGATGCTCAAAAAGGTTGCCAGCAATAAGGAGGTTTTGGAAAAATACCAGAGTGCGCTTGAAAACAGAGAGTTTCTTGTTTTCTATCAGCCGAAGGTGGATTCTAGGACCAACACGCTTGTTGGTGCAGAGGGACTTGTCAGATGGAAGCATGGCGGAGAGATGGTTTCACCCGGCGTTTTCATACCACCGCTTGAAGAGAACGGCGAGATAGTGCTGCTTGATTACTATGTGCTTCGCCGTGCCTGCGAGGATATAAAAAGATGGGTAGAAGAGGGGCTCACACCCGTACCTATCTCGGTCAATTTTTCAAGAAAAGACCTGCTGGACGTTGATCTGGCAGAGAATATAGACAGGATCATTACAAACTCCGGAATTGATAAGAAGTACATCGAGGTTGAGGTTACCGAGACCGTGGATGAGCAGGAACACGGTGAACTATCCAAGTTCATTAAAGACCTGTATGACCGCGGAATTATGACCGCAATTGACGATTTCGGAGCAGGATATTCTTCACTTGCAACACTTCGTGAATTCCAGGTGCACACTCTGAAAATCGATCGCTCATTCATTAATACCGATGAGTTCTCATGGAAGGATGAAGTAATCCTAAAGGATATTATCCACATGGCTTCAGGCCTTGGTATGAACGTCGTAACTGAGGGTGTCGAGAGAATTGATCAGATCGAATTTATAAACAAGGTCGGCTGCTTTGTTATTCAGGGGTTCTTCTATGACAGGCCACTGCCGGTGGAGGAATTTGAGGAGAGACTGAAAAATAAGGTTTATCCAAAGAAGGAATGAACATAATAAAAGAACCTGTACTTCGCGGGGGTACAGGTTCTTGTTTATTTTAAAATTCCCTATGCTCTGTGGACTGATCTTATTGTTATCTGACTGTCGAGCTCCGGATTTGTTATATTCTTTTTAATTACCAAACGAAAGTAACTGCTTCTGCTACGTCTTCTGTGATTGTGTTGTCTTTTACGAGTTTCTTAAGCCATTTCTCCAGGTCGTCTACCTTGTGTGCTGTCTCTATGAAGTGAATACTTTTTCCATTTACATCTTTTGCAAGAAACAATTCGTACATATACATAAGTCATTTACCTCCGTAAAACTCTTGTGATTTGTTTCATGCGTTCGGCCGTTTGTGCATGTTTTTTTGTTGTTCACTAATATTATCGATATGGGAATATGAAAAGTTTATAGCTAGAACAAATGTTTTTAACTTTCATTTTAGGGCGATTTCAGTTGAAAATTATATTCGGAGGAGGGTGTCTTGATAGATCGGGAAATCCAAATTGTGATATGATATCTAATTGGATGTGAAAAAAAAAGATTGGGGACATGAAGAGTGAAACTATTTGTACGTGATAAGCAATTCTATAAAATGCTGGTGGCGTTTGCGCTCCCGATAGCACTTCAGCAGCTGATAACTGTTGGGGTAAATATGGCTGATAACATGATGCTCGGGCAATTGGGAGAGGTTCCCATGAGCGGAGCCACGCTTGCCAACAATTTCATAACTATCTTTCAGATAATGTGTATGGGCCTTGGAATGGGTGCGAGCGTCCTTGTCAGCAGATTCTTTGGAATGAATGACAGACTCAGCATGAAAAAATCGGTAATCATCATGTTCAGGATGTTGTTTATAACCGCCACCTTTTTCTCCGTGATCACTGCACTTATGCCGGGAAATATCATGAGATTGTTTACGGCTGAAGAGGAAGTTGTTCGTCAGGGAACCGGGTATCTTCTGATTTCGATTCCCTGTTACTATCTGAATGGATATGCGGTTACTTCAAGCCTTATGCTAAGGAGCGTAGGAAAAGCGCGTGTTCCGCTTTTTGCAAGCTGCTGCTCGTTTTTTCTGAATATCTTCTGTAACTGGGTATTCATATTCGGAAAACTGGGTGCTCCGGCTATGGGAGTAAGAGGAGCGGCTCTTGGAACGCTCATTGCAAGAATAGTTGAATTTATAATCATATGTGGATTCTTACTGTTTCGTGATACAAATATCGGGCTTCGAATAAGCGATCTTACGATACCCGTCGGGGATTTGCTTCCGGAATACATTCGTATTTCCATTCCCGTTCTTATATCCGATACATTGCTTGGACTTGGAAACAGCGCAGTAGCAGTTGTTATGGGACATGTAGGAGCGAGCTTTGTTGCCGCCAATTCCATAACAACGGTGGTAATGTCCCTGGCAACCGTTATCATCCAGGGAATTTGTCAGGCAAGCTGTACGATTACCGGAATTACTCTTGGTAAGGGAGAGGTGGAAAAAGCCCAGCAGCAGGGAATTACATTTGCAACTCTTGGATTTGTCATAGGTGGTTTCGGGTGCCTGCTGATTCTTGCAATCTCGGATCTGGTGGTGGGAGCTTATAAAATCACACCGGAGACAGCTGTCCTTGCCAAGGATCTCATGCACGCGGTTGCTCTTGTTATCTGGTTTCAGGCGGCAAACAGTATTCTTACAAAGGGGACGCTCCGCGGAGGCGGCGATACGAAATTCCTCATGGTTGCGGATATTATTTTCCTCTGGATATGCAGCATACCACTTGGAGCGCTGGCGGGACTTGTTTTCAAATGGCCGGGCTTCTGGATATATATCATGCTCAGAATAGACCAGTTCATTAAATGCTTTGTATGTGTAATACGCCTTAGGAGCGGTAAGTGGATAAAGAAAATTGACAGGAAATGTTAATTCAAAAGAGCCTGTACTTCAAGTGATAAAGAAGTATGGGCTCTTTTTTGATGCCATGAGAAACGTTTTTGGGGATTTTGAAAAAATGACACTGAAAACATATTGACAAACGGAAACTTGTACGCTATTATTTCAAAGTAATTTAGTTAAAAAGAATTTAGTTAAAACGGAGGAAACAAAAATGACATTCGAGGAAATCAAGGAACTTATAGCAGAAATTCTTGCAGTAGATGAGGACAAGATCACAAAGGACTCAAAGCTCATCGACGATCTTGGAGCTGATTCACTCAGCGTTGTGGAGCTTCACATGGAGATCGAGGAGAGACTCGGCGTGAAGATTCCCGATGAGGAAGTTGCAAATCTTAAGACTGTTCAGGACGTGCTGACTGCAATCGAGGCACACAAATAATAGGAGGTCTGCGATGGGGACTTTTCTTGATTCGTTATCTTTTCCTGCAAGAGTCAGGAAGGATATTGGAGAGGTTTTCCTGAAAAAAGATAAGGAGCCGGTTTTCATAACCTGCAAATCCTGCAACAGACGTGCCCTTAAGAGGGACTGGCAGGAGAACTTCTATGTATGCCCTGTGTGTGGCAATTACAGACCGATAGGGGCTTACTACAGACTCTCACTCATCCTCGACAAGGGGACCTTCAGGGAACTCAACGAGGACATGACGGCTAAGGATCCGATGGGCTTTCCGGAGTACAAGGACAAGCTCAAGGGTCAGATGCAGAAGACCGGACTTCCCGAAGCAGCTGTTACAGCGACAGGGAAAATCGGTGGCCATAAGGTAGTGTGCGCGGTTTTGGACAGCCGCTTCTTTATGGGAAGTATGAGCAGTACTGTGGGTGAGAAGGTGACAAGGGCAATTGAGTATGCCACTGAAAAAAAGCTCCCGCTCATCATCTTTTCAGCGAGCGGCGGTGCCAGAATGCAGGAGGGTATCTACAGCCTTATGCAGATGGCAAAGACCGCAGCGGCAATTGAGGAGTTCAACGCAGCGGGAGGACTTTACATAAGCTTTCTTACACATCCCACAACCGGCGGCGTTACGGCGAGCTTTGCATCCCTCGGTGATATCACCCTGGCCGAGCCCGGCGCACTCATCGGATTTGCGGGGCCAAGAGTAATTGAGCAGACTATCCACAAAAAGCTGCCCAAGGGCTTCCAGCGAAGCGAATACCTTGAGGCACACGGTTTTGTGGACAGAATCGTTCCCAGAAGCGAGATGAGAGATACGCTCCTGCAGCTGATCGAACTGCATGCCTAAAGACAGCAACAATAAATGCCTTCCCCCTGGGGGGAGGGTGGCGCGAAGCGACGGATGAGGGGGTAACCCATGATACAAAAAGTTCTAACCAAAATAGACAAACTTGACGCAAAAATCTCTTCCCTTGAACAGAGGGCAATCGGCGCGACTAAGGCACTTGTAAAGGAGTCCTTAAAAGCACCCGATGTCCTTAGAGATACCCGGGAAGATTACGAAGCCTGGTCCGAGAGTGAAGATGAGCTTGATAAGCTCAAGGACATGCGAGATCACTTTCTTAGCGAATGTGAGAATCTCACACCTGATGAAAAGGTCTTCCTTGCAAGACATCCTAAGAGACCGCATATTGATGATTTTATCGGCGGACTTTTTACGGATTTCTTCGAGCAAAAGGGCGATCATCTCTTTGATGAGGACAAGAGCATTTACGGAGGAATTGCCCGATTCCATGGAATACCTGTGACGGTAGTGGGGCATATGAAGGGACACACCATGGAGGAAAACATGGAGTACAACTTCGGAATGCCTTGTCCCGAAGGATATCGCAAGGCTCTTAGAATAATGAACCAGGCTGAAAAATTCGGAAGACCGATCATTACTTTTATTGATACGCCCGGAGCTTATCCCGGACTTGAGGCTGAGGAGCACGGACAGGGCGAAGCCATCGCAATGAATCTTGCGAAGATGAGCCAGTACCATGTTCCGGTAATTTCAGTCGTTACAGGTGAGGGCAATTCAGGTGGAGCCCTTGCAATAGGCGTTGCAAACAAGGTTTTGATGCTTGAAAATGCGGTTTATTCCATTTTGAGTCCCGAAGGGTTTGCAAGCATTCTGTGGAAGGATGCTGAGAGACACAAGGAAGCCTGCAAGCTCATGAAGCTCACGGCAGACGACCTCTATGAGGCAGGAGTTGCCGATGAGATTGTAAAGGAACCTGTGGGGGGAGCGCAGAGAAATTATGGTGAAGTTTTCAAAAATCTGGACCGCGTCCTCTATTCAACCCTGAAGGAGCTGATGACACTGTCGCCATCCGGCTGCAAGAGACAAAGACTTGAGAAATACAGGAAGATCGGATGAGGTTATGAAAAATATTGAAATAATATCTACCGGAAGGGCTGTGCCCTCGAAGGTCGTTACCAACGATGATCTTGCGAAAATCGTGGACACCAACGATGAGTGGATAAGCACCAGAACCGGAATTCGTGAGAGACGCTTTTGCAGCGAGGAAGAAAGTGCGACCACTCTCGCAGTGGAGGCGGCAAGAAAAGCTCTTGAAGCTTCGCAGCTTGCACCATCCGATATCGGGGCATGCATCTGCGCCACAATTTCCGGTGACTATGCCACTCCAAGCATGGCATGTTTGGTTCAAAGAGAGCTCGGCTTAAGGGAGCCTATACCCACACTTGATGTGAATGCTGCCTGCAGCGGCTTTTTATACGGAATCGAGGTTGCAAGGGGACTGCTGAATGGCTGCGGTGAAAAGTATGCACTTGTTGTCGGCTGTGAACAGCTCTCAAAGCTTCTTGATATGACTGACAGAAGTACCTGCGTCCTCTTCGGAGACGGCGCAGGAGCTGCGGTAGTGAGGCTCTCTGAGGATGCGACTTACGCATCGACTCTCGGTGCAAGAGGCGGCTTTGAGATAAATGTCGAAGGCGCGGGACACGGTTCCAGCCACATCCATATGCAGGGGCAGGAAGTTTTCAAGTTCGCAACATCGATCATACCGGTTTGCATCAGGCAGCTTCAGGAAAAGAGCGGCCTTTCGGTGGAGAATGTAAGCAGAGTGGTCTGCCATCAGGCTAACGAGAGGATTATCGATTCTGTTGTCAGAAGGATGAAGGCAGATCCCGGCAAGTTTTACAAAAACATGGACCGCTTTGGCAATACAAGCGCGGCTTCGGTGCCGATCGCACTCGACGAGCTTGTGGAAAAAGGAGACATCAAGGCCGGAGACATGTTGATGATGGTCGGCTTTGGCGCAGGCCTCACCTGGGCCGGAGCAGTGATTCGATATGCAGGAGTTTAAATATTATGAAAAAAATCAATGAAATCCTGGGCACGGAGTTCCCCATAATCCAGGGCGGCATGGCGAACATCGCAACAGGCTCTTTTGCTGCAGCCTGCTCAAATGCCGGAGCCCTCGGACTTATCGGCGTCGGAGGGATGAACCCCAAGATGCTCAGGGAAGAGATAAGAATTTGCAAGAGTAAGACAGACAAGCCGTTTGGCGTGAACATAATGCTGATGCACCCCGATGCGGACGAATTTGCCGACATCGTGGTGGAGGAAGGCGTCAAGGTAGTTACCACCGGCGCCGGCAATCCCAGCAAGTACATGGAAAAATGGAAGGCTGCGGGCATAACGGTTATCCCCGTTGTGGCGGCTCCTATCCTTGCAAAGCACCTGGAAAAAGCAGGTGCGGACATGATCATCGCAGAGGGCTGTGAGAGCGGCGGCCACGTGGGAGAGATGACCACAATGACACTGGTCCCTCAGACAGTTGACGCGGTTAATGTTCCTGTTATCGCAGCCGGTGGAATTGCCGATAAGAGACAGGTCAAGGCAGCCTTTGCACTCGGAGCCAGCGGAATTCAGGTCGGAACCTGCCTCCTTGCAAGTGATGAATGTCCTATCCATGAAAACTACAAGAATGCCGTTATCAAAGCCAAGGGCACAGATGCGGTTGTGACAGGAAGAATCGGCGGAACACCGGTCAGAGTCCTCAAGAACAAGATGACTCGCGAGTACATCAAGCAGGAAAAGGCGGGAGCAGATATGCTCACCCTGGAAAAATTCACTCTTGGAAGCCTTCGCAGAGCCGTTTTTGAAGGCGACACCGATACTGGAAGTCTCATGGCGGGTCAGACCTGCGGACAGGTTAAGGAAATCAAACCGGTTAAGAAAATTTTAGAGGAGCTGATGGAAGAATGAAGACTGCATTTTTATATGCGGGCCAGGGGAGCCAGCACAAAGGAATGGGCGAGGATCTCTACCGCGATTTCGAAGAATTCAGAGGAGTTTATGACAATGCAAAGACCTCTTTTGATCTTAAAAAGATGTGTTTCGAAGATCCGGACGGAAACCTATCAAAGACAGGCTACACACAGCCCTGTATGGTTGCCTTTGCATCCGGAGTTACCGCAATTTTAAATAAACATGGTAAAAAGCCCGACTATCTTGCGGGACTCTCCCTCGGTGAGTACTCAGCTCTTCAGGCAGCAGGCGTCTGGGATTCAGGAAAAGCCATAAGCCTTGCTGCTTTCAGAGGCGAAGCCATGACCAAGGCTGCAGAGGGTGTTGAGTCAGCTATGACAGCGGTTATGGGACTTTCCGAAGAGGAACTGCAGGCCTGTGTCGACAAGGCATCAGAGGAAAGCTCGAATGGCAACGACGGACTTGTTTCCATCTGCAACGACAACTGCCCCGGACAGATTGTTATAGGCGGCGAGAAGAAGGCAGTTGAGAGAGCAACTGAGCTTGCAAAGGAATGCGGCGCCAAAAGATGCATTCCGCTTAATGTCAGCGGACCTTTTCACACAAAATATATGAGCAGCGCCGGCGATGCACTAAGGAAATATTTCAGTGATATTGAATTCGGAAAAGAGCAGATTCCTGTGGTTTTCAACGTTACAGGACGTGAGAAATCAGAGGCGGAAACCGTCGAAGACTTGCTTGTAAAGCAGGTTCAGAGCGGCGTTAAGATGACACAGACAATCAAGTACCTTTTGGATAAGGGCGTAAGACGCTTCGTCGAGATCGGCCCCGGAAAGGCACTCACAGGCTTTGTTAAGCGCACAGCCAAGGAAATGCAGGTAGATGATATCGAATGCATCACACTTGAAACCTCCGAAGATATAAAGAATTTCCTTGAGATTGCGTGAGGCGAAGGCTTAGAGACAGAGGACAGGATATGGCAAGAACAGTAATAGTAACCGGTGCGAGCCGTGGAATCGGACGTGAGATTGCGCTGGAATTTTCAAAGAAAAATTACAATGTTGTTATCAGCTACGCCGGTAATGACGAAGCCGCAAAAAAGGCCGAGAGCTTCTGCAGAGAATGCGGAGCTTTGGATGTAACCCTTTTCAAGGGAGATATCTCCGATGAAAATGTGGCTGAAAATCTCGTGAAGGAGACGCTTGAAAAGTACGGACAGGTGGACGTTCTTGTCAACAATGCGGGAATAACCAGAGACGGACTTATTGCAAGAATGAGCACGGAGGATTTTGACAAGGTTATTTCTACAAACCTTCGCGGCGCATTTTTGATGAGCAGATTCGTAACGAAGCCCATGATGAAAAATCGCTATGGAAGAATAATCAACATCTCCAGTGTGGTCGGAGTTCACGGGAATCCCGGACAGGCCAACTACTGTGCAAGTAAGGCCGGACTTATCGGAATGACCAAGAGCGTGGCAAAAGAGCTTGCTTCCAGAAATATCACAGTCAATGCGGTGGCGCCCGGAATGATTGCGACCGACATGACAGGTGCACTCAGCGATGCTCAGAAGGAGAACATAAACGCGCAGATTCCTGCGAAGAGAATGGGCGAGCCTAAGGATATTGCCAATGCGGTTGTTTTCCTTGCGGATGAAAACAGCAGTTACATCACAGGGCAGGTGCTCGGAGTAGACGGAGGAATGGGTGCGTAGGAGCAGAACTTCCTTAGAAAGAGGTAAAGATGAAAAGACGAGTTGTAGTAACCGGCATCGGCACCGTGAATCCCACGGGAAACAGCGTTGCGGAGAGCTGGGACAGCATTAAAAACGGAAAGATCGGAATCGGCGAGATTACCTGCTTTGATACCGAGGGCTATAAGGTAAAGGTGGCCGCAGAGGTCAAGGATTTTGATCCGACAGGAAAAGTTGATAAGAGAGAACTTCGCCACACCGCAAGATTCACACTCCTTGCACAGTGTGCGGCTGAAGAAGCCATAAAGGATTCGGGACTTTGTAAAAGCGCGGAAGGCGACTATAGTTACGATACACAGGTATCGGAGATTGCAGCTGACAGATGCGGAGTTATCATTTCAAGCGGAATCGGCGGTCTTGATGAGATTGAAAAGAATCACAGCAAGTCCCTCGATAAGGGCAACGGATTTGTAAGTCCTTTCTTTGTGCCCATGTCCATTACAAATATGGCAGCTGCCCGCATAGCGATTGCTCACGGCTTTAAAGGTATGTGTACCTGTCCCGTAACAGCCTGCGCAGGTGGCAGTAACGCAATCGGAGATGCTTTTTTCAGAATCAGGGATGGCTACGAGGATGCTATGATCTGCGGAGGTACCGAGAGTTCAATAACGCCTCTTGGAATCGCAGGATTCCAGAACATGAAGGCTCTTTCAGAGACTACGGATCCCGCCCGTGCGAGCATTCCTTTCGACAAGGACAGAAACGGATTCGTAATGGGTGAGGGAAGCGGAATTCTCGTGCTCGAAGAATATGAGCATGCGAAGAGCCGCGGAGCTCATATCTATGCGGAAATCGTTGGCTACGGAAGTAACTGCGATGCTTATCACATCACATCTCCCGCGCCCGGCGGAGAGGGCGGTGCAGCCTGCATGAAGCTTGCAATAAAGGATGCGGGCATCACAGAAAGCGACATCGATTACATCAATGCACACGGTACCTCCACCAGCCTAAACGACAAATATGAGACAGCTGCGATTAAGACCGTGTTTGGTGAAAAGGCTAAGGACCTCTACGTATCAAGTACAAAGTCAATGACAGGTCACCTTCTCGGAGGTGCCGGCGGAGTTGAAGCGGTATTTTGCGTAAAAGCCCTTGAAGACAGTTTTGTTCCGCCAACAGCGGGTCTCAAAGAGACAGATCCCGAGATGGATCTCAACTACGTTCCCGGCAAAGGAATCGAGAAAGAACTTAACTACGTACTTAGCAACAGCTTGGGATTTGGCGGCCACAACGCCTGCCTGATCTTCAAGAAATATAAATCATAATGCCTTCCCCCTTTTTGGGGGAAGGTGTCAGCGGAGCTGACGGATGAGGGGAGACTCATGGAAAAAATAGAAATACGCGAAGCAAAAAATTCACTAACAGCCGAAGAGATAGCACAGATATTACCGCACCGCTATCCCTTCGCCCTGGTGGACAGAATCATAGATCACGAGCCCGGAGTGTGGGCAATCGGCAGAAAGTGCGTAAGCATGGATGAGCCTTTCTTCCAGGGACATTTCCCTGGAAAGCCCATCATGCCTGGAGTCCTCATAATTGAGGCACTCGCCCAGACAGGAGCCGTAGCAGCTCTGGCGCTTCCGGAGAACAGAGGTAAGCTTGCACTTTTCGGCGGCATAAAAAATGCGCGCTTTAAAAGGCCCGTTACTCCGGGAGATGTGCTTGAACTTCGCTGTGAAATGGTCAGATGCAAAGGCCCTGTGGGTGTAGCGGAGGCCGAGGCACTCGTGGACGGTGTTACAGTAACGAAGGCAGAAATTACCTTCTCGATTGTGTGATATAATTGAGAAAAAATATTCAAAGGATTTCTGCCCATGTTTGATTATGCAATAAGCCATATTTATGACAAGCTCCGTCTTCATTTGTACATGAAGATATATTCACGTTTTGAAAATCGCGAGGCTACACTATCCGCAGTAGAGACCTTCAGTATGGAGGTCATCATGGCGATGGAGGAGCCCACAGTTGCTCAGTTCGCGAAGATGCTCGATATCTCATCTCCGAATGCTGCGCACAGAGTCAAATGCCTTGTAAATAAAGGCTATGTTGAGAAGGTTCAGTCCCCGGAGGACGGAAGAGAATTTCACCTTCGTCCCACTCAGAAGTATTTGAACTTCTGTAAGATCAATGAGGACTATCTCAAGATCATTATGAAAAGATGCGAAAAGCGCTTTTCCAAGGAGGACTTCGCG
This sequence comes from Butyrivibrio sp. INlla16, assembly GCF_900104155.1. Lineage (GTDB taxonomy): Bacteria > Bacillota > Clostridia > Lachnospirales > Lachnospiraceae > Butyrivibrio. The sequence continues at coordinate 155,613 of NZ_FMYB01000002.1, forward strand.
AAGCTCAACGAGATGCTGGACATCATCAACAACGAACTGATGCCGGAGCTTGACATAGAGGAGTTTAAAAAACAGTGGGGAAATTAAAATGAACATACGTGGTAAAGAGCTCGCCCATGGAATCATTCAGGGCGGAATGGGGGTTGGAGTATCCCTGTCATCACTTGCGGGTAGTGTCGCAAAGGAAGGCTGCATGGGAGTGATAAGCTCTGTGAACATCGGCTTTAATGAGCCTGATTTTATGGAAAATCCATTTGAGGCAAATATTCGTGCACTTAAGGAGCACATCAAAAAAGCTAAGGAGATATCCAAAGGCAACGGCCTTATAGGTGTAAATATCATGGTTGCGGTGAGCCACTATGAGGAGACCGTGAAGGCAGCCATAGAAGCCGGCGCGGATGCAATCATATCCGGTGCAGGACTTCCACTTAAGCTGGCTGAACTTGTTAAGGGAAGTGATACACTCTTTGCACCTATCGTATCCAGCAAGAGAGCGGCAATGCTCCTTTGCAAAAGTTTTGTTAAAAAGGCCGGAATTCTCCCTGATTTTCTTGTTATAGAAGGCCATCAGGCCGGCGGACATCTTGGTTTTTCCGCTGACGATTTAAAAAGTGACACCTGTCAGCCCAATCTCCAGATATTAAAAGAGGTTAAGGAAGCGATAAAACCCTTTGAGGAGGAGTTTAAAGAGAAGATTTACGTCTTTCTCGGCGGTGGAATTTTTGACAGTAAAGATGTAAAGGAAGCTACTGAAGCAGGCGCCGACGGAGTTCAGATAGGAACCCGCTTCATTGCCACAAAGGAATGTGATGTGGACGAAGTATTCAAGCAGGTGATCGTTGACTCCAAAGAGGAAGATATCCGCATCATCAAAAGCCCTGTGGGAATGCCTGCCAGAGCGATTTACACACCTCTCTTGCAAAAACTTGATGAGGGAAAATCCTTCCTTGCAAAGAAGTGCAACAGCTGCTTAACAGCTTGTCCCAAGGGCGACAACATCCCCTATTGCATCAGCAGAGCACTCATCGCTGCTGCTCACGGAAATAAGGAAGAAGGCCTCTTTTTCTGCGGGGAGAACGCTCCCAGAGTAAAGGACATAGTAACTGTAAAAGAATTGATTGATGAACTGACATGCGTGCAGCCACTGTAAAAAACTACAGTGGCTGCTTTTACGTGCGCTGTCAGCATGTTTTATGGAGAAGATAATAATGAAAATTGTCTGTTCAATAATTATTTAAAGAACTCAAGATCTTCTTTTAGTTCATCTGCAAGCCGCTTAAGTTCTACGGAAGCATCCGCAAGTCTTGCTGTTTCTTTGTTGAGTTCTGCCATGGAGCTTGAGGTTGTTTCTGCGGAGGCGGCATTTTCCTGAGATATCGCGGACAGATTCGTCATAAGATCAACGACTGTCTCTCCGGAGGTCTCACAGGATTTGGCCTGATCAAGTACATCCACAACAGATTCCTTGGTGAAATCGATGCCGATACTTACGTCTTCGAATATGTTGCTGGTTTCATCAATACTGGTTTTCTGTTCGTCAATAAGCTCTGTCACTTCATTGATAGTAGCGACGGTCTTATTAGACTCCTCGGAAAGGTTATGAATTATATCTTCTATTATCTTAGTAGACTGATTGGTCTGATCAGCCAGATTTGAGATTTCGCTTGCAACTACCGCAAAGCCGCGTCCCGCATCACCTGCTCTTGCTGCTTCTATGCTGGCATTTAAAGACAAAAGGTTAATCTGGTCAGCAACAGATGCAATAAGGGATACAGCTTCCTGAATTTTTCCAACGGACTCATCGGTCTTGTGAACCTGTGAAACAATCCTTGTAAAGGCATCGGTGGTTGAATCACTGGAACGTGTCAGATTAGTCATGTTGCTATTGGCTTCTTTTCCGCTGGTACTCATGCTCTCAGATTTATCGGAGAGATTGGATACACTGTCAAGAATCTGCTGGATATTGCTTCTGATATCAACAACCTTCTGAGATGAAGTCTCGATATCCTTTGCCTGTTCTCCTGCGCCCTTTGAGATTTCACTTATTGTCTCACTGATTTCACCTGCAACCTGTTTGGTCTTTGAAGCACTTTCCTCCAGGTTGAGCCCTGTATCGGCGAGGATATCACTTACTTCCTTGACTTTATCGATTGTACCCTCAAGTGTATCCAGGAAGTTATTGAGACTTGAGGCAAAATCGGCAAATTCGTCTTTTCCTGAGTCATTTGCTCTTGAGGAGATTTTTCCGGAGGCAATCTCTTCAATAGCGGACTGGAAAGATTTAACACTCTTATTTATTCCAAGGCTGATGCGGCCAAGTATGATCAGCAGCACAACCACACTTATTATCAAAACGACGAGAATAATGACCGTCACACTGGATCTGAAGGTCCTGGCTGGAATTTGTATATTCCTGATATTTTCCCGTTGAAGATTCATAGCCGCGGGAGGAATGGATTTTCTTTAATTCGTTATAGTTAGATTTACTCTTATCTACATTGCTGATAATGGCTGAGATGGATTCCTGGTACCCGGGACCTGCTATAGTTTGCAGTTTTCCGCTTTTTTGACCCATTTCATCAAGATTGGTGAGAGTGGCATCCAGGTAATTTTCATCAACATAATATTGGTAAAGCGCATCATTAGCCAGATTCTGCGCCTGAAGTACGTTTACTTCATCCACAAGAGATACAATTTCACTATTCTGAGCGTTCTTATTTATTGATGTAGCACCGACAACACCGATTATAAGAGCTGCCGCTATTCCAAGGACACCCATGAAAAGTATCTTACCTTTTACCGATTGAAAGAAATTTCCGTTACTGCCCGTTTTTTTGTTTGTGTTTCGAACCTTGCTCATAGTAATATACCCCCGTATAATATTGAGAAGTGAGTGCATATAATAAAGAATTGATAATTAATAGTATGCTATTAATATAAAAATTAACAATGTATGGAAGGCTAAAAGTTTTCTAAAGAATTTGTTAAGTGAAGTACTGTAAAAAATAAGTCAAAAATCAATATCTGCAGGGAATACAATGAAAAACAGAGTTCTATTTTTATACATAATCGTGGCTATAATACCGCTGCTGATCATGGATGTGGCGGCTCTCGGAGCCATCGTGAGATCTGAAAAGAGAGAAATAATTCATGAGATGGAAAATGCCGCAAGCGCAATCCAGTACACGCTGGCGAATGAGCTGGATAGCGCGGATAAGTTGACTCAGAGTGTTTATACAAATAAATACATCTATGATTTCATCGACCGCCATTACCAGTCGGGACTTGAATACTATGAAGCGTATTACTCATTTTTCGAGGATACTCTTATCGACATGGTGGATGGGGCAAACAATATATCCTACACATTCTATGTGGACAATGATAGCATTATTAACGGAGCGCAGTTCCAGAGACTGGAGACAGCCGAGGGGCAAAGCTGGTATGAATATATAATGGCGAGCGGCAGAAAGCTCGGGCTAATGTTTGATTATGGCGGCGCGATCACCGGCGTCAGGGAGGATGAGAGAAGAGTATATTTCTATGAGATACTGGATATGTACGATCACAGATCCGGGAACCTACTCCTTGTAAATATTGATTACAGCTATTTGAGTAAGCTCCTGCAGAATACGAATTATGATCTGGACGTCTATGTCTGTGATGATGAAAAAATCCTCATGTCCAATAAGAGCGAGATAAATGCGGGAAAGCCTTATGAGAGTATTAAAACCCTTGAAAATATCGGCTATGTCAAGGAGTTCCAGGCGTTTAACCAGCAGCTCACAATTCGCGTCGCAAGAAAAAACGGTGTTAGCAGCGTGTGGATAAGCAGATGGGGAATGCAGCTTTTATTTCTTGTTATCATCAATATACTGCTTCCGATTTTCGTGATTTCGAGGATCAGCCGATTTGTATATTCCTACAGGCTCAGAGAGCAGGAGATGATTGTGACGAGGCAGCATGCGGAGCTACATGCGCTGCACAGCCAGATCAATCCGCACTTTCTTTTCAATGCTCTTGAGAGTATTCGCATGCACAGCATTATTAAGCAGGAGACCGAAACAGCGGAGATGGTTGAAAAACTGGCCAAGCTTCAGCGTCAGTACACCGAGTGGAACGAAGACAACATTTCGATAGAAAAGGAATTGTCCTTTGCGGAGAACTACCTTGGGCTTCAGAAGTACAGATTTGGGGACAGGCTTTCGTACTCAATTGAGGCGGATGATGACTGCAGAGCTTATCTGATACCGAAGCTTACGCTGGTTACTTTTGTTGAAAATGCCTGTGTTCACGGCATTGAAAACAAGAATAAAAACGGATGGATTTTTGTCCGCATATTCAAAAAGGATGAGAAGCTCATTATCGAAATAGAGGATACCGGAAGCGGAATGTCCGCTGAGGAGACGGAGACTCTTCTTCATAAGATGAGAGATGCCGATATGGAGCTTTTGAAGGAGCCGGGAAGAGTCGGCATTGTCAATGCGTGCCTTAGGCTTAAGATGATGACCGATAACACTGTGGAATTCGAGCTTGAGTCCGAGGAGAGTGTTGGCACAATCGTTTCAATTGCGATTCCGATAGATAAGCTTATAAGCTGACAAATAACGAGAGGATTTACGTTTTATGCTTAATTTGTTACTGGTGGATGACGAGCCGTTTATATTACAGGGACTTAAGGTCCTTCTGAATTACGAGGACGAGGGATATGAAGTCTATACCGCTTCGAACGGGCAGGATGCGCTTGATCTCATAAAGACGACAAATATTGATCTGATTATTTCCGATATCAAGATGCCTGTCATGGATGGCTTAGAGCTCCTTGCAAATGTCAGGGAGCGCTACCCCGACATATATTTTGTGATACTTAGCGGCTACGCCGAATTTTCCTATGCGCAGAAGGCACTTCACTACGACTGCGCGGAGTACATACTTAAACCGGTTGAGAAGGATGCCATATTGAAGGTCCTTAGGAAGGTCGCTGCGAGCAAGGCTGACAAGGTTTTTGCGCAAAGACGAAGTATGGAGAGAGAGAAGGCCTTTTTTGACCAGAATCTTAAGGCTGCGCTCATGGGCAGGTACAGCAATGATAATATCGGATATCTGAAAAAGCATCTGCCGGAAAATGAGGATATGTGCTATGTCGGAATTGAACTTTCTCCTACGCTTGAACAGGAGGAGGTATCTGACGAGGAAAAAGCTGCTTTCCTGGATAAGCTTCTTTTGGTTACTCAGGAGGATATGAAGGCAAATTCAGAGCTTGTAATTAAAGATGCTTTTGGCGAAGAGAAGATATATGATATAGGTTTTTTGTTCCATGAAGCGCTTGCAAAGGATCATAATCTTTCACCTGAAAGCTATTTACGAGAGATGCTCGGACGAATCGAGAGAGTATGCGATTTTCCCATAACAATGCTTGTCGGCAAGATGGTGCGCGGAATTGAAGCTATATCAAAATCATACACAACGGTGCGCATGCTCCATTCGTTGCAGGGCTTTCGCGAGAGCAGAGATATATACTTCTATGAGGAGGAATATCAGATCCGCGATAGCGGAATAACTCTTTGCAAAAAGCAGCTCGATAATCTTATAGCAGCGATTGAACTTAATGAGAAAATTCAGATAAGACAGCGGGTAGACGAGTTCCACGAAGAAATGTTAAAGACCGGAATAACCGGAAAAACCATGAATCTCAATATCAACTATCTTCTTTTCCAGCTCATTCATATAGCCAGTGAGCAGGACAGCGATGTTAACCAGGAGGAGATTCTGAGACTTATATCGGAGAGCAGTTTCGAGGAAGGTATAAGCCGCGGAAGTAAGAGTCATCTGTACAGAATGTCCTGTGAATACGGTGATTATCTGGCACAGCTACGCAAAAACGTATCCAAGGGTGTTTTGGCGGATATTGAAAATGAGGTGAGGGAGAACTACGCAAGTAACCTCACATTAAAAGAGCTCAGTGAAAAATACTATGTAAACAGTGCGTATCTGGGGCAGCTTTTCAGAAAAAGATATAAATGTTCCTTCAAGGATTACCTCAATCAGAAGAGGATAGATGAGGCATCGCTCCTTCTTCGAAAGACTGATTTAAAGATTTATCAGGTGGCTGAAAAGGTCGGATACCGCGATGTAGACTACTTTGTGAACAAATTCATCGAGGCTAAGGGATGTACCCCGGCAAAGTATAGAAAACAGGAACAATAATTTTTCGGGGTTTTATTAATAATTTATCCCATGAACTTAATAGTGCATTTCCGTAAAATGTTAATCATCAAGAAAAGGAGGATTTCTATTTATGAAAAAGAAAGTGGTTAGCATTTTGATGGCAACATGCATGCTCGGTGCTACACTTGCTGGTTGCGGCTCTAATGGCGGCAATGATGCAGGTACAACAACTGATGCAGGCACAGCTACAGAGTCTGGTTCAGAAGCTGGTAGCGAAGATGCAGGCAGTGCAGACGCAGGCAGCGAAGATGCAGGCAGTGCAACATCTGACGGTGAGGTTACTGACTTCACAATGTTCATCACAATGCCGGGTTCAGAGATCAACGACGACAATGAAATTGCACAGATGATCGCTGACAAGTATGGTGTAAAGGTTAAGGAAACATGGCTTACAGGCCAGACAGCTTCCGAGGCTACAGGTACACTTATTGCAGGTGGTGAGTATCCTGATTTCATCGATTCCGATGAAATGAATCTTTTGATCGATGCAGATGCCCTTATTCCCCTTGATGATTACATCGACCAGTATCCTGAATTCAAGGAGAAGTGGTTCACAGAGGAAGAGTGGGAGAAGTTCCGTCAGCCCGATGGACACATCTATTGGATCAATCCTTTTGGAAACACAAAGGGCGAAACAAAGACAACAACTCATAATGACGAAGCATTCTGGATTCAGGTAAGAGTTCTTGAGTGGGCAGGATACCCGAAGATCGAGACACTTGATCAGTACTTCCAGCTCCTTGAGGATTACATTGCAGCTAATCCTACAATGGAAGATGGTACAGAGAACATTGCTTACACAATCCTTTGCGAAGACTGGAGATACTTCTGCCTTGAGAACGCAGGTCAGTTCCTTGCAGGATATCCCAATGACGGTTCTGTAATCGTTGACAAGACAGACATGACAATCAAGGATTACAACACATCTGAGGATACTATCGCATACTTCAAGAAGCTCAACGAAGAGTACAAGAAGGGCATGGTAGATCCTGAGTCCTTCACTCAGACATATGATGAGTATATTGCTAAGCTTTCAACTGGTCGTGTTCTTGGTATGGTTGACCAGTGGTGGGATTTCGCTAACAACGTTAACGATTCTTACAAGCAGACAGGCCTTGATGCTAAGGGCTGCAACTATGTTCCGCTTGGACTTACAACAAAGCCCGGCATGGAGAACAGATGGCATACATATGATGACACAGTTAACCAGGCTTCAGGTATCGCTATTACAACAGATTGTAAGGATCCTGATAAGGCCTTCAAGTTCCTTGTAGATTGTGCAATGGATCAGGAGCTTCATGATCTCAGATTCTGGGGTGTTAAGGGCGTTGACTATGAAGTAGATGACGACGGATTATACTACCGCACAGATGAGCAGAGAAAGAACTGGGCAGACACATCTTACCAGGCTTCACACAGATGTCAGTATTCATACTTCCCTCAGTGGCATGGTACATCTGATGATGGAAAGAATGCTAACAAGCCTGAAGAGCAGCCATCCGAATTCATGTATGATATGGCTGAGCCTCTTAAGGCATGCTTCGATGCTTATGGCGCAACAACATATCCTCAGCTGATCGGTTCTGTACAGGAGACAAACGGACCTTGGTTCCCGATGTACTCATACTCTAACAACTTCACAACTGAGACACCCGGCGGTGTAGCTTGGGCTAAGATGGGTGAAGTTAAGCATGAGTGGCTTCCTAAGGTAGTTATGGCTGACGATTTCGAGCAGGGATGGTCAGATTACATGGATGCTTACAATGCATGCAAGCCTGAGGACTTCCTTGGCGAGATGCAGGAGATTCTTGATACATTCAAGTAATAAAAAGCTAGATATTTTTACTAAGAGAATATTATGAAAAAAGAGGAAAAGGCGGTAAACGCGATTCATATAATGTTTACTGCCTTTTTCTTAAGGGAAAAAGAGATTAAGTTCTTGCAGAAAACCTAATGAGGAGTGTCTTATGGCTCAAAATAATAGTATGAAAAAGGACAAGAAGATCACAATTAAAGAATTGAAACGTCAGAAATTTCTTCTTGGTGTGTCATTCTTTGTTGTGTTGTACGGTATTATATTCTACTACCTGCCTTTGGCAGGCTGGATTATGGCTTTTGAGAATTACAAGCCTAAAAAAGGATTTTTTGGATCTACCTTCGTCGGACTTGCGAAGTTTAAGTTCCTATTTGAAGATGAAGTATTTATTAAGGTTATAAGAAATACCTTTGCAATGGGTGTGATCAACCTTGTAACAACAACGATAATGGCAGTGCTTTTTGCAATTGTCTTAAATGAAGTAAGAAGAGGATGGATAAAGAAACCTATTCAGACAATATCCTACCTTCCGCACTTCTTATCATGGATTGTTGTTACCAGTATTCTCCATGTATCTTTGTCATCAACCGGTATTATTAATGACCTGCTGATGAGATTTGGATTTATTAAACAGGCAATCAACTTTTTTGCGCACCCCGGTTATTTCTGGCCGATAGTTGCATTTGCAAACTGTTGGAAGGAGACGGGATGGAACGCAATAATCTATCTTGCAGCCATCACAGCTATAGATCCTGCTTTATATGAAGCAGCATCCATCGATGGAGCAGACAGATTACAAAAGATCAGATATATTACTTTCCCAGGTATAAAGCCCACATTCATGATTCTTCTTCTTATGAATGTCGGTAACGTACTTAATGCAGGTTTCGAAGTACAGTACCTGCTTGGTAACGGACTTGTACAGTCTGTATCACAGACTATCGATATCTATGTACTGAAATGGGGTATTTCGCAGAACGATTACTCTCTTGGTACTGCTGCTGGTTTGTTTAAGAGTGCTGTAAGTATTGCAATCATCGTTATTGCCAACGCTATTGCTAAGAAATACAGCGAGCAGAGATTATTCTAAGGGAGGAGCAAAGCGATGAACGAAAAAGAGTATAAAGTAAGAAGACCGGTGAGTGACGTCATATTTGAGATATTTGTCGTAGTGTTCCTTTTCCTTTTTGTAGTAATAACACTTTACCCTGTACTCAATACGGTTGCACTTTCATTTAATGATGGTATTGATGCTGTAAGAGGCGGTATCTACTTGTGGCCTCGTAAGTTTACAATGAAAAACTATAATACAGTATTTGCCATGCAGAACATTTGGACAGGTGCCAGAGTAACAGTATTAAGAACCGTAATTGCAACACTCACTTCACTTTTTGCAAATGCACTTCTTGCATTTGTAGTAAGTAGAAAGAGATTTTTATTTAAGTCCCAGCTTTCACTTTTCTGGGTTATCACAATGTATGTAAACGGTGGTATGATTCCTACATTCCTCCTTTACAAGAATCTTGGACTTACAGGAACATTCCATGTATACTGGGTTCCCGGCATGATCAGTGCTTTCAATATGCTGGTTATGAGAACTTACATGGAAGGAATTCCGGAAAGTTTGGAAGAATCCGCACAGCTTGATGGTGCAGGATACTGGACAATCTTCAAGGATATCATTTCTCCTTTAAGTAAGCCCGTTTACGCAACAGTTGCTCTGTTCATTGCGGTATGGCAGTGGAACTCATGGTTCGATGCAATGCTGTACAACCGTATGAAGACAGAATACACCACACTTCAGTATGAGTTGATGAAGTTGCTGTCATCAGTAATGCAGCAGAGTGGTAGTGCAGATAGTGCTAAGAATGGTGCAAACACCATCACACCTATCACAATACGTGCAGCAGTTACAGTTGCAACAATGCTTCCTATCGTACTTCTTTATCCTTTCTTACAGAGGTACTTCGTTACCGGTCTTACAATCGGTGGCGTAAAGGAGTGATACTAAGACCATTACACCTTATGGTGTAAATAGATAATACTTTCCTTATATGCGAACTCCGCATCGGTTATGGCCGATGCGGAGTTTTTGTTTGGGAAACGAATCAACCAGATGACTCTAAAATTCGACAATACCTACCGCAAACAAGAAACCCAAAGCGCGCAATTTAATTTTTGTCAAGTACGAATTATGAACAATTCAGTGCATAATTCGTAGGCACAGGAGGGGATACATCATTTAGAATAATAAATTGAAGCACTGTCTATTTCTTGGACTTTTGCAAGGAAGTGCAAAAGTCAAATAGAGGGGAATAATATCATGCCAAAACGCAAAGGGAATTTAAACACTATTTATATTTCCGAACGCCTTCAGGAATGCCTGAGGCAGGTTGCTTTTTGCCCATTGACTACAGTGGTGGCGCCGATGGGATACGGGAAGACTACTGCCGTAAACTGGTTTCTTTCTGAAAAATCGCATGATGAAAAAATTGATACCATTCGTATCAGTGTGTATTCCGATAATGTAACCATTTTCTGGAAAAGTGTTCAGGATGCGTTCAGCTTCGCCGGATACAATTTCTTACAGGAGTATCCTTATCCTACAGACCCCGCCAGCGGAAGTCTGTTAGCTGATGCTGTCTGCCATGAATTGCAGGGAGAGAAAGAATTTCACTTCTTACAGACAAAACCTCCAGCGCTCTACTATTTGCGCTGGTGGCTATGATCTGTTCATTTGGCAGATAGTCATACTCTGCATCAGAAGGCACTATCATATTATCGCCACCTATAGACGCAGCTCCCACTTCAGAAGCCGGAGTGTAGTCATGATAAGTAACCTCAGGCACTTCTTCATCTTTGTTATCTCCAAGCAAAAGAGATTCTACTGCCCCATTCACATCCGGGAAAATCCCAAACTGTGATTCAACCTGAAAAGGCATGATGAGCTTTAATGCTACAATAGCCCAAAGCACACCCATAAACCACTTAGGTGCCTTCTTTAAAGGAAACCTCAAAAGAATAACTGCTATCATGAGAAATGAGGCTGTTATGCTCATCTCAAGAATTTTAATAAAAACTGTCCCCATACATTTCCCTCCAATTTTCAAGTAATCCAGGTACTGTGAAAGCACCTATTTCTGTAATTCATTTATTTTCCTGCACCATATCCCAACAAAAGCAAGCATTTAATCCTTCGCCTTATCAATGATTTCCCTAATCTCATCAAGCTCCTTTTTTGAGAGCTTCTGACGAGAAGTGAAAGCTGCAAGAAAAGCAGGTAAGGATCCCCCAAATGTTTCCTCTACAAACTCCTCGCTCTTTCTCGTATAAAATTCTTCCTGTGAGATTTTGGATGAGACAACTCCATCCTCATTTTGAAATAAACCCTTCTCGCAGAGTTTCTTAAGAACTGTGTAGGTGGTAGATTTCTTCCACCCGAATTCATCGGTGCAAAGCTTTACAAGCTCTCCCGAACCAACAGGCTCCTTCTCCCATATAAGCCTGGCAAACTGCATCTGAACTTCCCCTAATTCAACTGCCATATTTACCTCCTTGGTCTATTCTGTGTAGACTTCATATTCTGAGTTTACTCTGAATAGACCAAGTTGTCAACCTTTATTCTCTATGGTACCTTGAAACATGGCAGTTACATATTATCAAGGTAATGAAAGTGACGGATATTACCTTGAAATCTAGAGAAAGTCAGGAATCAAGGTAATCACACGCTAAAATTGCTTTATTTTATCGGGGGATAATACAGAACTGATTTTGTCGGGCTAACACCCAACCTCAAATTATGCTAATATATATGAGTAGAGGCAAAGACGCTTTTCAAAAGATTGGCGGTCTTTGTCTTTTCTTTTTGCCTTAAGAGAAAGGGGGATGAAGGATGGTCACATTAAATGATTATCTGTATTCGGGGGATACGGTTTTAAAGATTTTGCAGAGATATCACAACGATCTTAAAGAGGATGCAATGAAAACCAAGAATGGCGTTGATATAATCCATTGCAATTTTCTTCTTCAGTTGACGGAGCTCCTGGAACACAATGATTTCCTGACTTCGCAGTCTCAGCGACTTCGCGAATTCTACAAATACATGTCCAATGAATATCCGTTTCTTGCTTTCGCATTTAAGGGGAGGATCAAGTCCCTGATAAGGGCAGAGGAGAAGTTCAATGGAAATATCGTTGAGCATGTCTATGATTACTATGGGAAAAATCATGCCTTTCCAAGTGTCACGGAATTGAAGCAGGAAATGGGACCCATAAGAGATCTGATTGCATACCGCATAGTTATTTCCATGCCTGCATGTCACTTGAAGGACGGGGAAGACCGCGATGAGATAGAACTGAAATACCTGTATAAAATTGCAAATGAGCTCCCCGGATTTCTCGAGGAGATGGGCTTTTCGGCTGAGATATACGGGATACCTGGCAAGGACCCTTCTGATATGATCACAGAAACTCTCAGGCCGTACTATAGAGATTACATTAAAAATCCCAGCCCGTACGGATATCGTTCACTTCATATAACCTTTTATGACAACCAATCCAGATCGTATCTTGAGGTGCAGATTCGGACCAAGCAGATGGATGACTATGCGGAGATAGGTCCGGCGCACCATCTGGGATATGAAAAGAGACAGGATGAAGAGCGAAGCCGCAGGGATACTGTGCCTTCAGGAGAATGTACGTATTTTGACGAAGCATATGAGAGAGGGATGCTTTTGCAGGGGCTTGACCTTTCCAAGCTTGATGTTAACATGTTTGGCGCCGTGAACAATCAGCTTGTGAATGACGGATGCGGACTCTATCGCGGAAGATTGATTTTGCCCTATGAGCATCTTTCGAGATTCCAGAATGATATTATTGATTAAAAACTATTGCGCGTAATTGAATTTTGTTGTATAAAAAATAGGAAAAATTAAACAGACGGGAGCTTGTAGTACAGGCTGAGAGGAAGGTGTGACTTTCGACCGAGAACCTGATTTGGATAATGCCAACGTAGGGATGCCTGATATTATGGGAAGAACGTATGCGGAAGCAATCTGAACGGTTGCTTCCTTTTTTGTTGGAAAAATGGGCACCGTTTTCCGGTTTGTGGTTGAATGCCGTGGGGAGTCTCTTTGCAAGCCGTCTGGGATAGGAGATGAGGTATGAAAAAAAGTAACTATTTGTTGAGGCTGGTTATGCTGGCCATGTTTGTGGCGCTCGGAGTTGTGATATCACCGATTCTGAGAGTTGAGGGAATGTGCCCGATGGCGCACCTTATCAACATAACCTGTGCGGTCTTCATGGGACCGGCTTACGCGCTTCTCTGTGCACTTTTAATCGGCATCATCAGGATGGCGATTATGGGAATTCCGCCCCTTGCTCTGACCGGAGCTGTTTTCGGGGCAACACTTTCAGGAGTTTTTTACAAATTATCAAAAGGGAAAATCTTCGCAGCGGTCCTTGGGGAGATCATCGGAACAGGCCTTATCGGCTCTGTTGTATCCTACCCTGTTATGACTTATCTCTGGGGGAAAGAGGGCCTGACCTGGTTTTTTTACGTTCCGAGCTTTATCTGCGGAACCCTTATTGGGGGAAGCATCGCATTTTTGCTGCTTCTAAGACTTAAGGCTACGGGTATGCTTTCAAAGATTCAGAACAGTCTTAAGGATGTTGAGGCAACTGAAAAAAACAGCGAAAGTAATACAAAAAGAAAGGCGTCATAAATGTCTGAGCTAATTCACTGTATAACAAATCCAATATCTATGATGCAATGCGCAAATGCAATTTTAGCACTTGGCGCGAAGCCGATAATGGCTGAGCATCCGTTGGAAGTCATGGAGATCACTGAGAGCGCTTCTGCTCTTGTAATTAATCTGGGTAATATATCGGACACCAGAATGGAGTCGATGGAGATATCTTTTGAAACTGCTCTGAAGAAAAATATACCGGTTGTGATAGATGCGGTGGGCGTAGCCTGCTCCAAGCTTCGCAGGGATTTCGTGATGAGGCTTCTAAAGATGAGGTCGAAGAAAACGGAATTGTCTTTGAGGGAAAAGGGGATCCTTTTACTTAAGGGAAACTACTCCGAGATTAAGGCGATTTTTGATGAGTCCTACAGGGGAGTTGGCGTCGATGCCGACGAAAGTCTGGGAGCTTCAGAGATAGCTGATATTGTAAGAGTGCTGGCTTTGAATCTGGGAGTGATCGTGCTCGCCAGCGGTGAGAAGGATATCGTATCAGATGTAAGTCGTACATTTTTTATAAGTAATGGGAATCCGATAATGGGGGTGATTACGGGAACGGGATGCATGCTAGGGGCTATATGCGGCGTGTTTCTGGCAAGGGATGCGAGCATAGAAGCTGTCCTCCGCGCAGCCGGATTTTTCGGGATTGCTGGAGAAATTGCATATGAGAGAGCGGAAGCAGTTACGGAGAGGCTTACAAATGGCAAAGCATCTGAAAGCATGGTTGGAAGCGGAAGTTTTCTTGTTGAACTTTTAAATGCAATTTCAATGATCGATGAAGAAACTGTAAAAAGTTTGCTTAGATGCGCTGAAGAAAAACATTCATCTAACTGAATTCGTTTTTCATAAAACATAGAAAGGATTAGTCCGGTCATAGGATTGGATAGTACAAGACAGATGGGAAGAATAGACAGAGAACAGCTAAAGCTCTACCTGGTGACCGACAGCACCGGAATGGATGAGGAGACGTTTCTTCGAAAGACGGAGGCAGCCATACGGGGCGGCGCCACGATTGTCCAGATCAGGGAAAAGGAAAAGAGCACCCGTGAATACATGGAGCTTGCGGGTAAGGTTCATGAGATTACGGCAAGGTACAAGGTGCCGCTGATTGTGGACGACAGGATAGATGTGGCGATGGCGATAGGAGCAGAGGGTGTACACCTAGGGCAGAGCGACATTCCGGTCAGCGTCGCAAGAAGAATTGTGGGAGGCAAGATGATAATCGGTGCCACGACTAAGACTGTGCAGCAGGCGAAGGAAGCTTATGAAAGCGGTGCCGATTACCTTGGAGTAGGAGCAATTTATCCTACCACAACCAAAGTGAAAACAGTTCTGACCTCGGTTGATACGCTTCGAAGTATCTGCGAAGCTGTGCCAATACCCGCAAATGCCATAGGCGGCCTCAATAAGGATAATATTCAGATTCTAAAAGGTGTCCCGATAGCAGGAATATGCGTCGTGTCTGCAATCATGAAGGCAGAAGATCCTGAAAAGGCAGCAGAAGAATTGGGCTCAGCTTTTGAAGAACTGGGGGACTTATGAAAAAGAAGACGGTTTTAACAATTGCCGGAAGTGATTCGTCCGGGGGAGCCGGAATCCAGGCGGACATCAAGACTATTGAAGCGCACGGCGTTTTCGCAATGAGTGTGATAACCGCACTCACAGCGCAAAACACTATGGGCATCACCGAAGTTCTGCCGGTTCCGAAGGACTTCATCTATAAGCAACTGGAGGCGGCCCTTGAGGATATCAGGCCTGACGCGGTAAAGATAGGTATGCTTCCGAATAAAGAAGCAATGGAGGCGGTGGTGCTTGCTATTGATAAATACGACCTTAAAAATGTGGTTATTGATCCGGTGCTTAGCTCAACCTCCGGAACTGAGCTTTCAAGAAAAGATGCTACCGAATACATGATGAAAGAACTATTTTCACGAAGCATTCTGGTTACACCCAATATACCGGAGGCAGAGATACTGTGCGGGATAGAGATTTCTTCCGAGCAGGATATGGAAGTTGCCGCAAAGACTCTTGGAGATGCTTGCGGGTGTAACGTGTTATTAAAAGGCGGACACAGTACTTTTGAAGAGCACGGAGTGACAGCAGATCTGCTGTATATGGCAAATGTGGAAAATACTGATGCGGAAGCTTATAAAGTCAAGGGTGAAGATGCCGGTAGAGCTACTGATGAAAATGTTTACATAGACGATGATATCAGATGGATTTCCGGCACAAGAATAGACAACCCCAACACTCATGGAACAGGCTGCACTCTATCAAGTGCAATTGCCGCTAATCTTGCTAAAGGGCATGACCTTGAAAGTGCGGTACGATCGGCTAAAGAGTATATCAAAAAGTGCATATCCGCTGATCTCGACCTTGGTCACGGCCGCGGTCCCCTCTGGCATTATTGCGGGGAAGATTGTGGTTTTTGGTCGTAGTTAGGATTGTAGTAAGGCATTGTAGCTTGGATTGTGGTTAGGGATTGTAGTTAAAATCGTGGTTAGGGTGCAGGAACAACAAATCAAGATGATATGTAGGAATTTGTTGCAGCTAAAAAAGAGAGGGACAACAAATATAAAATGATTATGGGGATTTGTTGCACAAGAAAAATGAAAAGACAACAAATGAGGAAATTACACCAGTACTTGTTGTTTTGGATAAATCTCAATGCAACAAATGTAGATGAAAACTAAGGTTTTGTTGTTGCTGAAAAATAAAAATACAACAAATACATAAGAACAAAAGAAATTTGTTGTAGTGACCTAAAACTACTCAAACCGGAAAGACAAAAGACGAAATACCAAAAGATGTAAACACAATAAATACAGATGAATAGTGTAGATTTATTGTTCGTCGCTTTATTATTCATCAATACAAACATAATTTGAAGGAGAAGACATAAGTGAGAAATTACACAACACAGATGGAAGCAGCAAGAAAAGGGATCATCACTCCCGAGATGGAGAAGGTTGCAAAGGACGAGTACAGAACGCCCGAAGAAATCAGAGAACTTGTGGCAAAAGGGCAGGTTGCGATCTGCGCTAACAAAAATCACAAGTGCCTTGATGCAAAGGGGGTGGGCTCGATGCTGAAGACCAAGATCAACGTGAATCTCGGAGTTTCAAGGGATTGTAAGGACTACGATATTGAGATGGAAAAAGTGATGGCGGCGGTCAACATGGGAGCGGATGCCATTATGGATTTGTCTTCACATGGGAATACCCAGCCCTTCAGGAAGAAGCTTGTGGAAGAGTGTCCTGTCATGCTGGGAACTGTGCCTGTTTACGACAGCGTCATCCACTATCAGAGGGATCTTTCTGAACTCACTGCGAAGGACTTCATCGATGTAGTAAGACTTCATGCCGAAGATGGCGTTGATTTTGTGACACTCCACTGCGGAATTACAAGGAAGACTATCGACCAGATCAAGAAGCACAAGAGAAAAATGAACATAGTATCAAGAGGCGGCTCGCTTGTGTTTGCCTGGATGAGCATGACCGGAGAGGAGAATCCCTTTTATGAATACTACGACGAAATCCTTGATATCTGCAGAGAGTATGATGTGACAATATCCCTCGGTGATGCCTGCAGACCGGGATGCCTTGCGGATGCCAGTGATGTATGCCAGATTGAGGAACTGGTGAGACTTGGAGAACTTACGAAAAGAGCTTGGGAGAAGGATGTGCAAGTTATGGTTGAAGGCCCCGGACACATGCCTATGGACCAGATAGAGGCCAATATGAAAATGCAGCAGACTATCTGTATGGGAGCACCTTTCTATGTTCTTGGCCCCCTTGTCACGGACATCGCACCCGGTTACGATCACATAACTTCAGCTATAGGCGGAGCTATCGCAGGCGCGGCAGGTGCAGCTTTCCTCTGCTACGTTACTCCCGCAGAACACCTTGCACTTCCTAATGTAGATGATGTTAAGCAGGGAATTATTGCTTCAAGAATAGCTGCTCACGCAGCGGATATAGCTAAGAAAATACCGCATGCCATGGATATTGATAACAAGATGGCCGATGCACGAAAAGAGTTCGATTGGGATGGCCAGTGGGAGTGCGCAATTGACCCTGAAACTGCAAAATCCATACGTGAGGATAGGGCTCCCGAATTTGATGATACCTGTTCTATGTGCGGGAAATTCTGCGCAGTTAGAAGCATGAATAAGGCACTTGCAGGAGAACATATAGATATTCTGTAAGTAATCTACACAACAAAAAGCAATCATAATTCCGTGATACAGTTTGACATAAGAAAGAAACGGAAATATAATCAGTTTGATTTAAGCAATGGCTAACAAGAAATTTGGAATCGATTATAAAAATGCTGCAAAATAAGAATCAGAAAAACCGTATACGGAATCTGATAGTCGCATACTTTGCGTTTGCGATGCTTTTTGTTGTGCTTTTTTCAGCGGTGTTTGTATCCGTTGAGACTTTCCATAACTGTGACGGAGACAGCTGCCCTGTCTGTGCGCTGCTGCAGCAGTGTGAAAATAATCTGAATCAGCTCGGAGATGGCAGCGCTAATCTTTACGCAGCTTTTTTGGCTGTAATCCTTTTTGTAGCTATTCTTGAATTAAAAGACAATGTCCTGGTGTATTCAACACCTGTAAGTTCCATGGTTCGAATGAACGATTAAATAGTCTGTCCCACTATAATTCTGTAATTTTTCAACATAATAAAAGTGAATAGAGAGGACATTACTATGAAAAAATTTTCGATTGCGGCGGCTGCAATGGCAGCGGTGCTTTGTTTTTGTGCGTGCGGAAAGAGTACTGACGAGAGTGTGATTACTTCCGCGACAGATAATGTTGCTGAATCTCCGGAGAGTGAAAATGTGGAGATAACTGACGAAGAAACTGCTACAAGCAGCGAAGTAGATGAAGACGATGGTGCTGCCAAAAATGACGGGATGAAAATCGTCTGCACTATTTTTCCGGAGTACGACTGGGTAAAAGAGGTTCTCGGAGAAAAGGCTGAGGATGCGGATATCACCATGCTCCTCGATAACGGCGTAGACCTTCACAGCTATCAGCCAACAGCTGAGGATATCATGAAAATCTCGGAGTGCGATCTGTTCGTATATGTCGGCGGCGAGTCCGACGAGTGGGTGGATGATGCCCTTGCTGAGCGAACAAATGATGATATGGTGGTTATAAATCTGATGGACGCTCTCGGAGATACGGTCAAGGAAGAAGAGGTTGTAGAAGGCATGCAGGCTGAGGAAGAGGAAAGCGAGGATGCAGATGAGAACGCTGCCGATTCTACAGAAACCGAGGAAGAGGTTGAATACGACGAACATGTCTGGCTTTCTCTGAAAAATGCGCAGGTTATCACTGAGAAGATCGCCGATGCTCTTGCAACCATCGATCCTGAGAATGCAGATACCTACAAGGCTAACGCAGATGAATATATGGGAAAACTTGATTCTCTTGATTCTGCCTACGAAAGCGCGGTATCCGGAGCATCCATAAAGACGGTTCTGTTCGGAGACAGATTTCCCTTCAGATATATGACTGATGACTACGGTCTCGACTACTATGCAGCCTTTGTCGGATGCTCTGCGGAGACTGAGGCGAGCTTTGAGACTATAGCTTTCTTATCGGGAAAAGTGGATGAGCTCGGACTTAAGAGCGTGCTTACGATTGAGGGACAAAATCACAAGATTGCGGAAACAATAATAAGCAATACAAAAGATAAAAACCAGCAGATTTTGACAATGGATTCCATGCAGAGCACAACCTCTGAGGATGTTGAGGGCGGCGTGTCCTACCTCGAAATCATGGAGCAGAATCTTGAAGTATTAAAGGAAGCGCTCGAGTAACGAAGCACATTCAGAAAGTGAGAATTATTATGAAGTTATTATCTGTCAGCAACCTGACTCTTGGTTATGACCACGCAGTAGTGGCAAGGAATTTGCATTTTGAGGTTAATGAGGGTGACTATCTTTGTATTGTCGGGGAAAACGGCTCCGGAAAAACGACTCTCATGAAAACACTCCTTGGCATTTGCGACAAGGTCTCCGGTGATGTAATTTTTGGAAACGGAATAACAAAAAATGAAATAGGATATCTTCCACAGCAGACGATCGTTCAGAGGGACTTTCCTGCGTCAGTAAAGGAAATCGTAATCTCCGGATGCCAGGCTAGGCTTGGGTTTCGACCTTTTTACACAAAGAAAGAAAAAGAGCTTGCGGCTAAGAATATGGAAAAGCTGGGGATTACAGAGCTTGCTGACAGATGCTACAGAGAACTCTCCGGCGGACAACAGCAGCGAGTCCTTCTGGCCAGAGCTCTCTGTGCTGCAGGGAAAATTCTTCTTCTGGATGAACCTGTGTCGGGACTTGATCCGCAGATTACAGGGGAGATGTACGAGCTTATAAGCAAGCTGAATGTTGACGGAATGACGATAATCATGATATCCCATGATATTCAGGCTGCGATAAGATATGCAAGCCATATTCTGTATATGTCGGATGATATCTTCTTTGGAACCGCAGGGGAATTCATGGCGAGCGAAAAAGGTAAACTTTTTATCGAATATGAAAAACTTAACACAAGGAGGGCAGTGTGACATGGAAAAGCTTTTGTTTTATATGCAATATCCCTTTGTAAGATACGCACTGATTGTCGGTGTTCTGATAGCCCTGTGTTCATCGCTTCTCGGAGTGACGTTGGTTCTGAAAAGATATTCCTATATCGGAGACGGTCTTTCACATGTGGCTTTTGGCGGAATTGCGGTAGCAAGCGTAGTGAATCTCACAAACAGAATGACGCTGGTCCTTCCAATAACAATAATTAGCGCGATTTTACTGCTAAGGACAGGCCATAATGCGAAGGTAAAGGGAGACGCTGCAATCGCCATGATATCGGTTGGGGCTTTGGCTTTCGGATATCTCATCATGAACGTGTTCGGGACGAGCTCCAATCTGACCGGGGATGTCTGCACAACACTTTTCGGGTCAACTTCAATACTCACCCTTACCATGACTGATGTATGGCTGTGTGTGATTATGTCGGTGTTTGTTGTGGCTGCGTATGTGCTTCTGTATAACAGAATTTTCGCAGTGACTTTTGATGAAAACTTCGCCAGGGCTGTCGGAACCAAAGTGGATTTTTACAACCTTCTTATCGCGGTGGTTACTGCAATTATCATTGTTCTTGCGATGAACCTTGTGGGTTCGCTTTTGATATCGGCACTTATTATTTTTCCGGCACTATCGGCGATGAGACTGTTTACCAGTTTTAAAAATGTGACTGTTTTTTCTGCAGTATTTTCCGTAGTGTGTGCTCTTGTGGGAATCATTGTTTCCATACTTGCCGGTACACCTGTAGGCTCAACCATTGTTGCTATCGACGCGGTTGGCTTTGCAATCTGCTGTGGCGGATCGCTAGCAGGGAGGAAGCTTGCATGAATAAAAATGTGAAAAGAAACCTGTTGTTAGTCTGCTGTATGCTTGTGCTTGCGACAGCGTGCGGAAGTAAAAACGAAGCAGTTGAAATAACGGAAGATTTAACTTCAGACGTATACGATACATCAACAGAGACAACTACCGTAGATGAAGTCGACACACCCATAGAAAGTACTTCTCCAGACGAGGTCGACACATCAACAGAAGCCACTGCTACAACCGCATCAGACGCATCAACACAAACCACTGGCACAGATTCAACCGACACCTCAGAGGTTGATCTCACAGCGATGTCATCCACCATGATCTACGCGGAGGTATATCAGATGATGATGACTCCGGGCATGTATGTCGGAAGAAAGGTGAAGATGCAAGGCCTTTATGACATCTACCACGACGATACCACCGGGAAGGACTATCATTCTTGCATAATAACGGATGCGACCGCCTGCTGCGCCCAGGGAATTGAGTTTGAGCTTGCAGATGGGAACTACCCGGGGACAGATATTTCGGAAGTGACAGTGGAGGGAATTTTCAATACCTATGAGGAGAACGGTGCGATGTACTGCACACTCACAGACGCAAAACTCCTAAATTAAACCAGGCTTCGCTGAGAGAAAAGGGCTTGTAATTTTTCTGATATGGATTAAAATAACAGTTAAATGCTAAGAACAGAAATAGTAGGTATCTTGAGACCTTCAGAGAGGAGCCGGTTGGTGAGAGGCTTCGGTTTTCGGATATTGAACCCGTCTGGGAGCAGCAGAAGGGAAAACTGATTTTATTCCAAAGATCAGAAACTTCTGACGGAGGTCACCGTGATCATAGACATGCAAGTGTCAGCTTGCAATGAGGTGCAGGTTTTCAGGCCTGAATTTAGGTGGTAACGCGGATAAAAACATTATTCGTCCTAAGTGTACAAATAAAGTATGCTTAGGACTTTTCTTTTGCGTGCGAAGCATTTTCGAGTCCGTGTCTGCTTCACATGCAAAGTGAAGAAAGGAGTTGTTATTATGAAACTTAGCAAATTAGTAGGAGTGAGATTCAAGGAAAAGCCCGCCTTCTGTGTGATTGACAGCCACACCTACAGCCTTCGCGGCGGTTATGTGAAGCGTGTATCAAACGGTATTTTTTCACTTTACACTCCCATGAAGAAAGTTACTCAGAACATCGAGAAGATCCTGAGAGAGGAAATGGACGGTGTGGATTGTCAGGAAGTTATGTTTCCTGTGGTTCTTCCGGGAGCTCTTTGGGAGGAATCAGGACGCTATGAGAGCGTTGGTGAAGAACTTTTGAGATTCAAGGATCGTAATGATACTCCCATGGTACTTGGTATGACTCATGAGGAGGCGGCTGTTCATCTTGCAAGAGAGTACGGAAGCACTTATGCAAATTATCCCTTCGCTTTTTATCAGATACAGACTAAGTATCGCGACGAGGCCCGTCCCAGAGCCGGACTTATAAGAGTACGTGAGTTTACAATGAAGGATGCTTATTCTTTCCATACTTCTCAGGAAGATCTTGAGAAATACTATGACAGAATGGCAAATGCTTATGACAGAATTTTCGAGAGAGCAGGAATTCCTGATGTTATCTCGGTTAAGTCTGATTCAGGTATGATCGGAGGAAGTGTATCTCACGAGTACATGCTGCTTACGGATGCAGGTGAGGATTCCATTGCACTGTGTGATGACTGCGGTTACAGCGCAAACATGGAAGCTGCGGAAACAACTGTGGATAATTCCGGATGCACGCCTGCTGGTGAGCTGAAGAAGGTTTACACTCCTGACTGCAAGACCATCGAAGATGTATGCACTTTCTTAAAGAGCAAGGTTGAGGAGTCCTGTAAAGCCGTTGTTTATCAGATAAATGCAACCGATGAGTATGTAGTTGTTTTCATTCGCGGAGACTACGAGGTCAATGAGACGAAGCTTGTAAACTACCTCCATGAGGAGGTTCACCCCGCTGAGATCACTGAGGAATCAGGACTTGTTGCCGGCTTCTGCGGACCTTACGAGCAGCACGGCAATTGCAGGATTGTTTATGATAAGTCACTTGAAGGCATCGAGAACCTGTGTTGCGGCGGCAACGAGACAAACTATCACTACACAGGCCTTAACATCAAAAGAGACATCGGAGATGTGGAGTACGTTGATGTCAGCAAAATTCGTGATGGTGACATCTGTCCCTGCTGCGGTAAGAAAACCATCAGAATCAGCAGAGGTATTGAGGTCGGTAATATTTTCCAGCTCGGTACCAAATACTCAGACAGCATGAAGATGACCTATACGGATGAGGACGGTAGTTCCAAGACACCCATCATGGGATGCTACGGAATCGGTGTTGGCCGCCTTGCAGCAAGTATCATGGAAGCCCGCCACGATGACAAGGGGCCTATCTGGCCCATCACTGTTGCACCCTGGAAGGTGCATGTTTGCTGCATGAGAAGAGATGACGATGCCTGCAGAGAAGCAGCTGACAAGATCTATGAGGAACTCACAAACATGGGCGTAGAGGTTATCTATGATGACAGAGATGTCCGTGCCGGCGTCATGTTTGCCGATGCAGATCTCCTCGGCGTTCCGGTTCGCGTGATTGTTGGTCCCAAGGCTCTTGCTAACGGCGAGATTGAGCTCTGCACAAGAGATAAGAGCGTACAGCTCTCTGTGAAAAAAGAGGACATTATCACTGAAACCAAGAAGCTCATGGACTCTCTTTATGAAGAGATTAATTCCAAGGTGAAGAGCAGAATATAATAAAATGCCCCTTTTACAGGATGAAAATAGTCCTGTAAAAGGGGTATTTTTATGCCCTGAATTATTTTTGACTAAAAATATAAAATTAGTCAGAAAAGTATTGACATCGATTTATGAGGAGGGTTATTATGACTAAAAATACTAATCTAGTCAAAAAGAGGACGAGTATATGCCAAAAACCTACACAGAAAGTGAAAGAGAGCAGATCATTATCCGTTTAAAGAAAGGAGCCAATGAGATGCTGATGAAAAAAGGTGTCAAGAAGACTACCGTGGATGAGTTGGTAAAGCTTGCCGGAATTCCAAAGGGAACCTTCTACCTTTTTTATCCATGTAAAGAGGTACTGTTTTTCGATGCGGCCCAGGATTTTCATGAAAAGGTTGATGAGTATATCACAAAGGGTTTTCTTGCAATAATCGCAAGTCACAATATTGATCCCGAGGAGGAGGGAGCCTTTTCCGAATGTATCGATGAGATCGCTGAAGTGATCCTCGGAGCAATGGAGATCACAACCACATCCTGTCTCAAGGTGCTGCTTGAGCCTGAGGCGATGAACCAGGTTCTTTCGAAGCTTCCGGAAGATCTGCTTCAAAACCACAGGGATCAGGACACCCGTATGGGAGCAGGTATTATAGCAAAAGTGGCTGCAAGGAAGGGGCTCGACGTCGAGGCAGTTGTTGGATCCTTTTCAATGATTTTATTCGGTTCTATGTACAAGCATGTCATTGGAGAGGAGAACCTCAGAGAGAGCATGCGCATGCTGGTAAAAGGACTGGTTATACAGATTTTGGAATAAAACTCAGGATTCAAATAACTGTACGATTTTTAGGACAGCATAAAAAAGAGGAGATCAGGCTATGACAGACAACAAGGTGATTGATGTTAGAAATGTTTATTTCAGCTACAGTAAAACTCCCTTTCTGAAGGACATTACTTTTTCTGTAGATAAGGGAGAAATCTTCGGATTCCTCGGACCCTCCGGTGCAGGTAAGAGCACCCTGCAGAAGGTGCTTACCGGAATATGCACAAACTATGAGGGGAGCGCCAGCATTCTAGGTACCGAGAGCAAAAATCACGGCAAGGATTTTTATGAGAAAATCGGTGTCGATTTTGAATTCCCGAGCCTTTTTGATAAGCTCTCCGCCAGGGAAAATCTCAAATACTTCGCGTCACTTTACAGCGGAAACAAAAGGAATATAGATGAACTTTTAAAGGAAGTCGGACTTTATGAGCACGCAGATAAGAAGGTTTCCGCCTTTTCCAAGGGCATGAAATCCAGACTGAACTTCATCAAGTCGCTGATCCACGATCCGGACGTGCTGTTTCTGGATGAGCCCACCAGCGGCCTTGATCCCAATAACGCCAAGATTATGAAGGACCTTATCCGGAAAGAGAAGGAGAAGGGTAAGACCATCATTCTCACTACGCACGACATGCAGGATGCGACCGAGCTCTGCGACAGAGTGGTGTTTATTGTGGACGGCCAGATGAAGGCGATGGATACTCCGCATAATTTCATTATGAGTCGCGGTGCAGCCAGAGTGACCTACACCTATATGGAGAACGGACAGGAGCGAATGGTGAGCACGATTCTTTCGGACATCAGTGGCGACGAGACTTTAAAGCAACTTATTGATGAAAACCGGATAACCTCGATTCACAGCGGGGAGCCCACACTCAATGATATTTTTATTGAGATAACCGGCACACATTTGGACTAACGGGTGATAACTATGAGACAAGCGAATGTAATAAAAGGTGACATTATCTTTCAGTGGAAGTACGGCTTCTATTTTCTGTACGTCCTTGTGATTCTGGTGTACATGATAATCTTCTCGTTTTTCGAAGGGAATATCAGGAACATCATTGTGTCCTGCTGCGTATATTCGGATCCGGCGGCAATGGGAATGTTCTTTATGGGAGCGCTGATCCTGCTCGAAAAGAGCCAGCATATCACAAGCTCAATAGTAATTTCGCCGGTTACACCCACAGAGTATATCTTCGGAAAAGTGATTTCCTTTGCGATAATCTCTCTGGTTGTGGGGCTTGTGCTGATCCTTTTTGGGTCTACCGATAACCTGTTTTTATGCATGGCGGGGATACTTGCAGGATCGATTCTTTTTAGCCTGTGCGGAGTTATAGTCGGAACAAAGGTCAGTAACCTCAATCAATACATACTGGGTACCGTGCCCTTTGAAGTTATAGGTTTCGCGCCTGTTATCGTGTATAGAGCAGGTATTATGTGGGACAATCCGATGATGCTGATTCATCCCGGATGCGCAGCTATGAGGCTGATTGAGGGAAATACCGATATGCTGCCATTTTCACTGATAAGCCTTGCTGCGTGGATTGGAGTTCTGTATCTTATCGCACAAAGATGCGTCATTAGAATGTATAAGAATGTTGGAGAATAAACTATGAGTGCTACATGTAAGATGTTCGGCTTTATGGTAAAACAGATAACCCGCGATATGATGATGATCATGCTGGTCATCGCACCCTTTTTTGTGGGGAGTATCTTCAGATTCGGAGTACCGATTTTTGAGGAAAAGATTCTTGCAGGGTTTGGCTATGGCAGCTTTCTTGTGCCTTACTATGATTTTTTCAGTTGGCTCCTTGCAATTCTCACAGGTATGATGTTTGCCTTCATAGGAGGACTTGTGGTTCTTGGAGAAATCGACGACGGGATCGCAAAATATATACTGGTGACGCCGCCAGGTGAGAACGGGTATCTTCTATCAAGAATCCTTCTTCCAGGAGTGATATCGGGAGCCATGATAGCGGTTATTCTTCCTATATTTGCCCTTACAAAGTTGAGTATTCCCGTAATCTTTGTTATGGTTATTTCATCAACACTTTGCGGAATAATCACATCCTTTCTTGTTGTGGCCATATCTTCCAACAAGGTAGAGGGCATGGCAGTTGGCAAGCTGTCCGGACTGTTTGGAATCACTTTCTTTGTTCCGTTTTTTATAAAGGGAGCAGTCAGATATGTGTTTATCCCATTTCCCATGTATCATGTGGGTGTGTGGTCGAAGGATGAGACGCCCGTAAGTCTTGTTATTGCAACTGTACTTTTTGCAATATGGGGCGCGGTGTTGCTTAAGCTTTTCAGAAGAAAATTTCAATAATGCCTTCCCCCCTTACATAAGGGGGGGAAGGTGTCATCGTAGCTGACGGATGAGGGGAAAAAGGAGATAATTATGTACAGCAAAGAACCGCTGAAAATTTACGTAGATTTTGATGATTGTCTATGCGAGACGGCACTATCTTTTGTCGAGATCGCATCCAGACTTTTTGGAAAAAATGTCCCCTACGAAGAGCTCCATTCCTTTAATCTTCAGGAGTCCTTTTCACTGAATGATGAAGAATACGCTGAGCTGATGAAGGAGGGACATCGCCCCGAGATTCTTCTTTCCTATGAAGAGACGCCCGGAGCATCAAGGGTTCTTAATGAACTAATTGATGAGGGACATGAAGTTTTTGTAATTACAGGCCGTCCTTTCGCAGCTTATGAGGCATCAAAACAGTGGCTTGAGGAGCATGATTTAAGTCGCCCGAAGTTGTTTTTCCTTAATAAATACGGAAGAGACTTTTTCTATAAAGGCGGTGAGTTCAATCTGGAACTCGAGGACTATTACAAGATGCATTTTGATTATGCGGTGGAGGATTCACCCATGGCTTTCGGATTCTTCGATCATCTGCCGGATCTAAATGTCCTGGTGTTTGACAGACCCTGGAACAGCAAAGCAGAATTTCCCGGTGCAAACTATCATCGCTGCACCGACTGGGATATAATTCGTGACTGGATCAGAAAAGGAGGAATAAAATGATTCTTTACATTGATGCGTGTGTTCGTGAAAATTCCAGAACAAAGAGGCTTGCGGATGCTCTTTTGGAAAAGCTCTCGGGGGAGGTTAGATATGTAAAGCTGGAAGATATCAGTTTTGAGACCACAAGCGAAGAATATCTGACTAAGAGAGAAAACCTCATTGAGCAGTGCGCCTTTGATGATAAGATGTTTGAGCTTGCAAGACAGTTTGCCAAGGCGGATACGATAGTTATTGCTGCGCCTTATTGGGATCTGTCTTTTCCTGCAAAATTGAAGCAGTATATTGAAGCCATAAATGTACTTGGAATCACCTTTTTATATACCCCGGAGGGCATGCCCAAGGGAATGTGTAAGGCTGACAAACTATACTATGTTACGACAGCCGGCGGCCCTGTGGTTCCCGATGAATACGGCTATGGCTATATAAAAGCGCTCGCTGAGAGTTACTACGGAATTAAGGACGTGAGCCTTATAAAGGCCAGCGGACTCGACGTTTTGGGAGCAGACGCCGATGCAATTATGAACGAAGCGATTGCTTCCATTTCAGTGTGAAAAGTTTGAACTATACTAATAAGAATGCCGTAAGGTTGAGAAAAAGGTTTTGATGTGGAGGTAATAAAGTGGGGGAAATTGAACTCGCAACAAAGAACGACAGAGAGCAGATACTGGCATTATATGAGATGCAAAAGGGCAGGGAGTTTTGTGCGTGGGATGAGGATTATCCGTCGAATGAAACGATTGACTTTGATCTGTCCAGAGATGCTCTGTTTATTATAAAGGAAGATGATAAGGTAATTGCTGCAATTTCTCTTGAAGTAGACGAAGCTGTGGATAGCCTGGAATGTTGGAATAAAGATCTTTTTCCCGGGGGAGAGCTTGCACGTGTTGCGGTGGATCCGTCCATGCAGGGTAAGGGAATTGCAAGAAAGCTGATGCAGCGCGGTATGGATGAACTCAAGGCGCGTGGCTACAAGAGCATCCATTTTCTTGTGAATAAGTACAATGTAAAAGCTATACGTTGCTACTCGGTTTTTGATTTTAATGTTGTCGGCGAATGCTTCATGTACGACCAGGATTTCCTGTGCTACGAGAAGGCACTGTAATGTGGATGTTCATAGATCAATGATATAGGAGGAAAAAGTTATGCCATTTATTTCAACAAAAACAAATGTAACAGTATCAAAAGAAAAAGAAGTTCAGCTCAAAGAACGCCTCGGAAAGGCAATCTCAATCATCCCCGGAAAGAGCGAGAGCTGGCTCATGCTGGCCATCGAAGGTGATATTCCGATGTACTTCAGGGGAGATGATTCTGCGCCTACCGCATTCATTGAAGTTAAGATTTACGGAAATGCATCTCCGGATACCTATGGGAAGATGACAAAGGAACTGACCGGAATATACGGCGACATTCTTGGGGTAGCGCCTGATCACATGTATATCCGCTATTTCGGATCTGATGATTGGGGATGGAACGGAAACAATTTCTGATAGATAGTGAGGATGCTTAAGGAGCGCATTGTGCATGCGCTCCTTTTATTTTATTATAGTATCTATGTGAAAAAAGACTTTTGCGGAGGAGATGAAATGGGCGATATTGCAGCTATGAAAAAATTTGATGCGGTAGTTTTTGATATGGACGGAGTCATCTTCGACTCCGAGAGAGCAACAATGTATTGTTGGATAGAGCTGGCTGAGAAGTACGGGATTGAAGGGATTGAGAAGCCTTATCTTGAGTGCACCGGCACAAATGATGCAAAGACAAGAGAAATCATGATGAACGCCTATGGACCGGATTTTCCTTATGATGAGTACGCGAAGGAAGCTTCGAAGATGTATCATGAAAAATATGATGGCGGAAGACTTCCGATGAAAATTGGAGTTTTTGAAATCCTGGATTTTTTGAAGAATAATGGGAAAAAGATTGCCCTTGCATCATCAACCAGAAGGCAGACCGTTGTTAACCAGCTAAGGGATGCGAAAATTCTGGACTATTTTGATGAGATAGTTACAGGAGACATGGTTTCAAAGAGTAAGCCTGAGCCTGACATTTTTCTGCTCGCCTGTGAGAAAATAGGCGTCGCACCGGAAAATGCCTATGCGATCGAGGACTCATTCAACGGCATAAGAGCCGCTCACAGAGGCGGCCTTCATCCGATAATGGTTCCGGATCTTCTGCCTGCGGATGATGAGATGAAACAGCTTTCGGAAGCAGTGCTCGATAGTTTGAACGACGTGGTTATTTATTTAAATTAGGAGGTTCCCATGAAAATCGGAATCCTATCCGATATACACAGCAATATAGTGGCCTTCAGGGAATGCATAAAGTATTTGGAGAAGGAAGGCTGCGATGAATATATTTTCCTTGGCGACTATGTGTCCGACACACCCTACACCAGGGAAACAATGGACTGTCTTTACGAGTTCACCAGTTCGCATACATGCCACCTTTTAAGGGGGAACAGAGAAGAGTACATGCTCGGGCAGCAGAAGGTACTAAAGGAAGGCAGGCGAGATCAGTTTTGGAGATACAATTCTGCAAGCGGGAATCTACTTTTTACTTACGAGCAATTGACAGATGAGGACCTGGATTTTTTCAGTAAATTACCGATTACCTTCGACTATGAGAAAACCGGTTATCCCACGATTAAGTGCTGTCACGGATCACCTGTAAGTTCACGCGAACTTATTCAGCTTGGAAGTGATGAAGCAAGATCCTGGCTCGATAAGATTCCGTGCGATTACATGATATGCGCACACACCCATTTTCCCGGAGAATATGTCTACAAAGATAAGCATTATATGAACTCGGGGTGCATTGGAATATCCATAAATGATGCCGGTTTTGCTCAGTGCATGATCCTGGAGGATGAGCTATCTGATGGCAAAGTTGTATGGAAGCCGACATTTCTGAAGATACCTTATGACAATAAAAAAGTGGTTCGCGACATGGTTTCATTTGGACTTCTTGAGAAAGGAAAATGGTTCATCAATTGCAACATCAAGATCCTTTTAACCGGAGAGGACCGCGCAGCGGAGATGGTAGCGCTGGCAGCAAAGCTCTCGGAGGAAGCCGGAGAACGGACCGTGTGGCCGGAGATTGAAGAGAAGTATTTTGCAATTGCGGCAGAGGAATTTAATATTCCGGATTACCGGGAGGAGGCTTTATGAAAATAGTGACAGCCATAGATTCCTTCAAGGGAAGCATGTCCTCAATTGAGGCGGGAAATGCCTTCGCAAAAGGAGCGCGGAAAGCAGATCCCGACATAGAAGTTATTGTCAGACCTCTTGCGGATGGCGGCGAAGGAACTGTGGACGCCCTCATTGAAGGTATGAACGGACAGCGGATATCAGTAACTGTGACAGGACCTTTAGGTAAACCAGTCATTTGCGATTACGGAATTATAAGTGAGAAAAAGCTGGCAGTAATTGAAATGAGCGGAGCAGCAGGTATTACGCTGCTTTCAGGGAGTGAGCTGAGTCCGCTTGATACTACGACCTACGGTGTCGGAGAAGTGATAAGAGATGCAATCGGCAAGGGCTGCAGGAGATTCATAGTCGGAATCGGCGGAAGCGCCACAAACGACGGAGGAACAGGAATGCTTTCAGCCATTGGCTACGAATTTCTTGATAAAAAAGGAGAGCCGATAGCTCTCGGAGCAAAAGGACTTAAAGACATTGCAGAAATTTCGGATGAGCATGTACTTCCGGAGCTTGAGGACTGCGAATTCCTGGTTGCCTGTGATGTGAAAAATCCTCTCTGTGGACCAACCGGTTGCAGTGCGATATATGGCCCTCAGAAAGGCGCGACACCGGAGATGATCGCGGATATGGACAAGTGGCTTGAGAACTATGCAAGGTTGGCTATGGCAAAATACCCTGCAGATGCTAAGTGTCAGGGGACTAGTGCAGATGCTGAATATCCCGGGACCGGAGCGGCCGGCGGAATGGGCTTTGCTTTTCTTGTTTTTACAAATGCTACGCTGAAGCCCGGAATTGAGCTTGTTCTGGAGGAGACGAAGCTTGCGGAATATATAAAAGATGCAGACCTCGTCGTAACAGGTGAGGGCATGCTGGATGCTCAGACAGCGATGGGGAAGGCACCTGTCGGTGTTGCAGCGCTTGCAAAAAAGTACGGCAAAACCGTAATCGCCTTTGCGGGCAGTGTTACAGAGGACGCCGCTGCCTGCAATAAAGCCGGAATTGATGCCTATTTTCCTATAGTCAGAGGTGTCACGACGCTTGAAGAAGCAATGCAGAAAGAGACTGCCATGAAGAATATGGAAGCTGCGGCTAAGCAGGTGATATCACTTTATGAGGTAAGTACGCGTTGCAAGGTGATTTCGCGTTAGGTTTGATGGTGACTTTGAGGTATACTTCTGCGAAATCGAGATAAATGTAAAAAGCACAGAAGGTGATTTGATGATTATTATGAGTGTATCTGTGTTTTGAAGGAAAATAAGGAAAACACAGATGATAATTTTGGCTGTATCTGTGTCTTGAAGGAAAATTAAGAAAACACAGACGATTATATGGGGTGATATCTGTGCTTAGATGAAAAATAGAAAAAACACAGATGACAACTTGGAAATCATCTGTGTTTTGAAGAAAACTGGGAAAAACATAGACGTTGCTCTAGAGGACTATCTGTGAAACAGAAAGAAATTTTAAAAACACAGAAGCTGTCCTATAAAGCATCTGTGAAATGGAAAGAAAAGTAAAAAACACAGATACTATCCCCAAAACGCATCTGTGAAATGAAAAGAAAAGCTAAAAGCACAGAAAACACCACTAAAGAAGAATAAGCACGCAAGGTGGGGAGGACATGAAAGCATCAGCATTTTGGCCGCTTATGCGGTTTGGAGTAAAGACAGTATTATTTAAGAAAAAGGATCCAATCCTGGGGACGGTTATAGTTACAGATAAGTGCAACTTAAAGTGCAAGCACTGCTCGGTAAACAACATAACGGCGGTGATGCATCCCTATGAACAGATAAAAGGTGAGATGAAGCAGCTCTTTGATATGGGCGTAAAAATTCTCTTTTTCTGCGGAGGCGAGACCTTCATATGGAGAGATGGCGGTCAATCAGATAAATAAGGATGCTATTCGAGACGTCTGCTATACAGCAAGAGACATGAAAAATGTCCGTGCAGTGTCCTTCAATTTCCATACGCCCTATCCCGATACGAGGGAGCTTGCGCTGTCTAAGGAAGAGAAGGCTCAGTGCTGCGAGGTTATATCGCAGATGATGGATGAGGGAGTTCCGGTCTTTAATTTAAAGAGCGCATTTCCGTACCTCATAAACAACAGCTTTCCCACACCCTGTGCGCAGTGCCTTGTAATCGAAAACGGCAAGATATCAGTGTGCGGACGATGCATCGATGTGCCCGGACTTTGCGATGAGTGCGGCTACTTCTTCGTTGCCGAGTACACACTTTTGTTTGGCGGCAACTTAAGAGTTATTTTTGAGATGTTTAGAACTTACTTGAAATACGTGTAATAGGATTTTATATGAGCTTTAAAACTGAACTTACAAGGATGTGGTTTACCAGAAGTCTTGAACCATTTACTTTTACCAATGAATACGACAACGAACTGGATTACGAAAAAGCTGAGCAATTGGGGCTCTACGTGCACATTCCGTTTTGCAGATCCATTTGCAACTTCTGTCCCTACTGCAAAGAGATTTATGATGAGAACAAAATGAGTGAGTACATAGATGCTCTCATCAAAGAGATACATCTTGTGGGCAGCAGGTATAAGGAAAAGAAGACAGTGACCAGCCTCTATTTCGGAGGTGGAACACCCGCGCTCGCAGCAGACAGAATTGGCGACATAGTAGCTGCTCTTAAGGAGCACTTCGTAATAACTGACGGAATTGGCTTAGAACTTCATCCGGATAATGTAGAACCTCAAACGCTAAGAAAATTGAAGGAAGCCGGTGTTACAAGAATCAGCATAGGCATACAATCTTTTCTGGAAAAATATGGCAGCGTACTTGGAAGGAAATGCATTGATATAGATGCAATGAACAGGGCTTTGGCCGAGGTACCTTTTGACACGGTTTCCATGGACCTTATTTTTGCGTTACCGGATCAAACAATAGATGATCTAAAGGCAGATATCGACAAGGCTTTTGAGACCGGAGCCAATCACGTGGCGGTCTATCCCTTCATAGATTTTACTTTTACAAAAAGTCCCGTGAAGGCAATGCCCAAGCGGCAAAAGCGTGAACTCATGGATGAGATGACTGAGTATTTTGAGGAAAAGGGATTTTACAGGAGCTCTATCTGGACCTTTTCCACTAAGGAGGAAGCGAAGTATTCATCTATGACCAGGGAGAATTTCCTTGGCTTTGGATGCTCTGCAACAACTCTTCTAAAGGACAGCTTCAAGGTTAATACTTTTTCAACTAAAGAGTACTGCAAGCGCATAACAGAGGGAAAACTTCCGACTTCATTGACAATCCGTTTCAGGAAAAGGCAGCGAATGGTCTATTACCTATTCTGGACGGCCTACAGTACAAGAGTGAATATACAGGATTTCGAGGACTTCTTCGGAGTGCCTTTAAAGAAAATGTATGGCTTTGAAATTTTCATGGCGAAGCTATTCGGATATATTACTGAGGAAAATGGTATGCTGACGCTGACAAAAAAAGGCGCCTTCTATTTCCATTATTATGAAAACTACTACACGCTTTCCTACATCGATAAGATGTGGGGACTTATGCGAAAAGAGGCATTCCCTACGGGGATGAAGTTGTAAGCACTGATAAAATGCCGGGCAGGCTGTGCTTCCACAAAGAATAAATGAGGACAACAATATGGAACAACATAAGAGAAGAGTTCATTACTCCGGGAAGTATCCCAGGAAATTCGAAGAAAAATATAAGGAGCAAAATCCGGAGAAGTATGCGGATACGGTTGCTCATGTAATTTCAAAGGGTTCGACTCCCGCGGGGATGCATATCTCCATCATGGTGAAGGAGATTCTTGAGGTGCTGAACATTCAGCCGGGTGAGCAGGGACTTGACTGCACGCTCGGGTATGGCGGTCACACCAGGAAGATGCTGGAGCAGCTCCAAGGAAAAGGCTGTGTCTACGGACTTGATGTCGATCCTATTGAGTCGAAGAAGACAGTGGAGAGACTTCGCACAGCAGGCTTTGATGAAAAACTGTTTAAATTCAAACTCACCAATTTTGCCAACATTGAGGAAGTCTGCAAAGAAGCCGGGAAGTTTGACTTTGTACTGGCGGACCTCGGCGTTTCTTCCATGCAGATAGATGACCCCAAGAGGGGATTTTCCTACAAGATTGAAGGCCCGCTTGACCTGCGACTCGATCCGGATCACGGACAATCCGCAGCAGAGAGACTTCACAGCATAACAAGAGATGAATTTGTGGGCATGCTTGCCACGAACTCCGACGAACCTTACGCGGAGGAGATTGCTGACAAGGTCTTTAACCTTATGAAAAAAGGCGATCCCATGGATACAACTTCAGCCCTCAAAGCTGCGATAGAATCCGCTCTGTGGAAGGTACCAAAGGAAGAGAAAAACGATGCGATAAAAAAGAGCTGTGCCAGAGTATTTCAGGCGCTTCGAATAGATGTGAATTCGGAATTTGAGGTGCTCTATGCATTCCTGGAAAAGCTTCCGAATATCCTTAATCCCGGTGGAAGAGTGGCGGTTCTGACTTTTCACTCAGGAGAGGACAGACTTGTGAAGCAGTCCTTCAAAGCTCTCTTCAAGGAAGGAGTCTACAGCGATATCTCCAGGGATGTCACAAGACCTTCACCGGAGGAACAAAGACTCAATCCACGCAGTAAATCCACAAAACTGAGGTGGGCTGTTAAGGCCTGAATTATTTTCCCCTGAACTCAATCGGGGTTACACCGAAACTCTTCTTGAACAGTCTCGTGAAATAAGAGTAGTTGTCGTAGCCGACGTACTGGGCGATGTCGTGGATAGGATAGTCTGATTCGGTTAGCAGCTCCTTTGCAAGGGACAGGCGCTTTTCAATCACATAATTTTTGTAGCTCATGCCGGTCTCCTTCTTGAAAATTTTTGTTATGTAATCAGGATCGAAGAAGAACATGACTGAGAGCTGCTCGCGGCTTATTTCCTCACGAAAATGATCATCGACATACTTAAGAAGCGCCTTGATATTGGATTCGTTTTCGGAGGCATCGGTAGGAATCTCGGGAATAGTGGAACCGGCTTCGGAAAAAGCTTCCCGGAGATCCCTGGTTTCCTGCAAGGATTCGGCTTCCTTCAGAGCCTTCTTAATAATTCTTGTTAGCTCTGCGTAGTCGATGGGCTTAAGGAAATAGTGAAAGCTCTTCAGTTCGATGGCTTTTTGCGCATAAGTAAAATCGGCATAATTTGTCAGGAAAATTGTGGGCACGGGATTTCCCTGCTCGCGAAGAAAATTCAGCAGATCAAGACCTGAACCGTGTGGCATATCTATGTCACTAAGGAGCAGGTCTATATTATTATTCGCCATAATTTCTTTGGCGGTATTTATGTTGCCGGCGGTGAAAACCTCGGTTATTCCAAGGCTTTCCCAGGCTATTCCTTTTTGCAATGCCGCAATAACAAAGCGGTCATCGTCTACCAGCAGAACTTGCATTATTCATAATTCCTTTCAAAAAACGGAAGCTTCATTATCCCAAAGAATATATTTTGTAGAGCTTAGAGCAATACTTTCCCAATCTTTCACTGTTTATGCTCATCCTTCGGAAGACCAACTTTCACGACACCTCCGCCTAATTCATCATTTTCCAAAGTGAACTCAAATCTATCCTCATAGAGAAGCTTAAGTCTTCTGATGCAGTTGGAGATTCCTATATGGGTGCCGTCTTCTGTAGTCAGGTACTCACCTGCTCTGATTTTTTCTATAACTTCCGAAGGGAATCCCTGACCGTTATCTCTTATACAGATCTCAATGTAATCCTCATCGTTTCTGACATAGTCATGTCCCGTGATGGATATCTTCAGAGAGTCGCCGGAGGGCTCCGCGTACTTGATGATATTTTCCACAAAAGTGATCAGAAGGAGCGGCGGAATCATCACGTCCATATCCTTTTCATCAATGTCGCAGCTATAATCGATGTCCTCCGAAAGGCGCATCATCTGGATATCAAGATAATCCTCAGCGTGCGCAATCTCACTGCTAAGCGGCACATAATCCTTGTCCGCCTGGAATAAATACCTGAAGTACTTAGATGTGAACTGCAGCATTTTTCTGGCTGCAGAGGTATCTCCCAGACTCAGCATACTGTCTATCGTCGTCAGGCAGTTTAAATAAAAGTGCGGTTTTATCTGTTGCTGCAGGAAAAGAATCCTGAATTTATTCTGATCCAGCTCAGCTTCGTAGATGTTTATTCGAAGTCTTGTTATCTCGCGAACCAGGCTCTTAAACTGGTCATTTATCTGGTTGAGCTCCTGCATCTTGCTGTCTGTCAGATCGAGATTTGCGGACTCTGCGTCGGAGAGGGAATCCATTTTTGACAGATTACTTGAAAAAATCTTGATCGGAAGAATCACCCTCTTATAGGTTACAAGTATGTAGCCTCCCATAATTAAACTAAGAGCCAGAGCGGTCAGGACGACCAGGAACTGAAGGAGGAATATCTTACCGTAGTTGCCAAGCATGTCCGAATCGATAACCAGCGTGAAGGGAAGACCGGCGTCCTCGCCTCGAAAATAGAGCCTGTTGTAGTAATAACCGATAAGCCCTTCGGGGCTCTTTGCGCTCTGATAGTAAGTATTTCCCGCAAGATCCTGGAAGGTGATATTGCCGTGTGATCCAAGATTGATTGTGAAGAGCGGAGACAATATATCATCAATGGAAACCAGCGAGATGAAGGTCCTATGTTTATAGGTGACCAGATAGTACAGATAAGTCTTTCCGTCTATAACACTTGGAATCCATGAAAAGCGGTCGCCGCTGACCGGTTTTTCGACATCATCAATTACCTTCTTTTTTATCTTCTTATAGGTCTCATAGTTCACTGTAAGTTCCGAGGCATTTATGAAAATATTGCCCTCATCCCAGTAGAAAAAGTACATATATTCCGAGCCTGTGGAATATTGCATATCACTTACACGAAGGCGCAGATCATTACCCGCCTGCCTGAAGTCGCCCATGTGCTTCTCCGAAGAGAAGGCATCAAGAATGGGATCGTGCACGACTGTCCATTGGACGAAGTGCGCGATGGCATCAAGCCGGTGGCTTAGATCATTCTGATAAATTGTTATGGCATTTTCCAGTGCGAGATTGTTCTGTCTTCTTATTTCCCAAAAAGAGTAGCCGCTTATGAACACAAAAATAATGACTACAGGGATAGCTGTCCAAAGCGTTTTCCTTAAAATCTGCACCACCGGATAGCCCATATTTCTTCTTTTCGTTTTCATAGCTTAATTATAAGTAAAAGATTTAGATTGCACCACATTAAATCGTTTCCTGTTCGGAAAAGTGCTATCCATAAAACTGAAAAGTGCTATTTTTTGATTTTTGAAAAATATAAGATTTAGCACGTAAGGAGAAACGACATGAAAGAAAAAACACTTAAGAATTTCAAAAAATACTATCAACTTTATCTGTTACTTGTGCCATCGGCGATTTTGCTTTTTTGCTTTGCTT
This sequence comes from Butyrivibrio sp. INlla16, assembly GCF_900104155.1. Classification (GTDB taxonomy): domain Bacteria; phylum Bacillota; class Clostridia; order Lachnospirales; family Lachnospiraceae; genus Butyrivibrio. The sequence continues at coordinate 194,048 of NZ_FMYB01000002.1, forward strand.
ACCTTCCGATGGTCGGAATTGTAATTGCTTTTCAGAACTACTCGCCGGCACTCGGAATTTTGCACAGCCCCTTCGTGGGAATGAAAAATTTCATACAGTACTTTAAGTCCTATCAGTTTGGGGTGACTATAAAGAACACGCTGTTGCTAAGTCTGTACAGCATAGCGGTGGGCTTCCCGCTTCCGATTCTTCTGGCACTTATGTGTAACCAGATGAAGACAAAGATGTTTAAGAAGGTCTTCCAGGTAATCACCTACCTGCCGCACTTTATATCAACTATGGTTATGTGCGGATTGGTGCTGATCTTCTTATCACCCAGCAGCGGACTGTTCGCCAATCTGTGGAGGCTCTTCGGTCAGGAATTTCCGAATGTGATGTCGAGCGCGGCAAGCTTCAAACACGTATATGTGTGGAGTGATATCTGGCAGCATCTCGGATGGGACAGCATCATATATCTGGCAGCTCTCGCGGGCATTGATCCCACTTATTACGAAGCTGCAACCGTGGATGGTGCGAGCACCCTTCAGAAAATCAGATACATCGACATTCCGATGATCATGCCGACAGCGATGGTGCTCCTTATCATGAGAGCCGGCAGCATCTTAGGTATAGGCTTTGAAAAGGTGTTCCTTCTTCAGAATGTTCAGAACATCATGAGCAGTGAGATCATCTCAACTTACGTATATAAGATGGGTATGCAGAGCATGCAGTACAGTCTCTCCACAGCGATCGGCCTGTTCAATACGGTAGTTAATGTGATAGTTCTTCTGCTCGTGAACTTCATGGCAAGGAAGCTGACAGAAAGTAGTTTGTTTTGACAATGCCTTCTCCCAATGGGAGAAGGTGGCGCGAAGCGCCGGATGAGGGGAATGAAAAGGAGAAATAAATCTATGGAAAACATACTTAAATTCGAGACCTCCAGGATGGAAATAAAAAAGCGAAGCAAATTTTCCGGAGACAACATGGTAAACGTCATTTTTCATCTGATTGCGCTTCTCATGATAATCGCGGTAATATATCCGCTCTGGTTTGTAATAATCGCATCCTTCAGTAATCCCGCGGATGTGGCAAACGGTAAGGTCTGGTTATGGCCAAAAGTTATAGATGTAAGGGGATACCAAAAGCTTTTCGAACAGAGCCAGATTTGGAAAAGTTATTGGAACACCATTATATATACCCTCACCGGTACTTTGGTTTCGTTGTTCGTTAATATAACGGCCGGTTACGCTATGTCAAGAAAAGACCTGCCCGGTAGAAAATGGATAAATACTTTCTACCTGATCCCTATGTTTGTAAGCGGCGGTCTGATTCCAACCTACCTTGTAGTGAAGCAGTTTGGACTTCTTGATTCATTCTTCGTAATGGTGATTCCATTTGCGGTATCCACTTACAACATAATAGTTGCGAGAACTTTCTTTCAAAACTCGTTGCCGGAATCCCTCTGGGAAGCGGCACAAATAGATGGCTGCAGCACCATGAGATATTTTGTTCAGTTTGCAGTGCCCCTTTCAAAAGCAGTGATTGCCGTAGTCGGACTTTGGACCGCGGTAGGACTTTGGAACTCATGGTTTAATGCACTGATTTATCTGCAAAATGAAGATCTCATACCGCTGCAGCTCCTCCTTCGAAGAATTCTCATTTCCAATGAGTCCTTGCTGGGAGCGGCGACGGGAACAATGGCTCAGGAGCTGAGGCAGCTCTCTGACATGATGAAATATGCTTCAATTGTGGTTTCTACATTGCCTATCATGGCCCTTTATCCTTTCTTGCAGAAATACTTCAACCAGGGCGTGATGATAGGAGCAGTGAAGGGATAAATAACTAATTACTTTAGCGACATTTGTTCAGCAAAGTAATAAAATATTTTTAAGGAAAAAAGGAGAGAAATATGAAAAAGACGGCATTGATGACAGCAGGCATTCTTGCACTTAGTGCACTTGTATCGGCATGCGGACAGAGCAAGGCTGCAACTGACACTGCGGACATTGCACAGACTGAAACACCCAAGAGCGCAGAGGCCGGCTCTTATGAGGTTGCTACAGTAAGATGGGCAGACTGGGGAGAGGACTACCATACAGGTTTTCCGGATGAGGCTGCCAAAGAGGCAGGAATTTCCATAACCTGGGATACAATCCTCAATTCTGACTGGGCTGATAAGAAGGCTGTACTTCTTGCAGGCGGCGACCTTCCGGATGCGTTTATGGGATCCATCTGCTTTTCAGAGTCTGATGTCCTGACAAATACAGGATCCTTCATCGCACTTGACGACTATATCGATGAGTATATGCCTAACTTCAAGAGCATCATCGAGAGTGATCCTACCATGAAAGCTCTTGCAACTTCAGCAGACGGACATATCTACGGACTTCCTTCCAAGAAGCCCTGCAGACCTACTGTCGCAAACCAGATGTTTATAAATAAGAAGTGGCTTGATAACCTTGGACTCGAGGTTCCCACAACCTATGAGGAGTTTGAAAAGGTTCTTACAGCATTCAAGGAGCAGGATGCCAACGGTAACGGAGACCCTAACGATGAGATTCCTTTCGGTCAGGGTTATGCTGATTCGGTGATGTTCTTCTGCCTTCCCTTCGGAACAACAATCGGAGCAGACGGCACATACATGATGGCAATTCAGGACGGCGAGCCTGTATATCTTCCTGTGACAGAAGGCTACAAGGAAGGCATCGAGTGGATGCACAGCTGCTTTGAAAAAGGGCTAATCGACCCTGAGCTTTTCACCGAGGATTCTTCCATGCGTGACGCGAAGCTCATGAATGAGACACCCATCGTAGGTGCAGCTCCCGGCTGGACAGCTGACTCTACCTTCGGAGCAAATTCCGACCAGTATGTTGCACTTCCCGCTCTTAAGGGACCTTCAGGTGAAAGCTACATCTCTGCTGATCCCGAGCACTGGAACTACAGCAGATACGAGTTTGTTGTGACATCATCCTGTGAAAATCCCGGAGCACTCCTTTCATGGGTGGATAAGTTCTACACAGAGGACGCTTCAATCCAGAACTTCTACGGCTCCTTTGGAGTTGGTGTTGAGAAGAATGACGCCGATGGGACATACACTGTTCTTGAGCCTCAGGACGGAAACTCTGCAGACACCTTCGCATGGATTCAGTCACTTCGCGACTTCGGTCCCAAGTATGTAGCAGACGGTTTCAACGATAAGGTTTCCTACGCAGCAGAAAACGGCGATGCAAGTAAGCTTGCACTTGATAAGGAACTCGGAAAATATGCTAAGGAAGCATTCCCTAACGTGAGCTACACAAATGACCAGCTCACCACACTTGCAACTCTTTTCACAGACCTTGATTCTTATGTTACATCCAACCAGGCAACCTGGGTAACAGAAGGCGGAATTGAAGAGCAGTGGGATAGTTACATAAAGACGCTTGAGACCATGGGCTATAACGACTTCATTCAGATTCAGAAGGACGCCTATAACACATATAACGCAAACAAATAAAAAGCAAGAAGGACAAGTATGAAAACATTTAATTTTAATCCACTTTGTCCGACCGAAAACATACTTCTTGGAGCAAGCTATCGCATAAGCATTTTGACGGATAGCTTGCTCCGTCTTGAGTATGAAAAAGACGGACATTTTACAGACAATGCAACGCAGGTTGTACTTAACAGAGACTTCCCGAAGGCAGAATACGAAGTTCTTGAAGACAACGAAGATAAGCTGATCTTCACAACGAAGAAATTGAAAGTCACCTACGACAAAAAGGATTTCACACCAAGAGGTCTTCAGATAGAGCTCCTTGGCACTACGAATTCTGAACGAGAAAATAACGTCATCTGGAATTACGGGGAAAACGGCAGAAATCTTTTCGGAACCGTGAGAACGTTAGATGAAACCAATGGAGTGGTTCTGTATGAAAAGGGCCTTTTTTCAAGAGAAGGCTACGCCTGGTTCGATGACGGCGAAAGCTGCGAACTGTCCGGCGAGGACATTTTCGACAGAGAGCATCCGGAGAAGGATGTCTACTTCTGGGGCTACGGCACGAGATTCAAGAAAGCTCTGAAGGACTTCTATCACCTTTGTGGAAAGGCGCCCATGATCCCCAGATATGCGCTTGGAAACTGGTGGAGCAAATACGAGAAGTATACGGAGCAGAGCTACCTGGATCTCATGGATAAGTTCGATGAGGAGAACGTTCCGATCACAGTGGCCGTAATCGACATGGACTGGCATCTAACCGAGATTGATCCTAAGTACGGAACCGGCTGGACGGGCTACACCTGGAACAAGGAGTACTTCCCGGATTACAGGAGATTCCTGTCAGAACTTCACAGAAGAGGAAAAGCTGTTACCTTAAACTTACATCCCGCGGATGGAATAAGAGCTTTCGAGTCGATGTACGAGAAGGTGGCAACTCGCATGGGCATTGATCCGGAATCAGAAAAACCGGTGGAGTTTGATCTAATGAACAAGGACTTCGTGGACGCCTATTTTGAGGATGTTATGCAGCCCTATGAAGAGGACGGCGTGGACTTCTGGTGGATTGACTGGCAGCAGGGTACCAAGGCTAAGTCGGGAAGTGTGGATCCTTTGTGGATTCTCAATCACTACCATTATCTTGATCAGCTCCGCAGAGATAAAAGAGCAATGATATTTTCGCGCTTTGCGGGAATCGGAAGCCACAGATATCCCATAGGATTCTCGGGAGATACCTGCGCAACCTGGGTCAGCCTTGATATTCAGCCGTTTTTCACATCGACTGCTTCAAACGTGGGCTATGGCTGGTGGAGTCATGATATAGGCGGACACATGCACGGCGAGGAGGACACGGAAAGGACCTGCAGATGGATTCAGTTCGGAGTCTTTTCACCAATAATGAGACTTCACAGCTCATGTAATCCGTTCTTCTTCAAGGAGCCCTGGAATCTTCCTCAGCCCATGAGGAGCGTAGTCGGGGACTTCATGAGACTAAGGCACAGGATGATTCCGTATCTTTATACGGCGAACTACAACGCATATAAAAATGACGAACCGCTGATGCAGCCACTTTACTACGGAAGTCCTGAGAATGATAAGGCTTATCGTTCCAGAAATGGTTACTATTTTGGAAGTGAGCTGGCTGTTTATCCCGTCACGAGTCCACTTGACGACGAGCTTCAGATGGCTGAGGTTCTTGCCTTTATTCCTGAGGGAAGATGGATTGATATATTTAATGGTAATGTCTACGAAGGTGACAAGCTAAGAAAGCTCTACAGACCTATCGAGCAGATTCCGGTTCTTGTTAAGGCAGGTGGTGTTGTTCCGATGGCGGATGAGATCACTTCGGATGTAAATGAGCTTCCAGGTAAGCTTAGAATTTACCTTGGAGTCGGCGTAGACGGAAGCTATACACTTTTTGAAGATGATGGACTCACTAACGGATACATGAAGGATGAGGGTGTTTTCACAAAGATAACTCAGACCTATGACCATGAAAAGAGAGAGCTCTGCGTTGAAATCAGCGGAGCTGAAGGGATGACAAGCCTCCTTCCCGGGCAGAGAGAATTTACGCTTGTGCTCTGCGGGGTAGAGGATGGCGTAACGCTTGAAAGCTCTGAAGAGAATAGTGGAAGAGTAGGAAGTGATGGGCAGCAGACTGTGGACTATGATGAAGACAGCAAGCAGGCGATTGTTTCGCTCGGAAAAGTCGCTGCCAAAGAGGGCACAAAGCTTGTTCTGAAAAATGTTGCGTTAAGCTCCAACGCCAGAGAAAAAGAAGTGTTTAAGCTTCTTAAGAGATGCAAGTTCAGCTATGACATGAAGCAGCGAATCTACGACAGCTTCATGCAGGGCGGCCTTAGATCCGAGGAAGAGATAAGAAATCTTGATATCTCTGAAAAGATGAAGGATGCACTTATAGAGATAATTGTTTAAGGTATTTATAGAGATAATTGTTTAAGGCACTTATAGGAGAAGATTTGTTGTAGTAGAGGTCAAATATAATATAGGTCAAATATAACAGATGGCCTTACAAGATAAGAAAAAAATGTAGGATACAACAAATCAAGTTTCATGTAGGGCGTTTGTTGCATGATATTTTTATGTATGCAATAAATCTAATTGAATTGATGAGATTTGTTGTTTGGGATTTTTTGTTGAACAACAAAAGAATAATAAAATGTCTGTTTTGTTGTCTGGGAATTTTAGGTAAACAATAAAAGTGCAAAAAGTTAGCTGATTTGTTGTGAGGATAATTTCAGAAGACAACAAATATAGCAGAATTCACAGGATTTGTTGCAAGGATTAATTCTACGTACAATAAAATAAAAAGATTCCCAAGAATTTGTTGCAATACAATGCATCCCCAAACAACAAAAATAGTAGATCATGTAGAATTTATTGTATAGATATGTAATAGACATGTTTTAAGGCCGCTGCAAAACGCAGCGGCCTCAATATTATTATGCAGAAATCTCTGTAGCTTCAACCTGCTCATCCTTTACAGCAAGCTTTTTGTAAGTGAAAACAGTAAGTGCCATAAATATTGCACAAACAACTACAGCTTCAACCATGCTGAGAGGTCTTCCGAGAACAGAAGGAACTACGATAGCAACTGTATTGTTGATAATGTGAATAACAATTGCAGGAATTACTGAATTAAACTTATAACCAACGAAAGCAAGTGCAAGGCCGATGGGAAGTGCATATAAGCTCTGCATGGGATTCATGTGCATGATAGCGAACATAAGCGCAGAGAGGATGACACATCCTACAATTGCAAAGGCCTTTTTGGAACTCTTAAGCATCACTCCTCTGAAGGCCAATTCCTCGGCGATAGGTGCAAACAGTGCGACTGTGAGTACTGCTACAATTTGATTTCCGCCTGTTACAAGACCCATAAGCTGGCTGAATAACTCAGAACTTCCGGGAATAAGAACTGTAGTAATTTTGGAAATGATTAAATCAAATGTATAGAAACCAAGTGAGATGCATACAAGGAATGCGATAGCATTTACATTTGAGATCTTTTTAAGACCTGACTCATAGGTTCCAAGCTTTTGATCTTTCTTTACGGATCCGAGGTAATACCAGAGACCGAATACTACGATGCATGCAATCTCGCCAACGAACTGTAATACTGTTAAGATTCCGGAAATGTATTCCATGTATTCTTCATTAGTTGCAAAGGCTTCGCCGGTCTGTGCATAATGTAATGCAGATGCTCCAACAGTTCCGACAGCACCTATAATTGCCTGGATTCCCAGGAACAGCAGCATAATTCCGATTGCTGCAAATATTGCTTTAGCTTTACTACCTTTTGTTGTTTTCATACTCTTTCTCCTTTTCCATATAAAAATATTGTTTCAAAAAATACATAAAAAAACTTCAATCGTACGGGCGATTCCGTATCGCGTTTTCTGTCGTTCCCTTGCCCGATGAAAACATGATAATTCGGAATCATTTCCGCAGATTGAAGTAAATCTTAACGTAACCTTATTTTTACATTATTTGTTTATTTATCAGATAATTCTATTCGCTTTGAGAAGGAATATCTGACTCATCCTTATGTGAAAAAGGCAATCTTCTGTAAAAGAAAATTGAAAGCCCAAGGAATATTACAACAAAGCATGCACTTATAGCAGGAGGAAGCTCCTTTTTTAGGATTTCATTCAGTATTACCGCGCCTGCATTGTTTATAATACCTATCATCATACCGGGGATTGCCGAACTGAATTTGTAGGAAACAAACATCATAACAAGGCTAAAGGGAATTCCATATATCGATTGCACAGGGTTGAGCATTATAATTGCAAGCAGTATGGAAGGTATGATTATGCATCCGGCTATTCCAAAAGTTTTCTTTAAATTCTGCATCATAATGCCCGGGAAGGCAAACGCAGTTCCCATAGAGGATAATAAAATCATTGAAATCAGATTTATGGGGGTTGGGTCAGAAACACCTGCCATTATACGGTAGAAATATTCACCGCTTTCGGGAGAAAGCATCATTACCAGATCAGCAACATGTCTGTCAAAAAGACCGATTGTAAGCGCTGAAAAAACAATAAAACCTATGGCATTGATATTGCAGATTTTATCAAGGCAAGGCACATAAGTTCCGGCAAGTTGATCTTTTTTTACATATCCCAGATAGTACCAAATTCCAAAAAGAATTGTACCTATCAGATTGGAAACAAATACCATTATTGGCTGATATGACATCACAAAAGCAGTCAGGGCTTCATTATCCATACTCTCACGTGGGACAGAAACGGAGATAATTATACTGGCAATTATTGATACCACCAATTGAATCAACAGATAAAGGAGCGCTATACCTACTGCTCCAAATACTGTTTTTACCTTGTTTTCCTTTTTTGTTTCCATAATTCTTTTACCTCTCTAAATCCTTTTCCAAGGGTAAAGTTACTACAAAGCTTTTGTAGCCATCATCCGTGTTTTCAATGTATTCAAGACTTCCGCCATGAAGCTCGGCAATTCTTTTTGCTACTGATAATCCGAGTCCGCTGCCACCGCTTTTCCCCTTCTTGTAGGGTTCAAAGATATGGTCCTTTAAGTCATCCTGCAGAAACGGACCATTATCTGAAAAGCTGATAACAACATCGTTTTCTTCCTTTACCGATATCTTAAGGGTAGTATTCTCAGGGTTGTGTCTGATGGCGTTATTTATCAGATTTGTAAAGATACGTTTCATCTGTTCTGTGTCATAGCTGCAGATAACCTTGTCCGGAATATCGGGCTCAAGAATGATTTTTCTGTCCTCAAATCTGTAGAACATATCTGCAAGAATCCCGCGAAGGAGCCCTGAGATATTGCCTTCTTCGGGAAAAATCTTATAGTCGGTACTTCCGTATTTTGCGTACTCAAGCATGTCCTCCAATTGGACATTGGCTGCCTTTATTTGCTGCTCGATGATAGTCAGATAATGGTTTCGCTCATCCTCTGGAATATCCTTTTCCTTGAGGAGCCTGGCATAGCCCATTACCATAGTCATGGGAGTCTTCAGATCGTGAGCGATACCTGCATATAACTGCCTGTTTTGTTCCTCGTTTTGCTCTCTGATGTTCTGAGCCTCTTTTAATTTCAAAACCATATGATTGAAGGCTTCTTCCATCTCCGCAAATTCGAAGCTGTCCTTTACTTCCATCTGAACATCGAGATTCCCTGAACTTACCAGATTCATGTTGTCCGCAATTTTGCTGGCGGGATCCGAAATGTTTTTCTCCAGAATATTGGAGAGAAACCAGAAGAGAAGATAGGTCACAATCATACTGGCTAGAGTGATCTGAGTACTCAGATCATTAGGAACTCCCTGGTTATCGTATATATTGTTTATGACCCCTGTCAGGAAATCCTTGATCTTATCCAGAAATAATATAAGTAAAAAAACGTAAGCCAGAATAAGTATCAGAAATGTTTGCAGCTTTCTTTTGTATTTCAGTCTCATTTTTCTTCCATCCGATATCCAAGTCCTCTGATGGTGTGAATATAATCATTTTCCCCGTCAGAGATCTTAGCTCTAAGTTTACTTATGGCGACCATGATGCTGTTATCATCCGGGAACTTATCACTGTCCCATGCTGCCTCATATATCTGATCCTTGGTGAGAACCTGCCCGATATTACTCATGAAAAATTCGGTCATCCTGTATTCAAGAGCTGTAAGCTCCACGGATTCATCATTTTTATAAAGGCGTTTCAGACCGGGATTCAGTCTCAGAGATCCGCAAATAAGCTCTTTTCCTTCCTCCTGACGATCGTAGCCGTAGCATCTTCTGAGCGTAGACAGCACTCTTGCAGCAACCTCCATGGGATCGAAGGGCTTTACGATATAATCATCCGCTCCAAGATTAAGGCCCTTTATTCTGTCAAGAACATCGCCCTTGGCAGTGAGAAACAGAACCGGCACGTTGCTTTCTTTTCTGATCTTCTCAACCAGTTCATAGCCGTCCATAACGGGCATCATTATATCTGTGATAACAAGGTCAAACTGTTCTGATTTAAATAAATCAAAAGCTTTGCTGCCATCATATTCTTCCTTTACAGTCATTCCGTGCATTTCAAGGCAGACCTTGAGAAGACCTGCGATCTGCGGCTCGTCATCAACGACCAGCACTTTGTACTTTTTATCCGCCATAATAACTCCCTCTAACCCACTTTTTGTTTTTAAAATATAATAGTAAACCACGTTTATTTCTGCAAATTGAAGTGAATCTTAACGCAACCTTAACACTCCCTGATATCTTTATACAATCTTAATACGAGAGAGCAATGTTTAATATAGTCTTATTTGATTCGGAGTTAATATCTAGATAAGTAATAAGACCTCACAGAAATTTTATGTAAAAAACAGAGGTCAACAGGAGTTTATATATGACATTAATAAAAAGTGTAAAGGAGAGACTTACTTCCTTTCAGATTATTATTATAGGATTTGCCGGCGTTATTTTGCTGGGTGCCTTTATGCTTATGCTGCCGATCGCTTCAAGAATTGGAGTGCTTACACCTTTTGATAAGGCTCTTTTTACATCCGTATCAGCAGTTTGTGTAACGGGACTTGTTGTAGTTGATACAGCCACCTATTGGTCGTTTTTTGGGCAGCTTGTGATATTGATTCTTATTCAGATCGGAGGGCTGGGGGTTATTACAGTTGCATCTTTGATGGTGATGCTCGCAGGAAGAAAAATCAGTCTTATGCAGAGACAAACTATGCAGAATGCAATCTCTGCTCCGCAGGTAGGTGGAATTGTAAAGCTTACCAGATTTATTTTTAAGATATCTTTCCTGATTGAAATGGCAGGAACAGTTCTTCTGCTTCCGGTATTTGTGCCTGCGTATGGCATAAAAGGAATATGGATGTCGCTGTTTCATGCAGTTTCTGCCTTTTGTAATGCCGGCTTCGATCTGATGGGAAATAAAACGGGCGAATTTAGTTCTTTGACATCTTTTTCCGCTAACGGATATCTTAGTTTAGTTATTTCAATGCTGATAGTAATAGGTGGTATCGGTTTTGTTACTTGGAAGGATGTTATATCCAAAAAAAATGCTTTTAATGAATACAGAATGCAGACAAAGGTGGTTATAGTGACTACCGCGATCCTTATAATTATTCCATCTATCATTTTCTTCTTTACGGAATTTTCAAGTGCTCCTATGGATGAGCGCATATATATGTCTGTTTTTCAGGCAATAACGCCCAGAACAGCCGGATTTAACACAGCTGATCTTACTAAAATGACAGATGTGGGGCAGGGGATAACAATGATTCTCATGTTGATCGGAGGAGCCCCGGGATCAACTGCCGGAGGCATGAAAACAACTACGGTGGCTATTCTTTATGCCAATGCCATTGCTGTATTTGGAAGTAAACCAAATGCAAACATTTTTGGCAGAAGAATTGAGGACTGCATTGTAAAAAGTGCATCTACTATTCTTTTTATGTATGCGACCTTTTCAATCGGTGCTGCAACAATTATTAGCATGACAGAAAATCTTCCTATGGAAACCTGCATGTTTGAGGCTTTTTCAGCTATCGGAACAGTAGGCCTCACACTTGGGGTTACACCGTCACTCTCGTTTTTTTCGCACATTTTGCTGATGTCACTTATGTTTTTTGGGAGAGTCGGGGGGTTGACCATTGTATTTGCCGCCTTTTCACACAAGGATAAGAGTATTCTCAGATATCCTACTGAGAACATAATGGCGGGATAAGGAGTAAGAAATGAAATCTATACTAATAATCGGGGTAGGCAATTTCGGAATGCTTATTGCCAAACAGGTTCATGAGCTTGGACATCAGGTCATGGCAATTGATAAGGATGAAGAGCGAATTAACGAGGTTCTTCCTTACGTTACAAATGCTCTTATAGGAGATAGTACAAATGAGAACTTTCTACGGTCTATAGGAATAAATAATTTTGATGTGTGTATCGAAACTATAGGAAATGATTTTCAGAGTTCACTTGAGACAACTTCACTCTTAAAGGAGCTTGGAGGGAAAAAAGTTGTTTCAAGAGCAAACAGGGAGGTTCAGGCAAAGTTCCTACTAAGGAACGGAGCGGATGAAGTGGTTAATCCGGAAAAGGAGATAGCTAAGTGGACTGCCATAAGGTACACATCAAATCATATTCTGGATTATGTCAAACTGGACGATAATCACGCTATCTTTGAAGTGAAACTTCCAAGAGACTGGATAGGGAAAAGTATAAAAGAAATAAACATCAGACAAAAATTCGGAATAAATATTATGGCTATCAAAGAGAATGGTGACATGAATCTGACTATTTCGCCTGATGATGTAATTAAGGAGGGACAGACTTTACTGGTACTGGGAGAACATAAAGCGATACAAAGATGTTTTCACATCTGAGTGGAGGGTTATAATTATGATAGATGTTATAGCTTTTTTGGCAATGATTCCATTTTTCCTCGGGGCCTTTTATATTACAAATAAGGTTTTTTCCTATATTTGGGGTATTGAAGGGTCTAAGGGTGAACGAAAAAAGAAAGGGATAGTTCATGACTTACGAAACAAGAACAGAAGGCACAATCCCTACTGAGCATGTACTTGTCTGCCTATCACCTTCACCAACAAACAGAAAAATCATTGATGAGGCATCAAAACTGGCAAAAGCATTTCATGCAAATTTTACGGCACTTTATGTCTCCAAAACACAGGAGGATAATCTGCCTGATGAGGATTCCGTCCGACTTCAAAATAATATAAGGCATGCTGAGGATATAGGTGCGACGATAACCACAGTAATTGCAGAGAGTATACCCTTTGCAATTGCTGAGTTTGCCAGGGTTTCGGGAGTTACTAAAATTGTTATAGGACGAAGCAATACCAAGAGATACCATTTTTGGGAGAGACAGACTGTCACGGAGCAGCTTATTTCAATTGCTCCGGGTATCGATATATATATTATTCCCGATTCAAAGACTAACAGTAAAATTGAGCAAAGCAGCAGGTTTGCAGAACATATTGCTCCTACGGGAAAAGATTTTCTGATCACAACTGCTCTTTTGGTAGGAATGACCCTGGTGGGAATATGCTTCCGCAAGCTTGGGTTCACCGAATCCAATATTATAACGGTATACATCTTTGGGGCTCTGCTCAGTGCCATCCTTACGAGGAGCCATTTTTGCAGTCTGATCAGTTCATTCTGCAGTGTCCTTTTGTTTAATTTCTTTTTCACTGAACCAAGGCTCACTTTCCATGTATTTGAACCCGGATATTTTGTCACTTTCGTAATTATGCTGGTAGCTGCTTTGTTGACCGGATCGCTTGCTTACAGATTAAAGGATGTGGCCAGAGAATCTGCACAGTCTGCTTTTCATACCAAAGTGCTATTTGATACTAACCAACTTCTTCAAAAAAGGAGAACTGCTGATGATATTTTAAATGTTATGGCAAATCAGGTGATTCTGCTTCTTGATAAGGACGTAATCATATATCCTGTGGAAAACAACGAACTTGGGGAGGGGTACATTTATCTTAGCGATGGTGACGGTAATGGGACACCTTTCCGGAATCATGATGAAGACGAGGTTATAAAATGGGTTCTTGCAAATAAGAAAAGAGCCGGGGCTACGACCAAGGTTTTCAATAGCGCAAAATGCCTGTATCTTGCTATCAGAATAAATGGAACTGTTTATGGAATAATGGGAATACGTGTCGGGAAAAAGGTCCTGAGTTCGTTTGAATACAGTATTCTTCTATCTATACTTGGCGAATGCTCACTTGCTTTGGAAAATCTCAACAACGAGAAAGCTAAGGAAGAAGCAGCACTAATGGCTCAGAATGAAAAGCTGCGGGCAAATATATTAAGGACAATATCGCATGATCTACGGACTCCGCTGACATCAATATCCGGAAATGCAAGTAATCTCTGTAGCCATTATAAGTACCTTGATGATGAGACCAGAGAACAGATTTTTTCTGACATCTATGATGACTCCGAGTGGCTTATACAGCTGGTTGAGAATCTTTTATCCGTAACAAGGATAGAAAATGGCGAGATGCAGCTGAATAAATCACTGGAAGTTCTTGATGATATTGTTGATGAGGCTATTAAACACATTGACAGGAACAGGGTAGATCATGAGATAGAGATAAGTCGCGCTGAGGAGCTTGTCGTTGCGGAAATGGATGCAAAACTAATTACGCAGGTTATAATTAATCTCGTAAACAATGCAATAAAGTATACCCAGAAAGGCTCCGAGATAGATATTTCATATGGAGTTAAGGACGATCTTGTTTATGTGAATGTTATAGATAATGGTCCCGGTATGGATGATAATATGAAGGAGCATGCCTATGACATGTTTTATACCGGGCATAACACTGTTGCGGATGGTAAGAGAAGTATGGGTCTTGGACTTGCCTTGTGCAGATCAATAGTGGAGGCTCATGGAGGAACTATTGAAATCAGGGATAACTATCCTTCGGGGTGTATTATAACTTTTTATCTGAAAAAGAAAGATGTGTGTATAAATGAATAAATTTCAGATTCTGGTTGTGGAGGATGATCCTCCGATCAGAAACCTAATAGCTACAACTTTAAAAACCCATGAGTATAAATACTTGTTGGCGAAGGACGCAGAAGAAGCAATTCTTCAAGCCTCAACACATAATCCTGACGTTGTTTTTCTTGACTTGGGACTTCCGGATTTTGATGGGGTTGAGGTGATAAAACGAATTCGTGAATGGTCAAATATGCCAATTATAGTGATCAGCGCAAGGAGTGAGGACGAAGATAAAATAGAAGCTCTTGATGCTGGCGCAGATGATTATCTCACAAAGCCTTTTTCTGTGGAGGAACTTCTGGCAAGACTTCGTGTAATGCAAAGAAGAATAGCCATGCTACAGCCGGATAATGATGCTTCCGAGAGCTCTGTCTATGAAAACGGAAAACTGAAAATTGATCTGGCGGCAGGCTGCGCTTATAAAAACGGAGAAGAACTGAAGCTTACTCCTATTGAGTATAAACTTCTCTGTCTTCTTGCAAAGAACACCGGAAAAGTTCTTACGCACAAATATATAACACAAAAAATATGGGGTAGTGCCTGGGACAGTAATGTAGCATCGCTTCGTGTGTTTATGGCCACTCTCCGAAAAAAGCTTGAGGATAAAAATGATTCTTCTGCTTATATTCAGACACATGTCGGAATAGGCTATCGAATGCTTAAGGTGGATGGGAAGGAAGTAATTTAAAAGCTTTAGTGCGCAATGTTGTTGCAAAAAAATGTATTTCACCTAATGAAAAGTGCAACTCACCGCAGTTGCACTTTTTTTCTGTCAAAAATGCGTTAATATCGTTTTCAGAAAGAACACAGAAATAAATTTGAAAGAAAAAATATAAGCTTTGACGAAAGGGGTACGGTATGCAAAATGCAATTGAAGTAAAAGGACTGCAGAAAAAGTACGGAGCTATGACAGCTGTAAATAATATTTCTTTTTCGGTAAAACAGGGTGAGCTGTTCGCCTTCCTCGGAGAGAACGGCGCAGGAAAATCAACAACGATAAACATGCTAAGTACAATTCTTCCGAGAACTTCAGGACAGGCGATCCTCATGGGACATGAACTTGGAAAAGAGGATGATCTTATCAGAAAAGAAATCGGAATCGTTTTTCAGAATTCGGTTCTCGATGATAAGCTCACGGTAAAGCAGAATCTTATGACTAGGGGAGCCCACCACCGGACTTGATCCGATGTCCCGCAAGATGGTTTGGGACTACATCAATCACTTAAGAAAGCATGAGAATCTAACAATTTTCCTCACAACTCATTACATGGAGGAGACGGCGGAAGCTGACAACGTGGTGATCATGGATAAGGGAAACATCATTGCCGAGGGGACACCTGCTGAACTTAAGAGCAGATACACAGGCAAAAAGCTCATCTGGTACGCCGAGGAATGCGAAGAGAATAAGAGAATCCTGGAGAATCCGAAGGTACAGAAATATCGTTACGAAGCGGATCATTACAACATAGCGATGGATGATGGAATATCCGAATTTGTCTGGAGAAACAAAGATTATATCAAGGATTTTGAAGTTATCAAGGGAACAATGGACGACGTATTTTTAACACTTACAGGAAAGGAAATGGTGGAGTGCAATGGCTAAATTCAGAGGACTTTTAGGACTTACAAAGAGAAATATGATGGTATTTTTTAATGATAAAGGAGCGATATTTTTCTCGATGCTGACACCTATTATTATACTTGCGCTTTACCTGCTTTTCCTTAAAAACTCTTTCATTTCATCACTTGAAGGAGCTGCGGCAGGGCTTTCGAATTTCATAAGCGCAGCGGATATGGATCAGTTTGTAAACGGACTTCTGCTCACGGGAATAATAAGCACCGCGCTTCTTACAATCCCTTATAACGCACTGGAAATCATCGTTAAGGACAGAGAGGATAAGGTTGACCTCGATATGATTTCAACTCCCGTTAAAAGGTGGGAGATCATCCTTTCTTATTTTCTTGCAGCAGTGACGGCCGCTTTTTTACAGACAATGATAGTTCTGGCGTGCGGAATAGGAATCCTTGCGGTAAATGGTTCCATGTATCTTGTGGCATCCGACATCGTTAAGCTTGTGGGAGTTATCTTCCTCGGAACGGTTTCTTCAACGGCAATTTTCATGCTGTTTATGATGTTCTTCAGAAATATGGGAACCTGCAGCGCTTTCATGGGAATTCTGTCTGCGGTATCGGGCTTTGTGATCGGTGCGTACATCCCGCTTTCGGAGTTTAATAAAACTATCCAAAACGTATGCAACCTTGTACCTGCTACAGGCATCTCAATCCTTATCAGAAATTATTTGACCGGAGGCGTGCTTCGTCACATGGATGAGAGCATAGGTGGAGTAGATAACGGTGCATTCATGGATGCCATGCTCGAAGTCTTTTCTTTTAATCAATGCACTTTCGGAAAAACCTTTTCATTGAATCAGTCGTGCATATATATAATAATAGTAACAGTTATATTCATTGCAGCCATAAGGCTCATATATCCCAAGGTTTACAACAAGAGATAAAGGGGAAAAGTTTTGAGGGTTACTTTTAATAAGATTCCGCAAGGGGAAACTGAATACGCGGTGATCAACGCTCACGAGCGCACATCTTCCATAGATACCGTGATAGGACTTCTTGAAAACGGAGAGCAGATGATTCTGGGGTACAAGGACGGCGAAAGTGTACCCTGTGCCATTTCGAAGATTTACTATTTTGAAACGGTTGATGACAAGTGCTTTGCCTACACAAAGGACGACTGTCTTGAGATAAAGAGCAGACTATATGAGGTGGAGGGACAGTTGGATTACAGATTTTTCAGGTGCTCCAAATCCATGATCTGCAATATCAGGAAGATCAAAAGTGTGAAGGCTGAATCCAATGCGAGGATGCGCGCAACACTGCTAAACGGTGAGCCCGTCATTATCACCAGAAGCTACGTCAAAGAGATGAAGAACAGATTGGGGTTATGATATGAAAAAGGTGAAAACTATAATTGAACAGACTATGATGGTAAGCTTCATGGTACTGTGCTATGTCGGTATCTACGGCCTTCTGGTAATGAGACCGCTTGATTATCATTTTGACTGGTATATTCCTGGATCCATTGTGGTTGCCAGCTTTATGAGCAGTCTCGTAACCGTGATGTTTTATTATGGCGACAACGACAGCGACAAGAATGAAAATGCGGATTTGAAATTTAAACTGAAAACGGTGGCGCATTTTATTCTGCTCTACGCGGTTATCATGTCGTTCGGGCGTATCTGCTACTGGTATCACGGAACCTTCGGCTTTATCGTTACCTCAATAATTTATGTAATCATCTACATAGGCTCCTGGTTTGGAACCTATCTGATTTTCAGACATGATGAAAAGGTTATATCTGAAGCTCTTGATAAAATCAGGGATGAGGACTAAGAGATTTTTTAGGGCTCACAGCATGAGAGAGCTGTGGGCACTTTTTTATTTAATACGAGGAAAAAACTATGGCACTTCTGGAAATGAAAGGTATACGTAAGTCCTTCAGTGGTGTGCAGGTACTAAAGGGCGTGGATCTTACAGTAGAGAAGGGTGAGATTCATGCCCTTCTTGGTGAGAACGGAGCAGGTAAATCTACCCTGATGAATGTCCTCACCGGAACCATTCCATGCGATGGCGGCAGCATCACTTTTGACGGACAAAGCCTTAAGAACATCACCGTGAAAAAAAGTGAACAACTGGGAATTGCATTTGTTCACCAGGAACTGAATCTCTTTAACGACCTTAGAGTTTTTGAAAATATTTTCATAAACAGAGAGATCACCGGAGCATTTGGAAAACTGAATAAGAAAGAAATGATCAGGGAATCTGAGGAACTTTTTACCAGACTAATATACGTTTACCCTGCTGCATCGATAATACTGATGATCATAGGATTAGTGGGTCTTATTAAGAATAAAGTACAGGCAGAAAAACAAAAGTCATGAACAATCCCGGATGAAAATTCAGACTATTATCTCTATAGACAAACTGAATCTAATACATTAAAAAATGTCGGTTTGTCAATAATAAAAACTGTTCAGTAATTATTTCCCAAATAATAGAATCATAATCATGAAATTGTTTAAGCGAGGCAAAATGCATAAGCATAGCAATAATGCCGAAAGATAGGAGCATGATTATGATCAATTACAAAGACAAACCCTTTAACTTAAGCGATGAGAAAATCAAATGGGTTGAGGATACATATGAAAAAATGACGCTTGATGAAAAAATCGGACAGCTTTTCTGTCCGGTTATTTTCAGCAAGGATGAGAACGAATTAAAGGAGACCCTCGATAAATATAAGATAGGTGGACTACTTTACAGAGAAGGACCGGGCGAGGAAATATGGAAGGCTCAGAGCTTTTTACAAAAGGAGAGCAAGATACCACTCCTCATTGCTGCAAACCTCGAGTATGGCGGAAATGGTTCGGCAGTTGAAGGAACCTACTATGGCAGAGAGATGCTTGTTGGTGCTACAGGAAATGCCAGACGCGGTTATGAGCTGGGGAAGGTTAGCTGCTCAGAAGGCGCAGCTGTAGGAGATAACTGGTCCTTTGCACCTGTAGTTGATCTTGACAGAAACTACCATAATCCAATTATAAATGTCAGGGCATTTTCAGATGATGTGCAGACAGTCATCGATATGGGAAGAGGCTATCTTAAGGCAGCAGCCGAAGAGGGCGTTGCTACAGCAGTAAAGCACTTCCCGGGTGACGGAATAGACGAGAGAGACCAGCACCTTCTCACAAGTGTCAATTCACTCTCTGTTGAAGAGTGGGACGAAACCTACGGAAAAATCTACGAGGCAATGATCGATGCCGGAACACTTAGCGTGATGGCGGGACATATCGCAATGCCTGCCTATGAGGAACTCTTTGATGGAAAAGCACCTGAAAAGATTATTCCTGCTACGCTGTCTAAAAATCTTCTCGGTAAACTTCTCAGGGAAAAGCTCGGGTTTAACGGTCTTATTGTGTCTGATGCCACGCCTATGGTGGGCTTTTGCAGTGCAATGGACAGAGAACATGCTGTTCCACTTTGCATAGAAAACGGCTGCGACATGTTCCTGTTTAACAGAAACATCGATGAAGATTACGAATACATGCACAAGGGCTATGAAAAGGGCATCCTGTCCGAAGAGAGATTAGAGGAGGCCGTTAAGCGAATTCTTGCGACCAAGGCAGCTCTTAATCTTCCTGAAAAGAAGGCAAACGGTACTCTGGTTCCTGCTAAGGAAGGGCTTAACATTCTCTCATCAGAGGAGCATGTGACCTGGGCAAAGGAGTGTGCTGATGAAGGAATTACCCTTGTAAAGGATACACAGAAGCTCCTTCCCATAAAGCCTGAAAATCATAAAAGAGTTCTTCTTGAAATGATGGGAGGTTTTGAGTCTGACGAGCGCGTAACAAAATTTGTAATGGATAGACTTAAGGCTGAAGGTTTTGATGTGACGCTGTATGAAAAAGAAGGCTTTGAAGTAATGACCGACTCCGTGTCAAAGCTAAAATCCAGATACGATCTAATCATCTATGTTGGAAATGTGGAAACTGCATCCAACAAAACCACAGCAAGAATGAACTGGCACACAATGTTCGGACTTGGAAATAACATGCCCTGGATGGTACATGAGCTCCCGGTTATGTTTATAAGCTTCGGTAATCCGTATCATCTTCTCGATGCACCGATGATAAAGACCTTTATCAACTGTTACTGTAATTCTGAATTCGTTATGGATGCAGCAATTGACAAAATTTTAGGCAGAAGTGAATTTAAGGGAAAATCACCTGTTGATCCTTTCTGCGGAAAAATGGATTTGAGATTTTAAAGCGGGAGGATGACATATTATGAAAGCTTTTATATTTGATCTTGACGGGGTTCTTGTTTTTACTGATAAATATCACTATCAGGGATGGAAAATGATAGCGAATAAGCTGGGAATAGGCTTTGATGAAAAGAAGAATTCAAGACTTCGCGGTGTCAGCAGAATGGAATCTCTGGATATTATTCTGGAAGACAGTGTCAGAAAGTTTTCCGAAGAAGAAAAGGAAGATCTTGCTGCTGAGAAAAATGAATATTACAGGGAACTTCTGGGAACAATGACACCGGAAGACGTATCACCTGAAGTAAGGAATACACTTGCGGAACTTAGAAACAGAGGGCACAAGCTTGCGATAGGTTCTTCAAGTAAAAATACAAAGTACATCCTGGAAAGGGTGGGACTTACAGATTATTTTGACGCTATATCTGACGGAACAAATATTACAAAATCCAAGCCTGATCCGGAGGTGTTCTCAAAGGCAGCAGAATTTTTAAGTGAAAATCCCGATAACTGCGTAGTTGTTGAGGATGCTGTTGCCGGAGTTATCGCAGGTAAAAGAGCCGGCATGAGAGTTGCGGGAATAGGCGACGCAGCAGCATACGAAAAGACAGACTACAAAATAAGCGGATTTTGCGAACTTCTTAATATTTCTGTAAAGTGATGGCCCTTTTGCAGGCTGTCTAAACAAGGGGTCTGATTCATCAAGCATACTCAGATATGCAGTTGGAGGAAGGATGTGGTCAGACTGGCTACATCCTTTTTGATATTAAAAAATGCCGGATTATCAAAAATAAAAACTGTTCAGTAATTATTCCCCAAATAATAGAATTTATAAAAAGAGAGCAGGATACCGCTTCTAATCGCTGCAAATATCAAGTCTTCCTCTTGAGGGGATAATTACTAAGGAGAATAACGTGAAAAAAATACTTTGCAATCCCATAAACATAGATTACCATTACCAATTCATAAAGGACGGAATGTCTGGCGAGCAGCACATTTCCAGAGAAGCAGCTGATCCCACATTTTTATTTTATAAGGGGAAATACTATATTTTTGCATCCATGAATATGTCAGTGTGGGTATCTGATGATCTCATCAATTGGAAGAGCGTGCGTCTTCCCGACAACCTTCCGCTTCTTGACTATGCTCCGGATGTAAGAGTCATCGGAGACTATGTATATTTTAGTGCATCAAAAAGGGGAGAAATCTGCAACTTCTATCGCACCAGAGATATTGAGAACGGACCATATGAGGAGATAGAGGGAACCTTTGACTTCTGGGATCCCAACCTTTTTCAGGATGATGACGGAAGAGTTTATTTCTATTGGGGATGCTCTAATATGACACCAATCTGGGGAGTGGAGCTTGACACTGAGACCATGAAGCCTCTTTCAGAGAGAATAGAGCTTATTAATGGACGTCCAAAGGAACTTGGATATGAGAGATGCGGTGAGAATCATTCAAAGAGACTTATTGAAGGCGAGGAGCTGGACAGAGTATTTGAGGGATTTAAAAAGAATATGGGAGAAGAGGCATTTAGTAAGGCCTCTGATACAGACAAGGCTTTCTTTAGGAGTATGCTCAGCAACAATCCTTTCATTGAAGGTGCATACATGAATAAGCATGATGGAAAATATTATCTTCAGTATGCAGCGACAGGTGCTGAATATAATGTTTACAACGATGGGGTATATGTATCCGATTCACCCCTTGGACCTTTTGAGCTTGCAAAGAACAATCCCTATTCCTATCAGCCCGGAGGATTTATGCCTGGGGCAGGACATGGCTCAACTATGGAGGATAAAAACGGTAATTTCTGGCATACATCAACCATGAGAATAAGCCTTAATGATCCCATGGAGCGAAGAGTCGGTATATGGCCTGCAGGCTTTGATAATGATGGTGAGCTGTTCTGTAATACTGGCTACGGAGACTGGCCAAGGAGCATAAATGACGGGAAACCGGATCCATGGGCTGAGCCTGAATGGTTCCTTCTTAGCAGGAATGCAAAGATGAGTGCATCATCTGTAAGTAAAGAGGATACGGTTTCACCTGTAGGTGATAACAATCCTGAGAGAGCCTGTGAAGAGGATACCAGAACCTGGTGGAGAGCAGCAGACAACAAGCCCGGCGAATGGCTTCTCATGGATATGCGCGAAGTTAAGGACGTCAGATTTATTCAGATCAATTTCGCGGATGACAGTATTGAAGCTCTTCCGCCCGGAGAGATACCTGAAAACGGATTCGGCGCAAGACTCATTGATGAGAGAAAATATGTGACAAGATATGTGCTGGAAGGATCATCTGATGGCGAAAACTATGAGATTCTGAGCGATAAATCCAAGGCTGATACCAATCTTCCTCATGATACTTTGCTTATAGAAAATGGAAAAAGGTTACGTTTTATAAAGCTCACAATTCTGGAGCTTCCAATGAATCAAAAGGCAGCAGTATCAGGTATTCGCGTATTTGGAAAAGGTAACGGAAGGGCTCCCGGAGAGGTTACATTTACTGCTACTATTGAGAGCGAATTGGATATGAGTATAACAATGTCTTCCGAGGGCGCGGATGGTTATAACATTAAGTGGGGACATGCAGAGAATAAGCTCTATCACAGTTGCATGTACTACCCGGAGAAAGGCTCATCTAAGGGTACGAGATCTATCGGTGCACTTATAAAAGGTCAGGAGGTATACCTTCAGGTTGATGCCTTTAATGAGAACGGAATTACTCACGGGGAAGTACAGAGGCTGAGATAAGTTCAATATTATTGGATATTATCGAGGCTATTTAAATGATGATATAAAGCGAGGTTAAAAATGAGATTTAGTCCTGAAAAAGAGAAAGAAATAATTAAAATCTGGGGTGAAAAAATACCGGGAAATACCGGAGAGTCCAAGCATGACAGAATGAACTGGGATGATTCACTCTCTCCCGAGGATATGTTTGTTAAATATCCGGGAATATGGGATAAAACCACAGATAAAATCGGAGATATGCGCGGCAATGACACTATGGTGTACAGGCAGGAAATACAGGATGGTTATGCGAATGAAACATATGTTGATGAGCCTTTCATTGTTCCATATCTTGTACCCGGAAGTAAGAAATGCGTGATTTCCTGTCCGGGAGGTGCATATCTTACCAAGAGTATTGATAGCGAGGGAGCAGATATAGCCGAGTTTTTAAATGCAGCAGGAATAAGCTGTTTTGTTCTCTGGTACAGATCATATCCATACAAGGCTCCTTACATGTTTCTTGATCTTCAGCGTGCAATCAGATATGTAAGATTCCATGCAGATAAATATGGGATTGATCCTGACAAGATAGCTACAGTAGGCTTTTCAGCAGGAGGAAATCTTGTTGGTGTTCAGGCAGTTATCACTCAGAACAGGACAGTAGGAATTAGCGATTATGTGGAAGATGAGATCGATAAGGTGGACGGAAAGCCCAATGCAGCAGGATTGATATATCCGGCTGTTAGTGTTGCAAATGACAAAATCCAGGTGGTTATGGCTGATGCTGAAACCTATAATGATGCCGGGAGGAGAGCTGATTTTGCTGCCAGATACGAATTAAAGGATCATGTAAATGATGAGGTATGCCCAATATTTATGTGTAACGCAGCTGATGATGATGTGATTGATGCATATCATATGGTGGATTTTGCAAAGGCGCTCAGGGATAAGAAAATTCCTCATGAGCTGCATGTTTTCCCCTATGGAGGGCATGGCTTTGGTGGCTGTAAGCCGAATGATACAATATATTATCCCGGCTTTGTACCTCCGGATCTTACAGCCGTTTCACAGTGGAAAGATCTGTTTGTGACCTGGCTGAATAAAGTGCTGTGATGAAATGACATAAAAATAGAAGAGGTATTTATGAAAATAACAAGAGCAAAACTTAATGGAATAATTAACCCAATCGGATATGATTTGTTACTATTCACGGTCTAAATACTTTTGGACATGACAAATCAGCGTACTTAATCAGCACGCTGATTCGCTATTAAGTTTCAGTATGATTATTTCTGTGAAGAGAAGATTTCCTCCACAGTATAAGGTTTACCATTGCATAGCCTGGACAGAGCTTCTATTTCATTTATCCCGTTACGACGGCATGTTTCGATATATGTCCTTATAAGGGCGTAATTATCCGCGGTATCAGTAGATGCAAACTGACCTGATACCTTCATTTTGGTTTTGATTCCTCTGAGTGATCTTTCCGACAGATTATTCGTTGTAGGTATTGAAAAATCGTAAATCCATGCGAAAAAGTTTTCTCTGTATTCAATTA